>NZ_JBIBWT010000001.1:344750-829463 GCF_043081525.1 Streptomyces sp. NPDC014864
CCGCGCAGGCGGAGGCCGCAGGTGTGCCTGGCGCCGCTCAGGCCCGGGCGGCCGGTCTGGCCGGTACCGCTCAGGCGGGCGCATTCGGGGTGGCCGAGGTGGCGCAGGTCAAGGCCGCTCAACTCGCCAGTTCCGCCCAGGCGCACGCGGCCCACCTCGCCGGTACCGCCCACGCGGCCCACCTCGCCGGTGCCGCGCAGGCGGAGGCCGCAGGTGTGCCTGGCGCCGCTCAGGCCCGGGCGGCCGGTCTGGCCGGTACCGCTCAGGCGGGCGCATTCGGGGTGGCCGGTGTGGCGCAGGCGCACGCGACGCACCTCGCCGGTGCGGCGCAGGACGGGGTCACCGCCGTGCGGGGCGCCGCTCGGGATGGGGGCGCCGGTGCGGAGGGACTGGTCGCGGGGGCGGCCGGGGTCGCGCGGGGCGAGGCGGGGGTGGCCCGGGGGGCCGCCGAGGCCACCGTCTCCGGCGTGCCCGGCCACGTCACCGGCACCGTCGGCGGCGTGCGGCAGCAGGTCGTGGGGACCGTCTCCGCCGTGCCCGGCACGGTCACGCCGGTCGTGCGGCAGAGCGCGGACGCCGTCGTCCCGCCCGTGGCGGACACCGCGATCGACGGGGTGCTTCCGGTCGCCGGCCACGCCGTGGACGGCGTGGTGCCGGCTGCCGGGGACGCGGTGCACGGTGTGGTCCCCACCGCCGCCGACGCGGTGAACGGAGTGATCCCGGTCGCCACCGGCGCCGTCCGGGGCGTCCCGCCGGTCGCCACGCACGCGGTGGACGGTGTCACTCCCGCCGTCGGCCACGCCGTGGGCGCCGCGACCGGACTGGCCCACGGCGCCGTCGCCGACGTACGGCCGGTCGCGGGCGGTGCCGTCCAGGACGCCCACCCCGTCGCCCGGGGCGCGGCCGCCGGGGCGCGGCAGGTCGCCGCGGGAGCCGTCACGGACACGTGGGCCGTCGCCGGCGGCGCGGTCGCCCGGGCGCGCCCCGTGGTCGGCGGCGTCGCCGCGGACGTACCGGCGTACGCCACCGGGCCGGCCGGCCAGGTGGTCCACGACACCGCGGACGCCGTGCTGCCGCCGGTCGCCGGCACCGCCGTGCACGGGGTCGTGCCGGTCGCCTGGCAGGCCGTCGCCGACGCGCCCGCGCCGGCGTACGGCGTCGAGGGCGAGGTCGCGCCGTTCGCAGGCGGGGTGGCCGGCGAGGTCGGCCCGATCGCCCACGGGGTCGCCGGGCAGGCGGCGCCCTTCGCCGAGGGCGTCGCGGGCAAGGTGCCGCCGTTCGCCTACGGGGTCACCGGTGCCGTGCGTCCTGTCGTCGACACCGTCGCCGACACCGTGCGGCCCGTCGCCCAGAACGTCGGTGGCAGCACCGCGGCGCTGGCGTACGGCGTCGAGGGCGAGGTCGCGCCGTTCGCAGGCGGGGTCGCCGGTGAGGTCGGCCCGTTCGCCCACGGGGTCGCCGGTCACGTGGCGCCGTTCGCGCAGGAGCTGGGCGGCACGGCCGTCGGCACGGCCGGCCCGCTCGCGGGCCACGCGGCCACCGGCGTCCAGGGGGTCGCCCGTTCGGTCACCCCGGCCTACGCGCGGCCCGTCCAGGACGGCGTCCGGAGCAGTGTCCAGGACCACCTCCAGGGCGTGCACCCGTACAGCGTCTGAACCCCCCAGTGCGGCCGCCCCGTGGGGGCAGTCGTACGCACAGTCGTACCGAGGCCGGGCCCCCGGCCGGGAGGCCTCGGTACGGCGCCCCATCGACTCCGCGAGGCGGCAGGACCCGGGTGCCCGAATGCCGTCGGTCCGTCCGGCCGAAACCCCGCGGATGGGGCGGGCGGTCCCCATTGGGGTGGGGGCCGCCCGCCCCGCTCCCACGCGGGGGCGGAGCAGGCGCGCCCCCGCGGGTCGCCCACGGGACCTCACCGGGTCAACCCCAGCCCGGTGAGGTCCTGCCCCCCGGGCGACGCCCCGGCCGCGTAGGCTGAATCATGTGACAGGTATCACCGCTCAGGTGTGACCTGCGATTTAGAGCCGCCACGGAAGCGGCGATAACCTGCGAGACGGACATGCCGCGCGCTCGGACACCGTGTGCGCCTCCCTTGTGACACAGAGCGGACGTCACGTTGCCCTTCGCGGCACGCCCACGCATCCAACGAACCGCGAGATCACTGATAGGGACGGAAGCGCGTGGACCTGTTCGAGTACCAGGCGAGGGACCTCTTCGCCAAGCACGGTGTACCGGTGCTGGCCGGTGAAGTCATCGACACGCCTGAGGCGGCGCGCGAGATCACCGAGCGGCTGGGCGGCAAGTCGGTCGTCAAGGCCCAGGTGAAGGTCGGTGGTCGTGGCAAGGCCGGTGGCGTGAAGCTCGCCGCCACCCCGGACGAGGCCGTCGCCCGCGCGACGGACATCCTCGGCATGGACATCAAGGGCCACACGGTCCACAAGGTGATGATCGCCGAGACCGCGCCGGAGATCGTCGAGGAGTACTACGTCTCCTTCCTCCTCGACCGTGCCAACCGCACCTTCCTCTCCATCGCCTCCGTAGAGGGCGGCATGGAGATCGAGGAGGTCGCCGCCACCCGCCCCGAGGCCGTCGCCCAGATCGCGATCGACGCCATCGACGGTGTCGACAAGGCGAAGGCCCAGGAGATCGTCGCCGCGGCGAAGTTCCCGGCCGACGTGGCCGACAAGGTCGCCGACGTCCTGGTCACCCTCTGGGACACCTTCGTCAAGTCGGACGCCCTGCTGGTCGAGGTGAACCCGCTGGCCAAGGTCGCCTCCGGTGACGTCATCGCCCTCGACGGCAAGGTCTCCCTGGACGAGAACGCCGAGTTCCGCCACCCCGAGTTCGAGGAGCTCCACGACAAGGCGGCGGCCAACCCGCTCGAGGCCGCGGCCAAGGAGAAGAACCTCAACTACGTCAAGCTCGACGGCGAGGTCGGCATCATCGGCAACGGCGCGGGTCTGGTCATGTCGACCCTGGACGTCGTCGCCTACGCCGGCGAGGCCCACCAGGGCGTCAAGCCCGCCAACTTCCTGGACATCGGCGGCGGCGCCTCCGCCGAGGTCATGGCGAACGGCCTGGAGATCATCCTCGGCGACCCGGACGTCAAGTCCGTCTTCGTCAACGTCTTCGGCGGCATCACCGCCTGCGACGCGGTCGCCAACGGCATCGTGCAGGCCCTGGAGCTCCTCGAGAGCAAGGGCGAAGAGGTCACCAAGCCGCTCGTCGTGCGCCTCGACGGCAACAACGCGGAGCTGGGTCGCAAGATCCTGGACGACCGCAAGCACCCGCTCGTCCAGCGGGTGGACACCATGGACGGCGCGGCCGACAAGGCCGCCGAGCTGGCTGCTGCCGCGAAGTAAGGGACGAGGTCACAAGAACACCATGGCTATCTTCCTCACCAAGGAATCCAAGGTCATCGTCCAGGGCATGACCGGCTCGGAGGGTCAGAAGCACACCCGCCGCATGCTGGCGTCCGGCACCAACATCGTCGGTGGCGTGAACCCGCGCAAGGCGGGCCAGAGCGTCGACTTCGACGGCACCGAGGTACCGGTCTTCGGCACCGTCAAGGAGGCCATCGAGAAGACCGGCGCCGACGTCACGGTCATCTTCGTCCCGGAGAAGTTCACCAAGGACGCGGTCGTCGAGGCCATCGACGCCGAGATCCCGCTCGCGGTGGTCATCACCGAGGGCATCGCGGTGCACGACACGGCGTCCTTCTGGGCCTACGCCGGCAAGAAGGGCAACAAGACCCGGATCATCGGCCCGAACTGCCCCGGCCTGATCACCCCGGGTCAGTCGAACGCCGGCATCATCCCGGCCGACATCACCAAGCCGGGCCGCATCGGCCTGGTGTCGAAGTCCGGCACGCTGACGTACCAGATGATGTACGAGCTGCGGGACATCGGCTTCTCGACCTGCGTCGGCATCGGCGGTGACCCGATCATCGGCACCACCCACATCGACGCGCTGAAGGCGTTCCAGGACGACCCCGACACCGACCTGATCGTCATGATCGGCGAGATCGGCGGCGACGCCGAGGAGCGGGCCGCGGCCTTCATCAAGGAGAACGTGACCAAGCCGGTCGTCGGCTACGTCGCGGGCTTCACCGCGCCCGAGGGCAAGACCATGGGCCACGCCGGCGCCATCGTCTCCGGCTCCTCCGGCACGGCCCAGGCCAAGAAGGAGGCCCTGGAGGCCGCGGGCGTCAAGGTCGGCAAGACCCCGACCGAGACGGCCAAGCTCGCCCGCGAGGTCCTCGCCGGCTGAGTCCGGGCGAGTCACGCGCCGCAGCGCGCACAGCCGCGTCGCGCGGAGTCGCGCCGGGTCGCGCGCGGGCGCGCGGACCGAGGCCGGTGGGCCCGCTCCCCGAGGGGGGGCGGGCCCACCGCCTTTTTTGTGCCCACACGTATGCGTGCCGGACGCCGGTCATGTGCCCGCACGTGATCCGAGGCCGGTCGTGTGCCGCCCGCGGTCCGGGCGCCGGTCATGCAGGTGCCCGCATGTGGTCATGGGCGCCGGTCATGTGTCGCCCGCGGTCCGGCGCCGGTCACCGGGCGTCCGGCGCCATCCGCTCCGGGCCACTCGCCGACTGCGCCCTCAACCTGTCCCGCAGCGCGAGTTCCTGCGGTGTCAGGGGACCCAGCGCGGTCCGCGGCGGCAGCCCGCGCACCGCTTGCCCGGGAGCCACCGGCGCCTCGTAGTGCGTCGGAGCCGTCCGCAGGGTCAGCGTGGTCGCGCCGAGGACGGCGACGATGAAGGCGGTGGCGGACCGGGTCCAGAACCGCGTCCGGCGTTCCCCGGCCGTCCGCACCGTCGGCGGCCGGGCCGCCGTGAGGCGTTGGGCGGAGGCCAGCCGGACCAGCCGCCGGTGCAGTTCCGCCGTGTCCGCCAGCTCCGGCAGGCGCGCGGCGACTGCTTCCCGGGCGTGCGTCAGCCGGTTCGCCGTCGCCGGTGTGCTGGCCTCCGTCTCCGCCGCCGTCTCCGGCAGGTCGAGGCCGACACCGTCGTAGAGCACCAGCGTGCGCCGGTAGGGCGGCGGGAGGTGCATCAGCGCCTGTTGCAGTGCGCGGTCCGCGGGGTCGCGGAGTGGATCCGGGACGCGGTTGCGCGGGCGGAAGCGGTGCCAGGGGGACAGGGCGCACTCGTACGCCGCCGCCCGCACCCAGCCCGCCGGGTCGCGGTCGCTCGCCACCTCCGGCCACCGCTGCCAGGCCAGTTGGAAGGCCCGCTCCACGGCCTCGCGGGCCCGCTCGCGCCGCCCGGTGAGCAGGAAGGCCTGCCGTACCAGGGCCGGGGCGCAGAAGGCGTACAGCGCGTCGAAGGCCTGGGCGGGCGTCAGGGACGGCATCTCCAGGTCGTCCTGACGGCCCGTCGACATGAGGGAAGCGAGCACCTGCGCGTAGGCCTGCCGGTGCCGGCCGGGCGGGACGGCGCGGCCCGCCTCCCAGGCGCACACCGTGTCGAGGGGAACACCGGCCCGAGCGGCGACCTGAGCCTGCGTCAGAGACGCCGCCAGGCGCAGACGTCGGCATTTCGCGGGTGACGGCAGCTGGTGCGCGGGGCTACTCCTCACGGTGCGCCCCTTCGTGCGAATAGGTACATAAGCGTATATTGAGCGACACAGCGGGGGTTCGCCTGTTACGACGGGAAGACGCGTGTCGTTGGGAGCATGGCGGCGTGACCCAGACGAGCCATCGACGTCCGCCGCTGCCGCCCCTGCGTTCCCGGGTGCGGGACCGTACGCCAGGACTGGGCGCCGGCTTCCTCGGCGGCGCGGTCGCGGCGGGGCTGGGGCTCGGCTCGTTCGCGGTGCTCGTCATCGGACTGTGGATCAGTTCGCCCTATCCCGACAGCGGTCCGGGCGGTGCGCTGCACGTCGCCGCCGCGCTGTGGCTGCTCTCGCACGGCTCCGAACTGGTGCGCACCGACACGCTCACCGGCGTGCCCGCGCCCGTGGGGGTGACTCCGCTGCTGCTGCTCGCCCTGCCGGTGCTGCTGGTGCACCGGGCGGCCCGGGACGCGACCGACGGGGGCGACGGCGGCCCGCTCGTCCCGCCGTGCACCGCCTGGGCCGGTGTCGTCCTCGGCTACCTCACGGTCGGCGGCCCGGCCGCGGCGTACGCGCAGGGCGGTGCGCTGCGGCCCTCGTGGGGGTGGACGGCGGTGTGCGTACCGCTGGTTGCCGCGGTGGCGGCGGCCAGCGGGGTGTGGACGGCGTACGGCTGTCCGCGCGCCCCGCTCGAGCGGTTGCTGGGCGGGCTGCCCGTGGGCGTACGGCGCCTCCTCCTCGCGCCGGGCCCCCGTGCGCGCCTCGGGGTCGCGGCGCGGGCGGCCGGTGCCGGGGCCCTGGTGTTCGCCGGGGGCGGGGCGCTGGTGCTCGGGGTGTCGCTGGTGGCGCACGGCGCGGCCGCGCAGGCGGCCTTCCTGCGGCTGACGGAGGGCTGGTCGGGCCGGTTCGCGGTGCTGCTGCTGTGCCTGGCGCTGCTGCCGAACGCGATGCTGTGGGCCGCCGCCTACGCTCTGGGCCCCGGCTTCGTCCTCGGCACCGGTCATGTCGTGGGGCCCCTGTCCTCCGCCCCGGCGCCGCTCCTGCCACCGTTCCCGCTGCTCGCGGCGGTGCCGGACTCGGGCCCGGGGACACCGGTGAACTGGGCGTGCGCGGCCGTGCCGGTGGTGGCCGGGCTGACGATGGGGTGGTTCGCCGGCGCGGCGTCGGTGCGGGAGCGGGAGGGGCGCAGAGGCCGCGAGGGGCGTGAGGGGCGGGAGGTGGATGCCGGTCGTCCCAAGGGGAGGGACGCGGGTGCCGGTGGTGCCGGCGGACTCCTCGCGGCGGCCCGTGATGGCGGGAGGGCGGGAGCGCGGGGCGCAGTCGCGGTGTGGTCGTACCGGCGGACGGCGGCCGGGGCGTGCCTCGCCTGCCTGGTGTGCGCCGCCGCGCTCGGCGCGCTCGCGGCGCTGGCGGGCGGCCCACTGGGCGACCGGGCGCTCGCCCGGTTCGGGCCGGTGGGGTGGCAGGTGGGTCTGGCCGCGCTGGTGTGGACGGCGACGGCGGCCGTGCCGATGGCGCTGACGGTGCGGGCGTGGCGCGGCCGGGGGCTGCGGGAGCCGCGGACCGGGACGCCGGCGCGGTCCGGCCGCACGCCGTGGTGGCGGCTCGCGTGGCCGACCGCGGGTGAGGGACCGGAGCGGCGGATCGGATGGCCCCGCACGGGCGGTGCGCAGACCCCGGCGCCCGCACCGGCCCCCGCACCCCGGCCTTACGACCTCACGCTCGAACCGTACGACGTGCTGCCGCTGGAGCCGCCGGAGTCCGCCGCCTCCCCCTGGCACGACGGCGCCTCACGGGAGGCGCGCTGGGCGGCGCTGAAGGAGGCGGCGACCCGGTCCACGACGGCGCCCGGGCAGCCGACCGCACCCGAGAAGCCCGTCGTAGCACCGGTGGACGAACCGGGCGGGGAGCCGACGGAGGAGCCGATGGAAGAGCCGGCCGGAGACTCAGGCGCGGGACCGGGCCCAGAAACAGCCCCACAAACAACCCCAGAGCCAGCCGCTCACGAAACCCGGGGCGACCCGAGCAAGCCGTCCGCCCCCGAGCCGCCGGGGACCCAGGCCCCCGGCACTCCCGAGGCATCGGGCTCCTCGGAGCGGCCGGCCGGTCCCTGACCGGCCCCGCGCCGCGTCCTCGCCGAGGACCCGGGCGGTCAGGGTCAGCCCTTGACTCCCAGCACTCCCCGCAGTTCCTTCGGCAGGTGCTGGTCGCACGCCTGCCTGGCCTGGTTGGTGAGGGCGTCGTGCGTGCAGGAGTAGTAGTCGCGGTAGACGAGCTGCGCCGTGAAGTTCGCGGCGACCAGGACCAGGGCGAGGCTCGCCGTGACCAGGCCGCTGATCGCCGCCGTGGTCTGTGGGCGACCCTCGGGGGCCGGGGTGTCGGGGTCGGCGGCGCGCGGCTTGCCGCGCAGCGCGCTGATGCCCCAGTACAGGGCGGGAGCGCCGAGCAGCAGGGCCACGTAGGGCCAGCTGAAGAGGGCGAAGAAGAAGGCCCACATGCCGCACAGCAGGGCGTAGCGCGCCCGGCGCTGGGCGGGGTCGGTGGGGTCCCAGCGCAGGCCCGGTCCGGAGCCGCCGCCCTGCTGCTCGGGGCCACCGGGACCGCCCGGGCCGCCGGGTCGCTGGGGGCGCTCGCCGAAACCGCCCGGGGAACGGCCGGGCTGCCTGTCGCTCCACTGGCTGCCCCACGGGGAGTGACCCCCGCCCTCGCCGGGGCCCGTGCCGGAGTCGGAGCCGGAGTGGTCGCCCCCGGACGGGTTCCGCGGCCGCCAGGGGCGGTCCGGAGTGCCCTCGGGCGGCGGGGCGAAGGGATTGTCCTCGGGGGCCGCCCCGCCCTGCCCGTCGCCGCTGCCCCCCTCGGAGGGCGCGTCCGGCGGCGACGCGGGGCGCTCCCGCAGCAGCACGGCGCCGCGCTCTCCTCCCTGCTTGGCATGCGAGGGGAGCGTGAGGAGTCGCAGGCTGCGGTCCGACATCAAGTGAGCGTCTTCCCCTTGGTGAGTGAGGTGAGTGAGTCCCGTGGGACTGGTGGGTCACGGCGGAACCGCAGCGTCCCGAAGGCGCTGAAGATCCCTGGATCCGGATTCCGTCATCCCGTGAACGCGCGGTGCGCCGAGTGCGTTCCCGTACCGGCCCGTCCCAGACGCTACCTTCCGGCCACGCCCCCGTCCCATGGGGGCCGCCCCGGTGTGCCGGTATCGTTGCTGACGGTCGGCCGCTTCGTAGGCTTCCCCGTATCCGGGGACGCGAAGCATTCGTACGACCGTACAAACAGCTTCCCCGAGAAAGGGCCCCACCGTGGCCGCCAAGCCCGTGGCCAAGCGCCTCGTCGTGCTGGTCTCCGGATCCGGCACCAATCTGCAGGCGCTCCTCGACGCGATCGCCGAGAGCGGAGTCGAGGCCTACGGCGCCGAGATCGTCGCCGTGGGCGCCGACCGTGACGGCATCGAGGGGCTCGCGCGCGCCGAGCGCGCGGGGCTGCCGACCTTCGTGCGGAAGGTCAGGGACTACGCGACCCGTGAGGAGTGGGACGCCGCGCTCGCCGAGGCGGTCGCCGCCCACGAGCCCGACCTGGTGGTGTCCGCCGGGTTCATGAAGATCGTGGGGAAGGAGTTCCTCGCGCGGTTCGGCGGGCGGTTCGTGAACACGCACCCCGCCCTGCTGCCCAGTTTTCCCGGAGCCCACGGCGTGCGGGACGCGCTCGCGTACGGCGCCAAGGTCACCGGCTGCACCGTCCACTTCGTCGACGACGGCGTCGACACCGGGCCGATCATCGCGCAGGGCGTGGTGGAGATCCGGGACGAGGACGACGAGAGCGCGCTGCACGAGCGCATCAAGGAAGTCGAGCGAAGGCTGCTCGTCGAGGTCGTGGGGCGGCTCGCCCGCAACGGCTATCGCATCGAGGGACGAAAGGTAGTTATCCAGTGACCGCCGAGAGCAACAAGCGGCCCATCCGGCGCGCGCTCGTCAGCGTCTACGACAAGACCGGTCTGGAGGAGCTCGCGCGCGGGCTGCACGAGGCCGGCGTCGAACTCGTCTCCACCGGGTCCACGGCCGGGCGGATCGCCGCCGCCGGCGTCCCCGTCACCAAGGTCGAGGAGCTCACCGGCTTCCCCGAGTGCCTGGACGGCCGCGTCAAGACCCTGCACCCGAAGGTGCACGCCGGCATCCTCGCCGACCTGCGGCTGGAGGACCACCGGCGGCAGCTGGAGGAGCTGGGCGTCCAGCCGTTCGATCTCGTCGTGGTCAACCTCTACCCGTTCCGCGAGACCGTGGCCTCCGGCGCCTCGCCCGACGAGTGCGTCGAGCAGATCGACATCGGCGGCCCGTCGATGGTCCGCGCCGCCGCCAAGAACCACCCGTCCGTCGCCGTCGTCACCAGCCCCGCCCGCTACGGCGACGTGCTGCACGCGGTCACGGACGGCGGCTTCGACCTCACCACCCGCAAGCGGCTCGCCGCCGAGGCCTTCCAGCACACGGCGGCCTACGACATCGCCGTCGCCTCCTGGTTCGCCTCCTCCTACGCGCCCGTCGACGACTCCGCGTTCCCCGACTTCCTTGGCACCACCCTGGAGCGCGCGCACACCCTGCGCTACGGCGAGAACCCGCACCAGCCGGCCGCCCTCTACACCTCCGGCACGGGCGGTCTGGCGGAGGCGGAGCAGCTCCACGGCAAGGAGATGTCGTTCAACAACTACACGGACACGGACGCCGCCCGCCGTGCCGCGTACGACCACGACGAGCCGTGCGTGGCGATCATCAAGCACGCCAACCCCTGCGGCATCGCGGTCGGCGCGGACGTCGCCGAGGCGCACCGCAAGGCGCACGCCTGTGACCCGCTGTCCGCGTTCGGCGGTGTGATCGCCGTGAACCGGCCGGTCAGCAAGGAGATGGCGGAGCAGGTCGCCGACATCTTCACCGAGGTCATCGTCGCGCCCGGCTACGAGGAGGGGGCCCTGGAGGCCCTCACCAAGAAGAAGAACATCCGCGTGCTGCGCTGCGCCGAGCGCCCCGAACACCGCGTCGAGGTCAAGCCGATCGACGGCGGCGCCCTGCTCCAGGTCGCCGACCGGCTGCAGGCCGAGGGCGACGACCCGGCGCACTGGACGCTGGCGTCCGGCGAGGCGCTGGACGAGGCCGGGCTGGCCGAGCTGGCCTTCGCCTGGAAGGCCTGCCGCGCCGTGAAGTCCAACGCGATCCTGCTCGCCAGGGGCGGCGCCTCGGTCGGCGTCGGCATGGGACAGGTGAACCGTGTGGACTCCTGCAGGCTCGCGGTCGAGCGGGCCGGCGAGGAGCGGGCGCGCGGCTCCTACGCCGCCTCCGACGCGTTCTTCCCGTTCCCCGACGGCCCCGAGATCCTGATCGCGGCGGGCGTGAGGGCCATCGTCCAGCCGGGCGGCTCGATCCGCGACGAGCAGGTCGTCGAGGCCGCGAAGAAGGCGGGCGTCACGATGTACTTCACCGGCACCCGCCACTTCTTCCACTGACCCGGAACGAAGGAGCGGTCTCCGGCCCTCCCCCGAGCGGGGCCGGAGACCGCGGCCGTGTCGCGTCAGCAGGGACGCACGGAGTAGATCGGGTCCCAGGTGGCGCGGCCGGCCTGGTACGCCGTGGACGTCCAGCGCACGCTGCCGTCCTTGTTGTAGAAGCGGGCCACGGTGCCGGGCGTCTGGTTGTTGACGAAGTCGCCGTCGCCGTACCAGTTGGACACGGACCACTGCTGGCACTTGTAGAAGTTGAAGACGGTGCCGCGGACGTCCACGCACAGGTAGCCGTAACGGCAGTTGAGCGCCGCGGCCTTGGCCTGGGCCGCCTGGCGCGCCGGGTACACCGTGACGTCGAGGCCGTCGAAGTGCACCTTGCCGGCGGAGACCTGCCGGCCGCCGGGGTGGCCGGCCAGCACCGCGTCGACGCGCCGCTGGACCTCAAAGGCCTGTGCGGCCGAGCGGGACGGGGCGGCCGCGTCGCCCGGCTGGGCCGAGGCGGCCGGGACGACGGGGCCGGCGAGCAGGGCGGTGGCCGCGACGAGCAGCGCGGCGGACTTCTTCACGTTCACTGACGTTCCCCCAACTACCGTGAGCACGGATCTGGTCGTACCGCCGAGGCGGTGTGGTTCCACCGTGCCGGAGGCGCCCGCGCGCGGGTACCTCGGAAGTCTGAGGGTCACCTCCTCCCCGATGGCGTGTACTCCTGGAGGTAGTGCGCGACCCGCTCGGCGTAGCCGCGGTACTTCGCGGGGACACCGCCCGCGCCGTTGACCTTCGCGTACGACGTCCGGTAGGCGGCGGCGACCAGGACCCGGCGGTCGCCCGGCAGGCCGTCGTCGAGGCGCGGTTCGATCCAGCACAGGTAGCGGCCCATCGCCGGGATGGACTCGGCGGGCGGGAAGGGCGGCCGGGGGACGCTCTCGGCGGGGGTGCCGTCGTCGTGCATCCACCAGCGCAGCACCCGCGGGGTCCAGCGGGCGATGCCGTACTCGTCCTTGGCGGGGTCGGCGAGATCCGGGTCGAAGTCGCTCTCCACCTTCAGCATGGCCGCGATCAGCGAGGGGGTGACCTCCGGCCGGGCGCAGTCGTGCGCGGTCTCCACGATCAGCAGGCGGTAGGCGGGCGGGACGCCCCGGTCGGTGCGGAGTTCGGCGGCCCCGTAGGAGGCGGCGCCGGTCCTGGGGGTGGCGGCGGTGGCGCCCCCGGCGCCCGGACCCGGACCGGCCCAGGTACCGATGCCGTAGCCGAGGGCGGCCATCGCGGCGGTGGCGGCCGCCGCGCCGAGCACGATCCCCACCCGGCGGCCCCCCGGGCGTCGACGCGGCAGCACACCGCGGCCGATCCGGGGGAGCGCGGTACGCCCGGTCCGCCGGACCAGGGGCCCGCCCGGTGAGCGGCCACCGCCGGCCGCGGCCTCCACCCGGCGCAGCAGGGCCTCGGTGCCCACGCGCCCGGCGTGCGTGCGGGCCAGGCAGTCCCGCACCACCTCCCGCCAGGCGTCCGGGAGTTCGGGGGACAGCCGCAGCTCTTCCGATCCTCGGGCGTAGGCGGCGGCCGCGTCCCGGCGCGCCGTCGGAGTGCCGCCGGGCAGCGGGAAGGAACCGGTGAGGACGAGGTGGGCGAGGACGCCGAAGGCCCAGACGTCGGCGGACGGGCGGATGCGGCGGCCCCGTTCGCCGATCTCGGACCACAACAGCTCGGGCGGGGTGTAGTCGGGGGTGGAGAAGGCCGGGGTGTAGGCGTGGGTGCCCTCCAGCTCGGCGGCCATGTTGAAGTCGCCGAGCCGCACCGAACCGTCCGCCATCAGCAGCACGTTCGCCGGTTTCAGGTCCCCGTGCACCCAGCCCGCCCGGTGCAGCTGGGCCAGCCCCTCGCAGACCTGGGCGAGCAGCGCCGGCCCGGCGGCGGGGCGCGGTCGGCCGTCGAGGAGCGCGGCCAGCGAGCCCTCGGCCAGTTCCAGGACGAGGACGGTGGCTCCGTCGAGGGCGGGCCGGCCGGGGTCGTCGACGACGAGGGTCTCGTACATCCGGATCAGCCGCGGCCGTCTGAGCCGGCGGAGCAGGGCGATCTCGCGCTCGATGAGTTCGCGCAGGTGGGCCAGTTGACGGGGGGTGCCCGTGCCGGTGGGCAGGAACTTCAGCGCGGCCGTGTCCGGCAGGCTCCCGGTGCCCTCGCCCGCCACCGGCGCGCCGGTGCGGCGGCCTTCGTACACGCTGCCGAAGGCGCCGGTCGCGAGGGGCTGCCGCACCTCCCAGCCGCCGACCCGGTAGCCCCGCGGCACCGGCACGGCGTACGGCTCGGTCACCGGGTGACCCGGTTCGCGGGGCCGGCCAGGACCACCAGGTCGTCCTCCCGCACGAGGTCGAAGCGGAGCGCGAGGGAGACCAGTGACTCCTTCTTGCCGTTGAGGCGGGGGCCCGTCTCCGCGGTCTCGGGGCCGGGTTTCAGGCGCAGCTTCACCGCCAGGTAGTCGATGTTCCACTGCACCGACGTGCGCGACGCGGCCGGCCAGGCGGCGCGCAGGCGCTCGACGACCTGGTCGACGGTCGGCAGCGGGGCGTGCGGATCGCCGCGCAGCCGCGGCTCGCACAGGGCGGCGAGGACCGCGAAGTAGCGCTTGGTGCGGTCCACGGCGAAGGCGGGCGCGGTGGTCCCGCCGTCCGCCCCGCCCGTGCCGTGCAGGTAGTCGTGGCGCGGGGCCCACACCTCGATCGCCAGCAGGTCCCCGGCCGCGGGCAGCACGATCCGGGAGAACTCGAAGGGGACCGGCGCGTCCAGCCGGCCCGGCGCGACCTTGATGTGCTCGCCCGCGCCCTCCGGGTTCTCCACGACGTAGGTGTGGCGGGCGGAGAGGTTGCTCAGTATCCAGAACGCGCCGTGAGCGGCGATCTCACCGGCCCGGCGGGACACGCCGTCGTGTGCGATCACCAGGTCGTTGTCGGGGGCGGAGCGCCCGAAGGCGAGGCGGTCGCCGGGCGCCAGCCGGATCTGGGCGCCGTTTCTCTCGTCCCCCGTGGTCGGCGGAGGTACCACGATGATGCTGTACAAGGTGCGTCTCCCCGTGCCTGACGGCTACCGAAGCCAGACTAGGGCGACGCACCAGGGCCGTGTCTCCCCTTGTGCGGGGTGAGACACGGCCCTTGGGGCGAATGGCGTGAATTGTTCAGTAACGCGGGCGGTTGAACCAGTTCGTGGCCGCGCTGTTCACCATCGAGGCGAGGATGATGCCGCCGAAGGCGAGCGAGATGATGCCGCCGAAGGTGGCCGAACCGCCCTGCCCGTTCGCGATGTTGACGATGCTGCCGAGGATCAGCAGCGAGGAGTACACGATCGTGCCGATGCGGATGCCGCTGCCACCGGTCTTGAACTTGACGCCCAGGAAGATCGACAGGCTGCCCAGGACCAGCATCAGCAGGGCGATCAGCACGATGACGCCGGTCGCGGTGCTGGTGTCGCTGCCGGACCCGAGGCCGTTGGAGGCGTCCTGGAGGGCCGCGCCCGCGATGCCGATGATGATGCCGGCCAGGAACTGGAACCCGGCCAGGATGAACAGCAGCACCCGGGCGGTCTTGATCAGGCCGGGCATCTCCATGGGGGCGCCGTAGCCGTACCCCTGCGGGACGGGCGGGGCCTGCGGGTAGCCGTAGCCGGGCTGGCCCTGGGGGGCGCTCGGGTATCCGTAGCCGGGCTGGCCCTGCGGGGGCTGGGACGGGTAGCCGGGCTGCTGGCCCTGCGGCGGGCCGTAAGGGTTGTTCGGGTCGCCGAAACTCATGGCGGACTTTCCTCCGTTGCTCCGAGTGCGGGGACGACGCGCAGCATGAATCGGAGGAAATACGTCGTTTGCGGTCGGTCCCCCCGGTACTGCCCGCGGCACTGTTCTTCATCGTTCTTTACCACGGGCTTACTTGTCCAGCCACATTCCGCAGGTGTTGTGATAGTGCAACATCGTTGATCACACCGGAACATTCGGCGGGGGAGCGCCCCCGGATTGGAACCGGGACCCGGTCATCCGGGAGTATGGGGCCATGACCGCCCAGATTCTCGATGGCAAGGCCACCGCAGCCGCGATCAAGTCCGATCTGACCGCCCGCGTGGCGGCGCTGAAGGAGAAGGGCGTCACGCCCGGCCTCGGCACGATCCTGGTCGGGGACGACCCCGGCAGCCACAAGTACGTCGCCGGCAAGCACCGCGACTGCGCCCAGGTCGGCATCGCCTCCATCCAGCGCGAGCTGCCGGGCACCGCGACGCAGGAGGAGATCGAGGCGGTCGTCCGCGAGCTGAACGAGGACCCGGCCTGCACCGGCTACATCGTCCAGCTGCCGCTGCCCAAGGGCATCGACGAGAACCGCATCCTCGAGCTGATGGACCCGGACAAGGACGCCGACGGCCTGCACCCGATGAACCTCGGCCGCCTCGTCCTCAACGAGCCGGCCCCGCTGCCCTGCACCCCCAACGGCGTGCTGACCCTGCTGCGCCGCTACGGCGTGGAGATCAAGGGCGCCGAGGTCGTGGTTGTCGGCCGCGGGGTGACCATCGGCCGCCCGATGCCGCTGCTGCTCACCCGGCGCAGCGAGAACGCCACGGTGACCCAGTGCCACACCGGCACCCGTGACCTGTCCGCCCACCTCAGGCGGGCCGACATCATCGTCGCCGCGGCCGGCTCCGGGCACCTGATCCGCGCCGAGGACGTCAAGCCGGGCGCGGCCGTCCTCGACGTCGGCGTCTCGCGCAACGACGAGGGCAAGATCGTGGGCGACGTCCACCCGGACGTCGCCGAGGTCGCCGGCTGGATCTCCCCGAACCCCGGCGGCGTCGGCCCGATGACCCGGGCGCAGCTGCTGGTCAACGTGGTCGAGGCGGCGGAGCGCAGTGTCGGCTGAGGCGCGGGGCGACACGCGGGGCGCCGGGCCCGCCGAGCCCGAGATGGAGGTGTGCGACCCGGTCAGCGCACCGGACGCCGACGGCAGGCCGCGCCGGGTCACGCGCCGCTTCCCGCTCTTCACCCGGGACACCGCGCGGCCGGAGGGAGGCGGCCGGGCCGCGCCCGGCGACGCCCCGGCGCCCGCCCGGCAGTGGCCCATGCTGGCCGTGCTGGGCACGGTCGGGCTCGGGCTGCTGGTGACCGCGTTCGACGCCTTCCGGGTGGGTCTGCTGCTGGTCGGCGTCGCGCTGCTCGGCGGCGCCGTGCTGCGCTGGCTGCTGCCCCGGGTCGGCATGCTCGCCGTCCGCTCCCGCTTCACGGACATCGTCACCTACGGCGTCCTGGGCGTGGTGATCGTGCTGCTCGCGCTGATGGTCCAGCCGAAGCCGTGGCTGGAGATCCCGTTCCTGGACGACGCGCTGCACTTCACGGTCCGCGGCTAGCGAAGCCGGTTCAGCCGGTTCAGCCCGGTTCATTTCGGCTTCGTTCATGTGAACGCCCGTACGTCCGCGGCGTCGCGGTGCCCCGGTCCGCACACGGCGACGGCGGCCCGTCCTCTCCCCCGAGTAAGGACGGGCCGCCGCCCGGGAACAACCCTGCTGCACCGGGAACGGCCTGTTCAACGGCTGTCCGTGCGCTGTGGCACGGAAGTGACCGTTCCGCTACGGTGTCCGCGCTCTGCCACAGCGACGCGGTCCCCTCGGTGCCCTCCCTGTGCACCACCTGTGCCGATGCGTCGGCAAGTTCGGATGCGTCGGCAGGTTCGGTATCCGGGGCGAATACGTCCGGCGATCGGGTCGGCGTGACCGAGGGGGAGAGTCCGGAACGTCCGGAATCCGGGCCCGGGTTCCCCTCGACGGAGAGCGCCGCCGGAGCGCCGCCGGTGGGACACTGGTCAGCGGAACCGGCGGGCGCGCGACGCCGCACGCCCCGGCACCCGTGCTCCCGTGCGCCCCCACCCCGGGAACCGGGATCCTGACGGGGCGCGTTCCTGTGGGTAGCCAGAACGGGGACTCGGCACAGGGCACCACGCGCGGGGAACACTCAGCACTACCGGGGGAAGAGGGGGAAGCAATGCCTCGTTGGAAGGCCTTGCCCGACGAACTGGATCCGCAGGTCAGGGAGTTCGCGAGCCAGCTGCGCAGGCTCGTGGACCGCAGCGGCCTGAGCGTCGCCGCGCTCGCCGACCGCACGGGCTACAGCAAGACGTCCTGGGAGCGTTACCTGGGCGGCCGTCTGCTGGCGCCCAAGGGCGCGATCGTGGCCCTGGCCGAGGTCACCGGCACCAACCCGGTGCACCTGACCACCATGTGGGAGCTCGCCGAACGGGCCTGGAGCAGGGCGGAGATGCGCCACGACCGGACCATGGAGGCGATCCGGATATCCCAGGCCCGGGCCGCCCTCGGGGAGTCCGGGGCGATGTCCGCGGCCGACGGCAAGGGGGTCGGGACCGTCCGCAGGAGCGGCAGCGCCACGGTGGCTCCCGAGGCCGCGGGGCCCGCGGGCACGTCCCCGACGGTGCCGTCGCAACCGACGGCGGCCGACGCCGACGTACGCGACGCGGTGCCGCGGACCACTCCGCCCGGCCCGGCGTCGTCGCCCGGCACGGGCCCGGGAGCCGGCACCGGCTCGGATGTCGTTTCCGCGTCCGCGTCTGCGCCTGTGTCCGAGCCCGCGGCCGATGCGGGCGCCGACCCCGGCACCGGGTCCGCCACGGCGGAACCCGTCAACTCCTGGGGCCTGGCCGGGTACCGGGGCCCGTCGCCGGCGGGCGGCCGTGCCTCCGGGAGCGCGTCCTCGCCGTCCGGAGGTCCCACCCGGACCGCGACCTCCCCGTCCGGCGCCGCGGCCCGTCCGCCGGCCGGGCCGGGTGCGTACACCGGAGCCGGAGCCGGAGCGGGAACCGTTCCCGCAGCCGGGACTCCGCAGACCCCCCGCCCCGGTGCGAACGGCGCGCGCAGGCAGCAGGCGCTGATGTTCCTCGCGGGCCTGGTCGGTGTGCTGGTCCTGATCGGCGCGGTCTTCTACCTCACCGGCGGCGGGGCCGAGAAGCCCGAGGGCGCGAAGAAGTCGCCCGCGGCATCCCCGAGCGTCGACCCGAACCTGCCGCCGGGCGTCAAGTGCAGCGGAGCCTCGTGCACGGGCAAGGACGCCGAAGGCATGGGATGCAGCGGCGAATTCGTGACCACGGCCCAGAGCGCCACCGTGGGCACGACCGTCGTCGAGGTCCGCTACAGCAAGACCTGCGGCGCGGCCTGGGGCCGGATCACCCAGGCCGCCCAGGGCGACGAGGTCCGGGTCACGGTGGGCTCGCGCCAGGAGACCGGCACGATCACCACGGCCGGGGACACGATCGCGTACACGCCGATGGTCGCCGTGAAGGACGCGGCGCGGATGAAGGCGTGCGCGACGCTGGCGTCGGGACAGCAGGGCTGCACGCGGTAGGGCCGGAACCGGCGCCTCGGGGGGAACAAGTGGCGCCGGCCACGCATGGCCCGGGCCGGACGGGGGCAGGCGCTTGGTACCCCCACGGGATTCCGGTTCTCCGGTGCCCCCTCCGGCGGCTGCCCTCGTCCCCTCCCCCGGACGGGCGGCCGTCGCTCGTACGTCACGTGGCGTCACTCTGTGGGACGGGCCACACCGGCCCGGCGGCCGGGGATCCCGGAGGCGCGATAGCCTGACCGCTGGATCTCTCTTGACGCCAAGAGATCGATCATCCGTACCCTTGATCGGTCATCGTGGCGGCGCCGGTCACGAGCCGGTGGCGGGATCCCGCACCCCGGGGCAGGGACGCCCCACCGCCAGCTGTCATACGGAGAACGCCATGACCCGCACTCCCGTGAACGTCACCGTCACCGGCGCGGCCGGCCAGATCGGTTACGCCCTGCTCTTCCGCATCGCCTCCGGCCAGCTGCTCGGCGCGGACGTGCCGGTCAAACTGCGTCTGCTGGAGATCACCCCGGCGCTGAAGGCCGCCGAGGGCACGGCCATGGAGCTGGACGACTGCGCGTTCCCGCTCCTGCAGGGCATCGAGATCTCGGACGACCCGAACGTGGCGTTCGACGGCGCCAACGTCGCCCTCCTCGTGGGCGCCCGCCCGCGCACCAAGGGCATGGAGCGCGGTGACCTCCTGGAGGCCAACGGCGGCATCTTCAAGCCGCAGGGCAAGGCCATCAACGACCACGCCGCGGACGACATCAAGGTCCTCGTCGTCGGCAACCCGGCCAACACCAACGCCCTGATCGCGCAGGCCGCCGCCCCGGACGTACCGGCCGAGCGCTTCACCGCGATGACCCGCCTGGACCACAACCGCGCGCTGACCCAGCTCGCGAAGAAGACGGGCTCCACGGTCGCCGACATCAAGCGCCTGACCATCTGGGGCAACCACTCCGCCACCCAGTACCCGGACATCTTCCACGCCACGGTCGGCGGCAAGAACGCGGCCGAGGTCGTGAACGACGAGAAGTGGCTGGCCGAGGACTTCATCCCGACCGTCGCCAAGCGCGGTGCCGCGATCATCGAGGCCCGCGGTGCCTCGTCGGCCGCCTCCGCCGCCAACGCCGCCATCGACCACGTCCACACCTGGGTCAACGGCACCGCCGAGGGCGACTGGACGTCCATGGGCATCCCGTCGGACGGCTCCTACGGCGTCCCGGAGGGCCTGATCTCCTCCTTCCCGGTCACCTGCAAGGACGGCAAGTACGAGATCGTCCAGGGCCTGGACATCAACGAGTTCTCCCGCGCCCGCATCGACGCCTCCGTCAAGGAGCTCGAGGAGGAGCGCGAGGCGGTCCGCGGTCTCGGCCTGATCTGATCCCGTCCGTACGGGCCGCGTCCGCAGGGCCCGGCCCCCGGACCAGTCTTCACGGCTTCGTCACGGCCTCGCACAGGCCCCGTTCCGGTTCCTTCCGGAACGGGGCCTGTGGCGTGTTTTTGCCGCTACCGTCAAAGGCGTACCCGTCAGGGTGAGTTCGGGGGTTCGCGATGAGCGGTTGGGACGGTCACAGCTCCGGTTCGGGGCCGGAGCACGAGCCGAGCGAGGAGAGAGGCCGCGCGGCCTGGGCGGCCGAGGAGCCGGACGCGGAGGTGCCGGTCGGGGAGGTGCCCGGTGCTCGGGCGCCGGACGCGGGAGCGGACGGGGCGGGGACGGGCGGGGCGGTCCCGCCGTGGGTGTCGGCGGAGACCCGTACGGCTCCGGCCCCGCCCGCCGGGCCCGCGCCCACCCCGCCCCCCTGGGCCTCCGCCCAGACGCAGACGGCCCACGTCCCGCCCCCGTGGGCGACGGCCACTCCGCACCCCCGCCCGGCCCCGTCGGCGGAGTCCGCCACCCCGCCGCAGGGCAGCGGCACCCCGCCCGGCACGCCGCCGTGGGGCTCGCCGGGAGCGTGGCAGACGGCCGGCACCCCTCCGTGGAACGCCGCCGGCCTGCCGCATCCGTCCACCACCCCGCCGTGGGGCTCCGCCGGCACTCCGCCCGCGGGGCCCGCCACCGGAGGTCCCCCCCGCGCCGGATGGGCCGCCCCGCAGACCTCATCGGCGTACGCTCCCGCGCCCGGTGCCTCCGCAGGGCCCGGCACCGCCGGCCACCGCGTCGGCCGGCTGCTGGCGGCGCTGGCCGTCACGGCAGTCGTCGGCGGGGGAGTGGGCGCCGGGGTCTGGTACGTGGCCCGCGACCACGGAGGCAGCGGCACCGGGGCCGCCCCGGCCGTCGACGCGGGCGTCACCGGCCCCGCCGCGGATTCGGCGCCACCCGGATCCACGCCCGCCGCCTCCCCGCCCCAGGAGTCCGAGCCCCCCGGCTCCCCCTTCCTCGCCCCGTCCGCCCCGGCCGGGTACCGGCGCGCCCAGGACCCCGTCGGCTACACGGTCGACGTACCCGAAGGCTGGTCACGCCGGCAGAAGCAGGGCGAGAAGGCCCCGGTGGTCTACTACGACGCCCCCGGCGACGGCCGCCAGCTCCAGATCTTCGCGATCGCCGAGGACACCCCGGCCGCCTCCCTGGACCTCGCCGAGAACCACCCCGGCTACGGCTTCGCCCGCCAGCCGGGCTACCAGGCCCTGGACCGCGGTGCGGCCGCCACCTGGTCGGAGCTCACCTACCGCTACGACGATCCGGACAAGGGCGCCCGCCGGGTGATCGACCACCGCTTCCAGGCACCCGACGGCACCCTCTACGCGATCCGCGTCAGCGGCCCGGAGGCCATGGCGCCCGACCTGATCAGCACCCCGCTCACCACCGCGCTCGCCTCCTTCTGCCCGTCCGGCGGCTCCTGCGGCTGAGGCCCTTCGTCCGGATCGGCCCGGCGCCGCACCACGACCTCGTCGCAGACACCACCAGGACGCCGACACACCCGAACCATACGTCCCTTTCGTTAACTCCTACCCCTTAATTCCGTGACACGGAACACTTCAAGTGGCGGATTGCGCATGCAATTCGGGGGGACGGGCAGGCGCTAGAGGCCCCTGAGGGTGACACCCATGTAACACAGGGCCACTGAGCAGGAACGAAAGGCAATACCGATCATGGCGGACACGGCGAAACGCACGGCGCACAGCACCATCCACGCGGGAGGGGAGTGGCTGGAAGCGGTCTCCGGGGCCACGCGCGACATCCTCGACCCGGCGGACGCGACCCCGTTCGCCGTGGTGGCGGAGGGTGACGAGAAGGACACGGACCTCGCCGTCGAGGCCGCGCGGCGCGCCTTCGACGGCGGCCGGGGCGCATGGCCGAGCACTCCGGCCGCCGAGCGTGCCGCCCTGCTGCGCCGGGTCGCGGACCTCCTGGTGCGCGACCGCGAGCGGCTCGGTCTGCTGGAGAGCCGGGACGCGGGCAAGACCGTGGAGGAGGGCCGGGTCGACATCGACTGCGTCGCCGACGCCTTCCGCTACTTCGCCGACCTGGTCGCCGCCGAGGCCCCCGGCCGGGTCGTGGACGCCGGCTCGCCCGACATCCACAGTGTGGTCGTGCACGAGCCGGTCGGCGTCTGCGCGCTGATCACTCCCTGGAACTACCCGCTGCTCCAGGCCAGCTGGAAGATCGCCCCGGCGCTCGCCGCCGGCAACACCTTCGTGGTCAAGCCGAGCGAGATCACCCCGCTGACCACCGTCGCGCTGATCGAGCTGCTGGCCGAGGCGGGGCTGCCCGCCGGCGTCGCCAACATCGTCACCGGTCCCGGCCACACGGTCGGTGCCCGGCTCGCCGAGCACCCCGACGTCGACCTCGTCTCCTTCACCGGCGGTCTGATCAGCGGCACCAAGGTGGCCCAGGCGGCCGCCCCCAGCGTCAAGAAGGTCGCTCTCGAACTCGGCGGCAAGAACCCCAACGTCGTCTTCGCCGACGCCTGCGCCACCGACGAGGGCTTCGACACCGCCGTGGACCAGGCCCTCAACGCGGCCTTCATCCACAGCGGCCAGGTCTGCTCGGCGGGCGCCCGGCTGATCGTCGAGGAGTCCGTGCGGGAACGGTTCGTCACCGAACTGGCCCGCCGCGCCGGGAAGATCCGCCTCGGCCGCGGCACCGAGGACGGCGTCGAGTGCGGACCGCTCGTCTCCGAGCAGCAGCGTGCCAAGGTGGAGGCGTACGTCGCCGGCGCGCTGGAGGAGGGCGCCGTGCTGCGCTCCGGCGGCAGGCGCCCCGAGCCGTCGGCGCAGCGCCCCGCCGCCGGCTACTTCTACGAGCCGACCGTCCTCGACGGCTGCCACCGCGAGATGAAGGTCGTCCGGGAGGAGGTCTTCGGCCCGGTCGTCACCGTCGAGACCTTCCGCACCGAGGACGAGGCGGTCGCCCTCGCCAACGACACCGAGTACGGCCTCGCGGGCGCGGTGTGGACCGCCGACGCGGGGCGCGCCCGCCGCGTCGCCGGGCGGCTGCGCCACGGCACCGTCTGGATCAACGACTTCCACCCCTACCTGCCGCAGGCGGAGTGGGGCGGCTTCGGCAAGAGCGGCGTCGGACGCGAACTCGGCCCCGCCGGACTCGCCGAGTACCGCGAGAGCAAGCACGTCTACCAGAACCTCGCGCCCCAGCCGGTGCGCTGGTTCGCGGGCTGAGCCGAGCCCACCCCCGCACCGCACCACCCCGGACGCCCCGGCCCACCGCTCCCCGACCCCGGCCGACCACAGACCCCCGCTCCCCGACCCCGGCCGACCACAGACCCCGACCGCGGACGCCGGACCACCACCTCGACCCCCGACCCACGGACCCCGGATCACCACCTCCCCACCGACCCCCCACCGGAGTACCACCCAGATGCCAGACAACACCCACGAGTACGACTACGTCGTCATCGGCGGCGGCACAGCAGGCTCCGTCATCGCCTCCCGCCTCACCGAGAACCCCGAGGTCACCGTCGCCGTCATCGAGGGCGGCCCGAGCGACGTCGGCCGCGACGACGTGCTCACTCTGCGCCGCTGGATGGGCCTGCTCGGCGGCGAACTGGACTACGACTACCCGACGACGGAGCAGCCGCGCGGCAACAGCCACATCCGGCACAGCCGCGCCCGCGTCCTCGGCGGCTGCTCGTCGCACAACACGCTGATCGCCTTCAAGCCGCTGCCGTCCGACTGGGACGAGTGGGAGGCGGCCGGCGCCAAGGGCTGGGGCGCGGTACCGATGGAGGCCTACTTCGCCCGGCTGAAGAACAACATCGTCGCGGTCGACGAGAAGGACCGGAACGCCATCGCCCGCGACTTCGTCGACGCCGCCCAGGAGGCACTCGGCGTGCCGCGCGTGGAGGGTTTCAACAAGAAGCCGTTCAACGACGGCGTCGGCTTCTTCGACCTGGCCTACCACCCGGAGAACAACAAGCGCTCGTCGGCGTCGGTGGCGTACCTGCACCCGGTGATGGACGAGCGGGCCAACCTGACGATCTGGCTGGAGACCTGGGCGTACAAGCTCCAGCTCGACGGCACCCGCGCCGAGGGCGTGCACGTGCGCACCGAGGACGGCGAGGGGCACCTCGTCCGCGCCCGCCGCGAGGTCCTGCTGTGCGCCGGCGCCGTCGACACCCCGCGCCTGCTGATGCACTCCGGCATCGGCCCGAAGGCGGACCTGGAGGCGCTCGGCATCCCGGTGGTGCACGACCTGCCGGGCGTCGGCGAGAACCTGCTGGACCACCCCGAGTCGGTCATCGTGTGGGAGACGAACGGTCCCATCCCGGAGAACTCCGCGATGGACTCCGACGCGGGCCTGTTCGTGCGCCGCGACCCCGAACACGCGGGCCCGGACCTGATGTTCCACTTCTACCAGATCCCGTTCACCGACAACCCCGAGCGACTGGGCTACCAGCGTCCGGAGTTCGGCGTGTCGATGACCCCGAACATCCCCAAGCCGAAGAGCCGCGGCCGGCTGTACCTCACCAGCGCCGACCCGTCCGTCAAGCCCGCCCTGGACTTCCGCTACTTCACCGACGAGGACGACTACGACGGCCGCACCCTCGTGGACGGCATCAGGATCGCCCGTGAGATCGCGAAGACCCAGCCGCTGGCCGGCTGGCTCAAGCGGGAGGTGTGCCCCGGCCCGGACGTCACCGGAGACGAGGAGCTGAGCGAGTACGCCCGCAAAGTCGCGCACACCGTGTACCACCCGGCCGGCACCTGCAAGATGGGTGCCGCCGACGATGAACTCGCCGTGGTCGACCCCGAGTTGCGCATTCGCGGTCTGCACGGCATCCGCATCGCCGACGCGTCGGTCTTCCCGACCATGACCGCGGTGAACCCGATGATCGGCGTCCTCATGGTCGGGGAGAAGGCCGCAGACCTGATCGGAGATGAAGCCTGATGGCACTCGAAGTTCCCACCCGTAAGCCCCCCGCGGACGACTCCGCCACCGCTCCCGTCTTCTCGGTGGACGGCCTGTGGAAGGTGTTCGGCCCCAAGGCCGACCGCGTCCCCGCCGACCCCGAACTCGCCGCCCTGGAACCCGCGGACCTGCGCGAGCGCACCGGCTGCAC
This sequence comes from Streptomyces sp. NPDC014864, assembly GCF_043081525.1. Taxonomy (NCBI): domain Bacteria; kingdom Bacillati; phylum Actinomycetota; class Actinomycetes; order Kitasatosporales; family Streptomycetaceae; genus Streptomyces; species Streptomyces sp. NPDC014864. The sequence goes on from NZ_JBIBWT010000001.1 coordinate 369,653, forward strand.
GGCCGCCGTCCACGACGTGAGCTTCGACGTGCGCAAGGGCGAGGTCTTCGTCGTCATGGGCCTGTCCGGCTCCGGCAAGTCCACCCTGGTGCGCTGTCTGACCCGGCTGATCGAGCCGACCGCGGGCACCATAGCCATCGACGGCGAGGACGTCCGCGCCATGGACCGCTCCCGGCTGCGCGAACTGCGCCGGCACCGCGCCGCGATGGTCTTCCAGCACTTCGGCCTGCTGCCGCACCGCACCGTCCTGGACAACGTCGCCTACGGGCTGGAGATCCAGGGCCTGGGCAAGGGCGAGCGCCGCGAGCGGGCCGCCGAGGTCGTCACGAAGGTCGGCCTGGAGGGCATGGAGCAGCGCCGCCCCGGCCAGCTCTCCGGCGGCCAGCGCCAGCGAGTCGGCCTGGCCCGCGCCCTCGCCGTCGACCCGGAGGTCCTCCTCTTCGACGAGCCGTTCAGCGCGCTCGACCCGCTGATCCGGCGGGACATGCAGGACGAGGTGATCCGCCTGCACCGCGAGGAGGGCCGCACGATGGTCTTCATCACCCACGACCTCAACGAGGCCCTCAAGCTCGGCGACCGGATCGCGCTCATGCGCGACGGCCGCATCGTCCAGCTCGGCACCCCCGAGGAGATCGTCGGCGCCCCGGCCGACGACTACGTCCGCGAGTTCGTCCGGGACGTCCCGCGCGAGCAGGTCATGACGGTCCGCACCGCCATGCGCCCCGCGTCCGGGCAGGAGACCGCGGCCGGTCCCGCGCTCGCCCCCGACGCCACGGTGTCCGAGGCGATCGAGGCGGTGGCCCGCACCGGCGCCCCGGCCCGCGTGATGGACGAGGGCCGCTGCCTGGGCGTCGTCGACCACGAGCGGCTGCTCGGGGTCGTGGCCGGGACGGAGCAGCGCAGGGAGACGATCTGATGGCGACGATCACCGCATCCGCGCCGCGCCCCGCCCTGTCCGGGGTGCTCAGGCACCGCGCCGTCCGCAAGCTCCTGGTGCTCGCGCTGGTCGCCGCCGTCCTGGTGCCGCTCGCCGACGCCCGCTGGGCGAGCGGCAGCTGGCCCCAGGCGCTCACCGTGGACCTGTCCAAGCCGCTCGGCGGCGCCAGCGACTGGATCATCAACAACCGCGACAGCCACCCGCTGTTCCTGTACTTCTTCGGCTACGTCAGCAACGCGGTCGTCATCTCCGTACGCGTCGTCTACCTCACTCTCCTCGCCGCCGGCTGGGCGGGTGTGACGGCCGCCGCCGCGCTGGTGGCCTGGCGCACGGCCGGGGTCCGGCTCGCCCTCGGCACCGCTGCCGCCTTCCTCACCTGCGGTCTGCTCGGCATGTGGGTGCCGACCATGCAGACGCTCGCCCTGATGATCGTGGCGGTCCTCGCCTCGGTGCTCGTGGGCGTGCTGCTCGGCCTCGCCGCCGGGCTGTCCGACCGCATGGACCGCGCCCTGCGCCCGGTCCTGGACACCATGCAGGTGCTGCCCGCGTTCGCGTACCTGCTGCCCGTCGTGCTGATCTTCGGCATCGGCGTGCCCGCCGCCGTCCTCGCCACCGTCATCTACGCGGCCCCGCCGATGGCCCGGCTGACCTCGCTCGGCCTGCGCGGCGCCGACCCGGAGGTGCTGGAGGCCGTCGACTCCCTCGGCGCCACCTCCCGCCAGCGGCTGCTGACCGCCCGTATCCCGCTCGCCCGCAAGGAGCTCCTCCTCGGCCTCAACCAGACGATCATGATGGCGCTGTCCATGGCGGTCATCGCCTCCGTGATCGGCGCGGGCGGCCTCGGTGACCGCGTCTACCAGGCGCTGGCCTCCGTCGACGTGGGCGCGGCCCTCGCCGCCGGCATCCCGATCGTGCTGCTGGCCGTCGTCCTGGACCGCACGACCGGCGCGGCGGGCGACCGCATCGGTCAGGAGCAGCGCAGCGCCCGCCCGTGGGCGTACGCGGCCGTCGCCACCGTCGCCGTCGCCGTGGCCGCCCGTCTCGCGGGCGCGCTCGACTGGCCCTCGGGGTGGACCGTCGGCATCGCCGGACCGGTCAACCGCGCCGTCGACTGGATGACCGCCCACCTGTACTCGGGCGTCCCGTACATCGGCGGCACCGCGGACTGGGCCGGGCACTTCACCACCTGGGTCCTGGACCCGGTCCGGGCGGGCCTGCAGTGGCTGCCCTGGTGGTCGGTGCTGCTGATCGTCGCCGCGCTCGCCTGGCTGATCGGCACCTGGCGCACCGCGCTGACCGCTGTCCTGGCCATGGCCGCGGTCGGCGTGCTCGGTGTGTGGAAGCCGTCCCTGGACACGCTGTCGCAGGTGCTCGCCGCCGTCGCCGTCACCCTCGTCGTCGGCTTCGCCGTCGGTATCGCGGCGGCCCGCAGCGACCGCGTCGAGCGGCTGCTGCGCCCGGTCCTCGACGTCTTCCAGACGATGCCGCAGTTCGTGTACCTGATCCCGGTCGTCGCGCTGTTCGGCGTGGGCCGCGCCCCCGCCGTCGCCGCGGCGGTGGTCTACGCCCTGCCGGCTGTGGTCCGCATCACCGCCCAGGGCCTGCGCCAGGTCGACCCGGCGGCCCTGGAGTCGGCCCGCTCGCTCGGCGCGACCAGCGGGCAGCAGCTCCGTCAGGTCCAGCTCCCGCTGGCCCGCCGGGCGCTGCTGCTGGCGGTCAACCAGGGAGTCGTCCTCGTCCTCGCGGTCGTCATCATCGGCGGACTCGTCGGCGGCGGCGCGCTCGGCTACGACGTCGTCTTCGGCCTCGCCCAGGGCGACCTGGCGACCGGTCTGGTGGCCGGCCTGGCGATCGTCTGCCTCGGCCTGATGCTCGACCGGGTGACCCAGCCGACCGAACGCCGCGTGCGGAAGGGAGCGTGACATGAGGTTCAACCGCAGGACGACCCTCATCGCCGCCTCGGTGGCCGGCCTGTCGCTGCTCACCGGCTGCGGCGCCGCCGACATGACCAAGCAGGCCTCGCCGTTCGCCAACGCGCAGGGCTCGAAGACCGTGACCCTGTCCGTGCAGTCGTGGGTCGGCGCCCAGTCCAACGTGGCCGTCGCCCAGTACCTGCTGGAGCACGAGCTGGGCTACCGCGTCGACACCGTCCAGGTCGACGAGGTCCCCGCCTGGGACGCGCTCAGCCAGGGCCGGGTGGACGCCATCCTGGAGGACTGGGGCCACCCCGACCAGGAGAAGCGGTACGTCGAGGACAAGAAGACGATCGCGCACGGCGGCGGACTCGGGGTGACCGGGCACATCGGCTGGTACGTCCCGACGTACCTCGCCGAGCAGCACCCGGACATCCTCGACTGGAAGAACCTGAACAAGTACGCCTCGCTCTTCCGCACCGCGGAGAGCGGCGGCAAGGGCCAGCTGATGGACGGCTCCCCGTCCTACGTCACCAACGACAAGGCCCTGGTGAAGAACCTGAAGCTGAACTACCAGGTCGTCTTCGCCGGTTCCGAGGCGGCGCAGATCACGCAGATCAGGCAGTTCGCCAAGGAGAAGAAGCCCTTCCTGACGTACTGGTACGCGCCGCAGTGGCTGTTCAAGAAGGTCCCCATGACGGAGGTGAAGCTGCCGCCGTACAAGGAGGGCTGCGACGCGGACGCGGCGAAGGTCGCCTGCGCCTACCCGCACACGCCGCTGGAGAAGTACCTCAACGCCGACTTCGCGAAGTCCGGTGGCAAGGCGGCGGCCTTCCTGAAGAAGTTCAAGTGGACGACCGAGGACCAGAACCAGGTCTCCCTGATGATCGCCGACCAGAAGCTCTCCCCGGCCGAGGCGGCGAAGAAGTGGGTGGACGGCCACCGCTCCACCTGGAAGACCTGGCTGTCCTGAGCGAGGCGGGTGCCGGGGCGGCCCGCCCCGGCACCCGGGCGGGTCAGAGCCCCAAGTACTGGCCCGGCGTGTAGTGGCCCGGGGACATCCGGGTCGTCACCGCGAAGCGGTTCCACGCGTTGATCACCGTGATCGCGGCGATCAGCTGGGCCAGCTCGGCCTCGTCGAAGTGCCGGGCGGCCCGCTCGTAGACCTCGTCCGGAACGAAGCCGTCGGTGAGGACGGTGACCACCTCGGTCAGCTCGAGCGCGACCAGCTCCTTCTCCGTGTAGAAGTGCCGCGACTCCTCCCAGGCGGTCAGCTGCACGATCCGCTCGACGCTCTCGCCCGCCGCGAGCGCGTCCTTGGTGTGCATGTCCAGGCAGAACGCGCAGTGGTTGAGCTGCGAGGCGCGGATCTTCACCAGCTCGCGCAGCCGTGCGTCGAGGCCCTGCCCGGAGGCGGCCCTCTCCAGCCGGATCATCGCCTGGTAGACCTCCGGGGCGTGCTGCGCCCAGGACAGCCGGGGGCTGTGCTCGGGGGCGTACTCCGCGGTCGTCGTCGCGTGGTCGCTCGTAGTCGTCATGCGATCGACCCTAGAGGCGAGGCAGCCCAGGAGTATGGTCCATTTACATGGCGGAACCTTGGGCCACTCTGGGCATCGACCTGCACCTGGAACCGGCCGGTCCGGGCCTGCGCCGCGGCCTGACCGACGCCCTGCGCGAGGCCGTGCGCACCGGCCGCCTGACCCCCGGTACCCGGTTGCCCTCCTCCCGCACCCTCGCCGCCGACCTGGGCATCGCCCGCAACACGGTCGCCGAGGCCTACGCCGACCTGGTCGCCGAGGGCTGGCTCACCGCCCGCCAGGGATCGGGCACCCGGGTGGCCACGGGCGTGCCCGCCGTGCCCTCCGCCCGGCGGGGGCGGACCGGCGCGGCGCCCCCGCGCCCGGAGGGCCACCGCCCCGCCCTCGACCTCCGGCCCGGCACCCCGGACCTGGCCTCCTTCCCCCGGGCCGAGTGGCTCAGGGCCGCCCGCCGCGCCCTGTCCGCGGCCCCGAACGACGCCCTCGGCTACGGCGATCCCCGCGGCCGCGCCGAACTGCGCAGCGCCCTCGCCGGCTACCTCGCCCGGGTGCGGGGCGTGCGCACCGATCCCGGGCACGTGCTGGTGTGCGGGGGCTTCGCGCACGGCCTGCGGATCCTCGGCGCGGTGCTGCGCGAACGCGGCGTGCGCACGGTCGCCGTCGAGTCCTACGGCCTCGACGTCCACTGGCGGCTGCTGGAGCAGGAGGGGCTGCGCACCCGTCCGCTGCCCTTCGACGAACTCGGCACGGACACCCGGGCGTTGTCCGACGAGGGCGCCGTACTGCTCACCCCCTCGCACCAGTTCCCGATGGGCGTGCCCCTGCGCCCCGACCGGCGCGCGGCCGTCCTGGACTGGGCCCGGCGCACCGGCGGCCTGGTCCTGGAGGACGACTACGACGGCGAGTTCCGCTACGACCGCCAGCCCGTCGGCGCGCTCCAGGGCCTGGCCCCCGACCATGTGGTCCACCTCGGCACGGCGAGCAAGTCCCTGGCCCCCGGCCTGCGCCTGGCCTGGGCGGCCCTGCCCCCCTCCCTCGCCGAGGAGGCCGCGGCCGCCAAGGGCCGCATCGACACCTGCGGGGTGCTGGACCAGCTGACGCTGGCGGAGTTCCTCGTCTCGGGTGCCTACGACCGGCATGTGCGCGCGGCCCGCCTGCGCTACCGCCGGCGCCGGGACGCCCTGGTCGACGCGCTCGCCGTCCGCGCCCCCGCCGTCCGTGCCACCGGCATCGCCGCCGGCCTGCACGCCGTCCTGCGCCTGCCCCCGGGCACCGAGACCACCGCGGTCCAGGCGGCCGCCTGGCAGCACCTCGCCGTCTTCGGCCTCTCCCGCTTCCGTCACCCCCAGGCCACCACCACCCCCGTGGACGCCCTTGTCGTCGGCTACGCGACACCCCCGGACCACGCCTGGGCCCCCACCCTGGAGGCACTCTGCCGGGCCCTCCCCTGACGGCCGGACACCCCACACCGCCAGGCCCCGGAGCCCCGCCGCGGTTTCCGGCACGCCACCCTGCCGGCCGCCGTCTCAACCCGCCCCCGCCCCGGCCTCCGCCCCCGTCTCCGCCGGTGCCTCGCCGAACCGGGCCAGGGTCAGTGCGCCTGTGATCGCGACGGCGAAGCCCAGGACGGCGAGCCAGGTCAGGCCCTCGCGGGTGCGGTCGCCCAGCCAGATCACCCCGACCGCCGCGGGTCCGATCGTCTCGCCGATCACCATCCCGGCGGTGGCGGTGGTCACCGAGCCGCGCTGCAGGGCGGAGGTCAGCAGCAGGAACGCGGCGCCGCCGCCGACCAGCAGCGCGTACGCCGCCGGGTTGGTGAGCAGGTCCGGCAGCGCGAGCGAGTCGATCAGGCGGACCGACACCTCCACCACCCCGAACCCGAACCCGGCCCCCAGCCCCAGCAGCAGCGCCCGCCCGCGCCCCGTCAGCCGGCCGCCCATCGCGCCCAGCGCCAGCACCGCACCCGCCGCCGCGAGCATCGCCCACTCCAGCGCGGCCGAGCCGCCCGTACTGCCCTCCGTCCCCGACGCCAGCCCCAGCATCGCCAGCCCGGCGCACACCACGCCCACCGCACCCCACTCCACGCCGCTCAGCCGCACCCGCAGCAGCCGGGCCGAGGCCACCGCCGTCACGGCGAGACTGGAGGCGAGGGCCGCACCGACCGCGTAGATCGGGATCGACCGCAGCGCGGCGATCTGGAGCAGGAAGCCGAGGCCGTCGAGCGCGAGCCCGGCCAGATACCGCCACTGCCGCACCGCCCGCAGCAACAGAGCCGCGTCCCCGCCCCCACCCCCGCCCGCCGCGCGCGCGGCGATCGCCTGAAGCACCGTCGCCATGCCGAAACAAACCGCCGCACCCAGTGCGCACACCATTCCAAAAAGCACGAAAGGACTCTAGGCGAACGGAAGTTCCGCGGGGCCCTCTGCACGCACGCTCTCACCCGTCTCTAGGCTGGCGACCGAAAACCGGCCAGGATGGGACGCCGGCCGACGGCCGGCGGACCACGGGCAACAGACAACGGGGAGACGGACATGGCGGACTCACGCCGGCAACTTCGCTCGGGCGCGGTCGTACTCGGGGGCATGGGACTTCTCGCGGCGGCGCTGACCGCCTGCTCCTCCGACCCGGACAAGCGCTGCGTCGACCGCGACAGCTACAACGCGCTGCGCGGCTACAAGGTCGTCTCCGACAAGAACTGCAAGTCCGCCAAGACCTCCGTGCACGGCGTCTGGTACTACGGCGGCAAGAAGAAGAGCGGCTGGGTGGACGGCGGCTCCCTCACCAAGCCCCGCAGCGGCTCCCGCGGTTCGGGCGGCGGCCACGGCGGCGTCGACCGCGGCGGCTTCGGCGGCGGCAAGGGAAGCTCCGGCGGCTGACCCGGGACGAGGACGCAGACATGCACCGCCGCACCACCGATCCCCGCCCCGACTGGCAGCGGACCGTCGAGGCACAGGGACTCATCTACCCGCTCACCCGCCACCCCGACGGCTCTCTGCGCCCCTACTGGGACGAGAGCGCGTACTACGTCTTCACCCTGGCGGAGGTCGAGGCGCTGGAGGAGACCGTCGAGGAGCTCCACCGCATGTGCCTGGCCGCCGCCGCGCACATCGTGGAGACCGACCGCTTCGCCGACCTGGGCATCACCGACCCGCGCGTGGCGCGGGCGGTCGCCGAGGCCTGGCACCGGCGCGCCGAACTGCCCACCCTCTACGGCCGGTTCGACCTGCACTACGACGGCACCGGCCCGGCGAAGCTCCTGGAGTACAACGCCGACACCCCGACCTCCCTGGTCGAGGCCGCCTCACCGCAGTGGTTCTGGATGGAGGAACGCTTCCCCGGCGCCGACCAGTGGAACTCCCTGCACGAACGCCTCGTCGCCGCCTGGCGCGAGCAGTCCCCGCTCCTCCCGTCCGGTGGCCCGCTGTACTTCGCGCACTCCTCGGCCGACGAGCTCGGCGAGGATCTGATGACGGTCGCCTACCTGAAGGAGACCGCCGAGCAGGCCGGCCTCGACACCGACTGGATCTCCGTGGAGGAGATCGGCTGGGACCCGCTGTCCGGCCGGTTCGTCGACAACCGGCTCCGCTTCATCCGCAGCTGCTTCAAGCTCTACCCCTGGGAGTGGCTGACCACCGACCGCTTCGCCGACCACGTCCTGGACACCCTGGACAACGGCGGTGGCTCGGGCAGCACCCTGTGGATCGAGCCCGCCTGGAAGATGCTGCTGAGCAACAAGGCGCTGCTCGCCGTCCTGTGGGAGCTCTACCCGGGCCACCCGAACCTGCTCCCCGCCCACCTCGACGGCCCGCGCGAGCTCGCCGGCACCACCGGCTACGTCGCCAAACCGCTGCTCGGCCGCGAGGGGGCCGGGGTGACCGTCCACGAGCCCGGCGCCGCCCCCGCCGTCCGCGACGAACCCTGCTGCTACCAGCAGCTGGCGCCGCTGCCCGCCTTCGACGGCAACCACGTCGTCCTCGGCGCCTGGGTGGTCGGCGACGAGTCCGCCGGCCTCGGCATCCGCGAGTCCTCGGGCCTGATCACGGACGAGTACGCCCGCTTCCTGCCGCACGTGATCCTCTAGCCGGACGCGCTCCGGACCGGACGCGCTCCGACCGGGCGTCCTCCGGGCCGGGCGTCCTCCGGTCCGGACGGCCCCGGGCCGGGCGCCTGGCAGTCTGGGCGCCCTCCCAGACGGCCCCCTCCGAGGGCGGGGCTTCCGGGCCGGGCGTCTTGCGGGCCCGGCCCTGCCCCGGGCCGGGCGCCCGCTCGTCCGGGCGCCCCGGGGGGCGACCCCCGGGGCGCCCGGACGCACGCCCTACCCGCCCAGCACCCCTCGCAGCTGGTCCAGCCCCCAGTCCAGGTCCTCCTTGCCGATCACCAGCGGCGGGGCGATCCGGATCGTCGAGCCGTGGGTGTCCTTGACCAGGACACCCCGGTCCATCAGTCTCTCGGACACCTCGCGGCCCGTCCCGAGCCCCGGCGCGATGTCCACGCCCGCCCACAGACCGCGCCCGCGCACCGCCGTCACCCGCCCCGTCCCGGCCAGCAGCCCCAGCTCCCGGTGCAGATGCTCGCCCAGCTCCGCGGCCCGCGCCTGGTACTCGCCCGACCGCAGCATCGCGATCACCTCCAGCGCCACCGCGCACGCCAGCGGATTCCCGCCGAACGTCGACCCGTGCTCGCCCGGCCGGAACACCCCGAGCACCTCCCGCGAGGACACCACCGCCGACACCGGCACGATCCCGCCGCCCAGCGCCTTCCCGAGCACGTACACGTCCGGGACCACCCCCTCGTGCTCGCAGGCGAAGGTCCGGCCCGTCCGGCCCAGCCCCGACTGGATCTCGTCGGCCACGAACAGCACGTTCCGCTCCCGGGTCAGCTCCCGCACCGCCCGGAAGTACCCGGCGGGCGGCACCAGCACCCCCGCCTCGCCCTGGATCGGTTCCAGCAGCACCGCCACCGTGTTCTCGGTCACCGCCGAGCGCATCGCCGTCATGTCCCCGTACGGCACGATCGCGAAGCCCGGCGTGTACGGCCCGAAGTCCGCCCGTGCCTCCGGATCGGTGGAGAAGCTGATGATCGTCGTCGTACGGCCGTGGAAGTTGTTGCCCGCCACGACGATCTTCGCCATCTCCGCGGGCACCCCCTTGACCCGGTACCCCCACTTCCGGGCCGTCTTCACGGCGGTCTCCACCGCCTCCGCGCCCGTGTTCATCGGCAGCACCGTCTCCATCCCGCACAGCTCGGCCAGCCCCTCGCAGAACGCGCCGAACCGGTCGTGGTGGAACGCCCGCGACGTCAGCGTCACCCGCTCCAGTTGCGCCTTGGCCGCCTCGATCAGCCGCCGGTTGCCGTGCCCGAAGTTCAGCGCCGAGTACCCGGCCAGCAGGTCCAGGTAGCGCCGCCCCTCGACGTCCGTCATCCAGGCCCCGTCCGCGGTGGCGATCACCACGGGCAGCGGATGGTAGGTGTGCGCGCTGTGCGCGTCGGCGGTGGCGATGAGGTCTTCCGTAGCGGTCACGGCGGCTCCCGAAGGTGAAGGTCACCCTCTTCCTATCCTCGCTCGCATGGTGGACGCGGGAGACTCCCCGGCCGGACCGCCCGGTAGGCTGATCGGCGGGCCGTGACTGGCGCGCTGGGATGGGACGGACCATCGGGGAGCGGCCCGAGCGGGAAGTGTGCCGTGCGCCTGGGCCGTACCGTGAACGACGAACGCCACGTCCGGAGGTCCTGATGCCCGAGAACTCTGCGCCCCTCTCCACCGAGTCCACCGCCTTCCGTGCCGCCCTCGACGTGATCCGCGCGGTCGAGCCGCGCGTCGCCGACGCCATCGGCCAGGAGGTCCACGACCAGCGCGAGATGCTCAAGCTGATCGCCTCCGAGAACTACGCCTCTCCGGCCACCCTGCTGGCGATGGGCAACTGGTTCAGCGACAAGTACGCCGAGGGCACGGTCGGCCGCCGCTTCTACGCCGGCTGCCGCAACGTCGACACCGTCGAGGCGCTCGCCGCCGAGCACGCCCGCGAGCTGTTCGGTGCCCGGCACGCCTACGTCCAGCCGCACTCCGGCATCGACGCCAACCTCGTCGCCTTCTGGGCCGTCCTCGCGGACCGCGTCGAGGCGCCGTTCCTGGAGAAGACCGGGGCCCGCCAGGTCAACGACCTCTCCGAGGCCGACTGGGCCGAGCTGCGCCGGGCCTTCGGCAACCAGCGCATGCTCGGCATGTCCCTGGACGCCGGCGGCCACCTCACCCACGGCTTCCGCCCGAACATCTCCGGCAAGATGTTCGACCAGCGCTCCTACGGCACCGACCCGGCCACCGGCCTCATCGACTACGACGCCCTGCGCGCCTCGGCCCACGAGTTCAAGCCGCTCATCATCGTGGCCGGCTACTCCGCCTACCCCCGCCTGGTGAACTTCCGGATCATGCGCGAGATCGCCGACGAGGTCGGCGCGACCCTCATGGTCGACATGGCGCACTTCGCGGGCCTGGTGGCGGGCAAGGTCCTCACCGGCGACTTCGACCCGGTCCCGCACGCCCAGATCGTCACCACCACCACCCACAAGTCGCTGCGCGGCCCGCGCGGCGGCATGGTGCTGTGCGACGACTCCCTCAAGGACCAGGTCGACCGCGGCTGCCCGATGGTGCTCGGCGGCCCGCTCCCGCACGTGATGGCCGCCAAGGCCGTCGCCCTCGCCGAGGCCCGGCAGCCCGCCTTCCAGGACTACGCCCAGCGCATCGTGGACAACTCCCGGGCCCTGGCCGAGGGACTGGCCCGCCGCGGCGCCACGCTCGTGACCGGCGGCACCGACAACCACCTGAACCTGATCGACGTGGCCGGCTCCTACGGCCTCACCGGCCGCCAGGCCGAGGCGGCCCTGCTGGAGTCGGGCATCGTCACCAACCGCAACGCGATCCCGGCCGACCCCAACGGCGCCTGGTACACCTCCGGCATCCGCATCGGAACCCCCGCGCTGACCACCCGGGGTCTCGGCACCGCCGAGATGGACGAGGTCGCCGGCCTGATCGACCGCGTCCTCACCACGACCGAGCCCGGCACCACCGCCAAGGGTGCCCCCTCCAAGGCCCAGCACGTGCTCGACCCGAAGGTCGCGGACGAGATCTCCCACCGCGCCACCGACCTGCTGGCGGGCTTCCCGCTGTACCCGGAGATCGACCTCGGCTGAGTCCTGGTGACAGCCCCGCCGCGGCGGCCCGGCTCCCGCCGGGCCGCCGCGGCACGTCTGTCACACCCCTGGAGACGAATCGGGTCGCATCTGTTTCCGGCCAGTTCCGGACCGGGCCCGGGGACCTGAGAGAATGATGAACATGGCCCTAGACCGACCCCGCGTGCTGTCCGGCATCCAGCCCACCGCCGGCTCGTTCCACCTCGGCAACTACCTCGGCGCGGTCCGCCAGTGGGTGGCCCTGCAGGAGACCCACGACGCGTTCTACATGGTCGTCGACCTGCACGCGATCACGATCCCGCAGGACCCCAAGGAGCTGCGCGCCAACACCCGGCTCGCCGCCGCACAGCTGCTGGCCGCCGGCCTCGACCCGGAGCGCTGCACGCTCTTCGTCCAGAGCCACGTCCCCGAGCACGCCCAGCTCGCCTGGGTCATGAACTGCCTCACCGGCTTCGGCGAGGCCTCCCGCATGACCCAGTTCAAGGACAAGTCCGCCAAGCAGGGGGCCGAGCGGGCCTCGGTCGGCCTGTTCACGTACCCGATCCTCCAGGTCGCCGACATCCTGCTGTACCAGGCCCACGAGGTCCCGGTCGGCGAGGACCAGCGCCAGCACATCGAGCTCACCCGCGACCTCGCCGACCGCTTCAACGGCCGCTTCGGACAGACCTTCACCGTGCCGAAGCCGTACATCCTCAAGGAGACGGCGAAGATCTACGACCTGCAGGACCCGGGGGTCAAGATGAGCAAGTCGGCCTCCACGCCGAAGGGCCTCATCAACCTCCTCGACGAGCCCAAGGCCACCGCCAAGAAGGTCAAGAGCGCGGTCACCGACACCGACACCGTCATCCGCTTCGACCCGGAGACCAAGCCCGGCGTCAGCAACCTCCTCACCATCTACTCGACCCTCACCGGCGAGGGCGTCGCCGAGCTGGAGGAGAAGTACGCGGGCAAGGGCTACGGCGCGCTCAAGACCGACCTCGCCGAGGTCATGGTCGAGTTCGTGACCCCGTTCCGGGAGCGGACCCGGCAGTACCTGGACGACCCGGAGACCCTCGACTCCGTCCTCGCCAAGGGCGCGGAGAAGGCCCGCGCGGTGGCCGCGGAGACCCTCTCCCGGGCGTACGACCGGGTGGGCTTCCTGCCCGCCAAGCACTGAGGCGCAACCACCGCACACACGTACCAGGGGCAGAGCGCTGCACATCACTGTGGCTGCGCCTGCCGACAGGACCGCCGTGGTCGTACAGTCGATAGCCGGACGGCCACGACGAAACGGCTGAGAACCAAACAGACACGACGACAGGAGACGACGTGGGGACCGTAACGATCGGCGTGTCGATCGCGGTCCCGGAGCCCCACGGCAGCCTGCTCCAGGAGCGGCGCGCGGGCTTCGGCGACGCCGCAGCTCACGGCATCCCCACGCACGTCACCCTGCTGCCGCCGACCGAGGTCGAGGCCGCACGGCTGCCCGCGATCGAGGCCCATCTGACCGAGGTGGCCGCGGCCGGCCGCCCCTTCACGATGCGGCTGTCCGGCACCGGCACCTTCCGGCCGCTGTCGCCGGTGGTGTACGTACGGGTCGCCGAGGGCGCCGAGGCGTGCACCTGGCTGCAGGGGCAACTGCGCGATCCGTCCGGACCGGTGCCACGGGAACTGCAGTTCCCGTACCACCCGCACGTCACGGTGGCCCACGGCATCGAGGACGCGGCGATGGACCACGCCTTCGAGGCGCTCGCCGACTACACGGCCGAGTGGCCCTGCACCGGCTTCGCCCTCTACGAGCAGGGACCTGACGGCGTGTGGCGCAAACTGCGCGACTTCGCCTTCGGCGGCTGCGCGGTGGTGCCCCCGCAGGCGTCCCCCGTGGACCGGGGCAGCCTGCCCGCCCGGTAGACCCGCCGGCCTCCAGGGCGGCCCCAGTGGCCGCAGCCGCCGTGACTCCACCTCCTGCAGCGGCAGCCGCCTGGGCTCCGCCCTACAGCGGCAGCCGCCGGAAGACCGCGCGCGGCAGATGCCGCAGCGCCGTCATCGTGAGCCGGAGCGTGCCCGGCACCCAGACCGTCTCGGAGCCCCGCCGCAGCCCGAGTTCGACGGCCGTGGCCACTTCCTCCGGCGTCGTCGTGAACGCGGCCGGCCCGCCGGGCGTCCGGCTCGTCCGGACGAACCCGGGGCGTACGACCATGACACGGGCGCCGGTGCCGTGCAGCGCGTCACCGAGCCCCTGGGCGAAGGCGTCCAGGCCGGCCTTGCTGGAGCCGAAGATGAAATCGGCGCGGCGGGCCCGCTCGCCGGCCACCGAGGAGAGCACCACCAGGCTGCCGCGGCCCTGGTTCTGCAGGCCCTGGGCGCTGACGAGGCTCGCGGACACCGCCCCGGTGTAGTTGGTCTGCGCGACGCGCACCGCGCTCAACGGCTCCCGCTCGTCGTACGCCTGGTCGCCGAGGAGGCCGAAGGCCAGCAGCACCATGTCGACGGCACCCTCGGCGAACACCTTGCCGAGCACCGTCTCGTGGGACTGGGGGTCGAGCGCGTCGAAGGCGACGGTGCGCACGTCCGCGCCCAGGGTGCGCAGGTGCGCGGCGGCCTCCTCCAGGGCCGGTGAGGGACGGCCCGCGAGCCAGACGGTGCGGGTGCGGCGCACGATGAGGCGGCGCGCGACGGCCAGCGCGATCTCGGACGTGCCGCCGAGGACGAGCAGGGAGCGGGGGAGACGCGAGGCATCCATCACGGCAGCCGACTGTATCGCCCGATTATGAGCGATATGGCCGAGAAACGCGGTGTTCACGCGAACGCTGAGCGGGCACAGTCCGATCATGGACTGGCTGAAGAAGCTCCCCGTCATCGGCCCCCTGGTGGCGCGTGTGATGCTCACGCACGCGTGGCGGTCGTACGAGCGCCTGGACCGGGTGAAGTGGACCCGGCTGGCGGCGGCCATGACCTTCGTCAGTTTCGTGGCGCTGTTCCCGCTGCTGACGGTGGCCGCCGCCATCGCCGCGGCGACACTCGGCCCCGGGCAGCAGAAGGAGCTCCAGGACAGGATCGCCGAGCAGATCCCCGGGATCTCCGACCAGCTCGACATCAGCGCCCTGGTCCAGAACGCCGGCACGGTCGGCCTCATCGCCGGTGCCTTCCTGCTGCTGACCGGCATCGGCTGGGTCGGCCAGACCCGGGACTGCCTGCGCGCGGTGTGGGAGCTGCCCGACCGCGAGGAGAACCCGCTGCTGAGCAAACTCAGGGACGCCGGTGTCCTCGTGGGGCTCGGCGGCGCCGTGCTGGTGACGCTCGCCGTGTCCACCATCGCCTCCGCGGCCGTCGGCTGGACCTCCCGCCAGGTCGGGCTGGACGAGCAGAGCTGGGGCAGTGTGCTGCTGCGCGTCCTGGCCTTCGCCGTCGCCGTGCTCGCCGACTTCCTGCTGCTGCTGTACGTGCTCACCCTGCTGCCGGGCGTCGAGCCGTCGCGCCACCGCCTGCTCGTGGCCGCGCTGCTCGGCGCGGTCGGCTTCGAACTGCTCAAGCTGCTGCTGAGCGGCTACATCCAGGGCGTGGCGGCGAAGAGCATGTACGGCGCCTTCGGCGTCCCGGTGGCGCTGCTGCTGTGGATCAACTTCACCGCCAAACTCGTGCTGTACTGCGCCGCCTGGACGGCGACCGGGAGCAAGGAGGACGGGGGAGCCGTGCTCACGACCGGTTCCGGCGCCGCACCAGGTCCGGCAGCGGCCAGCGGCGGTTGACCACGAACGCCCCGGCGGCGAGCAGCACCAGCACTCCGCCCGCGATCGCCAGCGCGGTCCCGGCGCCGCCGGAGCCGGCGGTGGCGCTCGCCACGGGCCTGGCCGAGGAGCCGCCGCCCGCGCCGCCCGCCCGGCCTGCCGCGGCGGTGGCGCCCGGCTGCGCGCTCGCCGCGGCCCCCCTGGGCGCCACCAGTGCGCCCACGGGCGTGACCTTGCCGGCCGCCTGGAAACCCCAGTCGAACAGCCGGGCGGTCTCCTTGTAGACCTCGTTGTGCTCCTGCTTCTCGGGGTGCATCACCGTCACCAGGAGCACTTTGCCGCCGCGTTCGGCGACGCCGGTGAAGGTGGCGCCCGCGTTGGTGGTGTTGCCGTTCTTCACCCCGGCGATGCCCTGGTACACGGGAGTGTCGTAGTCGCCGCTCAGCAGCCGGTTGGTGTTCTGGATCTCGAAGGACTCGCGGGTCGGCTTGCCCTTCTCCCCCTTCTTGCCCTTCGTCGTGGCCCCCGGGAACGAGGCCCGCACGGTCGAGCAGTACTCGCGGAAGTCCTTCTTCTGCAGCCCGGAGCGGGCGAACAGTGTGAGGTCGTACGCCGAGGACACCTGCCCGTCCGCGTCGTAGCCGTCCGGGGTCACCACGTGCGTGTCGAGCGCCTGGAGGTCCTGGGCGTGCGCGTTCATGTCCTGCACGGTGCGCTCCACACCGCCGTTCATCGCGGAGAGCACGTGCACGGCGTCGTTGCCGGAGCGCAGGAAGACACCGAGCCACAGGTCGTGGACGGAGTAGCTCTCGTTCTCCTTTATCCCGACCAGGCTGGACCCGGCGCCCATCCCGGCCAGGTCGGTCACGGCGACCCGATGCTGCTGCGACCTGGGGAACTTCGGCAGCACGGTGTCGGCGAAGAGCATCTTCATCGTGCTGGCCGGGGGCAGTCGCCAGTGCGCGTTGTGCGCGGCCAGCACCTGCCCGGACTCGGCGTCCGCGACGATCCAGGAGCGCGCGGTGAGGTCCTTGGGCAGCACGGGAGCACCGCTGCCCAGTTCGACCTGGGTGCCCGCCAGACCGAGGCGGGCACCGCCCACGGCCGACATGTGCGCCGGGGGAGCGACAGAAGGACTCGTCGTGGGGCGCGGGGCCGCGAGCGCGGCGGGCACGGCCGTGGAGAGGGACAACAACGTGGCGGAAGCGATCAGCAGGGATCGCCTGGCGATCTTCAGAGGTGCGGGCACGGACGAGAAAGTACATGCCCCGGTCACTGGTGTCCCACCACCGGCCCCACCCCGGCCACCGAGCCGCACGCCCCGCGGTGATACTGGACGTATGAAGCTCAGCCGCCCGGTCTCCTGGTTCCTGCTCGCCTTCGGGGTGTGGAGCTGGATCATCTGGGTCACTTTCGTCAAGAATCTCGTCAAGGACGGCAGCGGGCTCGCGTTCGACCACGGGCACCCGACGGCGTACTTCTGGGTGCACCTGGCCCTCGCCGTCGTTTCCTTCGTATTGGGGACGGTCATCGGGGTCATCGGGTTGCGCGGACTGCGCGCACTGCGCCGGACGTCATAGCGATCCGGACACCCCGAAGGGGACCGACGGAGGGAACTCGGCGGCATGGTGGTCGTCTTCGTGCTCGTGGCGCTGCTCGTGGTGGGTGTCGTCGCGTTGGGCAACTGGTACGTGTGGCGCCGCCTGTTCCGCGACACCACCCGCGGCCCGGGCACGGCCCGCCGCGTGGGCGCCGCGCTGATCGCGGGCGGCTGGGCGCTGGCGATCGGCGCGCTCGTCGCCGAACGCGCCGGCGCCCCCTTCTGGCTCCAGCGCACCCTGGCCTGGCCGGGCTTCCTGTGGCTCGCGCTCTCGGTCTACCTGCTGCTGGGCGTGCTGGCCGGTGAGGTCGTACGCCCGCTGCTGCGCCGGCTCCTCGAGCGGCGTACCCGCGCGGAGGCGGCCGAGGTGCGGGCGCCGCACACGGAGTCGGTGGCCGTGACGGTGGCGGCGGCAGGCGGGCCCGAGCAGCCCGGGGCCGCGACGGCCGGGACCGGGACCGTGGAGGCCCGAAAGGCCGGGCCGTTGGCGGCCGGAGCGGATGCGGCCGGACCGGTGACGGAGGCTGGCGATCCGCCGCCGGCCCCGCCCGCGACCCCCTCCCGCCGCCTCTTCGTCTCCCGGGTGGTCGCCGGTGCCGCCGCCGCGGCCGCCGTCGGCACCGTGGCCGAGGGCACGTACGGCGTGCTGCGCGGGCCGCGGGTGAAGCGGGTCACCGTCCCGCTCGCCAAGCTTCCCCGCTCCGCGCACGGCTTCCGGATCGCGGTCGTCAGCGACATCCACCTGGGCCCCACCCTGGGCCGCGGCTTCGCGCAGAAGGTCGTCGAAACCGTCAACGCGACCCAGCCCGACCTCGTCGCGGTCGTCGGCGACCTGGTGGACGGCAGTGTCAAGGACCTGGGCCCGGCCGCCGCGCCCCTGGCACGCCTGCGCGCCCGGCACGGTGCGTACTTCGTCACCGGCAACCACGAGTACTTCTCCGGCGCCGAGCAGTGGGTCGATCAAGTACGCCGCCTCGGTCTGCGCCCGCTGCAGAACACCCGCACCGAACTGCCCTTCTTCGACCTCGCCGGGGTGAACGACCTCCAGGGCGAGAGCGAGGGCCAGGGCCCGGACTTCGCCGCCGCGCTGCACGACCGGGACACGGCACGGGCGTGCGTGCTGCTCGCCCACCAGCCGGTGCAGATCCACGAGTCCGTCCGCTTCGGCGTCGACCTCCAGCTCTCCGGTCACACCCACGGCGGCCAGTTGTGGCCCGGCAACCTGATCGCCGCGGCCGCCAACCCGACGGTCGCGGGTCTGGAGCGCTACGGCGACACGCAGTTGTACGTCAGCCGGGGCGCCGGAGCGTGGGGTCCGCCGACGCGGGTCGGGGCCCCGTCCGACATCACGGTCGTCCAACTCGCCTCGAGGCAGGCCTGATCGCAGCCCGGGCGAGCCGCCTCTTCCCCGGTCGCTGTGACGTGGCCGGGAAGGGGCTGTGCAACAAATGGCGCCGCCGCCGGCGAGGGGGTCGGGCTCAAGCGGCAGCCGGAGGCGAGCGGCCTTTTCAAGGTGGACGTCAAGGGCTACGAGTGGACCGACTTCCAGAAGCGGTGGGCGAGCGGCCGGCTCGACGCGTACGCGGGCGGCTGGGCCGCCGACTACCCGGACCCGGACACCTTCGCTGCCCCGCTCGTCGGCACCGGCAGCACCATGAACACCGGCTACCGCAGCAAGGCCGTCGACAGCCCCGTCCTGGACAACCAGCAGTACGCCGACCGCGGCCGCGTCACCCAGGACTTCCGCAATCTCCGGACGGACGTGGCGGCAGACGTCCCCCTCATCCCGCTGTGGCAGCGCAAGGAGTACGTGGTCAGCAGCGAGGACGTCGGCGGCGGCCAGTACCTGACGGACGGCACGGGCGTGTTCCGGCTGTGGGAGCTCGGCTGGATCCGAGGGCGGGGCAGACGCGGGGTCAGTTCGGCATCACGACCCGCGTCGCTTGACCGCGGCCGGGTCCGGGAGCGCCCTCGTCATGCCCGGCAGGAAGTCCGTGAACAGCTCGTGCACCTCGTGGACCAGGGGCCGCAGCACGCGGAAGCGGGCCAGGACGACGCCGCGCGCGGTGAGGCGGGCACCGCGCTCGGCGAGCCGGTAGCTGCGCTCGCGCCCCTCGGTCCGGTCGAAGATCCAGTACAGGACCAGCCCCATCTGCGCCAGCCACATCAGCTCGGGCAGCACCTCCCGCAGGTCCTCGGGCACCTTGGTCCTCGTCCCCCGCAGCACCTGCCGGTGGACGCTGATGGCCTCCACGCGCGCGTGCTCCGACTCGGGCGAGAAGGGACTGAGCGGGCTGTCCGGGTCGGCGGCGTTCTTGAAGAACTGCACCGCGAACTCGTGGTACGGGGTGGCGACGTCCAGCCAGGCCTTCAGTACGCCGGCGAGCCGCGCCTCCAGGTCGGTCTCCCGGGCCAGGACCTCCCGGACCGCCTCCTGGTGCTCGGCGGCGATCCGGTCGTAGAAGCCCTGGATCAGGTGTTCCTTGCCCGCGAAGTAGTAGTACGCGTTGCCGACGGAGACCCCGGCCTCCTTGGCGATCGCCCGCATCGTGGTCTTGTCGTAGCCGCGCTCCTGGAACAGCCGCATGGCCGTCTCCAGGATGAGCGTGCGGGTCTGCTCGGACTTGCTCGGGGTCGCGCCCTCTGCGGGGCCGTCGTTCTTCGCGGGCACGGACAGAGCCTAGCCAGTGGGACAGGCGCCGCTGTCACAGCCCGGAGGGCTGTACGTCCAACCCGCGCGCGGGTCGTACGCCCAGCCGTCGCCGCGCGGGTACGCGCGCCCGCCCCACTGCGCGCCCCGCCACTTGGCGGCCGCCAGCACCGCGCCCCGGGCCAGCTTCGCGCCCGCCGGGGTGCTCAGCCGGTGGGCGAGCGGCCGGTGTTCGCGCAGGGCCCACAGGACCACGACCCAGGCGGCGGCGCCCCGGTAGACCTGTCCGGCGTCCCCGACGACCGTGACCTCGTCCAGGGTGGCCCGGTGGTCGAGGCCGGGGCAGCGCCGCCGCGCCTCGGCGGAACCGGCCGGCACCAGCTCCAGCGGCACCAACTGGCGCTGCTTGAGCAGCCAGTCGCGGACGAAGGAGCACAGCGAGCACTCGGCGTCGTACAGAACGGTCAGCCCGTGGACCGGGACGCGCGCCGCGTCCCGGTCCCGGCCGGCGGCCTCGGCCGTCACCGCGCTCACGCTCCCGCCGGCGGGGCGGTCCAGCCCTGCGGGCCGACCGGCGGCACCTGCTCGCGCTCCATCATCCCGCGCCGCCGGATGCGGTTGAGCACGTACACGTTGCCCAGGTGCATCACCCCGAGCACCAGCAGTACCACGCCGAGCTTGGTGGACAGGGCCTCGAAGATCCCGCGCGTGTTGTCGATGGTCTCGTCACCGCTCAGGTACAGCGCGACGAAGCCGAGGTTGACGAGGTAGAAGCCCACCACCAGCAGGTGGTTGACGGCCTCGGCGAGCTTCTCGTTCCCGTGCAGCACGTCGGCGAGGAAGACCCGCCCGTTGCGGCTGAGCGTGCGCGCCACCCAGATGGTCAGGGCGATGCTGACGAGCAGATAGATGACGTAGGCGATGACCGTACGGTCCATGTCCCCACCCTTTCTTGAACGCGTTCAAAACGCTGTCGTGAGTGACTGTAGACCTGTTTTTGAACACGTTCAACCGAGCTGTGCGCGAGGGACCCGGGAGTGACCGGAGTCTCAGGGGCGGCGGCCGAGTTCGGGGCGCTTGGTGTAGTCGGTGAGGCCGATGACGTTGCCCCAGGGGTCGGCGAACTCGACGGTCCAGCCGGTGGCGACGGGGGCCGGCGCGTCGAGCAGCTCGACGCCGGCCGCGGTCAGCCCCCGGGCCGCCGCCCGCGCGTCGGCGACCTGCAGCCACACCCGCGGGGAGGGCCACGGCGGCGGCCGGAGCCCGAACTCGCCCTCCGCGCACAGCAGGATGCCCGGCGTCTCGCCCCCGACCTTCAGCTGCGCGATCCCCGCCCCGTCCAGCCGGAACCCCACCGCGAACCCGGCCCGCCCGTAGAACTCCACGGCCCGCCCGAGATCCCCGACCGGCAGCAGCACGTTGTCGAACCCGAGCAGCTCGTACGACTCGTCATCTGACATACCGTCAGCGTAGGGCGGCGCGCTTGCGGAACCGGGGATTGGCCGGCTGGCCCCGACCGGTGATTGTCAGTGGTGCCCCCTACTGTCGTCGGCATGGCAATCGTGACGTTCGTCGACGAGACGACTGCGGGGGACCGGGGTGCGGGCTGGGGGCTCGAGATCGCCGAGGAGCGGCTCACCGTGCGTGAGCTGATCCGGCGTCGGGTGTTCCAGGAGGTCGCCGAGTACAACGCGCGTACGCCGCGGGTTTTCCAGGGGCTGGTGCAGCCGCGGGACGCCGAGCGGGTGCTCAACGGGTACGCGCTGCGCACCCCTCGCCGGATCGACCCCGGGGCGCAGGCCGGCTTGGCGCTCGCGGCCTTCGCGGGCAACGGCTTTCTGGTGCTGGTGGGGGACCGTCAGGTCACCGACCCGGACGAGGAGGTGGAGCTGGCGCCGGGCACCGAGGTGACCTTCCTGAAGCTCGTGCCGCTGGTGGGTGGCTGATGATCACCTCGCCCTCCGCGTACGCCCGCCTGGTCCGCGACGTCCTCGGGCGGATCGCCGACGAGGACGCCGACGGGCTCGTGCCCGACCTGCTCGCGCTCGCCGACATGATCGACGACCACTGGGGGTTCGAGGGCCGCAAGGTCGTGGACGCCGCGCGTGCCGCGGACGCCGCGTTCCGGGCCCGGCTCGTGCACCGGCTGGCGGGCCGGTGCATCGCGCCGGAGTCCGGGACGGCCGAGCGGCGCAGCATCGTACGGTTCCTCGCCACTCTGGAGACCGCGGCAGCCGCCGCGACCGGGCCGGTCGACGGCCGCGCCGCGCTCATCCGCCTGGCCTCCGAGCAGGAGGTGCACCACCAGCCCGCGGAGCTGGTCCGGCTGGCCGCGCTGCAGCTCGCCGAGGGGCGCGAGCTGCCCGGCGCGTTCGTCGCCGTGATCCGCCGCACCCGGCTGACGCTGTGGCACGGGTCGCAGGAGCTGGGTGCCCTGGCCGACCGGCTCACCGACCCCCTGGTGAACCCTGGCGAGGCCTGGGCCGACCAGGCCCTGACGGAGCTGGACGGGCTCGGCGAGGACTGGCGCCGCCTGGTCGCCCACGCCACCACGGCCGGCTCCGCCCGGCCGTCGGCGAAGTGGGAGCGGACCGGTCGGACGCTGCTCGACGCCGTCGGCGCCGACGACGCGGGCGAGCGGCTGCGGCGCTGGCTGCGCCTGGTGGGCAGACCGCGGACCCGCCCGCTGGTGGCGACCCACTACGGCGCGAACCCCGACGAGACCTTCGACCCGTACAACGCCACGGCCCTGCGCGGCCTGGCCTGGCTGCTCTCGCTGGCTCCGCCGCACCCGGACAGCGCCCGCGCGCTCGGCGCCCTCGTGGAGACCTCGCTGAAGAAGGTCGCCGGCCTCGGCCCTCGCAACCCGAAGGTCGCCAACGCCGGCGTGGTCGCGCTCGCCCGCATCCACAGCGAGGCCGCCCTGGCCGAACTGGCCCGCCTGGTCACCCGGGTGACGTACAAGAGCACCGCCAGGCTCCTGGACAAGGCGCTCGACGACCGGGCCGCCGCGCTCGGCCTCACCCGGGAGGAGACCGAGGAACTCGCCGTGCCCGCCTACGGGCTGACGGGTGTAGGCCGCGCGGAGCACCGGCTCGGGGACGCCACCGCGCTGATCGAGGTGCACGGCACCCGCGCCGTCCTCGGCTGGCGCAACGCCGCCGGCAGGCCCGTCAGGAGCGCGCCCGCCGCCGTGCGGCGCGACCACGCCGACGAGGTGAAGGAGCTGAAGGCGGCGGTCAAGGACATCGACAGAATGCTCACCGCGCAGAGCGAGCGCCTGGACCGGCAGTTCCTGGCCCGGCGCACCTGGTCCTACGGCACCTGGCGCGAGCGCTTCCTCGACCACCCGCTCGTCGGCACGCTGGCCCGCCGTCTGCTGTGGACGGTCGACGGCACCACGGTGGGGTACGCCGACGGAGCCCTGCGTACGCTCACCGACGACCCGCTCGGCGGCGGACGTGAGGTCACCCTCTGGCACCCCGTCGGCCACGAACCCGCCGAGATCGTCGCCTGGCGCGACTGGCTGGAGCGGCACGGCATCACCCAGCCGTTCAAGCAGGCCCACCGCGAGGTCTACCTCCTGACGGACGCCGAGCGCGCGACCGGCACCTACTCCAACCGGTTCGCCGCGCACATCCTGCGCCAGCACCAGTTCCACGCGCTGGCCGCGGTCCGCGGCTGGCGCAACCGGCTGCGCCTCATGGTCGACGACGAGGCCCCGCCCGCCGTGCGCGAGCTGCCGCAGTGGGGCCTGCGCGCCGAGTACTGGATCCACGGCGAGGGCGACGGCCACGGCGACGACATCACCGGCTCCGGAAGCTATCTGCGCCTGTGCACCGACCAGGTCCGCTTCTATCCGATCGACGCCCCGGAGAACTCGGCGCACTGCTGCGGCGGCGAGTACCGGATGTGGCTGCGCGACGGAGCCGACCCCGTCGAGCCGCTGCCCCTGCCCGCCGTCCCGCCGCTGGTGCTGTCCGAGGTGCTCCGCGACGTCGACCTCTTCGTCGGTGTCGCGAGCGTGGGCAACGACCCGGCCTGGCAGGACGGCGGCCCCGAGGGCCGCTTCCGGGAGTACTGGACGTCGTACGGCTTCGGTGAGCTGAGCCAGGGTGCCGAGACCCGCCGCGCGCTGCTGGAGCGGCTCATACCCCGGCTGGCCGTCGCCGGCCGCTGCACGGTCGAGGGCCGCTTCCTGCACGTGCGGGGCGACCTGCACACGTACAAGATCCACCTCGGTTCGGGCAACATCCTCAGGACCCCGGACGACCGGTACCTGTGCATCGTCCCGAAGAGCGACCCGGCCCGCCCGCAGGCCGGTTACCTGCCTTACGAGGGCGACCGGACGCTCGCGGTGATCCTCAGCAAGGCGATGATGCTGGCGGACGACACGCACATCACCGATCCGACGATCCTCAGCCAGCTGTAGCCGGGCTCTGCCCCGCGAGGCCGAGAGCCCTGCCGGCACGCCCGAGGGCCCCGTCCCAGGCTGGAACGGGGCCCTCGGTGAGGTACGCGCGAGGCGTCAGAAGCGGCGCGTGATCAGCGCCCGCTTCACCTCGGCGATCGCCTTCGTCACCTCGATGCCGCGGGGGCAGGCGTCGGTGCAGTTGAAGGTGGTGCGGCAGCGCCAGACGCCGTCCTTGTCGTTCAGGATCTCCAGGCGCTGCTCGCCGGCCTCGTCACGCGAGTCGAAGATGAACCGGTGCGCGTTGACGATGGCCGCCGGGCCGAAGTACTGGCCGTCGTTCCAGAACACCGGGCAGGACGAGGTGCAGGCCGCGCAGAGGATGCACTTCGTCGTGTCGTCGAAGCGCTCGCGCTCCTCGGGCGACTGCAGACGCTCGCGGGTCGGCTCGTTGGTGTCCTTGGTGATCAGGAACGGCATCACGTCCCGGTACGCCTGGAAGAACGGCTCCATGTCCACGACCAGGTCCTTCAGGACCGTGAGGCCCTTTATGGCCTCGATCGTGATCGGCTTCTCGGGGTTGATGTCCTTGATCAGCGTCTTGCAGGCCAGTCGGTTCTTGCCGTTGATCCGCATGGCGTCCGAGCCGCAGATGCCGTGCGCGCAGGAGCGGCGGAAGGTCAGCGTGCCGTCCAGGTCCCACTTGATCTTGTGGAGGCCGTCGAGGACGCGCTCCTTCGGGTCGATCTCCAGCTGGAAGTCTTCCCAGGTCGCCTCCGCCGAGACCTCCGGGTTGAACCGGCGGATCCGGAAGGTGACCGTGATGTAGGGGGACGGGGCCTGGGCCTCCGCCTCGGCCTTGTCCAGAACAGGGGTTGCCATCAGTACTTACGCTCCATCGGCTGGTAGCGGGTCTGGACGACCGGCTTGTAGTCGAGACGGACGGTTTCGGAACCGTCGGCGCCGACCTCGCGGTACGCCATGGTGTGCCGCATGAAGTTGACGTCGTCGCGGTTCGGGTAGTCCTCACGGTAGTGACCGCCGCGGGACTCCTTGCGGGCCAGGGCGGAGACCGCCATGACCTCGGCCAGGTCCAGCAGGTTGCCCAGCTCGACGGCCTCCAGCAGGTCCGTGTTGAACCGCTTGCCCTTGTCCTGGATCGCCACGTTCTTGTAGCGCTCCCGGAGCTCGGCGATCTTCTCGACCGCCGTCTTGATCGTCTGCTCGGTGCGGAACACCATGACGTTGGCGTCCATGGTGTCCTGCAGCTCGCGGCGGATGGTGGCCACGCGCTCGGTGCCCGTGGAGGTCCGCAGCCGCTCGATCTGCGCGACGACGACGGACTCGGGGTCCTCCGGCAGCTCCACGAACTCGGCCCTCGCCGCGTACTCGGCGGCCGCGATGCCGGCCCGCTTGCCGAACACGTTGATGTCCAGCAGCGAGTTCGTGCCGAGGCGGTTGGCGCCGTGCACGGAGACGCAGGCGACCTCGCCGGCCGCGTACAGGCCCGGGACGACCGTGGTGTTGTCCGCGAGCACCTCGCCCCGGACGTTGGTCGGGATGCCGCCCATGGCGTAGTGCGCGGTCGGCTGGATCGGGATCGGGTCCGTGTAGGGCTCGATGCCGAGGTACGTCCGCGCGAACTCGGTGATGTCGGGCAGCTTGGCGTCCAGCTGCTCCGGCGGCAGGTGGGTCAGGTCCAGGAAGACGTGGTCGCCCTCGGGACCGCAGCCCCGGCCCTCGCGGATCTCCGTGTAGATCGACCGCGACACCACGTCTCGCGAGGCGAGGTCCTTCATGACCGGCGCGTACTTCTCCATGAAGCGCTCGCCGTCCTTGTTGCGGAGGATGCCGCCCTCACCGCGGGCGCCCTCCGTCAGCAGGATGCCCATGCGCCAGATGCCGGTCGGGTGGAACTGGAAGAACTCCATGTCCTCCAGCGGCAGGCCCCGGCGGTAGACGGCGGCCTGGCCGTCACCGGTCAGGGTGTGCGCGTTGGAGGTCACGCGGAAGAACTTCCCGGTGCCGCCGGAGGCGTAGATCACGGCCTTCGCCTGGAAGATGTGGATCTCGCCGGTGGCCAGCTCGTAGGCCACCACGCCGGCCGAGCGCTTGACGCCGTCGACCTCGGTGATCAGCTGGTCCAGGACGTAGAACTCGTTGAAGAACTCCACGCCCTCCTTGACGCAGTTCTGGTACAGCGTCTGGAGGATCATGTGGCCGGTGCGGTCCGCCGCGTAGCAGGAGCGGCGGACCGGGGCCTCGCCGTGGTTGCGGCTGTGACCGCCGAAGCGGCGCTGGTCGATGGTGCCGTTCGGGGTGCGGTTGAACGGCAGGCCCATCTTCTCCAGGTCGAGGACGGAGTCGATGGCCTCCTTCGCCAGGATCTCGGCGGCGTCCTGGTCGACCAGGTAGTCACCGCCCTTGACCGTGTCGAAGGTGTGCCACTCCCAGTTGTCCTCCTCCACGTTGGCCAGCGCGGCGGCCATGCCGCCCTGCGCGGCGCCCGTGTGGGAGCGGGTGGGGTAGAGCTTGGTCAGGACCGCGGTGCGGCTGCGCTTCGTCGACTCGATGGCCGCGCGCATGCCCGCGCCGCCGGCGCCGACGATGACGGTGTCGTACTTGTGGATCTTCATGATTCTCGCAGCCCCGTGCCTAGCGGATGTTCGGGTCGAAGGTGAAGATCACCAGCGTGCCCAGCAGGATGGTGAACACCGTGGCGGTGTACAGCAGTGCCTTCAGCCACAGCCGGGTGTTCGCGCGCTCCGCGTAGTCGTTGATGACCGTGCGCAGGCCGTTGGCTCCGTGCAGCATCGCGAGCCACAGCATGGCGAGGTCCCAGACCTGCCAGAACGGGGAGGCCCAGCGGCCGGCCACGAAGGCGAAGCCGATCTTGGAGACACCGCCGTCCAGGACGAGCTGGATCAGCAGGTGGCCGAGGACGAGGACGACCAGCACCACGCCGGACAGGCGCATGAACAGCCAGCCGTACAGCTCGAAGTTGCCCCGGGTGGACTTCGGGGTCTTCCTGGTGCGCTGCCGGGGGGCCTCGATGTAGGGGGCGGGGTTGTCGACGTTGTATCCGGTGCCGTCCTCGACGGGGCCGATGCCGGAAGCGGTGGTTTCGGTGGTGGACATGCGCGTCAGCTCCCGAAGAGTTCACGGGCGGCGTGGCCGAGGACGGGGTAGATCGCCCCGAGCATCAGCACCGCCCAGACGGCGACGACGGACCAGAGCATCTGCTTCTGGTAGCGCGGGCCCTTGGCCCAGAAGTCGACGGCGATGACGCGCAGGCCGTTGAGCGCGTGGAAGAGGATGGCGGCGACGAGGCCGTACTCCAGCACGGCGACAATCGGCGTCTTGTACGTGGCTACGACCTTGTCGTAGTCCTCGGGGGAGACACGCACGAGAGCGGTGTCCAGCACGTGAACGAACAGGAAGAAGAAGATGAGGACGCCGGTGACTCGGTGAGCCACCCAGGACCACATTCCTTCCCGGCCGCGGTACAGCGTTCCAGCCGGCACGGAAGAACCCTCCGGGAGCGGGGACTAGGGCCGCGCCGGCTTCACTGTCGGTCGGGCCCGGCCGGGTACGGTCCACCGGCCCCCAGCATCCTAACGACCGGCGTCTCCGGCGCTCACGGGGGGCCTGGTCATGTGATCAAACTGGCACTCAAAGGGGCACGGACGGGCTACAGCCGGCTGCCCGGACGAGCGGTCCGCCGCGCCTGCCGGGGCCGGGCCGGAGACGTCCGGGCACGCGGCCCGCTCTCCCCCAGGGCGGCTCTGACCAGGCGTTCCCTGGCCAGACGCCGCAGTTCCTCCGCCGTCGCGACCCGCTCCTCCTCCGGATCGTTCGCCAGGCGTGACCGGACGGCCGCCAGCAGCCGGTCCAGGGCCTCGTCGGCGGGGACGCCGTCGAGACAGATGACGAACAGGTGCCCGAATCTGCTCTCGTAGGCCGCGTGCGCCGCGCTCAGCGCCAGGTGGGCGGCCGAGTAGAGGTGCTCGGGCAGCGCCGGCAGCGACTCGCCCGCCAGGGCCTCGGCCAGGTCCTCGGGTCCCAGGTCGTACGCCGCCTCGTCCGCCGCCGCCAACAGGGCGCCCAGGTCCGGGTAGGGCCGGTGGTCGGCGACCCGGCGTGCCCAGCGCGCGCTGTGCAGGCAGCTCAGGAGGGTGCGGTGCGCCTCGTCGGCGGAGGCGGCGTTGAAGTGCTCCAGGTTCTGCGCGGGCAGCGTGAGTCCTCGGCGGTGGATGCGGCGGCGCCCGCTGTGGACGCCGCGTGCGTGTCGGCAGGGGATGGTGTGAGAGACGTGTCGCTCACGTTATCGGGACTGGTCGTCGACTGTCCGAGCGATGTCCGAAATTCACTCGGACGGGAGAGTTGGAGAATGGCGCCTGGACGCCGCCCGCGAGCGGAGGGCTTAGGTTGGCGATGTGAGTCAGCACAGGCGCCGCGCGCCGGTGAGCAAGGTGCGGCAGAAGCGGGCACTGGCCCTCGGCGCGTTCGCCGCCACGGTCGGACTGGGCGTCGGCCTCGGTCTGTGGGCCTTCGGAGACGACGGCGGCTCCTCGGGCTCCGCCGGGCGCCCGCCCTCCGCCCGCTCCGCCGCCTCCCCCTCACCGAGCCCCTCGCGCTCCTACCCCCTGTCCCGGCCGCCGCGCACCATTCCGGCCGTGCGGTCCCACACCCCGGCCCGCGGCCCCGGCTGGCGCCCCGCCAAGGGCGAGCGCGTCGTGGTGAGCGACGCGGGCCTGGCCGACGAGGGCCGCCTGCTGGCGGGCGAGCTGGGCCTGACCTACGCGGGCGAGCGGAAGGACGCGCGCGCCGGGGACGTACGGCTGGCGCTGGGCGGCGGGCGGGGCGGCAGCCCGGAGTCGTACACGATGACCGTGGCCGGTGGGCGCGTCACCATCAGCGGGCCGGCGGAGGCGGGCGTCTTCTACGGCACCCGCACGCTGAAGCAGGAGGTGCGCGGCGCGGACGCGGCACCGGAGGGCGTCGTGCGCGACACGCCCGCCAAGCCGCGGCGCGGGTTCATGCTGGACATCGCCCGCAAGCCGTACACGGCGGGCTGGATCGAGGACCGCGTACGCGAGCTGGGCGACCTGAAGTACAACGAGCTCGGTCTGCACTTCTCCGACGACCAGGGCTTCCGCATCCAGTCCGACACGCACCCGGAGATCGTCTCCAAGGACCACCTCACCAAGGCCCAGGTGAAGCGGATCGTCGATCTCGCCGCGAGCCGGCACATCACCGTCGTGCCGGAGATCGACTCGCCCGGCCACCTCGGCGCCGTGCTGGCCGCCCACCCCGATCTCCAGCTGCGCAACGCGCAGGGCGCGCCGACCAGCGGCGCCATCGACATCTCCAAGGAGCAGTCCGCCAAGATCGTCGACGACCTCCTCGGCGAGTACGCCGGCCTGTTCCCCGGCGGCTTCTGGCACCTCGGCGGCGACGAGTACCAGGCGCTGACCGTGCGCAGTCCCGAGGCCTCCTACCCCCAGCTGGCCGCCGCCGCCCGCAAGGCCTACGGCTCCGGCGGCACCGTCGCCGACCTCACCACGGGCTGGCTCAACGCCCGCGCCGAGACCGTCCGGGGTCACGCCCGTGTCCCGCGCGCCTGGAACGACGGCTTCTTCCGGGGCACCTCGGTGCAGCCCGCCAAGGACATCGAGGTCGCCTACTGGACCGGCAAGGAGATCGGCGCCCGTCCGCCGTACGACTACCTGAGCGCCGGCCGCAAGGTGATCAACTACAACGACGAGTTCCTCTACTACGTCCTCGGCCAGCCGCAGACCTTCGTCTATCCCACCGGACAGCGGATCTACGAGCGGTGGACCCCGCGCGTGCTGCGTGGCACCGAGGCGGTGCCCGCCCGCTACGACGCGCAGATCCTCGGCGGCTCCTTCGCGGTGTGGTCCGACCGGGCCTACGCCCAGACCGAGAACCAGGTGGCCGCCGGCATCCGCATGCCGCTGCGCGCGACCGCGCAGAAGCTGTGGGACCCGGGGAAGCCGGCGCTGTCCTGGGCGGCCTTCAAGTCGCTGGCCGCACGACTGGGCTGAGACACAACTGGGCTGAGACACGGGGCCGGGACGCAACCGGGCTGACGCCGAATGGGGTGGACGCGCACGCGGCGTGAACCGTATGTTCCGGGTGCCGCGCGCGCCGGGGAGGGCCGCGCGGACTCCAGGACGGACATCTCGGGGGACCCATCATGATCTGCGCGCGCTGTCAGCACTTCGCGGCGGCACCCGGCGGCACCCTGTGCAGCCGGTGCGCCGCCGCACCCGCCCAGGACGCCGCACCCGCCCAGGACGCCGCACCCGCCCAGGACGCCGCGCCGGTCCAGGGCACGGGGGCGTATCCGGGAGGAGCGCCGTACCCGGGAGGTCCCGGGACGGCGGGGGCGTTCGGCGCCGCGGGTGCCGTCGGCGCTCCCGGGGCCTTCCACGCGCCGGTGGCGCCGGGTGCCTGGCTGCGCCCGCCGGGCGTGCTCGGCCGCACCGCCGCCGTGGTCCTCGGGCTCGTCGCCGCCACCGACGTGTTCGCGGTCTGGGTGGACCTGACGCTGTACGACGTCGCCGACGACCTCGCCTCCGGCACGTACGGCGCGGGCCTCTCGGGCCGGGCAGACCACGCGGACCGGCTCAACGCGGCCGCGGGCGTCGTCCAGACGGTCGCGCTGCTCGTCAGCGTGGTCGTGTTCCTGTGCTGGTTCCACCGGGTGCGGGTCAACGCGGAGGTGTTCAACCCCTTCGGCCACAGCAAGAAGCGCGGCTGGGCGATCGGGGCGTGGTTCACCCCGGTGGTGAACCTGTGGTTCCCGCGCCGGATCACGCTGGACATCTGGGACGCCAGCGCCCCGGCGGACCGGCCGCGCTCGCACCGCCTGGTCGACGCCTGGTGGGCAATGTGGATCGTCTCCCTGCTGGCCGACCGGGCCGCGTTCACCGCCTACCGCCGGGCCGACACGGGCAGCGAACTGTGCGACGCCGCCCAGCAGATGGTGTTCGCCGACGCGGTGGAGATCGTGGCCGCCGTACTCGCCGTGCTCGTCGTGCTGCGGCTGACCCGGATGCAGGACGAGAAGGCGCTGCGCGGTCCGGTGCCGGCCGCCGCCTGAGCGTCCGCCCCGGCCCGCCCGGCCCGTTCCACCGGCCGCCCACGGCCCTCTCCAGCCCGTCACCTCCGATGGCCGAAAACATTTCTTCCGCCATTCCCCTCGACTGTCCGTGGTGCCCGTGTGACACTACGGGCCGGTCGCACGCAGTAAGGGAAAGTGCGGGCTCCGTTAAGGTCGGCGCCCTGGCGAGGGAGGCGTGGATGAGCCTGGTGGAACTGATCGCGCAGGCCGACGAGCGCGGACTGGCCGCCAGCGGGCTGGCTTGTTTGGATCGGTGCATGCCGCTGCTCGGTGGTGACGACGAGGTGCTGCGGCCGCTGTGGGCGAGCCTCGTGGACGGGGGCGGCGACTGGGGCGAGCGGCTGGCGCAGGCCCGCGGCTCGCTGGACGGGGCCGACCCGGAGGCGGACGCCGAGGACGAGGCGGCGCTGCTGGCCCGCCGGATGCTCGCCGCCGCGCCGGACGCCCGGTCCGCCGCCGAGGTGCGGGTGTGGGCCGACGCCTGCTCCGTCGCCTCCCTGCAGATCCACCGGCTCCTCGACCCCGCCGAGGACGAGGCTCCGGTCGACTCCCGCCGCGAGGGCCGCACGGACGGCATGTCCCCCCTGGTCGCCGCCGAACTGCGCCGCCAGATCGCCGTCCTGGAACTGGTCGCCGACCACGGCCCGGCCGGCCTCCGCCAGGCCCTGGACGTCTCGACCGAGGGCCGTCGCGTCCTGCGCGCGGTGGTGTCGCGCCGGGCCCGCGGACGGGTCTGAGGACCGGACTCCGCGGGTCACCGCGCGGGGCTCCGGACGTCCCGGGCGGGCTCGTGCCCCCGCCGCGTGCGCCCATGCGGCCGCCGGGCGGCCGGCGATGCCTCAAACCCCGGCCCTGCGAGAGTCCTGTGACTGTCCTGCGGGCGCCGTGGGTCGGTCCTGCGCCGGTTGCGGGAAACCGCCGGATCGGCGTGACGCGACGCGCGCCGACCTCGCTCTTCCCTATGTGACAGCGCTAGATGTGACGACTCAGCAGACCAGGCCGCCGGCCGCCGCCAAGCCGGTGCGGTGGGCGGCGGACACCGTGACGGCGATGCGCGAGGGCGCCCGGCTGCGCCTGGACTACTCGGCGCAGAGCCTGTGGCGCGTGGACCGGGTGATCGAGGAGATACGGCGGGAGGGCGCCCCGTACGCGGCCGTGGAGAGCATGCTGCGCGGCTTCGGCGCCTACGCCGGTGAGGTGATCGTCCGCCAGGCCGGGGGCGAGTGGTGGGGAGCCGGCGGCGACCACTGGGTCCGCACCCCGGACGGGCGGCTGTGGGACCCGATCGACGAGGCCCGGCGCTGTTTCGCGGGCGACGGCTCCCTGCGGCTGCTGTGCCGCGACGCGAGCACGGCCGGCTCCTGACCACGGGCGGCGCGGCGGACGCGGACCGGGCCCCGCCCCCGCGGTCAGGCGCGGGGACGGGGCCCGGTCCGGTGGACGGCCCCGGGCGGGGCCGGTAGATCCCTACGGGGTCAGCGTCTGGCCGAGGCGGGCGCCCGCCGGGGTGCCGAGGGCGGACCGGCCGAGAATGGCGGTCTGCGTGTAGCCGAGGCCGCTGCTGTTGCTGGGCAGGTACATCAGGATGCCGTTGCCGCTGTCCTCGCCCTCCACACCGAAGGTGAGGTCGGCGCGGCCGTACCCGGACAGGTCCGTCAGGGACACGCTCGACCCGAGGTGGTCGCCGGACTCGGTGGAGCCGGGGACGCCGGAGGTGTCCTGCGAGACGCCGATCGATCCGGAGCCGGTGAGGCCCGTGGAGGTGCCCTTGAGCAGGACCGCGTCACCGGCGTCGACCTCGTTGACGCCACTGCGGGTCAGGTTCTCGCCGGGCGCGCCCACCAGGGCGTCCGGGTAGCCGTCGCCGTTGTAGTCGCCGACCGACACCGAGGTGCCGAAGGCGTCGCCGGACTCGTTGCCGCCGGGTACGTAGGCGGTGTCCTGCTGGATGACGGTCATACCGGTCGTGGTGAAGCCGGTCGAGGTGCCCTGGAGCATGGTGACCTGGCCGCCGGACGCGCCGCCGGACTCGGAGGCGTAGGGCTGGCCGATGACGATGTCGTCGTAGCCGTTGCCGTTGATGTCGCCCGCCGCGACGGAGCGGCCGCCCTTGACGGAGAGGACACCGGCCTTGGTCAGGCCGGTGGCCGAGCCCGCGAAGCGGACGATCCGGCCGATGCCGCCCGCGTCGCGGTAGTTGAGGGCGACGTCGGCGTAGCCGTCCCGGTTGAAGTCGCCGGTCGCGGCGTCGAGGTAGGCGACCGCGCCGGTGGCGGTGGTGAGCGTGCCGGAGGTGGTGGCGCCGCCGGTCAGGCGGACGTTCCAGTTGCCGCCCTGGCCGGTGCCGGCCGAGAACAGGTCGGCCTTGCCGTCGCCGTCGAAGTCCCCGACCGCGACCGTCGAACCGAGTCTCGCGCCGGTCGCCGTGACACCCGACGTGGTGTACGAGAAGCCGGTGTTCAGCGCCGGGCCGTACAGGACCGTGACCGCGCCGCGGTCGGCGTGCCCGCTCGTGTCGTCCTCGCCGGGGGCACCGATCGCGAGGTCCGCGTAGCCGTCGCCGTTCACGTCGCCCCAGGCGGTGGCGGCGCCGAAGTCGTCACCGCTCTCGGAGGAGCCGGGAACGCCCGGGCTGCTCTGGGTGAGGGTCGTCCTCGAGGCCGTGACCGGGCCGTCGAGCCCACCGGGGACCACCGTCAGCGAGTTGGCCTTCGGAGTGCCCGCGACCAGGTCGGCGACGCCGTCCCGGTTGTAGTCGGAGGTGGGCAGGGCGTGCGAGATGCCGGGCGTCTTGGCGAGCGCGGCGATGAAGGACAGCTTGGGATAGAGATTGTCGCCGGGGCAGGCGGTCGCGTTGGTGTCGCGGTGGCCGAAGACGCGGGGCAGCGTGATCGACTCGCCCTTGGCGACCTTGTTGCCGTCGACGCCGGCGTCGCTGCCGGACACCAGGGTGACCTTGCCGGTCGGGTCGACGCCGTACATGCCGAACTTCCACGCCACGACGCGCGCGATGGCGTCGAGGGCGGCGCGGGAGGGCTTGGCGCTCATGTAGTTGCCGATGTACGAGATGCCGACCGTGTTGGTGTTGAACCCGATGTCGTGGGCGCCGACCACCGGCAGGTCCATGCCGCCGCTGCGGCCCTCGAAGATCTGGCCGCAGCGGTCGACGACGAAGTTGTAGCCGATGTCGTAGTAGCCGCGGGAGAAGTGCTCCTGCTGGATGGTGCGCATCCGGGCGCGGGACTCTCCGCAGGAGAGCGTGTTGTCGCTGTCGACACCGGTGTGGTGGACGACTGCGGCCTTGATCTCGGTGCCGTAGCTGGGCGTGCCGTCGTAGTTCGTCGACGCGCCCCACTCGGCCTGCGTGATGACCGGCGGCTTGACGACGGTGGACGGGACCGGCTCGGGAACCGTGCTGGACGGCGACGGCGAGGCGCTCGGCGACCCGCCGGCGGAGTCCGTGGCCGTGGGCGAGCCGGCCGGCGTGGAGTCCGTCGGCGCCGGGTCGGTGGGCGAGGGGGAGTCGCTCGCGACGGGCGAGTCGGTGGGCACCGCCGAGTCCGTCGGCGCGGAGGAGTCGGTCGGTGACGGCGAGTCCGTCGTGGCCACGGTGTACGCGGCGGGCTCGGAACCCCGCTTCGGGTCCGTGCCGGGGTCGAGCAGCCGCACGTCCATGCCGGCCGGCTGGCCGGCCGCCTCGGTGCCGTCGGCGTTCACGACGCGTACCTGGACGCCGTCGGAGTCGCCGGTCCACACCGAGGCGGTACCGCCGCGCACGGCGCTTCCGGCCCGGGCGCGCTCGGCGCCGTCGGCCTGGTAGGGGTCGTCCGGCAGCTTCTGCCAGCCCGACCACTTGTGGGTCTCGAGGTCACGGGTGCGGACCTCGGGCGTCCCCCTGGCCTTGTCGCTCTCGTCGTCCCAGGTCAGCAGCAGTGCGCTGAACCGGTCGGTGTCCTGCTGCCCCAGGCCCTTGCGGCCCGCCCCCCGGTCCTGGAGCTTCAGCGTGTGCACCGACGGCTTGCGGGCCGCGCCCTTGCCGTCGCCCTGCGCGCCGGGATCGGCGATCGCATACGTGACGGCTCCTGCTCCGCCCAGTACGACGGCACCGAGCGTCAGCCACGCTCTTCGCTTGAGACTCAGCGGTTTGTACGCATGGGTCCTGCGAGGACTCAACTGTCCCACCCCTAGAAGTTCAACACGATGACAACACCTGTCACACAGGCGGTACTTGTACAGCGCACAGGACTCGCCGAACGTCACCGGGCGGCCGGCGCCGGCGCCGGGGCCGGAGCCGGGGCCCGCGGCCGGTGTCGTGCCCGGTCTGCGCCCGGAGGGGGAGGGGTGTGCGCGGCCCTCTGGGCCAGGGGCTGTGACACTTCCGTCGGGCCCGGCGCTGAAGATCGTGGAGGACACGGACACGGCTGGACCGTGCCCGCGGTGGGGTACGCGCCACGCGGTGGCTACGCACTCGGCACGAACGAGGACAGTCTTGGGCCAGGGAGGGGAACCCCGTCGCCGCCAGGCGCACGACGGGGAACTGGGCGCGGCCGTCGCACGGGCCCAGGACGGTGACGAGGCAGCTTTCGCGGTCGCCTACCGGATCGTGCAGCCGGGTCTGCTCGGCTATCTGCGCGGACTGGTCGGTGACGACGCCGAGGACGTGGCGTCCGACGCCTGGCTGGAGATAGCCCGGGACCTCGGCCGCTTCAAGGGCGACGGGGCCGGTTTCCGCGGCTGGACGGCGACCATCGCCCGGCACCGGGCGCTGGACCACCTGAGGCGCCGGAGCGTACGGCCCCGGGCGGCGGCTCTCGAGGCGGAACTCCTCGACCTGCCCGCTCCGTCCAACACCCACGACCAGGTCCTGGAGTCGCTCTCCACCGCGCGGGCCCTCGACCTGGTCCGGGCCCTCCCGAGGGACCAGGCGGAGGCCGTGCTGCTGCGCGTCGTCGTCGGTCTCGACGGCCCTGCCGCCGCCCGCGTGCTGGGCAAGCGGCCGGGAGCGGTGCGGACGGCCGCGTACCGGGGGCTGAGGCGGCTCGCGGACCGGCTGGGTGCGACAGGTGTGACGAAGGACGACTCCCGGACGCTGGGGGAGTCGGAGTGAACTACAACCGCGGCCGGGAACGACAGGACGGCCGACGGGCGGACAGGGACGGGTACGGACATGGGTGAACGGCGAAGCGACGGCAGTGCTCACGGCCGTCGGCGCGGGCACCCGGGCAGCGCCGTGTCCGGGGCCGGGCACAGTACGCGGGACCTCATATCGGAGGCGCAGCAAGCCCGGGTGGAGGCGCTGCTGGCCGCGGTGCTGCGCGGAAGCGTCCTGGACGCGGAGGCCGAGCAGCGGGCCGTGGTG
Organism: Streptomyces sp. NPDC014864; assembly: GCF_043081525.1. Lineage (NCBI taxonomy): Bacteria > Bacillati > Actinomycetota > Actinomycetes > Kitasatosporales > Streptomycetaceae > Streptomyces > Streptomyces sp. NPDC014864. The sequence continues at coordinate 406,106 of NZ_JBIBWT010000001.1, forward strand.
GCGTTCCGGGCCGCCCGGGACACCGGCGCGCACGGCGCGCGGTCCCGGCGCCGGGACGACTGGCGGGCGCCCGAGCCCCGGCGCAAGCGGCGCTCGGTGAAGGTCACCGCGGGTCTGGCCCTGGCCGGCCTCACCCTCGGCGGAGTCGCGGTCGCGGCCATCGGCTCCGCCCGGTCGTCGGACGGCGGACCCGGGGACGGGCCCTCCACCCGCCCGTCGTCCGGCGTCTCGGCCGGGACCTCCGCCGCGTCGTCCGCGGGCGGTCCGGGTACGCCGGGCGCCTCCGCCACGACGGACCGCCCGGCCACCGCCCGGGACACCGAGGCGCACTGCCGGGCGTACGAGAGGGTCGAGGGCCGCGGCAAGGCGCTGGACGCGACCACCTGGCGGCGGCTCGTCAAGGCCGCGGGCGGTGAGGACGAGGTCGCCGGCTACTGCGCCGATCAGCTGGCGCGGGCCGCGGCCCGCGACGCGGAGAGCGGCACCGGCGGCACGGGGAACCCCGGCGGCTCCGGCAATCCCAGGACCTCCGTGACCGCCGGGAACACCGGCACCGACAGGCCTGAGACCGGGACGGCGGCGAACGGAGGCGGGTCGGCGACGGGCGGCTCGAGCGGCGACGGCACCAGCGCGGCCACGGGCGGCACCGGCGCGGCCGCGGGTGGCGGCGGCACGGGTGACAGTACGGGTGGTGGCACGGCCACGGGTGGTGGCACCTCCACCGGCGGCGATGCCTCCACCGGCGGGGACGGCTCCGGCGGGACCGGCGGAAAGAGTCGCTGATCACGCGCCGTCCGGCGCACGCTCCCGGCCCCCGCGCGGGACGGTGGAAAATTACCGAAAAGTTCATGTCCGGCGCGCGACAGCGCCCGCTCGTCCGCTCATGGCGCGTCACTTTCCGGCCGGGGCGAACGCTTTCGTGCCCTGCCGGGGCCGCCATGGCAACGGCCGGGGCCGCCACCCCCCACAGGAGAGGCCCCGGCCGTCGCGCGGCACGGGCCGCGCGGCGGCCCGTATTCTCTACAGCGCCGGGAGTGCGTTTTCTGTCACACCTCACCCCACCTCAGTTAGTTGCACGTTGTACGGTCATGGACGGCGAGCTGTTTCACGCCGTAACGTGCCTTTCGCTCCGGGCGCGAAAGATGCATGATCACAGCCATCGACGGTCTCGGGGCCGGCCGCAACGATCGACTGAGGAACCACGGGTGCTGGGGGACGACGCGGAGCTGACCGCTGCGGTGCTTGCGGCACAGGACGGGGACGAGACCGCGTTCCGGACTGTGTACCGCGCTGTGCAACCGCGGCTGCTCGGATACGTACGGACGCTGGTCGGCGACCCGGACGCGGAGGACGTGGCGTCCGAGGCCTGGCTGCAGATCGCCCGGGACCTCGGGCGGTTCAGCGGCGACGCCGACCGCTTCCGCGGCTGGGCCGCCCGGATCGCCCGCAACCGTGCGCTGGACCACATACGGATGCGCGGCCGCCGCCCGGCGATCGGCGGCGACGAGACGGAACTGACGGGCAAGCCCGCCGAGTCCGACACCGCGGGCGAGGCCATGGAGGCCCTGGCCACCGACAGCACCCTCTCGCTCATCGCCAAGCTCCCGCAGGACCAGGCCGAGGCCGTCGTCCTGCGGGTCGTCGTGGGCCTCGACGCCAAGACCGCCGCGGAGACGCTCGGCAAGCGGCCCGGAGCCGTACGCACCGCCGCGCACCGCGGTCTGAAGCGGCTCGCGGAGCTGCTCGGCGCCGATCCGGAATCGGCGGGCGTCCTGGACGCGCTGCCCCCTCCGCGAGAACCGCAGGGCCGTGCGGTGACGTCCGCCGGTGTGACGCAGACGCGCGCCCGGACGCAGAAGGACATGTGATGGCCGACGAGCAGTACAGGTGGCTTGACCGCGCTACGGCGGAGCGTTTGCTGCGCGGAGAGCCACTGGACACCGTCGACGCCGCCGCCCGTGAGCAGGCAGAACGCCTCGCCAAGGCCCTGAACGCCCTCTCCGTGGAGCCCTCCGGGGCGGAACCGGAACTTCCCGGCGAGGCCGCCGCGTTGGCCGCCTTCCGCAAGGCGCACGCCGAACGGGCGGACGCCCAGGCCGCCTTCGCGCCGTCCGTCTCACCGTCCCGGACCCGGTCCGCCGACGCGGGCGTCGTCCACATCGGCTCCCGCGACGGCCGCACCCGGCGCGCCCGCCGGAGCCGTTCCGTACGCCTCGCGCTGTCCGCGGTGCTGGCCGCCGGGGCGGTCGGCGGGGTCGCCGCCGCCGCCACGACCGGCGTGCTGCCCACCCCGTTCGTCGATGACGAGCCCGGCCCGGCCGCCTCGGTCTCGGCCCCGGCGACCCCCGGCCGCCCGCTGGACCCGCCCTCGCCGGGCGGCGGCCCCCGCTCCCCGGAGCCCGGCGGACCCACCGCGGGGACGCCGGACGGTGGCCGGGACACCAGTGGCGACGGCAGTCCCGGCCGGAACGGCGCCACCGGCTCCGACGGCAGCATGGGCCGCGGCCGGAGCAGGCTGGTGTCCGCCTGCCGCGACCTGCGCGACGGCCGGGGCCTGGGCGCCGACCGCAGGCGCGCCCTGGAGGGAGCGGCGGGCGGTTCCTCGCGCGTGTGGACGTACTGCGAGGGCGTCCTCAAGGCCGCCGACACCCGCTCCGAGGGCAAGGGCGGCACCGGCAACGGCACCGGCAACGGCAACGGCACCGGGAACGGCACGGACACCGGCCCCGGGAACGGGAACGGCAACGGGAACGGCAACGGGAACGGGAACGGCAAGGGGAACGGGAACGGGAACGGCGAGGGGAACGGGAACGGCAAGGGGAACGGGAACAGCACCGGGAACGGTAACGGCCAGGGCCAGAACGGCGGCGGCGAGGAGGGTGGCCAGGGCGCCCACGGTGGCGGCCACCACCCCGACGGCGGGAAGAAGCCCCTGTCCCCGGCCCCCGAACCCGCCCCGGCGTGGACGCCGGCGCCCCGCACCACCCCCGCCACAACCTCGCCCACGTCGAACGGCGCGCCGACGCACTCATCCTGACCTGCGGTTTTCCACCCCAGAAAAATTTTTCTCCGCAGGGTGTGACGTTTTCGGGGCCCGTAGCGCAGTAATGAGTGAGCCGACTGGTCATCGGCCGTCGCACAGAGCCGGGGTTCCCCCCGTACCTACGGCTCGTGCAAATGGCGCGGGCGGGACACGTTCCCCCGGTCCCGCCCGCGCCCCGAATCCCTCTCCGGCGGATCGTGCCTCACCAGGACACGACGACCTTGTCGCCGACCCTCACCCGCGCGAACAGCCGCGCGATCGCCGCCTCGTCCCGTACGTTCACGCAGCCGTGCGAACCGCCGGCGTAGCCGCGGGCCGCGAAGTCGTACGAGTAGTGCACCGCCTGGCCGCCGCTGAAGAACATCGCGTACGGCATGGGGGAGTGGTAGAGCGTGGACACGTGGTGACGGGACTTCCAGTAGACGTGGAAGACGCCCTCCCGGGTGGGCGTGTACTGCGCGCCGAAGCGCACCGCCATCACCGAGACGGTCCGTCCGCCGATCATCCAGCGCAGCGTCCGGCTGGTCTTGTCGATGCACAGCACCCGGCCGGTCAGGCAGCGCGGGTCCGGCGCGGCGGCCGGCTGCCCGCCCATCAGGTACAGCTCCCACCGGCCCGGCTCGTGCGTCATGGCCAGCAGCCGCCGCCAGGTGACGGTGTCCGTCCGCCCCGTGCGCGGCAGCCCGCGCTTGCCCTGGAAGCCCGCGACGGCCCGCTGGGTCAGGTCGTCGTACGTCCCGGTCGGGCCGTCGAACAGCCAGGCGATCTGGCGCAGCCGGGCCTGGAGCTCGCGGACGCCCCGCCCGGAGTCGCCGCGGGACCACAGGACGGGCGCGGCGGCCCGGCCCGTGGCGGGGTCCGGGCCGGGGTCCGGTGTGGCGCGCGGGCCTCCGCCGGCCGGGGCGTGGGCCGTGGGGGACCGGGTGGCCGGAATCTCGATGTGCACCGGCGAGCGGTGCTTGCCGTCCGGGCCCGTCCCCGCGCCCTGCACCGTGCACCCGTACAGCGCGGCCGTCGCCGCGACGGCCGCCGCGACGGCGCGGCCTCTTCCGCTCATGCCCCCGATACGCATACCGCCCCCTGCGCCCCCTGCCGTCTCACGGCTGTCTGTCCGGTCGTACACCCCGGATGTCTCCCCACGCGTGACGCGCGGCGAACCACGGGGCAGGAACACAAGGATGAACAGGTCTGTGAGCAAGGTCCCAGCGTGGGGCCCTCCACCCGACGCACGGCCGCCGCTACAGTCCGTGGCGGGGGTCGGCTGTACCGGCGAGTAACTGGCGAGTAATTCAGAACGCGGAGGCACACACCATGGCGCGCGAGTCGGAGTCCGGGCTGCCCATCGAGCCGGTCTACGGACCGGACGCCCTGGAGGGCTGGGACCCGGCCGGGAAGCTGGGCGAGCCGGGGTCGTACCCGTTCACCCGCGGTGTCTACCCGTCCATGTACACCGGCCGCCCCTGGACGATGCGCCAGTACGCCGGCTTCGGCACGGCGGTGGAGTCCAACGCCCGCTACAAGCAGCTCATCGCCAACGGCACGATGGGCCTGTCCGTCGCCTTCGACCTGCCCACCCAGATGGGCCACGACTCGGACGCGCCCATCGCGCACGGCGAGGTCGGCAAGGTGGGCGTGGCGATCGACTCGATCGACGACATGCGGGTGCTGTTCGGCGGGATCCCGCTGGACAAGGTCTCCACGTCGATGACGATCAACGCGCCGGCCGCGCTGCTGCTGCTCCTGTACCAACTGGTCGCGGAGGAGCAGGGGGTGCCGGCGGACCGGCTCACCGGCACGATCCAGAACGACGTGCTGAAGGAGTACATCGCGCGCGGGACGTACATCTTCCCGCCCAAGCCGTCGCTGCGCCTGATCGCGGACATCTTCAAGTACTGCAAGGCCGAGATCCCGAAGTGGAACACCATCTCGATCTCCGGCTACCACATGGCGGAGGCGGGTGCCTCGCCCGCGCAGGAGATCGCGTTCACGCTGGCGGACGGCATCGAGTACGTCCGCACGGCGGTCGCGGCCGGCATGGACGTGGACGACTTCGCGCCCCGCCTGTCGTTCTTCTTCGTCGCCCGGACGACGATCCTGGAGGAGGTCGCCAAGTTCCGCGCGGCCCGCCGGATCTGGGCGCGGGTGATGAAGGAGGAGTTCGGCGCCAAGAACCCCAAGTCGCTGATGCTGCGCTTCCACACGCAGACGGCGGGCGTGCAGCTGACGGCGCAGCAGCCGGAGGTGAACCTGGTCCGCGTCGCCGTCCAGGGCCTTGCGGCGGTGCTCGGCGGCACCCAGTCGCTGCACACGAACTCCTTCGACGAGGCGATCGCGCTCCCCACCGACAAGTCCGCGCGCCTGGCCCTGCGCACCCAGCAGGTCCTGGCCTACGAGACGGACGTGACGGCGACGGTGGACCCCTTCGCCGGGTCCTACGTCATCGAGAGGATGACCGACGACGTCGAGACGGCCGCCCTGGAGCTGATGCGCAAGGTCGAGGACCTCGGCGGCGCGGTCACGGCGATCGAGCACGGCTTCCAGAAGAACGAGATCGAGCGCAGCGCCTACCGCATCGCCCAGGAGACGGACTCCGGCGAGCGGGTCGTGGTCGGCGTCAACCGCTTCCAGCTCGACGAGGAGGAGCCGTACGAGCCCCTGCGCGTCGACCCGGCCATCGAGGCCCAGCAGGCCGAACGCCTCGCCAAGCTGCGCGCCGAGCGCGACCAGGCGGCCGTGGACGCGGCGCTGGCGGCCCTGAAGAAGGCCGCCGAGGGCGAGGACAACGTCCTGTACCCGATGAAGGACGCCCTGAAGGCCCGCGCGACGGTCGGCGAGGTCTGCAACGCGCTGCGGGACGTCTGGGGGAACTACGTGCCCTCGGACGCGTTCTGACCTGGGCCGTTCCTCCGACGAGTGACCGGGGGCGGAAATGGTCCGCTCCCGGTTACTCGTGTTGGGTATTCCGGGAAGGAGGGTGCCGTGGCTGTGATGCTGCACGAGTCGTCGCTTGCCGATGCTGCCGACCGGCTCTGGGAGGAGCTGCCCGGGCACCGGGTGGGGATCCTCAACGGGAGCATCGTCGTGACACCGCCGCCGGATGGCTCGCGTCAAGAGACGCTGACCTGGCTCGTCGAAGAGTTCTCAAGGGCCCAGGCCGGAAAAGCAGGGCCCAAGTACCTCTCCGGGATCGCTTTGTGGCTGCCGACCGGCCCTGACGACTACGCGGTTCCCGACTTCTCCCTCGTCGAGGCCGACTTCAAGGACGCACTCGTCGAGAAGAACTGCTACGCGCCCCATGTCTTCCGCCTGGGCGGCCAGTCCGTCCCCGTGCCGGAGTCCGTCGGTGTGACCCTCGAGCTGTCCGTCGACGCCCTCCTCGACGGCGACGGCTGACCCACCCGTCTCGCCCCCCGAAATCCGCGACCGGGGTGCGGTGTCCGCGTGCGACACTCCATCTCATGTTCGGCGTCATCGACCTCCCCACCTACCTGGCGGGCCTCGTCCTCATCGTGCTGCTCCCCGGGCCCAACTCGCTCTACGTGCTGTCCGTCGCCGCCCGGCGCGGGATTCGCGCCGGCTACACGGCCGCGGCGGGCGTGTGGTGCGGGGACACCGTGCTGATGACGCTGTCGGCCGCCGGGGTCGCCTCGCTGCTCAAGGCGAACGCGGTGCTGTTCGGAATCGTGAAGTACGCGGGCGCCGGATATCTGACGTGGCTGGCGATCGGGATGCTGCGGGCCGCCTGGGGGATGTGGCGGACGCGGCGGGAGCAGGTCCTGGAGGACCTGGAGGAGGGCCCGGCCGCCACCCGCGACCGGGCCGACGAGCGGCCCTACCGCCGTGCGCTCGTCGTCAGCCTCTTCAACCCCAAGGCGATCCTGTTCTTCGTCGCCTTCTTCGTGCAGTTCGTCGACCCGGGGTACGCCTACCCGGCCCTGTCCTTCGTCGTCCTCGGCACCTTCGCCCAGCTGGCGAGCTTCCTCTACCTCAGCGCCCTGATCTTCGGCGGCACCAGGCTGGCCGCCGCCTTCCGCCGCCGCAGGCGCCTGTCGGCGTGGACGACGTCGGCGGCGGGCGCGCTGTTCCTCGGCTTCGCCGTCAAGCTGTCCCTGGCCAGCGCGTAGCGGTGGCGCCGCTGCGCCCGTACGACCGCCCGCGGGGCCGGCGGAGCCCGACCCGCGCGAGGTACTCGGTCAGCCCCGCCTCCGTGCTTCCGGCCCAGCCGACGTGACCGCCCGGACGGACCAGGAACAGGCCGGTGCCGTACGACGCGGGGGCGGGACCGGCGAGCACATGAACCGCGTCGGTCTCGGCGCCGGTTGCCGGTGCGTCCGGAGCCAGCAGAGTCCAGTGCGGCCCCCGGAACGGCTCGAAGAGCCGCACGCCGTCCACCGTGCCGTCCGGCGCCCGGTCACCGGCGACGACCGGCCCCGGCGCGGTGCGGCCCTCCGTGCTCCAGCGACGACTCCCGGTGGCCCAGACCTGGTTGCGCGGTCGCCTTAGGAGGGTCTGGCGCTGGCCGTCGCCGGGATCGAGGCGCACTACGGGATGAGCTGAACCGGCACGCGGCAGCCATCAGCCGGAGCGGCGGGCGTTGCGCAAGGCTCGTGTCAGGGCCGGTGGCAGCAGGTCGACGGCGATGCGGCGGCCGCGGCTGCGGCTGAGGGAGGCAGTGGCGGGTGCCGGCGGCGTCGTGGGGGCGCGGTGCAGGGCGGGCACGGGCGGGCCCGCGTATCGGGAGGGCGGGAACGGTGGGGCCTTCATGTCCTTGGACTTGAGGCGGATGATGCGGTGCCCGGCGGCCTGCTGGACGCTGAGGTGGCAGTCCCGCCGCTCGCGCGCCATGGCCAGCAGCTCCTCCTGGACCGGCTCGGGGTCGTCCCAGGTGCCGTAGAGCTTCTGGGTGCTCAGGCAGATCGGCTTCAGGCCCCGGTTGAGCACCGCCTCCCAGGCGGCGATGGAGACACCGGGCGTGTGCTCCGAGCGGAAGTCGTCCAGGACGACGACCCCGCCGGGCTTCAGCGCCTCGCGGGCGGCGCCGATGTCGTCGCGCACGTGCTCGTACAGGTGGGAGGCGTCGATGTGGACGAACCGGCAGGAGCGGGGCTCCACCTGGGCCGGCACCAGGGAGCTGGGGCCCTGCAGGACGCGGGGCAGCTCGTCGTGGAAGGCGCGGTAGTTCTGCTCGAAGGCGCGCCGGGTCAGCGTGCCGTAGGACTTGGTCGACTCGGCCCGGTTGGCGTCGTCGGGCGCGTCGCCCTCGAAGAGGTCGCACACGGTGTAGCGCTCGCCCGCCCGCAGATGGCGGCCGACGAAGATCGCGCTCTTGCCGAGGTAGACCCCGACCTCCAGCAGGTCGCCGCCGAGTCCCGCGGACTCCTGCCGGCTCAGGAGCCATTCGAAGAGGACCTGGTCGAGGACGGGGAACCAGCCGGGTACGTCGTCGAGCCGGTGGGGCAGGCGGGCGGTGTCGGGTGCGGTGGTCATGAGGATGAACGCTCCCTCGGGGACGGGGCGGGTGGCGGAGCGACCGGGGGAAACGCCCCGAGGCGGTCGGGCCGTGGCCGGTCGCGGCAACTCCCCCGGCACCTGCCCGACCACGGATCCGCGAACCCGCCGCCGGATGAACTCCGGCCCAACTTCCGCTTCAGCGCGGGCCGTCGGTAGATGGCCTGCGGGTGACCAGCGCGCGCTTCAGCCGCGGCCCGAGGGGCCGCTCCACGAAGCGGTGGATCAGCCACGCCAGGCACAGCAGACCGGCCACCGCGAGCAGCAGCGTGAGATACGGGTGCAGTCCCAAGCGCCGGTGCAGCACCCGGATGACCACCCAGCCCAGATGCTCGTGCACCAGGTAGAAGGGGTACGTCAGCGCCCCCGCGACCGTCAGCCAGCGGCCCTTCACCCAGCGCGTCCAGCCCGTCGCCACCGCCGCCACCGAGGCGAAGGCGAGCGCCACCACCAGCTGGATCACCCAGGGACTGCGGGGGATGCCGCCGTGGGCACCCGGGTGCCACAGCTCCACCGTCGCCCAGTGCTGGCCCAGCAGCCAGGAGATCGCCACGATCCCCCACAGCATCAGGGAGCTCCCGAAGCGGTGGACGAGGTAGAGCGCGAGGCCGCCGACGAAGAACGGCGCGTACTCGGGCATCACCAGCTGGTCGAGCACCGGATTGCGGGCGATCTGTGTGAGGGCGCAGGCCAGCGTCCACACCGCGCAGAACATCACCACCCGCCGGTAGGTGACGCCCCGCCACACCACGCACAGCGCGAACAGGGCGTAGAAGCGCACCTCCGCCCACAGCGTCCAGCACACGCCGAGCACCCGCGGCACGCCCATCGGCTGCTGCAGCATCGTCAGATTGACCAGGAACTCGTCGAACCGGACCGGTCGCAGCACGACGGGCAGGACCAGGCTCGCCCCGCCGACCAGGAGCAGAGCCACCCAGTAGGCCGGGTACAGCCGGGCGACCCGGGAGCGGAAGAAGTCGCCGAGGCTGCGGCCCCAACTGCTCATGCAGATCACGAAACCGCTGATGACGAAGAAGAACTGCACGCCCAGACAGCCGTAGACCGCGGCCTGGGACAGTGTCGGGAACATCCGGCCGGGGGACTGGTGCCAGGAGGCGGCGATCGTGCCGCCGCGTCCGGTGAAGTGGTACAGGCACACCATCAGGGCCGCCAGCAACCGCAGGCCGTCCAGGGAACGCAGCCGGTCGTCGCCGCCGCGCGGCCCCGGCACGGAGGGGCCGGGCGCGGTCAGGACGGCGGTGGCCCCCGGGGGCGGCGTGGGCGCCGGGCGTGCCGGGGCCATGGTCTGGTCGGACACGTTCATCCCAGGGCTTTCTGGTCGGGGGGCGGACAGGGCGCCGGCGCCGCGACGCCCCCCACCCGGTGGTGGGGCAGGGGCGTGGTGCGCGGCGCACGGCCGGCTCGGCCGGGCACACGGCCCGGGTCAGCTCCTGACACCCCGGCGCAGCGCCCGGGCCCGGCGGGCCATCCGTCGCACCGTCGCGTTGCGCGGGATGAAGGCGAGCTGCGCCGGGACGGCCCCGGGCAGGGCCAGCGAGGTGAGGCGGCGGCGCTTGAAGTAGCGCCAGGTGTGCGGGGACAGGTGCCGCGCCAGGTACCGCTCCGCCTCCGCGCGCAGACCGTGGTAGATCTTCGGCTGCATCGCGTAGGAGACGGTGCGCACCAGCTCGGTCAGCGCCGCCACGTCCATGCCCCGTCGCTGCTCGGTGACGGCCGCGCGGTCGCCCAGGTCGGGCAGCAGCGCGTCGACGACCGCCACCGGCACCCGGTTGCTGTTCTCGTACGGCGCCAGGCGCTCCATCAGCGTCGTGGTGCCGGTGCGCGCGACCGGCAGTCCGTACAGCGCGGAGGCGGTGAGCAGGGCGGTCGAGAAGCAGCCCACGACCAGCGCGGGACGCATCCGCTGGTAGAGCACCTCGGCCAGGACGGGCGTGTCGAGCACCGTGAGGTCGGCGCCCAGCTTCTCCGCCTCCTGCTCCAGCGCCCGCGACCAGCGCGCCGGCGCCGACGGGTGCGGCTTGAAGACGACCTCGGTGTGGCCCAGTTCGACCACCCCCCGGAGCATCCTCACGTGCAGCTGCTCCTCCTCCTCGGGGGTGAGGATCTCCAGCGCGGAGAGGTACTGGCCCAGCAGCAGCGCCGGTTCGCCCTCGATCCGGGGCAGCTCGCCGCCGGTGTCGCCGATGTCGGCCAGCACCTTCAGGAAGGCGTCCGTCGGCACGATCTCCGGTGCGACGCCGAACTCGGTGAGCAGTACGGGCGTCAGGCCCGGCACCAGGTCCAGGTGGAGCAGCCGGTCGATGCGCGTGCCGACCAGCGGGTCGATCTTGTTGCGGGTGGGGCCGTAGCTCATCAGGCCGTCGGCGTAGACGGTGACGGGCGCGCCGGTGAAGATCTGCGCGACGCCGAGCGCCGGATTGACCTGGATCGACTCCACGGCCAGCTCCACCGGATCGTCGCCCAGGTTCCACAGCAGCCTGAGGTGCCGCTCCCACAGCGGGACGTCGTCGGCGCGCGGGGACCAGCCGCCCGGGTGGAAGGGGGAGATGGTCTCGTTCCACGACACCACGTCGTCGAACCGGTCCCGCAGCCGCTCGAAGCCCGGCATCTCGTCCAGGCCCGGGGTGGTCTCCGGCGTGGCCGCGTTGTTGCAGACCAGCAGGATGCGGCGGTCGGCGGGGCCGAAGCAGTCGGAGTCGAGGGCGGCGGCGAGCGTGGCGGTGCCGTAGAGCGTCGACGCCAGGAAGATCTGCGTGCTCACGCGGCGACCCCCGTGCCGGTCGCGCGGCGGCGCACCCTGCGCAGCCGGGTGGCGCGCAGGACGTCCATGGAGTCGAGCGCCTCCTCGAGGACGGCCTGCGGCATCCGCCGCAGGGCGGCCCCGCTGAGCGACTTCAGTTTCCGTGCCACGGGCGGCTCGAACCTTTCGATGGATCCCAGGTGGTGCGAAATGATCGCGCAGTAGGTGCGGACGGCCTTGGGCAGCAGTTTCTCCGCCTCCGGGTCCTTCGCCGTCTCCTCGATGACCTGGTCGAACGCCCGGATGAAATCGAGCTGCCGGACGTCGCCGATCTGGGTGAGCGAGGAGGCGACACCGCGCCGGTAGTGGACGCCGAGCAGACCGGCCACCGCGAAGGACTCGGCCTCCCGGTGCAGCTTCCAGATCCACGGCCGGTCCTCCGCGGTGCGCAGGCCGTCGGTGAAGTGCAGCAGGCCCCGGTCGACCAGCCGGCGGTGGTAGATGCCCGCCCAGGCGTAGGGGTAGTCGACCGAGGTGGAGCGGTCGGCGGGGAGTATCGCGTCCCGCGGGTTCATCACCACGCCGCGCCGGCCGTGCGGCACACGGGTGATGCCGCGCGCCCGCGCGGTGCAGTGCACATGGTCGGTGCGCACGAAGTCGCACCCCAGTTCCTCGATGAAGGACAGCAGCCGCGGGTAGTACCCGGGGGCGAGCCAGTCGTCGCCGTCCAGGAACGTCAGGTACTCGCCGCGGGCCCTGTCGATGCCGGTGTTGCGCGCGGTCGCCAGTCCTCCGTTCTTCTCGTGTCTGACCCACACCGCGCCCGGCAGCTCGCGCTCCGCGCGCGCGAGAATGTCCGGGGTCTCGTCGCGCGAGCAGTCGTCGACGAGGATGAATTCGAAGTCCTCACGCGCGTTCGCGCGCAGGCTCTTCAAGGTGTCGGGTGCGTATTGCTGCACGTTGTAGAACGGCACGATGACGGAGAGCTTGACCACGGCGTCGACGTTAAATGCCGGGTCCGTCATCCGTCTTTACCTGTGGCTTGATGATCGGTGAACGGCGCGTGGCGATGCCGTGAACCCGGCCTTTTCCCAGGTCGATCGGGCCCCGATTCGCCATTCGTCGATGCGCTGTTAACCGTTTGTTGAGATCGGGTTGGGCCGAACCTAGAAATGCCTTCCTACGGTCTTCGACGTGCCAGTAAGTGCAACGAAGGTCCTGCGAGTAGCCGTTCTCGCGGATTCCGACACCCGGTGGAAATGGGGCGCGCTCACCGCGAACCGCATCGCCGCCGATGATTCCCCCGAATCGGACATCCGGCTCGACGGCTATCTCCTGCGCGGCCGCGCCACTCCCACCGCCCGTCAGCTGACGGAGGTCGGCGTCCGCGCCGACTCGCTCCGTGAGGTGACGGCCGTCGAGTTCCTGCGCGCCATGGGCGAGGACGCCGCGGGCGAGGAGCCCTACGACGTCCTCGTGCTCGCCCTGGTCGGCGGCGGTGTGCAGGCGATGCTGCACGGGCTCGGACAGGCCTGGAAGGGCCGCACCCGGCGGCCCGTCGTCGTCACCGGCTACGTCGGCGTCGTCTACGAGAAGCTCGCCGACGGCCTGCTGCTGCGTCACGGCGCCGACCTGGTGCTCGCCAACTCCCGCCAGGACGCGGAGCGTTTCCGGGCCGTGTACGACGGGGTGGGCGCCGACGCCTCGGCGGTCACCGAGGTGGCCCTGCCGTTCCTCGGCGGCGCCCCCTACACGGGTGAACACGAGCCCTGCACCGTCGTGTTCGCCGCCCAACCCTCCGTCCCGGAGAACCGCCGGGACCGTACGTACCTGCTCGAACGCCTGGTCCAGCACGCCCGCCGGCACCCCGAGCGGGAGGTGCTGCTCAAGCTGCGCTCGAGGCCGGGCGAGCACACCACGCACCTGGAGGAACTGCCGTACCAGAGGCTGGCGCAGAAGACCGACCTGCCGCCCAACTTCCGCCTGGTGTACGGGCACATGGGCGAGGTCCTCGACCGCACCGACCTGCTGGTGACCATCAGCTCCACGGCCGCCCTCGAAGCGCTGCACCGCCGTATCCCCACGGTCGTCCTCACCGACCTGGGCGTGCGCGAGGTGCTCGGCAACCACCACTTCGTCGGCTCCGGCTGCCTCGCCTCCTGGGACCAGCTCGACGCCGGACACCGGCCGACGGCCGACGAGGAGTGGGTGGCCCGGCAGGGCGTCGCCGCCGACGGCGGCTACGCCACCGCCTTCGACCAGGCCCGCGAGCGCATCGCCGAGCTGCTCGACCGGCCCGGCGGACTGCCGCCGCTGGCCCCCTACTACACGTCCGTCACCGCCCCCGGCTACCTGCCCGGCATCCTCGCCCGCCATCACCTCGGCCCCGACGGCAGCCCGCTTCCGGGCGCCCCGGCCGCCGACCGGGAGCCCGGACCGGTCCGGCAGATCGTCCGGCGCGCCGCCCGCGGCGCCTACCGCCACGGCGTCCAGCGCGTGGCGCCCGTGATCCGGCGGATGGGGGAGCTGTGAGCGACCGCGTCCCACGTCAAGGAGTGCAGCCCATGTCCAACGCCAACCCGGAGACGGGCCCCCGCGCATCGGTGCGCCGCGTGCTCGCGGTGATCCCCGCACGGGGCGGCTCCAAGGGCGTGCCCGCCAAGAACCTCGCCCCGGTGGGCGGCGTACCGCTGGTGGCCCGCGCCGTGCGCGAGTGCCGCGCGGCCCGGCTGGTCACCGATGTCGTGGTCTCCACCGACGACCAGGCCATCGCCGCCGCCGCCCGCCAGGCCGGCGCCGAGGTGGTGCTGCGCCCGGCCGCCATCGCCGGCGACACCGCCACCTCCGAGGCCGCCGTCCTGCACGCCCTGGACGCCCACGAGGCGCTGCACGGCTCCCCGGTCGACGCGGTCCTGCTCGTCCAGTGCACCAGCCCCTTCCTCCTGCGCGAGGACGTCGACGGGGTGGCCGCGGCGGTCGTCGAGCACGGGGCCGACACCGCGGTGACCGTCGCGCCCTTCCACGGCTTCGTCTGGCGGGACGCGGCCGACGACCCGGCGGTCGGCGGCACGCGTTCCGCGGCGGCCGTCGGCGGCGCGGTGGCCCTCGCCAATTCCACGGAGACCGAGGGCGGTTACGGCGTCAACCACGACAAGTCCTTCCGCCCGCGCCGCCAGGACCGCCCCCAGGACCTGCTGGAGACCGGCGCCGCCTACGCGATGGACGCGGCCGGTTTCCGCGAGCACCGGCACCGCTTCTTCGGCCGCACCGAACTGGTGCGCACCGACCCCGCCCGCGTGCTGGAGGTCGACGACCCGCACGACCTCGCGCGCGCCCGCGCCCTGGCCCCGCTCTTCGACGCGGACAGGCCCGGCGCCCTCCCCACCTACGACGACATCGACGCCGTAGTTCTCGACTTCGACGGCACCCAGACCGACGACCGGGTGCTGATCGACTCCGACGGACGCGAGTTCGTCTCCGTGCACCGCGGGGACGGACTCGGCATCGCGGCCCTGCGGCGCAGCGGCCTGACGATGCTGATCCTGTCCACGGAGCAGAACCCTGTGGTCGCCGCCCGCGCCCGGAAGCTGAAGCTCCCGGTCCTGCACGGCATCGACCGCAAGGACCTCGCACTGAAGCAGTGGTGCGAGGAGCAGGGCATCGCGCCGGAGCGCGTGCTCTACGTCGGCAACGACGTCAATGACCTCCCGTGCTTCGCCCTCGTCGGCTGGCCCGTGGCGGTCGCGAGCGCCCACGACGTCGTGCGCGGCGCCGCACGCGCGGTCACCACCGTCCCCGGCGGTGACGGCGCCATCCGAGAGATCGCCAGCTGGATCCTCGGCCCCTCTCTCGATTCCCTCACCAAGTAAGGAAATTCTCTGCCATGAGCACCAACTCCCGCCAGCGCATGTTCGGTTCGCGTGAGGTCGGCCCGGGCAAGCCGGTCTACATCTGCGGCGAGATCGGCATCAACCACAACGGTGAGCTGGAGAACGCGTTCAAGCTGATCGACGTGGCCGCCGAGGCCGGCTGCGACGCCGTCAAGTTCCAGAAGCGCACCCCGGAGATCTGCACCCCGCGCGACCAGTGGGACATCGAGCGCGACACCCCCTGGGGCCGGATGACCTACATCGACTACCGCCACCGGGTGGAGTTCGGTGAGGACGAGTACCGCCAGATCGACGAGTACTGCAAGGAGAAGGACATCGCCTGGTTCGCCTCCCCGTGGGACACCGAGGCCGTCGCCTTCCTGGAGAAGTTCGACGTCCCCGCCCACAAGGTGGCCTCCGCCTCCCTCACGGACGACGAGCTGCTGCGCGCGCTGCGCGCCACCAACCGCTCGGTCATCCTCTCCACCGGCATGTCGACCCCGAAGCAGATCCGCCACGCGGTCGAGGTCCTCGGCAGCGACAACATCCTCATGTGCCACGCCACCTCGACCTACCCGGCCAAGGCCGACGAGCTGAACCTCCGCGTGATCAACACGCTGGAGAAGGAGTTCCCGAACGTCCCGATCGGCTACTCCGGCCACGAGACCGGCCTGCAGACCACGCTGGCCGCCGTCGCCCTCGGCGCCACCTTCGTCGAGCGCCACATCACCCTGGACCGCGCGATGTGGGGTTCGGACCAGGCCGCCTCCGTGGAGCCGCAGGGCCTGCAGCGCCTGGTGCGCGACATCCGCACCATCGAGGCCTCGCTGGGCGACGGCGTGAAGAAGGTCTACGAGTCCGAGCTCGGCCCGATGAAGAAGCTCCGCCGTGTCCCCGGCGTCGTCGCCGAGGCGGAGATCGCCGCGGCGGCGGGCGAGCCGGTGGCGGTCTGAGACCGAGCACCCGCACCCCTGACGACGGGACGGTCGTACCTCGATGAGCCTCCGCGCCGGGTCCGCCGGCTCCACCCCCCACGGCTCCCGCACCCTCGCCTTCGTGGAGAGCCCGGTACAACTGCTCAACGTGCTGGAGTGGGCCCATGCCCGCTCCCTCGGCGAAGGCCGCGAGGCCTCCGGCACGGGGCCCGTACCGGCCCGGGCGAGGCGTGCCGCGAACCTCGGTGCCACCGGGGCCCGCGGCGCGGCCGTTGCGGCCGGCCCGTCGGCGGCCGGCGCGGATCTCACCCTCGTCGTCCTGTCCCCGACCGACCCCATGACCCGCGGCCAGCTGCGCCGTATGGCCGAACTGGCCCGCGACGAGGGCCACGAGGTCCGCTGGGAGGAGGCGCGGGGCGGGCCGGCGGCGCCGTTCCAGACCATCGGCGGCCTGACCCGGCTGCTGCGCCGGGCCGAGCGGATCGTGATGGGCGACCCGTTCTCCCGCTACGTGCAACTGCTGCTGACCATCACCCGGGCGCGCGATCTCGTGGTGGTCGACGACGGCACGGCGACGATGGAGTTCGTCGCCCAGCTCGCCCGCGGCGAGCGGCTGGTCCGCTGGCACCGCAAGGGCGGCCGTCCCGGCCCCCGCGACCTCCTCTTCGCGCCCGTCTCGGGCGCCGCCCGGCGCCGTCTGACGCCGAGCGCGAGCCGCCGGGTGGAGGTCTTCTCCTCGATGCCGATCGAGGAGACCCCGGACGGCGTGACCGTCACGGCGAACGACTTCGCCTGGACCCGGGCCCGCTTCGGGCCGCCCCGCATCAGCGCGGGCGCCGACCTGGTGGGCACCTCGCTCGTCGAGACGGGCGTGGTGGACGGCGAGCGGTACCTGAACGCCGTCCGCACCCTGGCCCGGACCCACGGCGCCACCCGCTACTTCGCCCACCGCCGCGAGAGCGCGGACAAGCTCCACCGGCTGGCGGTGGAGACCGGCCTGGAGATCGTCCGGCCCGAGCTGCCGCTGGAGGTGATCGCCCGTCGTGGCCCGATCGGCCGTACGGTGCTCAGCTTTCCCTCCACCGTCGTGCACACCCTGCCCCTGGCGCTGACCGGCACGGACGTGAAGGTCGCCGTCTGCGACATCGACCCGGCCTGGCTCACCGCCACGGCGTCCCCCCGCGCCCAGGGCTTCCTGTCGGGCGTCACGGGCACCGCCCGCGACGTGCACCGTCTGGCAGCCGTCACGACGGCCTGAACCCGCCGCTCCCGCCCGATGCGCGCCGAGGGCCGCCCCGCCCCCCACGCCCGCCCCCCACGCCCGGCGCCCCGCCGGCGGTGTCGCGGCGCCGTGCCGCGGACGGCGGGCGGATGACGGACGCAAGCCCCTCGCGGTGTCCGGAAAGTGAACAGACCGGCGTGCTCCCCGTGTGACGTGGTATGCGTGGAGAGAGACAGTGGACGGGTGCGGAGTGGGTTCGCCGCCGCTCCCGGGGAGTTCGCGATCACTCGGCGGAAAGGCGGGCGAGTTTACCCATCCCAGACGACCCCCATGCGTCGTGCGGTCGGATTTTCTTCCCCTAACGGGTTGAAGTTTTGTTGATCGAGGGTCAGCCGACCGCTCCGGCGTCCTACCCTTCAGAGGGTGAAGCAACTGATGTCCCTACAGTCCGAGGCCGATCTGCCGACCGATGCCGCCCTGCCCGGCGCGCTGCCCGAGGCGCTGCACGCCGAGCTCGTGGCCTTCCGCCGCGACCTGCACATGCACCCGGAGCTCGGCAACCAGGAGTTCCGTACCACCGCCGCGATCAAGGCACGGCTGGAGAAGGCGGGGCTCACGCCACGGGTGCTCACCGGCGGGACCGGACTGGTCTGCGACATCGGTGTGGACACGTGGGACGGCGGGCCGGACATCCTCGCCCTGCGGGCCGACATCGACGCCCTGCCCATCCCGGACACCAAGAGCGAGTGCCCCTACCGCTCCACGGTGCCCGACCGCGCCCACGCCTGCGGACACGACGTGCACACGACCGTCGTGCTGGGCGCCGGGCTGGTGCTCGCCGACCTGCACCGGCAGGGGCGGCTGCCCCGGCCCGTGCGGCTGATCTTCCAGCCCGCCGAGGAGGTGCTGCCCGGCGGCGCCGGCGAGGTGATCAAGTTCGGTGCCCTCAACGGGGTGGCGCGGATCCTCGCCGTGCACTGCGATCCCCGGGTGGACGCCGGCAAGGTCGGCCTGCGCCACGGGCCCATCACCTCCGCCTGCGACCGCCTGGAGGTCTCCCTCGACGGCCCCGGCGGGCACACCGCCCGGCCGCACCTCACCACGGACCTGGTCACCGCCGCCGCGCGCGTCGTGACCGACGTGCCCGCGCTGGTCGGCCGGCGGGTCGACACCCGGGCCGGGCTCGCCGTGACCTGGGGACGGATCGAGTCCGGCCACGCCCCGAACGTCATCCCGCAGCACGCCGAGCTCGCCGGGACGGTGCGCTGCCTGGACATCGCGGCCTGGCGGCAGGCGCCCGACATCGTGGTCGCCGCCATCGACGAGGTCGCCAACCTGCACGGCGCCAAGTCGGAGATCACCTACGTCCGCGGGGTGCCGCCGGTGGTCAACGACCCCGGGGTGACCGAACTGCTCCGGGACGCCATGACGGCCCGGCGGGGCGCCGAGTCGGTGGAGGGCACCGAGCAGAGCCTCGGCGGCGAGGACTTCTCCTGGTACCTGGAGCACGTGCCCGGCGCCATGGCCCGCCTCGGGGTGCGCACCCCGGGCGAGCGGACCGTGCGCGATCTGCACCAGGGCGACTTCGACGCCGACGAGTCCGCGATCACCGTGGGCGTGGAGCTGTTCACGGCGGCCGCCTTCCTGGATGCGGTGCCCTCAAGGGAGGCCTGAACCACGTGCGGCCGCATGAGTCGGGCCGTCCGGCGTGACACCGGACGGCCCGACTCATGCCGTTGGAGCGAAAAGCGGCTTACCTCTGCCGATCAGAGGGGCTCGTCGGTCTCGATCTTCATCTTGAGGACGGCGACGCCACTGTGTCCCGGGTCCGAGCTGCAGGTGGCATGCGAGGTCTGACCCTTGCGCGTGTTCACCCAGTTGCCTTCCAGGTTGAACGTGTGGCCGTTCGGGCCCACGCACACGGCCCAGACGCGGTGCTGGCTGAAGCGCGTGTTGCCCCCGGTGCACTTGCCGTACGCGGTTCCCCCGTTGGAGGACCTCCACGTGGTGCACGTGGAACTGGCGGCCGCAGGCGTGGCCGTCAGGAGGACGAGCGCGGTGCCGGCGGTGACGCCCACGCCGACCGCGGCGGAGATGGCCTTACGGAAATTCAAGAGTTCCCCCCTGGTGATCCCAAATGATCGGCCTTGGTCAATGGCCGAAGATCCTCGGGCTCAACTTAACCAAGGGGTAAGGGGGTTGCAACGGTTTTCGATCACAGCTCGCCTGCGCCTGCGTGACGTGAGGCGCCCGCCGGGCAGTGTCTGTGATCACCGTGTGGGAAGCGACCGCCCTGGCGCTTCCGGGTGGGGGGGAGCTGGGCCCACCTCGAGAGCGGTGGTCTCGGTGAGAGTCGCTCCGTCGTCCGGCGCAACACCGTCGTGAGCCATTCGCACACGGTCTGCGACGACGGCCCGAGGCGCCTCAGACTCCGAGTTCAGACAGTGTTTGCCTCGAATCGATAACGGCCTTGTGAAGGGTGTTTTTCTGACATCTACGCGCGTTACGATGCCGCGAAGCCGATGCCGTCGGAGCGCTCGGCCCGAGCACCGGCATGGTGCTCACATCAAGCGCCGACATGGCGCTCAGGTCAGGTGAAGGAGCCTTCCCGTGCGCCGGGTAGCCAAGCTTTCCGCTGCGTGTCTCGCCACCGCAGCTCTCGCCCTTTCTGCCACCGCCTGTGGCAGCACGTCCTCCGAGAACAACGCCTCGTCGCCCTCCTCCAGCGGCGGCAAGGGTGTCAAGATCGGTCTCGCCTACGATGTCGGCGGGCGGGGTGACAGGTCCTTCAACGACTCCGCCGCGCGCGGCGCCGACAAGGCCGAGAAGGAGTTCAGCGGTTCGATCAAGGAGCTGACCGCGAAGTCCTCGGACACTCCGGCCGACCGTGAGCAGCGCCTCACGGACCTGGCTCAGGCCGGCTACAGCCCGATCATCGCGGTCGGTTACACCTACGCCCCCGCCGTCGCCAAGGTCGCGAAGCAGTTCCCGAAGACCTCGTTCGGCCTGATCGACGCCGTGGTGGAAGGCAACAACGTCGACAACATCACCTTCACGGAGGAGCAGGGCTCCTACCTGGCCGGTGTCGCCGCCGCGCTGAAGACGAAGAAGGACCACGTCGGCTTCATCGGCGGTGTCGACAGCCCGCTGATCAAGAAGTTCGAGGCGGGTTACGTCCAGGGCGTCAAGGACACCAACCCGAAGATCAAGGTCGACACCCAGTACCTGAGCCACGGCTCGGACACCTCCGGCTTCGCCAGCCCCGACAAGGGCAAGGAGGCCGCGCAGGGCATGCTCGACAACGGCGCGGACGTCGTCTACTCGGCGGCCGGCTCCTCCGGCAACGGCGCGATCGAGGCCGTCAACGGCGTCAAGGGCGCCTGGGCCATCGGCGTGGACTCCGACCAGTACAACATCCCTGGTCTGGCCAAGTACAAGAACTCGATCCTGACCTCGATGGTCAAGAACGTCGACGTCGGTGTCTACGACTTCGTCAAGTCCGTTCACGACGGCAAGCCGCTGACCGGCACCAACTCCTACTCGCTCGCCAAGGGTGGCGTCTCGCTGTCCACCAGCGGCGGCTTCATCGACGACATCCAGGCCAAGCTGGACGCTGCGAAGAAGAAGATCGTCGACGGCTCCATCAAGGTCAAGACCACTCCGTGACCTGACGGATCCGCTCGGACCTCGGGCTCGGCGGGGGGCCTTCCCCCGCCGAGCCATAACAATGCCTCAACTCTACGCGCGTAGTGCGGAGTTGTCGCGCTAGCGTCGCCGACGCCTGCCCTCCCCCTTGCAGCCCCTTCCCCCGAGGAGAGTGCGCCATCAACGCGTCCAGCCCTCCCGCTGCCGTCGAACTGCGCGGCATCACCAAGCGTTTTCCCGGCGTCGTCGCCAACCGCGACATCGACATCACGGTCCGCACGGGCACCGTACACGCCCTCTGCGGTGAGAACGGCGCCGGCAAGTCCACCCTGATGAAGATCCTCTACGGCATGCAGCAGCCGGACGAGGGCACCATCACCGTGGGCGGCGAAGAGGTCACCTTCCACAACCCCGGTGACGCCATCGCCCGCGGCATCGGCATGGTGCACCAGCACTTCATGCTCGCCGACAACCTGAGCGTCCTCGAGAACGTCGTCCTCGGCGCGGAGAAGCTGTACGGCATCGGCGCCAAGGCGCGCAGGAAGATCAAGGAGATCTCCGACTCCTACGGGCTGAACATCCGGGCCGACGTCCTGGTGGAGGAGCTCGGGGTGGCCGACCGCCAGCGCGTGGAGATCCTCAAGGTCCTCTACCGCGGCGCCAAGACCCTCATCCTGGACGAGCCGACCGCAGTGCTCGTGCCGCAGGAGGTCGACGCCCTCTTCCGCAACCTGCGCGAGCTGAAGGCCGAGGGCCTCACTGTCATCTTCATCTCCCACAAACTGGGCGAGGTGCTGTCGGTCGCCGACGAGATCACCGTCATCCGGCGCGGCACCACCGTCGGCACGGTCGAGCCGCGCACCACCACCCCCAAGCAGCTCGCCGAGCTGATGGTCGGCAGCGAACTGCCCACGCCGGAGACCGGGGAATCCACCGTCACGGACGCCCCGATGCTCAGGGTGGACGGGCTGCACCTGGCGCAGAAGGACCTCGACGGCGTCGAGCGCATCGTCCTCGACGAGATCTCCTTCACCATCCACAAGGGCGAGGTCCTCGGCATCGCCGGTGTGGAGGGCAACGGCCAGTCCGAGCTCGTGGAAGCGATCATGGGCATGCGCGACCCGGACGCCGGCGTCGTCACGCTCGACGGCGACGACATCTCCCACATCCCCACCCGCCGCCGTCGTGAGGCGGGCATCGGCTACATCCCCGAGGACCGCCACCGCCACGGCCTGCTCCTCGAGGCGCCGCTGTGGGAGAACCGCATCCTCGGCCATGTCACCGAGCGCCCCAACTCGCGCGGCGGACTGCTCGACATCAAGGCCGCCCGCGCCGACACCGAGCGCATCGTCGAGGCCTACGACGTGCGCACGCCCGGTATCGAGGTGACCGCCGCCTCGCTGTCCGGCGGCAACCAGCAGAAGCTGATCGTCGGCCGCGAGATGAGCCACTCGCCGAAACTGCTCATAGCCGCCCACCCCACCCGCGGTGTGGACGTCGGCGCCCAGGCGGCGATCTGGGACCACATCCGCGAGGCCCGCCGCGACGGCCTGGCCGTGCTGCTGATCTCCGCCGACCTGGACGAGCTCATCGGCCTCTCCGACACCCTGCGCGTGATGTACCGCGGCCGCCTGGTCGCCGACGCCGACCCCGCCACCATCACCCCCGAAGAGCTGGGCTCCGCCATGACGGGTGCGGCCTCCGGCCACCTGGAGCACACAGAGGACGACGACCGATGAACAAGCTGACCTCACGGATCGACAAGGAGCGGCTGTTCCTCGGCATCGCCGCGCCGCTGCTGGCGATCGTCACCGCGCTCGTCATCACCACCCTGGTGATCCTCGCCACCGGCAAGAACCCGGGCGACGCCTTCAGCGACATGGTGACCTACGGCTCCGCCAGCGACAGCCAGGTCTACATCCTGAACAAGGCGACGACGTACTACCTGGCGGGTGTCGCGGTGGCCATCGGCTTCCGCATGAACCTGTTCAACATCGGTGTCGACGGCCAGTACCGGCTCGCCGCGTTCGTCGCAGCCGTCCTCGGCGGCGCGCTGACCGTCCCCGGCTGGATCGCCATCCCGTTGATCATCGCCTGCGCCATGGCGACCGGCGCCCTGTGGGCGGCCATCGCGGGCATCCTCAAGGTGACGCGAGGCGTCAGCGAGGTCATCTCGACGATCATGCTGAACTCGATCGCCACCGCGATCATCGCCTACCTGCTGCAGCCCGGGAAACTGGCCGAGCTCCAAGAAGGCGGCACCGTCGTCTCCACCAAGCCGCTGCCGTCGGCCTCGTACTTCTTCAGCATCGACACCGGCCCGGCCGGTCTGCTGTGGGGCTTCATCTTCATCGCCGTGATCGTCGGCGTGGCGTACTGGTTCGTGCTCGGCCGCACCCGGTTCGGCTTCGACCTGCGCACCGTCGGCCAGTCCGACTCCGCCGCCGCCGCGAGCGGTGTCGGGGTCAAGAAGATGATCGCCACCAGCATGATCATCTCAGGGGCGGTGGCCGGCCTGATCGGCATGCCGACCCTCCTCAACGACAGTCACCAATTCAGTAACGACTTCCCGGCGGGCATCGGCTTCACCGGCATCGCCATCGCACTGCTCGGCCGCAACAGCCCGATCGGCATAGCGCTCGGCGCCCTCCTGTGGGGCTTCCTCGAGCGCACCACCAACCACCTGGAGTTCCAGGGCTACGACAAGGAGATCCTCGGCGTGATCCAGGGCGTCATCGTCCTGTGCGTCGTGATCGCCTACGAGGTCGTCCGCCGCTACGGCCTCAAGCGCCAGCAGCAGCGGGTCGGCGCCGAACTCGCCGCGCAGGCCGCGGCCCCGATGAAGAAGCAGGAGGTGGCGTGATGACTGCCACGATGACCGACGCGCCGCCGCCCGCGGCGCCCAAGGCGGACACCCGAGCACCCAAGGGCCGCTCCACCGGCCAGCTCCTCATACTGGCCGCGGGCGCGCTCATGCTCGTGGCCGCGGTCCGCGTCGTCACCGGTGCCAACCAGCTCGACTCCGCCGGACAGGTCGGGGCCGCGCTGGGCCTGGCCGTGCCCATCGGTCTCGCCGGTCTCGCCGGCCTGTGGTCCGAGCGGGCCGGTGTGGTCAACATCGGTCTCGAGGGCATGATGATCCTCGGCACCTTCGGCGCCGGCTGGATCGGCTGGCAGTCCAGCCCCTGGCTCGGCCTGCTGTGCGGAATCGGCTTCGGTGTCCTGGGCGGCCTGGTGCACGCGGTCGCCACGGTCACCTTCGGCGTGGACCACATCGTCTCCGGTGTCGCGGTCAACCTGCTGGCCCTCGGCGCCACCCAGTACCTCGCCAAGCTTTTCTTCGCCAACGGCAAGGCGACGGAGGCGGGCGGCAACCCCAAGCAGTCCCCGCCCGTGGACTCACTGCCTCACGTCACCGTGCCCGGCCTCTCGGACGCCCTGCAGGCGGTCGAGAAGCACCACTGGTTCCTGATCTCCGACCTCGCGGGCATCCTCGGTGGTCTGATCACCAACCTGTCCGTCGTGACGGTCCTCGCCGTGCTGCTGTTCGTCGGCAGCTGGTGGCTGCTGTGGCGCACCCCGTTCGGGCTGCGGCTGCGCTCCTGCGGCGAGAACCCGATCGCCGCGGAGTCGCTCGGCGTCAACGTCTTCCAGTACAAGTACGTCGCCGTGGCCGTCTCCGGCGGCCTCGCCGGGCTCGGCGGCGCCTTCCTCGCCCTGGTCACCTCGCACACATACCTGGAGGGCCAGACCGGCGGGCGCGGTTACATCGGCCTCGCGGCGATGATCTTCGGCAACTGGCGTCCCGGCGGAGTGGCCATGGGCGCTGCCCTGTTCGGTTACTCCGACGCGCTTCAGCTGCGCAACGGCGGTACGACCGTGCACGCGCTGCTGCTCCTGCTGGTCGTCCTGCTCGTGGTCCTCGCCGGCTGGAAGCTGTACCGCACCGCCCTGTGGCAGGGCGCGATCAGTCTGATCGTGGGCGCCCTCGTCCTGGTCTGGTATCTGTTCACCGACGAGGTCCCGAGCGACTTCGTGGGCGCCACGCCCTACGTCGTCACGCTGCTTGTGCTCTCACTGTCCGCCCAGCGGCTGCGGATGCCCAAGGCGGACGGCATGCGCTATCGGAAGGGACAGGGCAAGTGACCGCGGACGCGACCTTCGACTGGGCGGCTCTGCGCGAGGAGGCGCGGGCTGCGATGTCCCGCGCGTACGCCCCCTACTCGGGCTACCCGGTCGGCGTCGCGGCCCTGGTCGACGACGGACGCGTGGTCACCGGCTGCAACGTCGAGAACGCCTCGTACGGGCTCGGTCTGTGCGCCGAGTGCGGGCTCGTGTCGCAGCTGCAGAACAGCGGGGGCGGCCGGCTGACCCACTTCACCTGCGTGGACGGAGGCGGCGAGATCCTCGTGCCGTGCGGCCGCTGCCGCCAGCTGCTGTACGAGTTCGGCGGGCCGAACCTGCTGGTGGAGACCCCGGTGGGGATCCTGCCGCTGTCGGAGATGCTGCCGCAGGCCTTCGGCCCGGACCATCTCACCAAGTGACTCCCGTGCGGCCCCTCTGAGTCGATCGTCCTGGCTCAGGGGGGCCGCGCACCTTCGCAACCCCGGAAGGAACGCCATGGCCATGGACGCCATCTCCGTCATCCGCACCAAGCGGGACCGCGGCGAGCTCAGCGACGAGCAGATCGACTGGGTCATCGACGCGTACACCCGCGGGGAGGTCGCCGACGAGCAGATGTCCGCGCTCGCGATGGCCATTCTGCTCAACGGCATGGACCGCCGGGAGATCGCCCGCTGGACCGCCGCGATGATCGCCTCCGGCGAGCGCATGGACTTCTCCTCCCTGTCCCGGCCGACGGCGGACAAGCACTCCACGGGCGGCGTCGGCGACAAGATCACGCTGCCGCTGGCCCCGCTGGTCGCGGCCTGCGGCGCGGCCGTCCCCCAGCTCTCCGGCCGGGGCCTCGGCCACACCGGCGGCACGCTGGACAAGCTGGAGTCGATCCCGGGCTGGCGGGCGCTGCTGTCGAACGAGGAGATGCTGTCCGTGCTGGACGGCGTCGGCGCGGTGATCTGCGCGGCCGGTGACGGGCTGGCCCCGGCGGACAAGAAGCTGTACGCGCTGCGCGACGTGACCGGCACGGTCGAGGCCATCCCGCTGATCGCCTCGTCCATCATGTCCAAGAAGATCGCGGAGGGCACCGGGTCGCTGGTCCTGGACGTGAAGGTGGGCACGGGCGCCTTCATGAAGACCCTCGAGGACGCGCGCGAACTGGCCTCCACGATGGTCGGCCTGGGCACGGACCACGGGGTGCGGACGGTCGCGCTCCTCACCGACATGTCCACCCCCCTCGGGCTGACCGCGGGCAACGCGCTGGAGGTCCGCGAGTCGGTCGAGGTCCTCGCGGGCGGCGGCCCGGCGGACGTGGTCGAGCTGACGCTCGCGCTGGCCCGCGAGATGCTCGACGCGGCCGGCCTGAAGGACGCCGACCCGGCCAAGGCCCTCGCCGACGGCTCCGCGATGGACGTCTGGCGCCGCATGATCGCGGCCCAGGGCGGCGACCCGGACGCCCCGCTGCCGACGTCGCGCGAACAGCACGTGATCACGGCCCCGGCATCCGGTGTCCTGACCCGCCTGGACGCCTACGACATCGGCGTCGCCGCCTGGCGCCTGGGCGCCGGACGCGCCCGCAAGGAGGACCCGGTGCAGGCGGGCGCGGGCGTCGAGATGCACGCCAAGCCCGGCGACCCGGTCACCGAGGGCCTGCCCCTGCTGACCCTCCACACGGACACCCCGGAGCGCTTCGCGTACGCGCTGGAGGCGGTGGCGGGCTCCTACGACATCGCCACCCCCGGCACGGACTTCACCGCTTCCCCCGTGGTGCTGGAGCGTATCGCCTGACCTGGCGTTTCTCCATTCGGGTGAACGGGATCGGTGGACCTGCGCCGGTCCCGTTCGGCAGGCTGGGACCGGTGACGCACCGATAGGAGACCGCCATGAGGGCACTCACCGTCAGCCACGACCCCGGGCAGAGCTGGGACGACCTCGTCCGGTTCTGGGAGGAGATGGCATGGCCTGAGGTCAGCAAGGTGGAGATCATCGAGGCGATCATCACCGGGTCACCACCGCCGTCCGAAGAGCACAACGACACTGTGTTCCCCTGCCGCTGATGTGCAGTCATCCCAGCAGCGCCGCCACCAGCACCAGGACCGGCACCGACAGGATCGTCGACAGCAGGATCGACTCGCGGGCCAGGGACTCGCCGACGCGGTAGCGGCTCGCGTAGGTGAACAGGTTCTGGGCGGCGGGCAGGGACGAGGTGACCACCACGTCCAGGAGCGGGGCGCCGTGCAGGCCGAAGACTCCCGAGGCCAGCGCCCAGGCGGCCAGCGGCTGGCCCGCCGACTTCAGGGCGACGGAGAGCAGGACCAGGTGGCGGTCGTGTCCCCGGCCGGGGGCGGCGCTGCCGCGCAGGGAGATGCCGTACGCCAGCAGGACCGCGGGGACGGACATGTTCCCGATCAGGGTCAGGGGCGCCATCACCGGGCCCGGCACCGTCCAGCCGGTCGCCGACACCAGCACGCCGGTCAGTGAGCCGACCGCGATCGGGTTGCGCAACGGCGTGAGCAGCCGCCGCCACAGCGGGCCCTTCTCGCCCCCGCCGGACAGGTCCAGGACCGTCAGCGCGAGCGGCGTGACCATGATCTGCTGGAACAGCAGCACCGGGGCCACCAGGGACGCGTCCCCCAGGACGTACACGGCGATCGGGATGCCGAGGTTGCCCGAGTTGACGTAACTGGAGCACAGGGCGCCGATCGTGGTGCGGCCCACGCCCCAGCCCCGTACCGCCCCCACCGCCACGAAGACGCCCGCGACGGCCGCCGTGCTCATCGCCGTGACCAGCAGGCGGCTGGAGAAGATCACCGACAGGTCGGCCCGGGCCAGCGTGGTGAACAGCAGGGCCGGGGACGCCACGCTGAAGGCCAGCTTGGTGAGGACCTCACGGGCGTGCGGGCCCAGGGAACCGCGCCGCCCGATCACATAGCCGACGCCGATGACGACGGCGATGACCGCGAACCCGCTCAGCACCCCCCGCACACGGCCCCCTTCCCGGTCGGGAGGCCCGCGGAGATCCCGGTCGGAGCAGATACGCGGCCCATCCGGCAAACCCTCCGGGGCGGGAGGGCGGCAGGTCAATGTGATCTTCGCCGGCCCCGGCCGCGGCGGGCACCGATGAGTCGGGCCGGCCGCGGACGTCTACCGATCGTGGACGCCACGACACCGCCCGTACTCGTGCTCGCCGGACCCGTCACCCGTACCGAGGTGGTGGGTCTGTGCGAGGAGGTGCGGGTGCTGCTGGCGGCCGGGGGAGCCGGGCACGTCGTGTGCGACGTGGGCGGGCTCGGGCCGCCGGGGCTCGGGGTGGTCGACCTGCTGGCCCGGCTGGAGCTCGCCGCCCGGCGGGCCGGGGGCCGGATCCGGCTGCGCGACCCCGACCCCGCGCTACCCGCCCTGCTCGACCTGGTCGGAATCCGCTTCGAGCTGGAGGGGCAGCCCGAACAGCGGGAACCAGCGCTGGGTGTCGAGGAAGCAGTGGAATCCGGTGATCCGGCCCTCTGACACCTCCAGCACCTGCACGGCCCACGCGCTGAAGCCGCCCTTGTCGGGATCCGGCTTGTAGTGGGCGAAGCCGGGCAGCCCGTTGGCCCGCACGGGCAGCAGACGGGAGCCCGCGCAGGACGCGCCGAGCGTCGTCATGAAGCCGGTGATGTCCGCCGGGCCGGTCAGCCACAGGTCGAACGGCGGCATCGTCATGACGGCGTCCTCGTGAAGCAGTGCCGTCAGCGCCGTCATGTCGTACCCCTCGAACGCCTTCACATAGCGCTCCAGCAGCTTCTGCTGCTCCTCGTCGAGCGGGTCCGAGACGGCCGCGTCGGCGCCCCGGTCGTCCCGCTCGGCGAGCGTGGCACGCGCCCGCTGCAGGGCGCTGTTGACCGACGCGACCGTGGTGCCGAGCAGCTCGGCCACTTCGCTCGCCCGCCAGGCCAGCACCTCCCGCAGGATCAGCACGGCCCGCTGCTTGGGCGGGAGCTGCTGCAGGGCGGCCATGAAGGCGAGCCGCACCGACTCCCTGGCGACGGCCGCCTCCGCCGGGTCCTGCACCGCGGGCAGGACGCGGGCGTCCGGCATCGGCTCCAGCCAGGTGCTGTCCGGGCGGGGTGCGAGAGCGGCCCGGGCCAGCGGCGTCGACTCCGTCAGGTCCATGGGCCGGGCCCGCTTGCCGCCTGCCGTCAGCATGTCCAGGCAGACGTTCGTCGCGATGCGGTAGAGCCAGGAGCGGAGGCTGGAGCGGCCCTCGAACCGGTCGTGGCTCCGCCAGGCGCGCACCAGGGTGTCCTGGACCGCGTCCTCGGCCTCGAAGGACGAGCCGAGCATCCGGTAGCAGTACCCGGTCAGCTCGACCCGGTACTTCTCCAGCTGCGCGTCGAGGTCCGTCGTCGCGGTGCCGTCGCTCATCGTCCACCCACCCCTGTGGCCGTCCCGGCCGGTGCGCGTCCTCGCGTCCGGCACTTCGGAAGCTACCGCAGGCCACTGACAACGGCTCCTCGAGCGCACAGCCGGCCACTTCGGTCCGTTGGCCGCACGCACGTGAGCGATTCGCTCAGTGGGCCGGGACCGCCTCCCGCCCGGCGGCCACCCGCGCCGCGCGGGAGCCGAGCGCCGTGATCGCCACCACGCCCAGCACCGCCAGCAGGCCGACGCCGACCGTGCCGGACCAGCCCCGCGCGTGGAAGGCCAGGGCGCCGAGGGTGCTGCCGGCGCTGGAGCCGACGTAGTACGCGGACTGGTAGAGGGCGGAGGCCTGGGCGCGGCCGTGGGTCGCCGTCCGGCTGACCGCCGAGGACGCGACGGCGTGGCCCGCGAAGAAGCCCGCCGTGATCAGCACCAGGCCGGGCAGGACCAGGGCGATGGAGCCGAGCAGGGACATCAGCAGACCCGCCGCCGTGGTGGCCCCGGCGAGGTAGAGGGCGCCCCTGCGGCCCAGCCGCCCCACCAGCCGGCCCGCCGTCGAGGCGGACACCGTGCCGACCAGGTACACCAGGAAGATCGAGCCGACGATGCCCTGCGGAAGCGAGAAGGGTGCCTCGGTCAGGCGGTAGCCGATCACCGTGTAGACACCGCCGAACACCGTCATGAACAGCGCCCCGATCGCGTACAGGCGGCGCAGCAGCGGGTCGGCGAGGTGGTCGCGGACCGTGCGGGCCAGCACCCGCGGGCGCAGCGAGCCCGGGGTGAAGTGCCGCGGCGCCGGAAGGAGGAGGCGGAAGGCCACCGCGCAGGCCACCGCGATCACGCCGATCGTCCCGACGGCGGCCCGCCAGCCCCACTCCTGGGCGACCCAGCCGGTGACGACCCGGCCGCTCATGCCGCCCACGCTGTTGCCCGCGACGAACAGGCCGATCGCGGTGACCAGCGCCTTGGGCCGGACCTCCTCCGCCAGGTACGCCTGTGCCGAGGCGGGCAGACCGGCCAGCGCCGCGCCCTGCAGCGCCCGCAGCACCACCAGCGCGCCGAGCGAGGGGGCGAAGGGCACCAGCAGGCCGATCGTCACCGCGACCGCCAGCGAGGCGGTCATCACCGCGCGCCGGCCGAAGCGCTCCGACAGCGCGCTCATCGGCAGGACGAACAGCGCCAGCCCGCCCGTCGCGGCCGCCACGGTCCAGCTCGCCTCGCTCGCCGCCACCGCGAACTCGCCGGAGATCAGCGGCAGCAGGGCCTGGGTGGAGTACAGCAGCGCGAAGGTCGCCACGCCCGCGAGGAAGAGGGCGAGGCTCATCCGGCGGTAACCGGGATCGCCCGGGGTCGTACGGGAGTCGGCGGGGGAGGGGAGGGAGGCGGTGGAGGCGGTGGAGCCGGCGGGTACGGCGGGTGCGGCGCCCACGACGGTGGACGCCCCGGTATCGGCGCAAGACATGTCCTCGACGGTAGGGAGGGCCCGCTCATCCGTCCAATGCATGGAATCGCCATAATCGTTCCCATGGTGCATCAGCAGCGGTCACGAGCTCGCCTGTCACCGTCCGGTGACACAGAAGACATCGAAAAGAGCGGCGAGGAGGTCGCGCTGCTGCTCGCGCCCCGGCTCGCCCACTTCGCCGGGGTCGCCCGGACCGAGCACGTCACC
The DNA here is from genome assembly GCF_043081525.1 of Streptomyces sp. NPDC014864. Taxonomy (NCBI): domain Bacteria; kingdom Bacillati; phylum Actinomycetota; class Actinomycetes; order Kitasatosporales; family Streptomycetaceae; genus Streptomyces; species Streptomyces sp. NPDC014864. The sequence continues at coordinate 437,275 of NZ_JBIBWT010000001.1, forward strand.
CGCGCCGCGCAGGAGATGCAGGTCCCGCAGTCCACGCTCTCCCGGGCCATGGTCCGGCTGGAGGAGGACCTCGGCGTCGACCTCTTCGCCCGCCGGGGCCGGACGATCTCCCTCACCCCCGCCGGACGCACCTTCCTCGGCCACGTCGAACGTGCCCTCGCCGAGATCGAGCGGGCCGCCGAGGAGGTGCGCGCCGACGCAGACCCGGCCACCGGCAAGGTCGCCTTCGGCTTCCTGCACACCATGGGCGCCGAGACCGTGCCCGGCCTGCTCCAGGCCTTCCGCGCCGACCATCCCCGGGTCCGCTTCGGCCTCGTCCAGAACTACGGCGAGGCCATGCTGGAGGGGCTGCGCGCGGGGGAACTGGACCTGTGCCTGACCTCCCCCGTGCCGGACGCGCCGGACCTCGTCGCCCGCCGCCTGGACGAGCAGAAGCTGCGCCTGGTCGTCCCGGCCGAACACCGCCTCGCCGCCCGCCGCCGCGTCCGCCTGGCCGAGGCCGCCGACGAGACCTTCGTGACCCTGGAGGCCGGCTACGGCCTGCGCCGCATCACCGACGACCTGTGCCGTGAGGCGGGCTTCACCCCGCGCGTCGCCTTCGAGGGGGAGGAGGCGGAGACGTTGCGCGGTCTGGTCGCGGCGGGGCTCGGGGTCGCCCTCCTGCCGCCCCCGGCCGTCCCCAGGCCGGGTGTGGCCGAACTGACGGTCACGGCCCCGCGCGCGGTACGCGAGATCGGCGTGGCCTGGCGGGAGGGCCACCCGGACACGCCCCCGGTGGCCGCGTTCAAGAGGTTCCTGCTGTCCCGCCGCGGCAGCCTGCTGCCCGACTGAGGCCCACCACCCGGGAACGGGCCCGCCGCCCTACCGGTGCAGGGTCTTGCCGAACCCCGCGGCCAGCGGCATCCGCAGCCCCAGCGGCGGCGGCGCCGCCAGCGCGTCCTGCACCGGACGCGAGAGCGGCCGCCCGAACAGCGACCCCATGACGAAGTCCGCCGCGAGGGAGAGGACTTCGTCCCGGTACTGGTGCAACCCGTGCCCGTCGGCGTGGACTTCGAACCGGCACACGTCCCGGTTGGCCTTCTTCGCCCGCGCAGCGAAGCGGAAGGACAGCTCGGGGTCGGTGCGCCCGTCGTTGGTGCCGTGCACGATCAGAACCCGGCGCCCGGCGAGCTGCTTCACCGGTTCGGGCGAGGCGGCCACGTCGTCCTCGGGCAGCCAAGGGGCGATCGCCACGACGGAGTTGACGGCCTCGTGCCCGCCCGCGTGCAGCGCCGCCCGGCCGCCCATGTCGACACCGGTCAGGCAGACGGGGACGTCGCCGTAGCGCCGTACGACCTCGTCGGCGGCCCAGGCGGCGTCGCGGGCGAGATGGGCCTCGCTGCCGTTCCAGCCGCGGTAGCGGTAGTGCACCACGTGGGTGGCCAGGCCCTCCGCGCGTCCCGCGCGGGCCAGCCGGCGCCCCAGGGCCCGTACGGAGGCCGTCGCCAGCACCGGCGCGGGCCTGCGGCCGGAGACCGCCTGGCCGCCGGGGAGCAGCAGCACCACTCCGCTCACCGTCGCCGGCTCCGCGCCGAGCGTCCTCCCCAGCCGGGCGGTGCGAACCGGCGTCGCTTCCTGTGCCATGACAGAACATTCTCAGAAGCGCCGGTGTACGCCACCCGTCCGTGCGGTCACCGTTACGTATCGACGGATGTGTACACGGAACGATCTACGCGCGTAGGAGTTAGAGTGCGGAAATGACGAGCCAGACTGCCCACCTGGGGAACACCCCGAGCTCGGACCAGATCCGCCGGGCGCCCAAGGTTCTGCTGCACGACCACCTCGACGGCGGGCTGCGCCCCGGCACCGTCGTCGACCTCGCCCGCGCGTCGGGCTACTCCCAACTCCCCGAGACGGACCCGGACAAGCTCGGCCTGTGGTTCCGCGAGGCGGCCGACTCCGGTTCCCTGGAACGGTACTTGGAGACCTTCTCGCACACCGTCGGCGTGATGCAGACCCGGAAGGCCCTCGTACGGGTCGCCCGCGAGTGCGCCGAGGACCTCGCCGAGGACGGCGTCGTCTACGCAGAGGTGCGCTACGCGCCCGAACAGCACCTCGAGGGCGGACTGAGCCTGGAGGAGGTCGTCGAGGCCGTCAACGAGGGCTTCCGGGAAGGGGAGCGGCTGGCCCGGGAGAACGGCCGGCGCATCCGCGTCGGCGCGCTGCTCACCGCGATGCGGCACGCGGCCCGCGCCCTGGAGATCGCCGAACTCGCCAACCGCTACCGGGACCTGGGCGTCGTCGGCTTCGACATCGCCGGGGCCGAGGCCGGCCACCCGCCCACCCGGCACCTCGACGCCTTCGAGTACCTGAAGCGGGAGAACAACCACTTCACCATCCACGCCGGTGAGGCCTTCGGGCTGCCGTCCATCTGGCAGGCGCTGCAGTGGTGCGGCGCCGACCGACTCGGCCACGGGGTGCGCATCATCGACGACATCGAGGTCCACGAGGACGGCTCGGTCGAGCTCGGACGGCTGGCCTCGTACGTCCGCGACAAGCGCATCCCGCTGGAGCTGTGCCCGAGCTCCAACCTCCAGACCGGCGCCGCCTCCTCCTACGCCGAGCACCCGATCGGGCTGCTGCGGCGCCTGCACTTCCGGGCCACGGTCAACACGGACAACCGGCTGATGTCCCACACCAGCATGAGCCGGGAATTCGAGCACCTTGTCGAGGCATTCGGTTACACGCTCGACGACATGCAGTGGTTCTCTGTCAATGCGATGAAATCAGCGTTCATTCCTTTCGATGAACGACTTGCGATGATCAATGACGTGATCAAGCCCGGATATGCCGAGCTGAAATCCGAATGGCTGTTTCAGCAGGCCGCCTCCACCAGCGGTTCTGCGGTCCCGGAGGGCTGATCGGCCCCTCATCGGTGCGGGCGGGCTTCACAACCCGTCCGCATTTCGATGTTTGCGGCGGACGGGTCGCCGTGTTTACGGTCGAGAACCGCTCGGTTCCCCGTCATCCATTCAAGGACGCGTTTTTATGAAGCAGTCTGCCGCCAAGACCCTCGGTGTCGCCGCCCTCGGTGCCGCCTTCGCCGCCGCCGGCGCGGGCGCCGCGAACGCCGCCCCGGCCGTGCCGGACGCCGGCCAGGCACTGGGCACCGTCAGCAAGGCGCTGCCGACGGACAACGTCGCCAGGACCCTGCCGGCCGGCCAGGCGCTGAACCAGGCCAGGCCCGCGGTGCAGACGGGGCTCGCCGCCGCGCGGCCGGTCGCCCAGGGCACGCTGGAGCACGGCCCGACCAGGCCGGTCGCCGGCCTGCTCGGCGGACTGCCCCTCCAGGGCCTGCCCACCCACGGCCTGCCGGTGAACGGCCTCCCGCTGGGCTGAGCCGCACCACCGCCGAACGCGCCGTCGGGGCGCACCCGTTGCTTCCGGGTGCGCCCCGACGGCGTTCACGCGCGGGCGCTCACCAGGCCGTGGGTGCCTTGTCCTCGGAGGGGAGCAGGATCCACAGCGCGATGTAGAGCACGAACTGCGGCCCCGGCAGCAGGCACGAGAGCAGGAAGATCACCCGCATCGTCGTGGCGGAGGTGCCGAAGCGCCGCGCCAGCGCTGCGCACACTCCGCCGATCATGCGGCCTTGGGTGGGGCGGGCGAGGGCGGTCATGTGCGGCTCCTTCGTCTGGGAGGACTTCTGTGCCTTCCACACTACGGAGACGAAGGGGGCAAAGCGTCGCTCCAGGGGGCGATCCCGACCCTGGGAATCGTGGGGGTACGACCCTGAGCCGGCTCCTCCGGGCGGACGGCCGTGCGCCCCCGGCGCTCGGCCCCGCGACGGAGCCGGGCGCGGCCCGCGGGCACCACCGCGAGATGGGCGAGGGCCACCCCCACCGTGTTCAGCAGCAGCGTGTCGACGTCCACGACCCGGCCGGGCACTCCCGTCTGCAACAGGGCGATGCCCACGGAGATCAGGGCGCCCGCGGCGACGGTGCGGACCAGCGAGGCCACTAAGGAGGCGCAGAGCCTGCCGTGCGCCAGGGGCAGCAGCACCCCCAGCGGCGCGAGCAGCGCGATCCCCTCGCCGATGCGCCGGGCCGCCTCCGGCCAGCCCAGCGCCAGGTCGGCGCGGACGGTCGCGAGCGGACGGAAGTTGGCCGGCATCATCCAGGGGACGTCCAGCGGACGCAGCGTGAGCCAGGCGACGAGCGCGAGGTGTGCCACAAGGAGGACACCCCCTGTCACACGGACGTGGTTCGCGGCGCTGCCGCAGACGGAGCCTTGACGCTGCACGCCACCCAAGACGCGGCCACCGGCGGGATCGGTTCCGAGGCCGTGCCCCTGGATCCGGATGAGGCCTGTGCCACAGCGCGGGCGCCGGCGGCCGCCGGGGACCGGATCAGCCCGCCGTGGCCTCGCTGGACGGCGGCTCGGCGGTCCCCGGCCGGGACCGGACCGCATCGGTGCACTCGTAGCGCAGCGGCGCCCTGTCGCCCGGCCCGCCCAGGATCACCGACCCGTCGCCCTCGGCGGCCGCCGAGTCGGAGAAGGTGCAGACGATCTGGGCGAGCGCGTACGCCGTCAGCTCGCTCGGCGCGGTGCTCAGCCGCAGCGCGTCCTCCGGGTCCCGGGGACCCGGACCGCTCACCGACATCCCGCCGCGCACGTCCGTCGAGTAGCCCGCGCCCTTCTCACTGGCCGACGGCGTCATGGCGAGCTGGTCGAGCAGTCCCTGGGCCACCCGCACCCGCCGCTTGGCGTCCGCCGTGCCGTCCGGCACCCGCACCGTCCGGTCGACGGTCACCAGCGACGAACCGCACAGCAGGAAGACCTGGACCGGGACCCCGCGCGAGGACTGCGTGGAGATGTCCGGCTCGCTCAGCGAGCAGGGCACGCGGGAGGGCGCGGCGCCGAAGTCGGTCGGCACCTCCGTGGCCCGGATCCCGCAGCCCGTGAGCAGGGCGGCCAGCACCGCCAGCGCCGGCAGGCGGCGTACGGCCGCGTCCCGTCCGCGCGTCGTACGCGCCCTCATCGGACGCCCCCCTTCGATCCGGCGCCGTCCCCGTCGCTCCCGCCCCTGCCGCCCTTCCCGCCGCCCTGCCCCTGCCGGCCGGCCGTCTCGGCGAGCTCCGAGGCGTCCCGCGGCAGCCGCAGCGTGAACACGGCGCCGCCCTCGGGCGAGTTGGCGGCGGTGATGTCGCCACCGTGGATATGCGCGTTGGCCATGGCGATGGACAGACCCAGTCCGCTGCCCTCGGAACGCGGCCGGGAGGCGCTCGCCTTGTAGAACCGGTCGAAGACGTGCGGCAGGACGTCCTCGGGGATGCCGGGCCCGTGGTCCCGAACCGCGATGACGATCTCGTGGTCCGCCTCCCGGACCGACACCCGCACCGGGGAGCCGCCGTGCTTGAGCGCGTTGCCGATGAGGTTGGCGAGGATGACGTCCAGGCGGCGCGGGTCGAGCCGGGCGTGCAGACCGCGCTCCGCGTCCAGCTCCACCGCGTCCAGCCAGGCACGGGCGTCGATGCACGCGGTGATCTGGTCGGCGAGGTCCACGTCGTCCAGGACCAGCCGGGCGGTGCCCGCGTCGAAGCGGGTCACCTCCATCAGGTTCTCGACCAGGTCGTTCAGCCGTCGGGTCTCGCTGACCACCAGCCGCACCGCCGGCTCGATCATCGGGTCGATGCTGCCGCTCTCGGCCTCCAGCTCCTCCTCCAGCACCTCCGTCACGGCGGTGATGGCGGTCAGCGGAGTGCGCAGCTCGTGGGACATGTCCGCCACGAAACGCCGGGAGGCCTCGTCCCGCCCGGCCATGTCGGCGACCCGCTTCTCCAGCGCCTCGGCCGCGTTGTTGAACGTCCGTGACAGATCGGCGAGTTCATCGGTCCCGGACACCCTCAGCCGGGTGTCCAGCTTGCCCTCGCCGAGCCGCCGGGCGGCCACGCCCAGCCGGTGCACCGGCTTCAGCACGGTCGTGGCGGCGGCCTGCGCCAGCAGCGCGGAGCCGATGAGCGCCAGCGCGGTGGCGATGCCGAGCGACCACGCGAGCGAGTTGAGGTCCTTGGCCTCCGGCTCCAGCGACTTCAGCATGTAGCCGGTCGGGCCGCCCCCGATCACCCGGGTGCCGGCCACGAGATACGGGGTGCCGTGCTCGACGACCCGCTGCCAGTACAGGTGGTACGGCGACCGGCCCGCCGAGGAACCAGACTGCTTCTTGTTCACCGCGGCGCGCAGCGGCCTCGGCACGTCCTCCAGGGAGAAGCCGCTCAGGCCGTCCGAGCTGCCATACACGGTCTTGCCGCCCGGGTCCTGCGCGACCAGCAGCACGCCGAAGCGCTGGCTGCTGCTCGCCATCTGCCCCGCGGTGTGCTGGAGTTCGTCCTGGGTGGGGTGCACCGGCAGCGCCCCCGCCCGGTTCTGCATCTCCTGCTGGAAGTCGCGCAGCACCGCGTCCTGGGCACGGGTCAGCACGGCCTCGCGGTTGAGCCAGTACGCGATCCCGGACGCGGACACGGCGGCGGTCAGCGCCACCAGCCCGAAGACGACGACCACCCGCAGCCGCAGGCTGGTGAACCGCAGCCGCGACAGAACTCCTCTGCGGCCCGCGGCCCAGCCGCGGACCCCCCCCTGCCGTTCGGTCACTGAGGCGCGTCCAGGCGGTAACCGACCCCGCGCACCGTGCGGATCAGCGTCGGGGACGAGGGCACGTCCTCGACCTTGGCCCGCAGCCGCTGGACACAGGCGTCCACCAGCCGCGAGTCACCCAGGTAGTCGTGCTCCCACACCAGCCGCAGCAACTGCTGCCGGGACAGCGCCTGCCCCGGCCGCCGGCTCAGCTCCAGCAGCAGCCGGAGCTCGGTGGGGGTGAGCTGGAGGTCCTCGCCGTTCTTCGTCACCGTCATCGCCGCCCGGTCGATGACGAGGCTGCCGAAGGCCGCCGAGTCGTTCGCCTCCCGCTCGCCGCGGCGCAGCACGGCACGGATCCGGGCGTCGAGCACCCGTCCCTGCACGGGCTTGACGACATAGTCGTCGGCGCCGGACTCCAGGCCCACCACCACGTCGATGTCGTCGTTGCGCGCGGTCAGCAGGATGATCGGCAACTGGTCCGTGCGCCGGATGCGACGGCACACCTCGAACCCGTCGATGCCGGGCAGCATCACGTCCAGCACGATGAGGTCCGGCCGCTGCTCGCGCAGCAGCTTCAGACCGTCCTCGCCACTGGCAGCGGTGGCCACGCGGTGCCCCTGGCGCGTCAGTGAGAGCTCCAGGGCCGTCCGGATGGCGTCGTCGTCCTCGATCAGCAACAGGGAAGGCACGGGGCTCATTCTGGCCCATGCCGGGGCGGGGTAGCGACACTTGGAGCGCTCTCACCCGACTCCCGCCCACGATCGCCGGCGCGCGCACGTCTGCGTAGCCGCACCGCTCTCCTCCGTCACCGCGCCGAGCACGGCACGCAGGGGCCCTGTGACACGTCTGTGACAGTCGGCGGACACGGCCATGAAGTGGCGGCGGCAAGCTTCTCGGCACAGGCAAGGAAGCACGGAAGACCGGTAAGTCCACGACGGGGGGCGCGAGATGAGCACGCTGCACAGCACCAGCGACAGCGCAGTGGTCACGCGCCTGCACGACGTGGCGCGGGTTTCCGAGAAGTCCGGTGCCGATGGGGGTGCCTCCCTGCTCGAGCGAAGCCGAGAGCTTGGGGGACTGCGGGGGTCCGCTCGCGGTACCGGGCGTCAGCACACCGGTTTCATGACGGTGGTTGACGCGCACACGGGGGAGGCTCACGGGGGAGCCGCGTACGGGGAGGGCTCGGGGGAGCGCCGGTCCCTGCCGGGGGCGGGGGACGCCGAAGCGGCGTTCACCGCCTACGTGCAGGAGCGCCGCGCCTCCCTGTACGCAACCGCCTACCACCTCACCGGCGACCGCTTCGAGGCCGAGGACCTGCTGCAGAGCGCGCTGTTCTCGACGTACAGGGCATGGGACCGGATCAGCGACAAGGCGGCCGTCGGCGGATACCTCCGCCGCACCATGACGAACCTGCACATCAGCGCCTGGCGGCGCCGCAAGCTCAACGAGTACCCGACCGAGGAACTGCCGGAGACGCCCGGCGACACGGACGCGATGCGCGGCACCGAGCTGCGTGCGGTCCTGTGGCAGGCGCTGGCCCGGCTGCCCGAACTCCAGCGCACCATGCTGGTCCTGCGCTACTACGAGGGCCGCACGGACCCGGAGATCGCGGAGATCCTCGACATCAGTGTCGGCACGGTCAAGTCCAGCATCTGGCGGTCCCTGCGCCGGCTGCGCGAGGACGAGGTCCTCAGCTTCGGCCGTGACGAGGAGGAGTCCTTCGGCGAGCTCGTCGCCTGAGCCGTACGAAGGTCTGGGGGGAACGGGGAACACGGGGGAAGCACGGGGGAGCGGTACCGGGGGACCCACGGGGGACACGGGGGACCACCGGAAGCACGGGGGAGCACCACCACGGGGGAATGTGGGGGAGCACCGAGGAGCGGGACTGGAGGGCCGGGGGGTCCGTCCAGTCCCGCTTCGGCGTGTACGGGCCGTGCGCGCCGTGGTGTACACGTACGGGCGTGACGCGGGCCGTTGCCGAGGACGTACGGCCGTCACGCCGCCGTGCGCGCCTGCGGCTGCCGCCCCGCCGCCGCGGCCGCGAGCCGGCCGAGCGCCTCGTCGCGGTCGCACGGGTGGGCGCCCAGCGCGACCTGGCGGGCGACGATCGACCGCTCGGCGCGCATCAGGCGCCAGCCGCGGCGCAGCAGGAACGGCACCGACTTGCGGCCCTCCCGCAGGTCCCGCAGGAAGCGGCGGCGGAAGGTGGTGACCGGCCCGCGCGACAGGCACAGCGCGTCGGCCAGGACGCCCAGTTCGCGGCAGCGCCCGACGATGTCGGCGGCGAAGATGCCCTCGGCGATGAACAGCGGGGTGCGGCCGATGTGCAGGGTCTCCTCGCCGGTACGGGCACTCAGCCCGATGTCGTACACCGGTACGGCCGTGCTGCCCGTGGCGCACAGCCGGGTGATCGCCTCGACCGCGATCTCCGCGTCCCACGACCCGGGGTGGTCCCAGTCGATGTCCGAACTCCCCGCCACCAGCGGCAGGGTCGGGTCGTCGCCCTCCTTGTAGAAGTCGTCGAGGCGCAGCACGGGCAGCCCGGAGCGGGCGGCGACCAGGGACTTGCCCGAACCCGAGGGGCCGCAGAGCAGCACGACGCGGGCAGGCGACGGGAGAAGAGGGCTCACGGAACACCAGTTTGACGCATGGTGAACCGCCTGCCGACTGCGCGGGTCGGCTTTGGAGCGTGGCTTACGTCTCAACTACCCTGAGTTCCGTTCTCGTTACCTTGCGCAGCAGAAGGCGGCCTCAGAGATGGCTCGACACGCGTCCCCTTCCCGTCCTACCCGTCCCACCGCCCGGCGCGCCCTGTTCGCCCTGGCGACCGCCGGTGTCGCCGTGGGCGGGGGTGCCACGACGGCCGCGGCGGACACCCTGCCCGTGGTGGGCGCCGAGCACCGGCCCACCTCCCTCGGCCGCGTCGACCCGCAGGCCGGACTGGCGGCGACGTCCGGCACCGTCGGGTACGTCACCGGGCCGGTCGCCGGTCTCAAGCCCAACCCCCTCGCGGGCACCGGCGTCGACCCGCTGGACAACGGCGTCGGCACCCAGCTCGCCGACTTCCAGCCGGTGACCTCCAGGGCGCTGACCGGCCCGGTGGCGCAGGCGCCGTCGGTCGGCAGCATGCCGGTGCTGGGGCAGGTGACCGGACTGCTGGGCGGCGGCGCGGGCGGCCCGCTGGGCTGACGCCCGCGCGGAACGCGGAGAGCCGCGCCTCCCCCGGACGGAGGGAAGGCGCGGCTCTCGGTCTGTGCGGGGTGAAGCGGTCGGTGCGCTCCGTGCCCTTCGGGCGCTCCGTGCGTGCGACGGCTCAGTACGAGGAGCCGGACGCGCCCAGTGAACCGGTCGGGTGCCAGACCGTCTTCGTCTCCAGGAAGGCGGTCATGCGGTCGGTGCCGGGCGCCGCGGTCCAGTCGTCCACAGGCTGTGGACGCAGGACGCGCTTGAGGTTGTCCGCCGCCGCGATCTCCAGCTCCTTCGCCAGCACCTCGTCGGCGCCCGCGAGGTCGACCGCGTTGACGTCCTGGTGCGCGGCGAGCGGCGCCGCGATCTCCGCCGTACGGCCGGAGAGCACGTTGACCACTCCGCCGGGCAGGTCGGAGGTGGCGAGCACCTCGCCCAGGGACAGCGCCGGGAGCGGGGACTTCTCGCTCGCGACCACGACCGCGGTGTTGCCGGTGGCGATCACCGGGGCGACCACCGAGACCAGGCCGAGGAAGGACGAGTCCTGCGGCGCGAGGACCGCCACCACGCCGGTCGGCTCGGGGGTGGAGAGGTTGAAGAACGGTCCCGCCACCGGGTTTCCGCCGCCCACCACCTGGGCGATCTTGTCGGTCCAGCCCGCGTACCAGACCCAGCGGTCGATCGCCGCGTCGACCTGGGCGGCCGCCTTCGACTTGGACAGGCCCTCGGCCTCGGCCACCTCGCGCACGAACTGGTCACGACGGCCCTCCAGCATCTCGGCGATGCGGTAGAGGATCTGGCCGCGGTTGTACGCGGTCGCGCCGGACCAGCCCCCGAACGCCTTGCGCGCGGCGACCACCGCGTCACGGGCGTCCTTGCGGGAGGACTGGGGAGCGTTGGCCAGCCAGTTGCCCTTTGCGTCGGTCACCTCGTACACCCGGCCGCTCTCGGAACGCGGGAACTTCCCGCCGACGTACAGCTTGTAGGTCTTGAAGACCGACAGCCGCTCGATCTTCTCGGACTTCTCAGACATCGAGGTACGCCTCCAGGCCGTGGCGGCCGCCCTCGCGGCCGAAGCCCGACTCCTTGTAGCCGCCGAACGGCGAGGTCGGGTCGAACTTGTTGAACGTGTTGGACCAGACGACGCCGGCGCGCAGCTTGTTCGCGACGGCCAGGATCCGGGAGCCCTTCTCCGTCCAGATGCCGGCGGACAGGCCGTACGGGGTGTTGTTGGCCTTGGCGACGGCCTCGTCGGGCGTGCGGAAGGTGAGGACCGACAGCACCGGGCCGAAGATCTCGTCGCGGGCGACGGTGTGCGCCTGGGTGACGTTGGTGAAGAGCGTCGGCGCGAACCAGTAACCGGAGGAGGGCAGTTCGCAGGCGGGCGACCAGCGCTCGGCGCCCTCGGCCTCGCCCCGCTCTACCAGCGAGGTGATGCGCGAGAGCTGCTCGGCGGAGTTGATCGCGCCGATGTCCGTGTTCTTGTCGAGGGGGTCGCCCAGACGGAGCGTGCCGAGCCTGCGCTTCAGGGAGTGCAGCAGCTCGTCGTGGATCGACTCCTGGACCAGCAGGCGCGAGCCGGCGCAGCAGACCTGGCCCTGGTTGAAGAAGATGCCGTTCACGATGCCCTCGACGGCCTGGTCGATGGGGGCGTCGTCGAAGACGATGTTGGCGCCCTTGCCGCCCAGTTCGAGGGTGAGCTTCTTGCGGGTGCCCGCGACCGTGCGGGCGATCTCCTTGCCGACGGCCGTGGAGCCGGTGAAGGCGACCTTGTTCACGTCCGGGTGCCCGACGAGCGCGGCGCCCGCGTCGCCGTAGCCGGGGAGGATGTTGACGACGCCCCTGGGCAGGCCCGCCTGGCGGCAGATGTCCGCGAAGAACAGGGCCGAGAGGGGGGTGGTCTCCGCCGGCTTGAGGACGACCGTGTTGCCGGTCGCCAGCGCCGGGGCGATCTTCCACGCCAGCATCAGCAGGGGGAAGTTCCACGGGATGACCTGGCCGGCCACGCCCAGCGGCCGGGGGTTCGCCCCGAACCCGGCGTGGTCGAGCTTGTCGGCCCAGCCCGCGTGGTAGAAGAAGTGCGCGGCGACCAGGGGGAGGTCGGCGTCGCGGGTCTCCTTGATCGGCTTGCCGTTGTCCAGCGTCTCCAGGACGGCCAGCTCGCGGCTGCGCTCCTGGATGATGCGGGCGATGCGGAACAGGTACTTGGCGCGCTCGGCGCCGGGCAGCGCGGACCACTTCTCGAAGGCCTTGCGAGCGGCCCTCACCGCGCGGTCCACGTCCGCCTCGCCGGCCTGGGCGACCTCGGAGAGGACCTCCTCGGTGGACGGGCTGACCGTCTTGAAGACCTTGCCGTCGGCCGCCTCGGTGAACTCGCCGTCGACGAACAGGCCGTACGAGGGCGCGATGTCGACGACCGAGCGGGACTCGGGCGCGGGGGCGTATTCGAATGCCGATGCCATGGTGATCAGTCCACCGTCACGTAGTCGGGGCCGGAGTAGCGGCCGGTGGCCAGCTTCTGACGCTGCATCAGCAGGTCGTTCAGCAGCGAGGAGGCGCCGAAGCGGAACCAGTGGTTGTCCAGCCAGTCCTCGCCGACGGTCTCGTTGACCAGGACGAGGAACTTGATGGCGTCCTTGGAGGTGCGGATGCCGCCGGCGGGCTTGACGCCCACCTGGACCCCGGTCTGTGCGCGGAAGTCGCGGACGGCCTCCAGCATGAGGAGGGTGTTGGCGGGGGTCGCGTTGACGGCGACCTTGCCGGTCGAGGTCTTGATGAAGTCGGCCCCGGCCAGCATGCCGAGCCAGCTCGCGCGCCGGATGTTGTCGTACGTCGAGAGCTCGCCCGTCTCGAAGATGACCTTCAGACGGGCGGACGTCCCGCAGGCCTCCTTCACGGCGACGATCTCGTCGTACACCTTCAGGTAGTGGCCCGCGAGGAACGCCCCGCGGTCGATGACCATGTCGATCTCGTCGGCACCCGCGGCCACGGCGTCGCGCACGTCGGCCAGCTTCACGTCGAGCGCGGCGCGGCCGGCCGGGAAGGCGGTGGCGACCGAGGCCACCTTGACCCCGGAGCCGGCGACGGCCTCCTTGGCGGTGGCCACCATGTCGGGATAGACGCAGACGGCGGCGGTCGCCGGGGTCGTCCGGTCGGTGGGGTCGGGGTGGACCGCCTTGGCGCCGAGCGCCCGGACCTTGCCCGGGGTGTCCGCGCCTTCCAGCGTCGTCAGGTCGACCATCGAGATGGCGAGGTCGATGGCGTACGCCTTCGCGGTCGTCTTGATGGAGCGGGTGCCGAGGGAGGCGGCGCGCGCCTCCAGGCCGACCGTGTCGACGCCGGGCAGCCCGTGGAGGAAGCGGCGCAGCGTGCTGTCGGACGCGGTGACGTCCGAGAGAGCGTGTGCTGTGGGTGCAGTGGTGGGCATGGTCACCAGCCCAGCATATCTACGCGCGTAGCGGACTGTACACCCCCGGGGCCTCTCCTCTTGGCGCGAAGAGGTGAGCGGGGTGGGGGAAACGGGAGGGAAGGGAGGGGCGGGAGAGAGGAGACGGACACCGCGAGTGAGCCGGGGTGGGAGCGTCGGGCAGAATCGGGGGCATGACGACGCCCGAGCACGAGCCCTCCGCGCCGCAGCCTCCCGCGCCCCGGTCCAGCGACCGGGTCCACCGGTCGCCCGCAGGCATCCTCACCGGGGTCCTGCTGCTCGCGCTCGTCGCGTGGCTCGGCTTCGACGCGCTGTTCACCGGGCACGGGCGCACCCCCTGGCTGGCCCTCGCCGGGATGATCCTCGTCGTGCCCCTCGTGATCGCCTTCACCGTGCGGCCGGCCGTGTACGCCAACGACGAGCGGCTGCGCATCCGCAATCCCTTCCGTGTGATCGTGCTGCCCTGGGGCCAGGTCGCCACCCTGCGGTCCGGCTACTCCAACGAGGTCGTCACCGGCTCCGGGGCCAAGTACCAGCTCTGGGCGCTGCCCGTGTCGCTGCGCGCCCGCAAGAGGGCGGCGCGGCAGGCGGCGCGGACCACCGCCGCGGGGGAGCCCCGGTCCGGAGGGGGGCGCGGGGGCGCCTTCGGGTTCGGGGGCGGTGCGCCGGCCGCGGGCGGGCGGTCCGGGCCCACGCGCGCCACGACCGACCAGGTCATGGACGACCTGCGCGAGATGCAGGAGGCGCGGGAGAACGCCGAGGCCGCGCAGGGCGAGGTCACGGTCCGCTGGGCGTACGAGATCCTCGGCCCGGCGGCCGCCGGGGCGGTGCTGCTGGCGATTCTGATCGCGTCGGGGTGACGCCGGGGGCGGTCAAGGGGCTCTGCCGGCACGGGGGAGCGACCCGCTGGTCTCCTGGTAGCCGAACCTGCCGGTCCGGGGTGCGGCCCTGCTGGTCCGGGGCAGCCGACCTGCCGGTGCGGGGCGGCCGATCCAGCGATCCAGCGGCCCCGGGCACCGGGCCGCCCCGGCCCTGGGCCGCGGAGCGCCGGTCCGGGCAGGCGCCCCGTCGGCCCGAGGCGCCACCTCGACTGTCCGGTGCAGTCGACCCATCGGTCCGGACAGGTGCCCCGCCCCGGCTCTGGGCAGACGGCCCGCCGGTCCAGGGCGATCGGGCTGGTGCCGGTGGGTGGCAATTCCACCACCGGCCCGTACGGCGCCCGTGATCAGATGCCCGCCGCTGTCGACAGGTCCCGCTTGATCGTCGTCAGCAGGTCCGCCGCCCTGGTGCGGGCCGCCGGGAGGTCGGTGTGCGCGGCCACCGGGACCACCACCTCCAGGTAGCACTTCAGCTTCGGCTCCGTGCCGCTGGGGCGCACGACGACGCGGGCGCCGTCGAGGGTGTAGCGCAGGCCGTCCGTGGGCGGCAGCCGGTCCGTGCCCCGGGTGAGGTCCTCGGACCGGGTGATGGACAGGCCCGCGAGTTCCGTCGGGGGCTGCTCGCGCAGACGGCGCATCGCGTCGGCGATGAGCGAGAGGTCCTCGACGCGCACCGAGAGCTGGTCGGTGGCGTGCAGGCCGTGGGCCACGGCGAGGTCGTCGAGGAGGTCGAGGAGCGTGCGGCCCTCCTCCTTGAGCCGCGAGGCCAGTTCGGTGATCAGCAGCGCGGCGGTGATGCCGTCCTTGTCCCGTACGCCCTCGGGGTCGACGCAGTAGCCGAGGGCCTCCTCGTAGCCGTAGCGCAGGCCCTCGACGCGGGCGATCCACTTGAAGCCGGTGAGGGTCTCCTCGTACGGCAGGCCCGCCTTCTCGGCGATCCGTCCGAGGAGGGAGGAGGAGACGATCGACTCCGCGAAGGTGCCGGTGACGCCGCGGTCGACCAGGTGGGCGGCGAGGAGCGCGCCGACCTCGTCCCCGCGCAGCATCCTCCAGTCGGCACCGTCCCTGACCGCCACCGCGCAGCGGTCGGCGTCCGGGTCGTTGGCGATGACCAGGTCGGGATCGGTGGCGCGGGCCTTGGCGAAGGACAGGTCCATCGCGCCCGGCTCCTCCGGGTTCGGGAAGGCGACCGTCGGGAAGTCCGGGTCGGGGTCGGCCTGCTCGGCGACGAGCTCCGGGGCCGGGAAGCCGGCGCGGGCGAACGCGGCGAGCAGGACGTCACGGCCGACGCCGTGCATCGCCGTGTAGACAGTGCGGGCGGTGCGCGGGGAGCCGGGGGAGAGGACGGCGTCCGTGCGGGCGAGGTAGGCGTCGAGGACGCCGTCGTCGAGGGTCTCCCAGCCGGAGTCCGGGCGGGGGACGTCGTGCAGGCTGCGGATCGCGGCGATCTCGGCGGCGATCTCCGCGTCGGCCGGCGGGACGATCTGGGAGCCGTCGCCCAGGTAGACCTTGTAGCCGTTGTCGCGGGGCGGGTTGTGGCTGGCGGTCACCTCCACGCCGGCGACCGCGCCGAGGTGCCGGATGGCGAAGGCGAGGACGGGGGTGGGGAGGGGGCGGGGCAGTACGGCGGCGCGCAGGCCCGCGCCGGTCATCACGGCGGCGGTGTCGCGGGCGAAGTCGGCGGACTTGTGGCGGGCGTCGTAGCCGATGACGACGAGGCCGTCGGTGTGACCCTGCTTCCGCAGGTACGCGGCGAGGCCGGCGGCGGCGCGGATGACGACGGCGCGGTTCATGCGCAGGGGGCCGGCGCCGAGTTCGCCGCGCAGGCCGGCGGTGCCGAACTGGAGAGTGCCGGCGAAGCGCGCGGCGAGCTCCTTGACGTCCTCGGCGTCGATGAGCCGGGCGAGTTCCTCACGGGTGTCCGTGTCGGGGTCCTCGGCCAGCCACGTCTTGGCCCGTGCGATGAGGTCGTCGTGCACGTTCGGTCAGCCTCTCGTGTTCGTCTTGGGGGCCTGGGGCCTGGAGGCGCTTGGGGCGCCCCGGGTGTGTTGTGGGGATGCGTTGTGGGTCGGGAGGTGCGGGCGGGGCGGGCCCCGCGTGCGCCGGGGTCGGGGCCGTGGGGAGGGGGGCCAGCCCGCCGCTGTCGGACGTACTGCCGCCCGCCGCCATGGCTCGCCTGCGCGGAGAACCCTGTGCGCGGCGGGCTGTGACGCACCCCCACGGCCCGCTCCCGTCGCCCGGCGGCCGTCCCCGCCATAGTGGCAGGGGACATGGCTTGGGTGGCGGGCCCGGTGGACGGGTGGCGGCCCGTTGCGGGTGTCCTACAGGCGGCCGAGGACCTGGGCCAGGAGGGAGCCCATGCGGGTCGCGGAGTCGCGGCCGGCCTGGAGGACCTCCTCGTGGTTCAGCGGCTCGCCGGTCATGCCCGCGGCGAGGTTGGTCACCAGGGAGATGCCGAGCACCTCGGCGCCCGCCTCACGGGCGGCGATCGCCTCCAGGACCGTGGACATGCCCACGAGGTCCGCACCGATCACGCGGGCCATGCGGATCTCGGCCGGCGTCTCGTAGTGCGGGCCGGGGAACTGCGCGTAGACGCCTTCCTCCAGCGTGGGGTCGACCTCCTTGCACAGGGCGCGCAGGCGCGGGGAGTAGAGGTCGGTCAGGTCGACGAAGTTGGCGCCGACGATCGGCGAGGTCGCCGTGAGGTTGATGTGGTCGCTGATCAGCACCGGCTGGCCGGGACGCATCCCCTCGCGCAGCCCGCCGCAGCCGTTGGTCAGTACGACGGTCTTGCAGCCGGCGGCGACGGCGGTGCGCACGCCGTGCGCGACGGCGGCGACCCCGCGGCCCTCGTAGTAGTGGGTGCGGCCGAGGAAGACCAGGGCGCGCTTGTTCCCGATGGTGTACGAGCGGATCTTGCCGCCGTGGCCGGCGACCGCCGGGGGCGGGAAGCCGGGCAGCTCCGTGACCTGGAACTCGGCGTCGGGAGCGCCCAGGGCGTCGACGGCCGGAGCCCAGCCGGAGCCCATCACGAGGGCGACGTCATGGGTCTCGGTGCCCGTGAGTTCGCGCAGGCGCGCGGCGGCGGCGTCGGCGGCGGCGTGGGGGTCGCCCTGGAGGTCGTCCGGAAGAAGAGATGCGTTCACGCGGACGAGAGTAGCCGGTATCGGCCTACGCGCGTAGATGACGGAGGTCACGGGATGGGGATCGTTGTCTTGTCGTTTCCGACCAACGGCGGAACCTGCGCGGTCCCCGCCGGGCGGCCCCGCGCCGGTGCGGATCGGCGGCCGCCCCCGGACTCCTCAGCACGGCCTCTTGCGCAGCTCCATCACGTAGTCGTGCGGGGCGCCGGCGGACTCGGCCGCGTCGGCGACCTCGCCCAGGTAGCGGGCCGACGGCAGGCCGCCCTCGTAGGCGTTGAGGACGTACGTCCACGCGGACTCCTCGCCGTCCAGGGTGTGGACACGGACGCGGGTGCGCCGGTAGACGCCGAGACCGGTGCCCTCCCAGCGGTCGAGGGACTCCTCGTCCATGGGGGCGATGTCGTAGAGCGCGACGAAGACCTGGGACAGCGGGTCCTCGACGACCGTCGCGAGCGCGCCCTCCCAGCCCATGTGCTCGCCGCCGAAGGTCAGCCGCCAGCCGTTCAGCCAGCCGGTGGCGCGCAGCGGGGAGTGGGGTGCGCGGCGGGTCATCAGCCGCGCGTCGAGATTGCCGGCGTACGCGGCGTAGAGCGACATGGGTCGAGCGTACGGCAGGCCCGCGGGCGTCTCGTCCGTCTCAGAGGTAACGGAACGGGTCCGGCCCCGCCCCCGGGGGAGGAGCACCTGGAACGTGCGGGACAATGGAGTACGTGACTCGGATCGTGATCATCGGTGGCGGACCCGGCGGATATGAAGCGGCGCTGGTGGCCGCGCAGCTCGGCGCGGAGGTGACCGTCGTCGACTGCGACGGTCTGGGCGGAGCGTCGGTGCTGACCGACTGCGTGCCGTCGAAGACGCTCATCGCGACTGCCGAGGTGATGACCACCTTCGACTCGTCGTACGAGGAGCTGGGGATCATCGTCGCGGACGACACCCCGCCGCTGGAGCAGGCCGCCCGGGTGGTCGGCGTGGACCTCGGCAAGGTCAACCGCAGGGTCAAGCGGCTCGCGCTCGCGCAGTCGCACGACATCACCGCCTCCGTGACGCGCGCCGGCGCCCGGGTCATGCGCGGGCGCGGCCGGCTGGAGGGCATGCAGGCCCTCGACGGGTCCCGGAAGGTCGTCGTCACCGCCGCCGACGGCACCGAGGAGACGCTGGTCGCGGACGCGGTGCTGATCGCGACCGGCGGTCACCCGCGCGAGCTGCCCGACGCCCAGCCCGACGGCGAGCGCATCCTGAACTGGACCCAGGTCTACGACCTCACCGAGCTGCCCGAGGAGCTGATCGTGGTCGGCTCCGGTGTCACCGGTGCCGAGTTCGCCGGCGCCTACCAGGCGCTCGGGTCCAAGGTCACCCTCGTGTCCTCGCGCGACCGCGTGCTGCCGGGTGAGGACCCGGACGCCGCCGCCGTGCTGGAGGACGTCTTCCGCCGCCGCGGCATGAACGTCATGGCCCGCTCCCGCGCCCAGTCCGCCAAGCGGGTCGGGGACCGGGTCGAGGTGACGCTGGCCGACGGACGGGTCATCTCCGGCTCCCACTGCCTCATGGCGGTCGGCGCCATCCCCAACAGCGCCGGACTGGGGCTGGAGGAGGCCGGCGTCCGGGTGCGCGAGTCCGGTCACATCTGGACCGACAAGGTGTCGCGGACGACGGCTCCGGGTGTCTACGCGGCCGGTGACGTGACCGGTGTCTTCGCCCTGGCGTCCGTCGCCGCCATGCAGGGACGTATCGCCGTGTACCACTTCCTCGGCGACGCGGTGGCCCCGCTCAACCTGAAGACGGTCTCCTCGAACGTCTTCACCGACCCCGAGATCGCCACCGTGGGCTACACACAGGCCGACGTGGACGCCGACAAGATCGACGCCCGCTGCGTCAAGCTGCCGCT
Organism: Streptomyces sp. NPDC014864; assembly: GCF_043081525.1. Classification (NCBI taxonomy): domain Bacteria; kingdom Bacillati; phylum Actinomycetota; class Actinomycetes; order Kitasatosporales; family Streptomycetaceae; genus Streptomyces; species Streptomyces sp. NPDC014864. The sequence goes on from NZ_JBIBWT010000001.1 coordinate 456,409, forward strand.
GCTGCGCAACCCGCGCGCCAAGATGCAGGGCATCCGGGACGGCTTCGTCAAGATCTTCTGCCGGCCGGGGACCGGGATCGTGGTCGGCGGTGTCGTCGTGGCGCCGCGCGCCTCGGAACTCATCCACCCCATCTCGATCGCCGTCGACAACAATCTGACGGTCGAACAGATCGCGAACGCGTTCACCGTGTACCCCTCCCTTTCGGGGTCGATCGCCGAGGTGGCGCGGCAGCTGCACACGCGCAAGGCGGGCGCCGAGCTCTGACGGCCGAAACCGACTCCCCGCTGGTCACGGGGAGTTGCCGACCATGCGTACGGCATAGGCGACAGGGCTGGGCCCCTATACCACCTCGCGCTGTGCCGTGCGAACAACTTCTGCTATTCACCGCAAACTGCTGAAAGCAGACGGTCGCTGGGGTTACTGTCAGTTTCGTGTTCGCTGCTGAACGTCGCCAATTGATCCTCGAAATGGTGCGAGCGAACGGTGCCGTGTCGCTCCGTGAACTCGCCCGTGTCGTCCAGACCTCCGAAGTGACCGTACGGCGGGACGTGCGGGCGCTGGAGGCAGAAGGACTCCTCGACCGCCGACACGGCGGTGCGGTACTCCCGGGCGGATTCACCCGGGAGTCCGGCTTTCCGCAGAAGTCGCATCTCGCGACGGCGGAGAAGACGGCCATCGCCGACCTCGCCGCGGGCCTCGTCGAAGAGGGCGAGGCGATCGTCGTCGGAGCGGGGACGACCACGCAGGAGCTGGCGCGCCGGCTCGCGCGGGTCCCCGGCCTGACCGTCGTCACCAACTCCCTCCTGGTCGCCCAGGCGCTCGCCCATGCCAACCGGGTGGAGGTGGTCATGACCGGGGGCACGCTCCGCGGATCGAACTACGCCCTCGTCGGCTCCGGAGCCGAGCAGTCGCTCCAGGGGCTCCGCGTCTCCAAGGCCTTCCTGTCGGGCAGCGGTCTGACCGCCGAGCGCGGACTGTCCACGTCCAACATGCTCTCGGCCTCCGTGGACCGGGCCCTGGTCCAGGCGGCCGCGGAGGTCGTGGTCCTCTCCGACCACACCAAGCTCGGTACGGACACGATGTTCCAGACCGTGCCGACCGACCTGATCACCCGCCTGGTGACCGACGAGCCCCCGGTGCACGACGACCGAGCGGCCACCGAGCTGCAGGCCCTGGCCGACCAGGGGGTGCAGATCGCCGTGGCCGGCGCGTCGGGGAGTCCGGGGGGTGATCCGACCCCGGCCCGTGACCGACGCCGGGACGTCCCGCTTCCGGGCCCGCGCCGCGGCCAGGTGCCCGGACCGGGGCTGCGCCCGGCGACCCTCGGCGGCGACCAGTCGCCGGCCACGGAGCGGGCACGGGTCGCGGACCTGCGCAGGCGCTGAGGGCGCCCCCGGCCGGCGCTCAGGGGGCGTCTCCGGCCCGTGCTCGGTGCGTCGCCGACGAGCGCTCAGGGCGTCGCCGGTGCGTGCTCGGAGCGCCGCCTACGGGTGCTCAGGGGCCGGCGGGTGCCCAGGGGCGCCTGCGGCCGGTGCGGAAGGCCGCGCGGTGCGGACGCGGGACCGGTGCCGAAGGGGAGCCGGTACGGAAGCAGGGCCGACGTCGAAGCGGGGCCGGTACGGCAATCGGGCCGGTACGGAAACGGGGCGCCCGGCGGACCGTCGTGCTGTGGTCCGCCGGGCGCCCCGGGACGTCGTACGGCTCAGTCCTTGATCTCGCAGATCGCGGCGCCGGAGGTGACGGACGCGCCGACCTCGGCACCCAGGCCCTTGATGGTGCCCGACTTGTGGGCGTTGAGCGGCTGCTCCATCTTCATGGCCTCCAGGACGACGACCAGGTCGCCCTCCTTGACCTCCTGGCCCTCCTCGACGGCGACCTTGACGATGGTGCCCTGCATCGGGGAGGCGAGGGTGTCGCCGGAGGCCACGGGGCCGGACTTGCGGGCCGCGCGGCGCTTGGGCTTGGCGCCCGCCGCGAGGCCGGTGCGGGCCAGGGACATGCCCAGCGACGTGGGGAGGGAGACCTCCAGGCGCTTGCCGCCGACCTCGACCACGACCGTCTCGCGGCCGGACTCCTCGTCCGCCTCGGCCTCGGCCGGGGCGGTGAAGGGCTTGATGTCGTTGACGAACTCGGTCTCGATCCAGCGGGTGTGGACCGTGAACGGGTCGGTGGAGCCGGTCAGTTCCGGCGCGAAAGCGGGGTCGGTGACCGCCTTGCGGTGGAACGGGATGGCAGTGGCCATGCCCTCGACCTGGAACTCCTCCAGCGCGCGAGCGGCCCGCTCCAGGGCCTCCTTGCGGGTACGGCCGGTCACGATCAGCTTGGCCAGCAGGGAGTCCCACGCCGGGCCGATGACCGAGCCGGACTCCACGCCCGCGTCCAGGCGCACACCGGGGCCGGCCGGCGGGGCGAACGTGGTGACCGTGCCCGGGGCCGGGAGGAAGTTGCGGCCCGGGTCCTCGCCGTTGATGCGGAACTCGAACGAGTGGCCGCGCAGCGCCGGGTCGTCGTAGCCGAGCTCCTCGCCGTCGGCGATGCGGAACATCTCGCGCACCAGGTCGATGCCGGCGACCTCCTCGGTGACCGGGTGCTCCACCTGGAGACGGGTGTTGACCTCCAGGAAGGAGATCGTGCCGTCCTGGCCGACCAGGAACTCACAGGTGCCGGCACCGACGTAGCCCGCCTCCTTCAGGATCGCCTTGGAGGCGCGGTACAGCTCGGCGACCTGCTCGTCGGACAGGAACGGCGCCGGGGCCTCCTCGACGAGCTTCTGGTGGCGGCGCTGCAGCGAGCAGTCACGTGTGGAGACCACGACCACGTTGCCGTGCTGGTCGGCGAGGCACTGGGTCTCGACGTGGCGGGGGCGGTCCAGGTAGCGCTCGACGAAGCACTCGCCGCGGCCGAAGGCGGCCACCGCCTCGCGCACGGCCGAGTCGTAGAGCTCGGGGACCTCTTCGAGAGTACGGGCGACCTTCAGGCCGCGGCCGCCGCCGCCGAAGGCGGCCTTGATGGCGATGGGCAGGCCGTGCTGCTCGGCGAACGCGACCACCTCGTCGGCGCCGCTCACCGGGTCGGGCGTACCGGCCACCAGCGGCGCGCCGGCGCGCTGAGCGATGTGCCGGGCGGCGACCTTGTCGCCGAGGTCGCGGATGGCCTGCGGGGGCGGGCCGATCCAGATCAGGTCCGCGTCCAGCACCGCCTGCGCGAATTCGGCGTTCTCCGAGAGAAAGCCGTACCCGGGGTGGATCGCGTCCGCCCCCGACTCCTTCGCGGCCTTCAGCACCTTCTCGATGTCGAGATAGCTGGTGGCCGGGGTGTCACCGCCCAGGGCGAACGCCTCATCCGCGGCGCGGACATGCAGAGCGTCCCGGTCCGGGTCGGCGTAGACGGCCACGCTCGCGATCCCGGCGTCCCGGCAGGCCCGGGCCACGCGGACAGCGATTTCGCCACGGTTGGCGATGAGCACCTTGCGCACGATTGAGGCTCCCTCCTTGAAACAAGCCGAGTTTAGGGACTGCCGACACGGCACTTCGACCCGTCCCCAATGGTGAGCTTGCCCACACGGAGCGTCACTCGAGGCTCGCTCGACCCGTGAAATCCCTTGTCGCGTCGCCGTACGCAGGACTCCTGCGGGAAACCCTAGCCTCCCGATGTGGTCAAGGTCTCTGTGAGGGCGTGCTGCGGCCCACTTCGTTTCTTTGTGGAGTCCCTACGAATGGCCCAATGATTCTTTGCCGCCCGCAGGACCCTTGTCCCCCGCTTTACCTCTCAGTAGCGTTCGCGCTGTCGTGAACGTACCTGGGGTAACAGGCGCTCTCGCGGAGTCGAGGAGCGGCAGTGGGAAGTGGGTGGGACCGGTGGTGCGCAGACCGGTGGCGTGGATCGTGGCGGTCGTGCTCTTCGCCGAGGCGTTCGGTGTGGCGGCGCTGAACTGGTTCCTCGGGATGGTCGTGGACCGGCAGAAGATGTCCCTGGCCGGCCTCGACCCGGACATGATGTCGACGTCGTCGAAGGCCGGCGGGGTCGTCTTCGGTCTCTACTTCGCCCTGTGCGGGGTCGTCGCGCTGATCGTGGCGCTGCGCGGCCGCCGGCCCGCCGGCCTCGGCCGCGTCCTGCTGATCAGCGCGGCGGTGGTGCACGGGCTGCTGGGCGCGGTCGCGTGGGGCCTGGTGGGCTGGAGCGCGTTCCTGTTCATGGTGGTCGTGCTCGGGCTCATCGTGCTGCTGCTGATGACGTACGACCGTGAGGAGGGCACTGCCGCTGCCGCCCGGGACGGCGGGCCTCAGGGGGTGGACGGTCCCGGCGGGGACGGCCCGCGGGACGCGAGCGGTCCGGCCGGTGCCGGTCCCGCTCCGGTCGCCCCTCCGGCGTAGCCCCGATCGCCGGTGCACCTGATCACCCCGTGACGCCCCCGTCGCCGCGCGGCGGGAGCGTCACTCGGCCGACGGTGCCCACAAGTCGGTGATGCCGACACCCAGTTGGGCCAGCAGACGCCGGACCAGGGGCAGGCTGATGCCGATGACGTTGCCGTGGTCGCCGTCGATGCCGTCGATGAACGGGCCCGAGCGGCCGTCGAGGGTGAAGGCGCCGGCGACGTAGAGCGGCTCGCCCGAGGCGACGTACGCGGCGATCTCCTCGTCCGTCGGCTCGCCGAAGCGGACGACGGTGGAGGCGGTGGCGGAGGCGTACCGCTCGGTCGTCGTGTCCCAGACGCAGTGCCCGGTCTGGAGCGTCCCGGCCCGCCCGCGCATCGCCTTCCAGCGGGCGGTGGCCTCCTCGGCGTCGGCGGGCTTGCCGAGCGCCCGGCCGTCGAGGTCGAGCACCGAGTCGCAGCCGATCACGAGGGCGCCCTGCACCTCGGGCCGGGCCGCCACCACCGAGGCCTTGGCCTCGGCGAGCGCGAGCGCCAGCTCGGCGGGCGTGGGTGCGGTGATCGCGTCCTCGTCGACGCCGCTCACGACCACCTCGGGATCGAGACCGGCCTGGCGGAGCAGCCCGAGCCGGGCGGGGGACTGGGAGGCGAGCACGAGTCGGCGGCGCGGCTGATCTGTCATGCGGTCAGCGTACGGGGATCCAGTCCCCGGGGGTGCGCGAGCGGGACGGCGGGCCTCAGCGCACTCCGATCACGATCATCGTGAGCACCATGGCCAGCGCCATGAGAACGCCCAGCCGCCGCAGCATCTCCTGCATCTCGCGCAGTTCCTCGGGCGGCTCGTTCTCGGGGTCGGACCACAGCATGCCCTCGATCGTCCGGCGGTGACGGGCTCCGGCGCCTGAGTACGCGTACTCAACTTCGCCCGCGGGGCTTCTGGCGCCGGCCCGTACGGCAGAACGTCCGGGGCCTCGGGAGCCGATCCGGCAGGCGCGCCGGGCGGGCCTGCGGGTGATCGGCGCGACCCTGCCGCCGTTCGCCGGCTCCGACCACTGGGGCGAGCACGCGGCGAAGGTGAGCCACCAGCTCGACGAGTGGACGCGGTGCTCGGTCGAGTACGACGCGGTCGTCGACCTGAACCGCGTGCTCGCCGGTCCGGAGGACCCGGACCGGCCGCACCCGGCGTACGACTCCGGCGACCACCCGCACCCGGACGACGCCGGGTACGCGGTGATGGCCGAAGCCGTCGCGACGGTGCTGTGAATCCCGCCCGTCAGCCGGGCCAGTAGGTCCGGGCCCAGGCCGACGCGCCCGGCTGGGGGGTCCGGTGGGCGGCGATGCGGGCCGGGTCGGCCCAGGAGTCCCGCGGGCCGGGCGCGCCGGACGGCGCGGCTGCCGCCGCCGCGGCGCGGGCCCGGACCACCGCCAGAGCGGCGGCCAGCTCCTCCGGGGTCGGATTGCCTCGTACGACCCTGATCGTCATGTCTGCTCCCGTCGTCGAAGATCCGCGGCCTACAGAGGGATGTTGCCGTGCTTCTTCGGAGGCAGGGATTCCCGCTTCGTGCGCAGCTGACGCAGGCCGCGCACGATGTGGGCGCGGGTGTCGGACGGCATGATCACCGCGTCGACGTAGCCGCGCTCCGCCGCGACGTAGGGGTTGAGGAGGGCGTCCTCGTACTCCTGGATCAGCCGGGCGCGCACGGCCTCGAGATCCTCGCCGCCGGCCTCCGCCTCGGCGAGGGTGCGCCGGTGCAGGATGTTGACCGCGCCCTGCGCGCCCATGACGGCGATCTGGGCGGTGGGCCAGGCCAGGTTGAGGTCGGCGCCGAGGTGCTTGGAGCCCATGACGTCGTACGCGCCGCCGAACGCCTTGCGGGTGATCACCGTGATCAGCGGGACGGTCGCCTCGGCGTAGGCGAAGATCAGCTTGGCGCCGCGACGGATGATGCCGGTGTGCTCCTGGTCGACGCCCGGAAGGAAGCCGGGCACGTCGACGAAGGTCAGCACGGGGACGTTGAAGGCGTCGCAGGTGCGCACGAAGCGCGCGGCCTTCTCCGAGGCGTCGATGTCCAGGCAGCCGGCGAACTGCATCGGCTGGTTGGCGACGATGCCGACCGGGTGGCCCTCCACCCGCCCGAACCCGGTGACGATGTTCGGTGCGAACAGCGCCTGCGTCTCGAAGAACTCGGCGTCGTCCATGACGTGTTCGATCACGGTGCGGATGTCGTACGGCTGGTTCGCGCTGTCCGGGACCAGCGTGTCCAGCTCCAGGTCCTCGGCGGTGGCCGAGAGGTCGGCCTCCTCCGGGAAGACCGGGGGCTCGCTGAGGTTGTTGGACGGCAGGTACGACAGCAGCTGCTTGACGTACTCGATGGCGTCCTTCTCGTCGCCCGCCATGTGATGGGCCACGCCCGACGCCGAGTTGTGGGTGCGGGCGCCGCCCAGCTCCTCGAAGCCGACGTCCTCGCCGGTGACCGTCTTGATGACGTCCGGGCCGGTGATGAACATGTGCGAGGTCTGGTCGACCATGACCGTGAAGTCGGTGATCGCGGGGGAGTAGACCGCGCCGCCCGCGCACGGCCCGACGACCAGCGAGATCTGCGGGATCACACCGGAGGCGTGGGTGTTGCGGCGGAAGATCTCGCCGTAGGCGCCGAGCGAGGCGACGCCCTCCTGGATCCGGGCGCCACCGGAGTCGTTGATCCCGATGACCGGGCAGCCGGTCTTCAGGGCGAAGTCCATCACCTTGACGATCTTCTGCCCGTAGACCTCGCCGAGGGCGCCGCCGAAGACGGTGAAGTCCTGCGAGAAGACGGCGACCGGACGGCCGTCGACCGTGCCGTACCCGGTGACGACGCCGTCCCCGTAGGGGCGGTTCTTCTCCAGCCCGAAGTTGGTGGAGCGGTGGCGGGCGAATTCGTCCAGCTCGACGAAGGAACCCTCGTCGAGGAGCAGCTCGATGCGCTCACGGGCCGTCAGCTTGCCCTTGGCGTGCTGCTTTTCGACGGCGCGCTCGGAGCCGGCGTGCGTCGCCTCGTGAATTCGGCGCTGCAGATCCGCGAGCTTGCCCGCGGTCGTGTGAATGTCGATCTCTTCCGCCTCGGACATCGGGATCGCGGCTCCCTGCCTGCTCATAAGGGGGGACGGTTACTCATCCGTAGCGTAGTGGGGGGTTCCTGGTTCGGCAGTGCGGCGTTTACCACACCTAGGGTGGCTTGCATGACGCCGCGAGATGCATCAGACGACAACAGCCGGTGGTCCGACCTGGACCGCCCGCCCCTCAACGCGACGGCGTTGCGTCGCGGGCTGGTGCGGGAGGGGAGCCTGTGGTCCGAGGTGGAGGTGGTGCCGCGCACCGGGTCCACCAACTCGGATCTGGTCGCCCGTGCCGCCGGGGGCGACCTCGCCGAGGGCGCCGTGCTGGTCGCGGAGGAGCAGACCGCCGGGCGGGGCCGCCTGGACCGGCAGTGGACCGCGCCGCCCCGCTCCGGCCTGTTCTTCTCCGTGCTGCTCAGGCCGGCCGGCGTGCCCCTGGCCCGCTGGGGCTGGCTGCCCCTGCTCACCGGCGTCGCCGTGGCGACCGGGCTGGCGCGGGCGGCCGACGTGGACACGGCGCTCAAGTGGCCCAACGACGTCCTCGTGACCGTCGACGGGGAGGAACGCAAGGCGGGCGGGATCCTCGCGGAGCGGGCCGCGGGCGAGGCGGTGGTGGTCGGCGTCGGCATCAACGTCACCCTGCGCAAGGACGAGCTGCCGGTGCCGCAGGCCGGCTCGCTGGCCCTGGCCGGGGCCCTGAGCACGGACCGGGACCCGCTGCTGCGGGCGGTGCTGCGGTCGCTGGAGGACTGGTACGGGCGCTGGCGGGCGGCCGACGGCGACCCCGGCGCGAGCGGTCTGCTGGAGGCGTACGCGGCGAACTGCGCGACCCTGGGCCGCATGGTGCGCGCGGAACTGCCGGGCGACCGGACGGTCGTCGGGGAGGCCGTGGCGGTGGACGGCGACGGACGGCTCGTCCTCGCCACGGAGAAGGGGGTGCAGGAGCCGGTGGGGGCCGGCGACATCGTGCACCTGCGGCCCGCGTGAGCACCGCCGGCCGGTCGGCGCGGTGCGGACGCCCCCGCGCCGGACGCCGGCTCCCGGGCCGGCTCACCTGCCGGCGTCCCTGACGGAGTGAGCTGGCGCACACCTGCCGTAGAGTTGAGGCCGGTCGAACCTGACCGTGGCAGATCGGAAGGGCAGCACGCGTGACCGTCGACGACACGGGCTCCGGCGCGGACGCGGACGACCGGAGGGACCCGCACGCCGCCGACTCCGGCGAGGAGGATCCGCTCGCGCTGCGTCTCGAAGGCCTCATTCTGGGCGCGGAGCGGCGCTACACCCCCTTTCAGGCGGCCCGCAGCGCCGGGGTCTCCATGGAACTGGCCTCCCGCTTCTGGCGGGCCATGGGCTTCGCCGACATCGGCCAGGCCAAGGCGCTGACGGAGGCCGACGTGCTGGCCCTGCGACGCCTCGCCGGTCTGGTCGAGGCGGGACTGCTCAGTGAGGCCATGGCCGTGCAGGTGGCCCGTTCCACCGGTCAGACCACCGCCCGCCTCGCCGAATGGCAGATCGACTCCTTCCTGGAGGGCCTGACCGAGCCGCCCGAGCCGGGGATGACCCGCACCGAGGTGACGTACCCGATCGTCGAGCTGCTGCTGCCCGAGCTGGAGGAGTTCCTCGTCTACGTCTGGCGGCGGCAGCTCGCCGCATCGGCCGGCCGGGTCGTGCAGGCCGGCGACGACGAGGAGATGGTGGACCGGCGCCTGGCGGTGGGCTTCGCCGACCTCGTCGGCTTCACCCGGCTGACCCGCCGCATGGAGGAGGAGGAACTCGGCGAGCTCGTGGAGGCCTTCGAGACGACCGCCGCCGACCTGGTCGCGGCCCGCGGCGGGCGGCTGATCAAGACCCTCGGCGACGAGGTGCTCTACGCCGCCGACGACGCCGGCACCGCCGCGGACATCGCCCTGCGGCTGGTGGAGACCATGGCGAACGACGAGACGATGCCCGAGCTGCGGGTCGGCATGGCGTTCGGCACGGTGACCACCCGGATGGGCGATGTCTTCGGTACGACCGTCAACCTTGCCTCCCGGCTCACCTCGATAGCGCCACGGGACGCCGTCCTCGTCGACAGCGCCTTCGCCGAGGAGCTGATCCGCACCGGTGACGCCCCCGCCTCCGAGGCGGAGGCCGCCGAGGCCGCGGCCGCGGCGGAGAAGGAGGGCGAGGAGCCCCCGGCGTACCGCTTCGCGCTCCAGCCGATGTGGCAGCGCCCGGTGCGTGGCCTGGGCGTGGTGGAGCCCTGGCTGCTCACGCGGCGGGACGAGGGTGCGGCGCCCTAGGCCCAGGTGGCTTTCCGGCGGGCTGCTGCCCCGGGCGCGGCCGGTCAGCGGGCGCCTCCGCCTTTCACACACAGGCCGATGATCGGGACGCAGAGCTCCGGCTGCTTCGGCGCGGGGGTGTGCGAGCCGTGGCTTCGCGTCGGCGCCGGGGTGGGGGTCGGTGGGGGCTTCGGCTGCGGGGCGGGGGTGTCGGTGGGCGCAGGCCGGTCGCCGTCCGGCGGGTTCGGGATCTCGGGGATGGTCGTGGGGACGGACGCCGGGGCGCCGGAAGCGGCCCGGGCGGGCGCTCCCCGGGCGGGGGACAGTGACATGGACGGTCTTGGGCCGGTGCCGGAGGCGGACGTGGTGGGCGCGGCGCTCACGAGGGGGAAGGTCGCCGAGGGCCCGGCGGTGGGGGCCGTTCCGGTCGTGGCGGCGGTCTCGGCGGCCCGGCCCGCCCCGTAGCCCGCCCCGGGGCGATGGGGCTCCGCCTCTGCGGTGCCGAGGCCGCCGACCCCGGACTCGGGCGCCAGCCGGACCAGGCTCAGCACCCCGGCGGCCAGTGCGAGCCCACCGGCCGCGAGCAGCACCTTGCGGGGGCGCGGCCGACGGTGCCGCCCACGGCCCCGCTGGTTCCATGGCAGCACCCGCAGACCACCGCCTCCGGACACGGTGGGGCTGGCGCAGGGGCGTACGTCTTCGGTGGGGGGCGCGGGGGCGGGGACGGGGGTGGGGGCGGTGGAATCGGGTGCCCGTGCCCCGTCCTCGGTGGTGGCGGGGGCCGCGACCTCCTCGGCCTCCTCGGCCTTCACAGCCTCTTTGGCTTCTACGGCCTCCACGGCCGGCGCGTCCGCCGCTCGGGCCTCCGCCGCCCCGGCGTCCGTCGCTTCGGTCCCCGGCGCCTCCGTGGCCGTCGTCCCGCTGTCGGCCGTCCCGGCGGCCCTCGCCCCGGCGTCCGTCGTCCCGGCGCCCGGCGCGTGAGCGTCCCTCGCCCCGGCGTCCATGGTCCTGCGCTGCGGTCCGGTGGCGTGCGCGTTCGTCGTGTTCGTCGTCATCGTGATCCCTCTCCGATGCGCTCGCGCCCCCGATGCGCCGTGGCGGAGGCACGTTATGCGCTCCTGTGAGGCTTCGGTAGGAGTTGGGCGAGATGTCACTCGAACGGGTAAACGGGGAACGGGTGAACGGGCATTGCGCCCTGAGGGAGACAGGGGCGAGAGCCGGGGGCGGGCCCCGCGTCCGGTTCGGCCCCCGGCCGGTGTCGGCCCTTTCCCCGCGCGGGTGCGGCTGCGATGATCGGGGAGGATGCTGTTAACACGCGTTAACCGGGAGGGTGTCATGAGCGAGGAGCGGTTCGGGGAGTTCGTGCTGGTGCGGCGGCACGATTACGTCGCGGAGCTCGTCCTCGACCGGCCCAAGGCCATGAACGCCGTGTCGACGGCGATGGCCCGGTCGATCGCGCAGGCGTGCGCCGCGCTGGCCGCCGACCGCGACGCCCGCGTGGTCGTCCTGACCTCGTCGCACGAGCGGGCGTTCTGCGTGGGGGCCGATCTGAAGGAGCGCAACTCCTTCTCCGACGCCGACCTGATGAAGCAGCGGCCGGTCGCGCGCGGGGCGTACACCGGCGTCCTGGAACTGCCGATGCCGACGATCGCCGCGGTGCACGGGTTCGCGCTCGGCGGCGGTTTCGAGCTGGCCCTGTCCTGCGACGTGATCGTGGCCGACCCCACGGCCGTGGTGGGACTGCCCGAGGTCTCCGTGGGCGTGATTCCGGGCGGTGGGGGTACGCAGCTCCTGCCGCGGCGGGTGGGCGCGGCGCGGGCGGCCGAGCTGATCTTCACCGCCCGGCGGCTGGAGGCCGATGAGGCGCACGGGCTGGGGCTCGTGGACCAGTTGGCGGCTCAGGGGCGGGACCGGGAGGAGGCCCTGGAGCTGGCCTCCCGGATGGCGGCGAACTCGCCGGTCGGCCTGCGCGCCGCCAAGCGCGCGCTGCGGCTCGGGCACGGGCTGGATCTGCGGGCAGGCCTGGAGGTCGAGGACGCCGCGTGGCGTTCGGTGGCGTTCTCGGGGGACCGGGCGGAAGGGGTGGCGGCCTTCAACGAGAAGCGCCCGGCGAGGTGGCCCGGCGAGTAGCAGGACCGGGTTCCCGCGCTCGGCCCCGGTGTTGGGCCTCCGGCGTACGGGCGCGCTGTGCGGCCTCCGGCGTACGGGCACGCCGTGCGGCCCGCGGGGCGCGACCCCCGGGTACGCGGCCCCGCGCCGCCCGGTACGCGGCGGCCACGCGCCGCGGTCCCCGGTGCCCCCACTGTCAGCCGCACCGATGTCCCCATTTGGGTAAAACATCCCTAACCTGGGGTAATGGGCGAGAACGGGCGGCTGGCGGCCGTGGTGGGGCTGGCGCAGGGGATGGCCGCGGCGCACGACCCGCGGGAGTCGTGGCGGGCCGCGGCGCTCGGCGCCTGCCGTGCGCTGGCCGGGAGCTTCGCCGCGCTCTCCGTGTGGGACCGGGGCCGCGGCCGGCTGCGGGTCCTCGTGAACGTGGGGGACCGGGCGCCGCAGGAGGAGGAGTTCCCCGAGGACGAGACCTACCCCGTGCACCAGTTCCCGGAGATCACCGAGTTCCTGCACGAGCGGTGGGTCGCGGGCGGCGAGCCCAATGCCTGGGTGGAGATCGCAGGCGGGCCCGCGCAGGGCGACGCCGGGTACTGCCACCAGCGGGTCGCCGCCCTGCGGCGGCGCGGCCGCGGCTGCTGTGTGGTCGCGCCTATCGTGCTGCACGGCCGTGCCTGTGGCGAACTCTACGTCGCCCGCTCGGCCGGCGCGCCCGTCTTCGACCGCGACGACGCCGACTTCGCCACGGTGCTGGCCGCCGTCGTGGCCGCCGGGATCGCCCAGACGGAGCAGGTGGAGGAGGCCCGCAGGCTGGCCTTCACCGACCCGCTGACGGGTCTGGCCAACCGCCGTGCCGTCGACGTGCGGCTCGACGAGGCGATCGAGCGGCACCGCCGGGACGGGACCGTCGTCAGCCTCGTCGTGTGCGACCTCAACGGGCTCAAGCGGGTCAACGACACCCTCGGGCACGCCGTCGGCGACCGGCTCCTGGAGCGCTTCGGGTCCGTGCTGTCGCTGTGCGGGGCGATGGTGCCCGGGGCCCTCGCGGCACGGCTCGGCGGGGACGAGTTCTGCCTGGTCGCGGCGGGGGCGTCCGCCGACGAGGTGGTCAAGGCGGCCGACGAGCTGTGCCGGCGGGCGGCCGAGTTGGAGCTGGGCGAGGGGGTGGCCTGCGGGATCGCGTCGACCGGGGACGCGATCGGGCCGGTGGTCTCCGCCCGCAGGCTGTTCCGGCTCGCCGACGCCGCCCAGTACCGTGCGAAGGCGCTGCGTGCGGAGCGGCCCGTGGTGGCCGGGCGCGAGGGTCCCGACGATCCGGTCGTCCGCCTCGCCGACGAGACGCCCCCGGGCGCCCGGGGCGTCGAGGGCCGGCCGGGCGTCCACGCGGAGCGTCGGCGCTTCCGGGGCCGCCGGCCGTGACCTGCCTGGGAGCGCCGCGACCTACCTTCGAGTAAGGGGTGCTCACCGGATCCACTAGTGACATCAAGGCATTCACTGCGTACGCTCCTGAATATGGATATGCACACTGTGGTGGTGGGGACGTCCGGGGTCACCGCGTCCGACGTTCTCGCCGTGGCGCGCGGCGGCGCGCGGATCGAGCTCTCCGGGGAGGCGGTGGCGGCCCTCGCGGCGGCCCGGGAGATCGTGGACGCCCTGGCGGCCAAGCCCGATCCCGTCTACGGCGTCAGCACCGGCTTCGGCGCCCTGGCGACCCGGCACATCAGCCGGGAGCTGCGCGCCCAGCTGCAGCGCAACATCGTCCGCTCGCACGCCGCCGGCATGGGACCGCGGGTCGAGCGGGAGGTCGTGCGCGCGCTGATGTTCCTGCGGCTGAAGACCGTCTGCTCCGGTCACACGGGCGTCCGCCCCGAGGTCGCCCGGACCATGGCCGACGTCCTCAACGCCGGGATCACCCCGGTCGTGCACGAGTACGGCTCCCTCGGCTGCTCCGGCGACCTCGCCCCGCTGTCCCACTGCGCCCTGACGCTCATGGGCGAGGGGGACGCCGAGGGCCCGGACGGCACGGTCCGCCCGGCCGGGGAGCTGCTGGCCGAGCACGGCATCGCGCCCGTCGAGCTGCGTGAGAAGGAGGGCCTCGCCCTCCTCAACGGCACCGACGGAATGCTCGGCATGCTGATCATGGCTCTCGCCGACCTGGAAGCCCTCTACAAGTCCGCCGACATCACCGCCGCCCTCAGCCTGGAGGCGCTGCTCGGCACGGACAAGGTCCTCGCCCCCGAGCTGCACGCCATCCGCCCGCACCCGGGCCAGGGCGCCTCCGCCGCCAACATGCTCGCCGTGCTCAAGGGGTCCGGGCTGACGGGGCACCACCAGGACGACGCCCCGCGCGTCCAGGACGCCTACTCCGTGCGCTGCGCCCCGCAGGTCGCCGGTGCCGGCCGTGACACCCTGGCGCACGCCCGGCTGGTCGCCGAGCGCGAACTGGCCTCCGCCGTCGACAACCCGGTGGTGCTGCCGGACGGCCGCGTCGAGTCCAACGGCAACTTCCACGGCGCCCCGGTGGCCTACGTCCTGGACTTCCTCGCCATCGCCGCCGCCGACCTCGGCTCCATCGCCGAGCGCCGCACCGACCGGCTGCTCGACAAGAACCGCAGCCACGGCCTGCCGCCGTTCCTCGCCGACGACGCCGGGGTCGACTCCGGGCTGATGATCGCGCAGTACACCCAGGCCGCCCTGGTGAGCGAGTTGAAGCGGCTCGCGGTGCCCGCGTCCGCGGACTCCATCCCGTCCTCCGCGATGCAGGAGGACCACGTCTCCATGGGCTGGTCGGCGGCGCGCAAGCTGCGTACGGCCGTCGGCAACCTCACCCGCGTCCTCGCGATCGAGCTGTACGCCGCCTCCCGCGCCATCGAGCTGCGCGAGGGGCTGAGCCCGGCCCCGGCCAGCCGCGCCGTCATCGACGCCGCACGCCGGGCGGGGGTCCAAGGCGCCGGTCCGGACCGGTTCCTGGCACCCGACCTCGCCGCCGCGGACGCCTTCGTGCGCGAGGGGCGGCTCCTCGCGGCGGCGGAGACGGTCACCGGCCCGCTGCTGTGAGACGTCCGGGGCCCCGCCCGTCGGCAGGGCCCCGGTCAAGTCACCGCGGCGGGGGAAGACTTCGGCAGGCTCAGAAACCGAGCCGTTCGCGGCGCACCGAATACACCACGAAGCCGGCGCCGACCGTGAGGAAGAGCGTTCCGCCGATGACGTAGGGAGTGGTGTCGACGCTTCCGGTGTCGGCCAGTTCCGTCTCGCCCTGGGCGAGGGTCCGGCCCTCGGTCCCGTCCGTCTCGGAGGCCGTGGACGCGGCCCGCGCCTGCTCCGTGACCCGCGTCGTCGGCGCGGCCGAGCTCTCCGCTCTGGCCGGCGCCTCCACCGTCGCGTTCGCGGAGGGAACGAACCACAGGGCGCCCAGCAGGGTGCCCGCGGTGGTGGCGGTCAGCAACGTGCGGCGAGCGGATGACACGGAATATCGATCCCCTTGTGGCGCTGGCGAATTGGCCGTGTGGGGCGATGTTAGTGAAAGTCGCGGGTCACGGGAAAGTCACAGGAGGTTTGAGCCGTACGCTCCGGGCATGACCACACCAGAGACATCACGTTTTGTACGGCTTCGCGTCGACCTGGTTCTGGCGATCGACGACGAGGCCGCCGTGACCGGGGCGGCCCGGCGGCGTCTCGCCGAGGACAGCGAGGTGGCCCCGGAGGACCGGGCCCGCACGGAGAGCGCTGTGACGGAGGACACCGCGGAGGCGCTGGCGTATCTCGTGGATCCGTTCGTACTGGTCGGCGAGGTGCCGGGGGTGGAGCTGCATCAGGCCTCCTGGTCCAGCGAGCGAATCGAGTACGACCCCGCCTCGCCCGGCTGGGAGTTGGGCGAGGATGATGTCGACGGGGACTACGACGACGACGAGGACGACGAGAGCCGGGAAGTGGATGGCGCGGAGTATCGCGGGTACTCCGGCTGACATCGCCCGGGCCGTCGGCGGCCCCGGGCGGCAACCGCCGTCCGGGGTTCCGTCGTCCGAAACGGACGTACGGCCGGTGCTCGCACCGCCCTCGCGGACGTGGTGTGTCCCACACCACGGGGCCCTGGGGAGCGGTACGAACCGGTCGTAACGTTGATGTTTCCGCACGGGGGCTCGGGGCTATTGGGGATTCGGCAACCATGGAGAAGCGTGTGATGACGGACAGTAAGCGGCGCAAGGGTCTGATGACCGCGTCCGCACTGCTCGGCGGTGTTCTGGTACTGACGGGGTGCTCCGGCAGCAGCAGCGCCTCGGGTTCAGCCGGCGACGACACCTCGCAGGCCAAGGCCGACAAGGCGGCCGCGCAGGAGACCTCCGACGCCCAGATCAAGATCACCCCGGCGGACGGGTCCGACAACGCCTCCATCAACAACGCCGCCGCCGTCACCGTGACCCAGGGCACGCTGACCGAGGTCACCATGACCACGAGCGACGGCAAGACCGTGGCGGGCCAGATATCCGCCGACAAGAAGAGCTGGAGGCCCAGCGGCCAGCTCGAGCGGGCGACCACCTACAAGGTCGCGGCGACCGCCACGGACGCCAAGGGCCGCGCCGCCCACGAGAACGCCTCGTTCACCACGGTCGCCCCGGCGCACAGCTTCATCGGCAGCTTCACACCGGACAACGGCACCACGGTCGGCGTCGGCATGCCCGTGTCGATCAACTTCGACAAGGCGATCACCAACAAGGCGGCCGTCCAGAAGGGCATCACCGTCACCTCCAGCAGCGGCCAGGAGGTCGTCGGCCACTGGTTCAGCCCCAACCGCCTCGACTTCCGCCCCGAGCAGTACTGGAAGGCCGGCTCCACCGTCACCCTGAAGCTCGCCCTCGACGGCGTCCAGGGTGCCCAGGGCGTCTACGGCGTCCAGCAGAAGACGGTCACCTTCCACATCGGCCGCAACCAGGTGTCCTACGTCGACGCGAAGACCAAGCAGATGAAGGTCACGCAGGACGGCAAGGTCGTCAAGACCATCCCGATCTCCGCCGGCGCGCCCGACCACACCACGTACCAGGGCCAGATGGTGATCGCGGAGAAGTTCGTCCAGACCCGGATGAACGGCGCGACGGTCGGCTTCAAGGACGACGACGGCAAGGGCGAGTACGACATCAAGGACGTGCCGCACGCCATGCGCCTGACCACGTCCGGCACCTTCATCCACGGCAACTACTGGGGCGCGCCGTCCGTCTTCGGCAACGTCAACACCAGTCACGGCTGTGTCGGTCTGCAGGACAAGAAGGGCGCGAAGGACGCGAAGACGGCGGCCGCGTGGTTCTTCAACCACTCGCTCGTCGGTGACGTCGTGGTCGTCTCCCACACCGGCGACAAGACCGTCGCCCCGGACAACGGCCTCAACGGCTGGAACCTGAACTGGGCGCAGTGGAAGGCCGGATCGGCCGTCTGACGCACCCTCGCACATCACGCCGATGCCGCCCTCAGGGGCGGCATCGGTGTTTCCTCCGCCACGGCTGACCTTCGCCATGGTCACCCACGACTCCGCCCTCCCGCGCCGGCCCCCGGGCCTGGCCACGCTCCGAAAGGGCCGCGGCACCGCCAGGGAGGACGCGGGCGCCCGACCGCGCGTACCTGCGGCGGGCCGGGGTGGCGCGGACGGCGACTGTGCCGACAGCGAACGGCCCGCCGGAAGTACGGCATCCGGCGGGCCGTCCGTGTTTCGTTGGACCCATGACCGCTCACACCGTGGAGTACATCCGGTACCGCGTCCCCGAGCAGCAGTCGGCCGAGTTCCTCGCCGCCCACCGCCGCGCCGCGACCCGGCTCGCTGCGGCACCCCAGTGCGTCGACTACGAACTGGCCCGCGCCGAGGACGACTTCGAGCACTACATCCTGCGCGTCACCTGGACCTCGACCCAGGACCACGTGGAGGGTTTCCGCTCGTCGGACCTCTTCCCCGCCTACGCCGCCGAGGTCGGCCCCTACGCCGAGCAGGTCGAGGAGTCGCGCCACTACAAGGCGACCGCGGTCCGCGGGACCGGCGCCGCGACCCCCACCCTGTACGCGTGGGCGGGCGGGGACGAGGCCTTCTCGCGCCTCACGGACGTCTTCTACGCCAAGGTCGTCGAGGACGACCTCCTCGCGCCGCTCTTCGCCGACCTGCCCGCCGAGCACGCCCGGCACGTCGCGCTCTGGCTGGCCGAGGTATTCGGCGGTCCCGCCGCCTACTCGGAGACCCAGGGCGGCCACTCCCACATGGTCGCCCGGCACGCCGGCCTCGGCATCACCGAGCCGCAGCGCCGCCGCTGGGTCGAACTCGTCCAGGACGCCGCCGACGAGGCGGGCCTGCCGACCGACGCGGAGTTCCGCTCGGCGTTTCTGGCCTACGTGGAGTGGGGCACCCGGCTGGCGGTGCACTTCTCCGCCCCGGGCGCGACGCCTCCGGCCCCGCAGCCGGTCCCGAAGTGGACCTGGGGTGCGGCACCCCCGTACCCGGGCTGACCCGCCCCGGCGTCCTCGCGGCGTGCCCGCCGGCTCGCGGTGCGCGCGGTCAGCTCGCGGCGCCCGCGCGGGTCGCGTCCGCGCCCCAGCTCGCCAGCAGCCGCAGGGCCTCCGCGGAGGGGGAGGCCGGTTCGGCGTGGTAGACGAGCAGCGTCTGCTCGGCGTCGTCGGCGAGCTTGAAGGACTCGTACTGCAGGGCGAGTTCGCCGACGAGCGGGTGCCGCAGGCGCTTGACGCCGTGGCTCTTCTCCTTGACGTCGTGGGTGGCCCACAGCCGCCGGAAGTCCTCGCTCTTCACCGACAGCTCACCGACCAGCGCCGACAGCCGGGGGTCGTCCGGGTAGCAGCCGGCCTCCATGCGCAGCGCGCAGACGATGTCGATCGCCTTCTGCTCCCAGTCGACGTAGAGATCGCGGTACTCGGGCCGCAGGAAGACCGTCCGCGCCCAGTTGCGGTCCTGCGCAGGAAGTTCCGACCAGTCGCCGAAGACCGCCGCCGCCATCCGGTTCCACGCCAGGATCTCCGCGCGCCGCCCCACGACGTACGCCGGCACCCCGTCCATCGTGTCCAGCAACTGCCGCAGCGACCCCCGCACCTGCTGCGTCCGCGTCGCCGCCTTCTTCTTGTGCCTGGGCTTCGGCTTCGCCAGATGCGTCAGATGCGCGTGCTCGGCGTCGGTGAGCCGCAGCGCCCGCGCGATGGAGTCCAGCACCTCCCCCGACACGTTCCGCCCGTTGCCCTGCTCCAGGCGCGTGTAATACGCCACCGACACCCCGGCCAGCTGCGCCAGCTCCTCCCGGCGCAGCCCCGGCACCCTGCGGTACCGACCGTGGTCCGGCAGCCCCACGTCCTCCGGCTTCAGCCGGGCGCGCCGGGTGCGCAGGAACTCGCTGAGCTCGGCGCGCCGGTCCAGTCCCGCCCCGGCGTCCCTCCCGGCGGGCGCGCCGCCGGCGTGCACGGCTTCGGGCTGTACGTCCATGACGTCCAGTATTCATGGTCGTACGCACATGAGCCTGACCCCGCCAGTGGTAGGCACGGTGAACGTAGGCAAAGGCGTGGCCTGGGTGGTCTTCGGGATCCCGGGCACTCTGGGGGTCGCGCCCGGACACGAAAGGCAGCCGGGCGCGACCGACCGCTAGGAGAACCCCCGGCATGACCACTGTTGCTGCATACGCCGCACCCGCCGCCAAGGCTCCGCTGGAGCGCACCACGATCGAGCGCCGCGCGGTCGGCGAGTTCGATGTCCTGATCGACATCAAGTTCGCCGGAATCTGCCACTCCGACATTCACCAGGCCCGAGAGGGCTGGGGCGAGGCGATCTTCCCGATGGTCCCCGGCCACGAGATCGCCGGCGTCGTCTCCGAGGTGGGCCCCGGTGTCACCAAGTTCCAGGTCGGCGACCGGGTGGGCGTCGGCTGCATGGTCGACTCCTGCCGCGAGTGCGAGAACTGCAAGGCGGGCGACGAGCAGTACTGCGTCAAGGGCGCCACGATGACGTACAACGGCATCGGCAAGGACGGGGAGCCGACCCAGGGCGGCTACTCGGAGAAGGTCGTCGTCGACGAGAACTACGTCCTGCGCATTCCCGACGGCCTGCCCCTCGACGTCGCCGCCCCGCTGCTGTGCGCCGGCATCACCACCTACTCCCCGCTCAAGCACTGGGGCGCCGGCCCCGGCAAGAAGGTCGCCGTCCTCGGCATGGGGGGCCTCGGCCACATGGCCGTGAAGATCGCGCACGCCCTCGGCGCCGAGGTGACCGTCCTGTCGCAGTCGCTGCGCAAGAAGGACGACGGGCTGAAGCTGGGCGCCGACCACTACTACGCCACCAGCGACCCGAAGACCTTCGAGGAGCTCCAGGGCACCTTCGACCTGATCGTCTCCACGGTCTCCGCCCCGCTCGACCTCGGCGCGTTCCTGTCGCTGCTCAAGACGCGCGGCGCGCTGGTGAACGTGGGCGCCCCGGAGGAGCCGATCGCCCTCAACCTCTTCTCGGTGATCGGCGGCGGCAAGACGCTGGCCGGCTCCATGATCGGCGGCATCGCCGAGACCCAGGAGATGCTCGACTTCTGCGCCGAGCACAGCCTGGGCGCCGAGATCGAGCTGATCGGCGCCGAGCAGATCAACGACGCCTACGAGCGCGTGCTCGCCAGCGACGTCCGCTACCGCTTCGTGATCGACACCGCGACGATCTGACCCTGCCCCGGGGGAGGGGGCGGCCGTGCGGCGCCCCCCGCGGAGCTTGCCGTCGGCGCCCCCGAGGAGATACGGCCTCAGGGGCGCCGGGGCGGGTGCCGGGGCGGGGATACGGAGAGTGACACTGCGGGGCGCGGCGCGTGGCGCCGCCCGTGCAGGGTGTCCCCCCTGCGCCCGTCACCGGTCGTGTTCGTCCCGTCAGTCGTTTCCGTGCTGCCCGGACTGCCCGTGCTTGCCGTCCTGTCCGCAGGAGTCCAGCAGCCCGGAGACCGCCTGGGACCAGGTCCACAGGCCCGCGAGGCGGCTCTGGAGCTTCGCCGCCCAGGTGAACGCCGCCTCCCGGTCGCGCAGCACCGCCTCGATGGCGTGGCCCCACTCGGTGACGTCCCGGACGTCGTCCCGGGTCGTCGTCACCACGACGCGGGCCGCCTCGTCCGGGGAGAGAAGTTCCCGCAGCAGCTCGCCGAGCCCGCTGGCGCTGCTGACGAGCACGGGGGCGCCCGCGACGATGGCCTCCACCCCGACCAGGCCGAAGCCCTCGCTGCGGGACGGCATGAGCACCAGACTCGCCGCCTTCAGGTCGGCCGCCAGCCGTTCGTGCTGGGTCGAGTACGGGCTCACCCGGACGGAGAGGGCGGCGTCCTCCGCCCAGTCGCGCATCTGCTTCTCGAGCGCGCCGGACTCCCCCTCGGGAGCGCCGCGGACCAGCAGCTCCACCGCCGTCGTCCCGGCCGCCCGGCGCCGCTGCGCCAGGGAGAAGGCCCGAGCGGCCAGATCGAGGCCCTTGAGCCGGTGGTCCTCGGCGCGGCCGAACAGCAGCGTCATCCAGGGCGCGCCCAGCGGGGGCGTACGGGGCTGGGTGGTGTCGGCGTCGAACCCGGGGTCGAAGCGGAGGACCTTCTCCTTGTCCACGCCGCGCGCCTGGAGATCGCGGAGGAACCAGTTGTACATGCGCGGCCCCACCACCACGACCCGGTGGGCGTCCGTGCTCAGCTCCAGCTCGATCTGCTGCCGCTCCTCCGCCAGCCTGCCGACGTCCTCGCCGCGGTCGAGCTTCAGCCGCTCGATGTCGTCCGGGATCATGTGGATGAAGTGCAGCCGTCTGGCGTGCGGGAAGGCGTCGCCGAGGTGGTGCGCGGCCGGGCCGGTGATCCGTCCGTGCCCGACGATGAAGTCCGGGTCGGCGCCGTTCGGGAGCGCGGGCTTGCGGAAGAGCCGCTGCGTGTCGGAGACGCCGGGCGTCTGCTGCGCCTGGATGAGCCGGACGCCCTTCGCCGCCGCGTCCTCGTACTCGCCCGGCGTCGCCTGAAGCACCACGCAGAAGACCTGGGTGCCGGCCGCCGCCAGCGCCGTGCACAGTTGCCGGTTGAAGGTGCTCAGCCCGCCGTGGGCCGACGACCACTCGGTGGCCAGCACGAGGAACCGGAGACGGTCGTCGGACATCGGCGCGTTTCCTGCCTTCTGGTCTCGGGGGAGCACCGGGTCGCCGTACTGCGGCCGGGTCACGACGGCCGCCAGGCCGGTGAGCGTGGGGGGCAGGACGGGGAACTCGTAGGCGGGGTTGGCCGCTCCGACCTTCCCCACCTGCTGGTCCCACTCGCCGAGCAGGACCGAACGGATCTCCTCGGCGGCGGTCGGCGGCGTCGCGCTTCCCAGGTAGGTGCCGAGCAGATGGGACGCCCGGGGCAGGTCGCCGTTCTGGAGCGCGACCGCCGCGGCGAGCCAGGTGTTGACGTTCCCCGTCGTCAGCCTGAGAGAGGGGTACTTGTCCAGCGCCGCCTGCGCGCGGCGCGCCTCACCGGCCCCGAGCCAGCCCATCGCCTCGTGCACGGAGAGGGCGAGGTAGGCGGGGGCCTGCGCCCTGACCTCCGCGGCGAGTTCCGCCGCCTCGCGCCAGCGGCCGTGGCGCTGCGCCGACAGGGACCGCGCCAGGCACAGTTGTATGTGCCACCCCGGTTGGCGCAGCCAGCCGATCACCTCGTTCAGCAGGTCGTCGGTGGGCTCCGCGGCGGCGATCCGGATCGCCGCCTCCGCCAGCCGGGACTTCTGGTCCTCGGTGTGCCCCGTGCCCTTCCGCAGGGCCTTGACCGCCTCGTCGGCCCGCCCCAGGGCGCACAGGGACGCGCCGAGCAGCTGGTAGATGCTGAAGAGGCTCTTGCTCGGAGCCACGGAGGCGGCGGCCTTGCGGGCCGCGGGCACGGCGGCCTCGAGCCCCTCGACGGCCCGGACGAGCTGCACCCACAGCACCCAGGGGATGGCGTGGTCCTGCCCGGCCGTGGAACGCTCGGCGTGCCGCAGGGCCTCGGCGAGCTCGCCGTGCCCGGCCCGGTCCCGCAGCAGCGTCGCCAGATGGTAGTGCGCGGCGGCGCCGCCGGAGACGGTGAGATAGGCCCGCAACAGTGCGATGCGGGCGTCCCGTTCCTCGTCCGAGGACGGCCGGGAGGCGGACCAGCCGTACCGGTGCTCCATGTACCCGTGGACGGACCGCATGGCGTCCGCGAAGACATCGTCGGCCGCGGCCTCCGTCAGATGGAACTGCGCGTTGCTGAGCGCCCCGGCGAGCACCAGGTCCCGGGTGCGGATGTTGGAGGCGGCGTAGAGCGGGCGGGCGTACCACTCACCGGCGCGCCGGTGCGCCTCCCGCCAGGCCGCCTCGTCGCGCTGCATGCGCACACCGTCGACCTCCCGGACCAGCGGATGCACCTGGTACAGGGTGTGCGGGCCCGAGTCGCTCTGCCAGGCGGGCGCACGCGCGGTCATCAGATAGCGCTCGAGCAGCTCGTCCATCCGCGGCTCGATGTCGCCGTGGTCGTCGCCGCCCATCGTCTCCACGAGCTTCCACGGCGCCCACTCCCGCAGGATGGACAGGTCGCGCAGGAAGGCGCGGGTCTCGGCGGGCAGGCCTTCGGCGGCCTTGGCCAGCAGCCTGCGCTCGATGTCCTCGACGAGCTGCATCCGGGCGGGTTCCTTCGGCAGGACCGCGGCGGGCGGGAGCAGGTCGTCCAGGGAGTGCTTCTTGAGCAGGAACCCGAGCAGCCGCAGTGCTCGCGGGTTCGCCCCGAGCCGGCGGATCACCTCCACCCGGCGTCCCACCGGGAAACGGGCGTCGGTGTCCTGCGCGGTGAGGCCCTTCAGCACGATCCGCGTGGCGTCGTCCGCCTCCGGGATCGGCAACTCCTCCACATGGAAGGACTCGGTCCAGTCGGCGTCGACCAAGCGGTTGGACACCAGCCACAGACAGCCCCCGTCCGGCGGGCGTTTCGCGAGCCTCTCCACCCCCCTGAACCAGGCCTGCCGCAGATGCCCCCCGGCGTCCAGCAGACGCTGGAACTCGTCCACGACGACCAGCGCCCCGGCACGCAGCACTTCCCGCGCCGCCGTGGCGAAGTCGCTGTTGCTTGGGATCGTCTCGGCCAACTCGCGGTGCCCGCCGGCGACGAGTTCCTCCACGAGACGGCTCACCAGCACACCGTTGACGTCCGCGGCCTCGAACGGCACGTCGAGGCACACCGTCGGCGCGCCCTCGCGCGCCGCCTTGGCCAGCAGGGGGGCGACCACCGCCTGGGTCTTGCCGACCCCCGGCATCCCCGTCAGCACAGCCGCTCCGCGCCCCTCGACCCGCCAGCCCTGCCACAGCCGGTGAGCCACCCCTTGGCGTTCAGCCCCGTCGAGGCCGGGAATCAGGTCCGCCTCATGTCCCCGCGTCATGCCTTCTTATTACAGCAGTCCGCCGAAAGTCGCACGTAACTCCTGCTGGCTGCCCGGGTCTCGGCCGTACTTCAGCCCGCTCTCCCTCCGACTGGTCACGCCGGTAGGCCGGTTGCCCCGCAGCGGACCACCGCCACTGAGCAACCGTCAGGGACGGATGGCGGTCTGCCCCGAGTGCGTCCCGCACCGAGGCCCACGCATGAACGTCAACTGCTGACGGCCTTCCAGACGATCACGGTGTCGTAGGTTTCTCTCGGCCCGTCATGACCAGGCGGGCGTCGGCGAAGAGAGGGGAATCCGGTGCGAGGAGCACTGACCGGCCGAGGCCGGTTCGTCACGCGAGCGACGGTCGTCTGCGGTGCCGTCCTGCTCACCGGACTTGCCACGGCCTGCACTGGTGGACCCGGCAGTGCTCATGAGCCAACGGGTACGCCCGGCCGAAGCCCTTCGCCCATGCCCGCACTCGACGAACAACGGCTCGGCAAGCAGGTGGAAGAGGCCCTCGGCGCCGAGACGCTTCCGGACGACCGCGATCCGTTGTTCGTGGAGGCCGGGCTGGAGCGGGTCAGCGATGGGATCCACGCGGAGTCGGTGACGACGCGGGGAAAGGATTACCAACTCAGGGTCGCTTGCGCCGGTAAGGGGAAGATCACTCTCTCCGTCGCCTCGAAGAAGCCGACACGTCGGATCATTTCCTGCGACGGCGTGCCCGCGAGCCGGCGCATAGCGGATTCACCGGGAAGACTGCGAATCGACGCCGAGGGTGTGAACGGAGCCGTCGGGATGATCGGCTGGCGAATCGACAAGGTCAAGAAGTAGGTGTTGCCGTGTGACCGCCGATGGGAGCCGGTCCCCTGACGAGCGTGCCCGGCCCGTGCTCTGGTCGCCGATCGCAGCCGCCCTCTTCGTCCACCTCGTCACGGCGCCATGATCCATGCTTCCCAGCGGATCGGTCGTGACCCCCGTACGCTTGACCTGGGGCACAGGCCAACCTCGCCGGGGTGATGGAGATGCTCGACCTTTCCTCCGCACTGTCCGACGTTCCGCCCGCACGGGGCCGGGCGCCATGGCCCCAACACGAATACGTCAAGGGCTGGGGTGTCTTCGGACTCCCCTTCGACTCCGGTCACGTACTCGCCCTACGCGTCTTTCCGGAGAACTCCTTCGGCCCCTACCGCACGTTGTGGCACCGCGACCCGAACGGCAGCTGGTCGATTCACGTCGACGGGCCACGACTGGACACCGCGTGCCCCAGGTACTACGGCGCTGCCTGCGACCATACGGGGCATGCCCGGATCGGGCTCACGTGGACGGGCCCTGCCAGCTTGCGGGTGACGATGGATTCCCCCTCCCTGGCCTGGACCCTCACCGCCTCCGAGACACGACTTCTCGGTCTCCTCAACGGCATCAGTGGGGCGCTGCCGCTCGCCACCTGGCGCCCCCGGCTCCTGGTGCGGGCTCGCGAGCGTCTGGCCCGTGCGCTGGGAATGGGCGACCTCCAGCTGTCCGGCAGGATGCCGAGCGGCCACACCGGAACGCTCATGCCGCAGCGGATGTACTTCGTCGACGACTCGCATGCCACATTCGACGGCGTCGACCTCGGGCGCCCGGTCCGGCTGAGGGAGAACCCGCGCATCGGTGACGTGGCCCTGCCGGCCCGCGGCATCCTGGCCATCGGCCAGGCGGCCTGGGAGATTCTCGACGCGGCGGAATACGAGCGCACTCGCACCGAGACCGCCCGTCGCGGCCGGCTGGGTCGGCGGGCTACTTCTCGGTGCCCTCGGGCGCCGGAGCGACCCCCGTAGGGCAGGACGCCCCCCAGTTCGTCTCGAAGGGGGCGCTCAGCTCGACCCCCGTGCCCCCGAGCCCGCAGTAGCCGTTCGGGTTCTTGGCGTCCGAGAGGTACTGCTGGTGGTAGGACTCGGCCGGGTAGAAGGGCCGGTCGGTCGCGGCGAGGACTTCTGTGGTGATCTCGCCGTAGCCCGCCGAGGTCAGGACCTGCTGGTAGGCGGCGCGGGAGGCCTGGGCCGTGGTGGCCTGTCCGGGGGTGTGGGTGTAGATCGCGGAGCGGTACTGCGTGCCCACGTCGTTGCCCTGGCGGAAGCCCTGGGTGGGGTCGTGGGACTCCCAGAAGGTCTTCAGGAGGCGGTCGTACGAGACGATCTTCGGGTCGTAGACCACGCGGACCACCTCCGTGTGGCCGGTCAGGCCCGAGCAGACCTCCTCGTACGTGGGGTTCTCGGTGAAGCCGCCCTGGTAGCCGACCAGGGTCGTCCACACTCCTGCCGGGAGCTGCCAGAACTTGCGTTCGGCGCCCCAGAAGCAGCCCATGCCGAAGTCGGCGACCTCCAGGCCCTCGGGGTAGGGGCCGAGGAGCGGGGTGCCGAGGACGGTGTGGCGGTCGGGGACCTCGAACGCGGGCGTGGGCCTGCCCTGGAGCGCCTGCTCCGGGGTGGGCAACTGAGGCTTGCGGCCGAAGAGCATGGGGTCTCCCTGTCGGTCTGGGGCGAGAGCGCCGGTCACGGGCCCACGGGGCGGGGCCCCGGGGACGGCACCGGTCTCGCTCGCGGTGCCGCCGCCCGCGCATCGCCGGGCGTCACTCGGACAACGTCCACCGCGCCGCCGGAATTCCGCCGGGACGCCGGCTCCGCGGATGTGGACACGGATGCGGCGCGGAGGCCGGACCGGGCCGCCGACGCCGACTAGCCGGCCAGCGTCGCGGGGCTGCCGCCGTTCGCCTCGTAGCCCGCCACCGCGAGGGCGCGGTAGACGGCGAACTCGGCCGCCGGGTCCGCCGAGAGGGTCCACGGGAGGGCGCCCACATGGCCGTCGACGTGTATCAGCTCGTTCATGGCCTCCGCCCAGCGCTCGGAGCGGACCAGGAAGAAGACCAGCAGGTGGCGGACGTGCGCCGCCATCGGGTCGTCCGAGCGGGCGGCGTGCACCGCGAACAGCGCGCCGTGGATCGCCTTGGTCACGACCTCGCTCTGGTAGAAGCTGCTGACCAGGTTCACCTCGGGGAGGTGCTCGAAGACCGCGAACAGGGGCATGGCCGCGAGCAGGGAGCCCCGGGGCGCGCGGGCCGCCGCGGCCTCCGCGAACGCCATCGCCGTCACCCGCGAGCCGTGCCACTTCTCGCACCAGTGGTGCAGGGCCGCCAGATGCGCGCCCATGTGGTTCGGCGCGGTGTCCAGGATCCTCAGCCAGAGCTTCTCGAACTCCGGCCGGGAGTACGCCAGTCCGCGCGCCACCGACAGCTCGACGATGTGCGGGACCGGGTCGCCCGGCGCCAGCAGCGCGGCCTGGGCGCACGCCTGGCCGGCCTCCTCCATGATGATCCGGAACTCCTCGGTGCCCGGCGTCGACGTCCGCCACGCCTGCTGCACCAGGAACTCCGCGTGCACCGCGGCGCCGCCCGGGTCCTTGGGTGCCTCGGCCCGCCACACCCTCAGCCACTGCCCGCCGGGCGTCTCGCTGACCCCGCCCGGCCGCTGCCGGAGCTCCAGCGCCGCCGCGCCCGCGAAGGCCTGCACGCGCTGCCAGCGCAACTCGCCCTCCGCCTCGGTGCCGGCCAGGAGCTGGGCGGCCGCGCGGTAGTCCTGGGTGCGCTGCACGAGCTCCAGGACGTCCAGCAGGTCCTGGTCGGGGCCGGGCATGCGGACGTCCAGCTCCTCCTGGCGCACGAAACCGTAGTTCGCCGGGTCCGCGGCGTCCGGATGTCCCGGCGGCACCTGCTCGATCCCGCCGCGCCTGCGCCGCAGGACCGGAAGCAGCACGAAGCCCAGCATGACCAGCGCCATCAGGACCCAGAGAATCTCCATGGGTCAAGCGAACCAGACGGCGCCGACAAATGGCCAACCCGTGCGGCGGCCCTGTGGAAAACCCGCCCGCCGGTCCCGCGCCCGTCCTGCGAGCGCATTACCCTCGGGCCCATGAGCGACAGGCACATCAGTCAGCACTTCGAGACCCTCGCGATCCACGCGGGCAACACCGCCGATCCCCTCACCGGCGCGGTCGTCCCGCCGATCTACCAGGTCTCGACCTACAAGCAGGACGGCGTGGGCGGTCTGCGCGGCGGCTACGAGTACAGCCGCAGCGCCAATCCGACCCGGACCGCACTCGAAGAGAACCTCGCCGCCCTGGAGGGCGGCCGCCGCGGCCTCGCGTTCGCGTCCGGACTGGCGGCCGAGGACTGCCTGTTGCGCACGCTGCTCAGCCCCGGCGACCACGTCGTGATCCCGAACGACGCCTACGGCGGCACGTTCCGCCTCTTCGCCAAGGTCGTCTCCCGGTGGGGCGTGGAGTGGTCGGTCGCGGACACCAGCGACCCGGCCGCCGTCCGCGCCGCGATCACCCCGAGGACCAAGGTCGTGTGGGTGGAGACCCCCTCCAACCCGCTGCTCGGCATCACCGACATCGCCGCCGTCGCCCAGGTCGCCGGGGCCGCCGGCGCCCGGCTCGTCGTCGACAACACCTTCGCCACGCCCTACCTCCAGCAGCCGCTCGCGCTGGGCGCCGACGTCGTCGTGCACTCGCTGACCAAGTACATGGGCGGCCACTCGGACGTCGTCGGCGGCGCGCTGATCACGGGCGACGCCGGTCTGGGCGAGGAACTGGCCTACCACCAGAACGCCATGGGCGCGGTCGCGGGACCCTTCGACTCCTGGCTGGTGCTGCGCGGCACCAAGACGCTCGCGGTGCGCATGGACCGGCACAGCGACAACGCCACCAGGATCGCCGACATGCTGACCCGGCACGCGCGCGTGACCCGCGTCCTGTACCCGGGCCTGCCCGAGCACCCCGGCCACGAGGTCGCCGCCAAGCAGATGAAGGCGTTCGGCGGCATGGTGTCCTTCCAGGTCGAGGGCGGCGAGGAGGCGGCCGTCGAGGTCTGCGACCGCGCCCAGGTGTTCACGCTCGGCGAGTCGCTCGGCGGTGTCGAGTCCCTGATCGAGCACCCGGGACGCATGACCCACGCCTCCGCGGCCGGCTCCGCCCTGGAGGTCCCCGCCGACCTCGTCCGCCTGTCCGTGGGCATCGAGAACGTCGACGACCTGCTCGCGGACCTGCAGCAGGCCCTGGGCTAACCGCTCCCGCCCCCTCGGCCGCGGCCGAGGGGGCGCGCGGGTCTCACCAAGTGATCACGGGTGGGGTCGTCTGCGACGGCGGCTCCACCCAGGGCCGCGCGGACAGCGCCCACGCAGTGAAGGCGACGGCCGCCGCCAACAGCAGCAGCCACATCACCCGGCGGGCCGCCGTGCGGCGGTTCGTCAGGCGGCTCCCGCGGCGTACGACGTCGGCGTACAGGTCGGGCGGCACCTGCGGCGGCCTCTGCTCCATCAGATGCCGTACGGCCGCCTCACGCTCCGCGCGGTTCACGCCCGCCCCCCGCGCCCGACCCGCTTCCCGCCGTCGCCCGCCCCCGCGTACGCCGTCCGCCCCTGCGTCGGCTGCTCCTGCGCGGTCCGTCCGCGCGCCGTGCGGGCCCGGGTGAGGGCGGTGATCGCCCGGTCGCAGATGGCGCGTACCCGCTCCGTGGGCAGGCCGAGCAGGGCCGCCGCCTGATCCTCGGCCACCCCCTCGTACAGACGCAGGACCAGGACCAGGCGCTCCTGCGGTGTGAGGGCGGCCAGGAGACCGGTGGGCCGGTGGCGTGCGCGGCCGAGGCCGCCGTGGCGGAGCCAGGCCTCACGGGCGAAGCGGGTGGCCAGGTACTGGCGTGCGCGGTCGTAGGGGTCCTCGCCGCGCAGCCGGTCCCAGCACGCGTACGTGTGCGCGAGGGCCAGGGTCAGCAGACGCCGCGCGCGCGGGTTGTCGTCCGGGGGCTCGGCGGTCAGCAGCGTGGCGGTGTGCAGCAGCCGACCGGCCGCGCCCGCGACGAATGCCTCGCACTCCCGGGCCCGGCGAGCGCCGTGGGACGCCTGCCGTTCTCGCACCGCGCCTCCCGCCAGGGCGACCCCTGAGGAACCGAAGCACCTCGTAGAGGAACCGAAGAAGCCCGTCGAAGCACACCCCACGACGCTCGGAGCACCGCACCGTTTCCGGACGTACGACGAGGACCCGGTCTCATATGAGGCCAGGGCCGGTCCTCCGGTCAAGAGCCGCGCAGCCGCCTCAGGAGGCCGGCGATCTCTCCGGCGCCGGGCCGCCCTGGGCCGACTGGCGGGCCGAGAGCGCGCCGTTGAAGCGGGTGAGCAGGGTGCAGAAGGTCTCGCGTTCCTCCGGCGCCCAGTCGTGGGTCAGCTCGGCCATCAGTTGACGCCGCGAGGAGCGCACCTCCTCCAGGCGGGACAGCCCGCGCGGGGACAGCTGCAGCACAACCGCGCGGCCGTCCTCCGGGTGCGAGGTGCGCTTCACGAGGCCGGTGTCCACGAGCGGCGCGACCTGCCGGGTGACCGTGGAGGAGTCGATGCCCATGCTCGCGGCGAGTGCCTTGACGCCCATGGGTCCCTCATTGTCGAGGCGGTTGAGCAGCAGGTATGCGGCGCGGTCCATCGAGTTGCGCACCTGCCCGACCCCGCCGAGCCGGGTCTGTTCGGCACGGCGTGCGAACACCGCCACCTCGTGCTGCAGCGTGTCGAGAAGACCGGTGTCACCGACTGTCGTCATGTCCATCGACATTTCAGGTGTTGTGGGCATGGCCGGGGGCTCACTTCATATAAGGGGTGCTGGGTTGGGGGACAGGGTACGCGGCCGGGGGGCGGGTCGTACCAGCGCTGCGCAAACCGGTCTCGGACGTTGGTCACACCGGGCGCGTCGGGCCTGTGAACTGCGAGACTCGAGTCATGAGCTACAGCACGGCCGGCCCGTCGCGCACCGTCACCCTCGACGACGTGCGCGGGGCCCAGAAAATGCTCTCGGGAGTCGCGCGGGTGACCGCGATGGAGGGCAGCCGGCACCTGTCCCAGCTGGTGGGCGCGCCGGTGCACCTCAAGTGCGAGAACCTCCAGCGGACGGGCTCGTTCAAGCTGCGCGGCGCGTACGTCCGCATCGCCGGGCTGCTGCCCGAGGAGCGGGCCGCCGGGGTGGTGGCCGCGAGCGCCGGGAACCACGCGCAGGGTGTGGCGCTCGCGTCGTCCCTGCTCGGCGTCCACGCGACGGTGTTCATGCCCAAGGGCGCCCCGCTGCCGAAGGTCGCCGCCACCCGGGAGTACGGCGCGGAGGTGCGCCTGTACGGCCAGGTGGTCGACGAGACGCTGGCGGCCGCCGAGGAGTACGCGGCCGCGACCGGGGCGGTGTTCATCCATCCGTTCGACCACCCGGACATCATCGCGGGGCAGGGCACGGTGGGGCTGGAGATCCTGGAGCAGTGCCCGGAGGTGCGCACGATCGTCGTGGGTGTCGGCGGGGGAGGGCTCCTTGCGGGCATCGCGGTGGCGGTGAAGGCGCTGCGGCCGGACGTGCGGATCGTCGGTGTGCAGGCGGAGGGTTCGGCGGCCTACCCGCCCTCGCTCGCGGCGGGACATCCGGTGTCGGTCCCGCACCCGGCGACGATGGCGGACGGCATCAAGGTGGGGCGCCCGGGCGACGTGCCGTTCGGGCTCGTGCGCGACCTGGTGGACGAGGTGCGCACGGTGTCCGAGGACCAGTTGTCGGCCGCGCTGCTGCTGTGCCTGGAGCGGGCCAAGCTCGTGGTCGAGCCGGCCGGGGCCGGCCCGGTGGCGGCGCTGCTGGGCGACCCGCACGCCTTCGAGGGCCCGGTCGTGGCCGTGCTCTCCGGCGGCAACGTCGACCCGGTGCTGCTCCAGCGCGTCCTGCGGCACGGCATGGCCGCGCAGGGCCGCTACCTGGCCGTCCGCCTGCGTCTGACGGACCGGCCGGGCGCGCTGGCCACTTTGCTGGGGGTGTTGTCAGTGGTGGACGCTAACGTCCTCGATGTGAGCCATGTACGGACCGATCCGCGGCTCGGGCTCACGGAGGCGGAGGTGGAGCTGCACCTGGAGACGAAGGGCCCGGAGCACTGCGCCGAGGTCAACCATGCTCTGCGCGACGCCGGTTACACGGTCATGGGCTGAGGTCACGGCGTGAGGCCGTGGACCGAGGTCCTGGGCTGAGCCGCCGGAACCGCGGTTCGGGGAGTCCTCGTCACTCGTCCGGGAAAATCCGTTGAGAGACGCGATACATCGCGTTATGGTGTGTCGCGCGCCACCTCCCTGACCGAGGTGGAGCACGCACACCCGCACGTCCGTTCCTGCTCGCGCGGGGCCCGCACCATCCTTCCTCCTCCGGCCCCGTTCCTACGAACCATTTCCGACGACGTGGAGACACACATGCCAGGCGCCATCTATGCCGAAGGCCTGGTGAAGACCTTCGGCGACGTAAGGGCTCTGGACGGCGTCGACCTCGATGTCCCCGAGGGCACGGTGCTGGGACTGCTCGGGCCGAACGGCGCGGGCAAGACCACCGCCGTGCGCTGTCTGACGACGCTGCTGCGGCCCGACAGCGGCAAGGCCGTCGTCGCCGGCCTCGACGTCCTCCGGCAGCCCGACGAGGTACGCCGTTCCATCGGGCTGTCCGGCCAGTTCGCCGCGGTCGACGAGTATCTGACCGGCCGTGAGAACCTCCAGATGGTCGGTCAGCTCTACCAGATGAGGTCCGCCGCGGCGAAGGCCCGCGCCCGGGAGCTGCTGGAGCAGTTCAACCTCGCCGAAGCAGCCGACCGGCCCGCGAAGACCTACTCCGGAGGCATGCGCCGCCGGCTCGACCTGGCGGCCGCGCTCGTCGTCTCGCCGCCGGTCATGTTCATGGACGAGCCGACGACCGGCCTCGACCCGCGCAACCGGCAGCAGCTGTGGGAGGTCATCAAGCAGCTCGTCTCCGGGGGCACGACGCTGCTGCTGACCACCCAGTACCTCGAAGAGGCCGACCACCTGGCACACGAGATCGCGGTGGTCGACCACGGCCGTGTCATCGCCCGCGGCACCTCCGACGAGCTCAAGGCCCGCACCGGCGGCGAGCGCGTCGAGGTCGTCGTGCACGACCGGGAGCGCATCCCGGCCGCCTCCGAGGTGCTGCGCGGCTTCGGCAAGGGCGACACCACCGTGGAGGAGCACACCCGCAGGCTCACCGTGCCGGTCACGGGCGGCGCCAAGCTGCTCGCCGAGGTGATCCGCGAGCTCGACACCCGCGGCATCGAGATCGACGACATCGGACTGCGCCGCCCCACCCTCGACGACGTGTTCCTGTCCCTCACGGGCCACGTCGCCGAGAGCGGCGACGAGGAGACCGGCGGCAAGGGCGCGGACGCCAGAGACCGCAGGCGCAACAAGGAGGCCGTCAAGTGAGTGCCGTCACCGAGCGGGCGCGCCCCACGGCGCCCGGCAACGCCCTCAGCGGGTCGATCCGCGACTCGCTGGTCGTGGCGAAACGCAATCTGATCCGGATGTCCCGGATCCCCGAGATGGTGATTTTCGGCCTGATCCAGCCGATCATGTTCGTGGTGCTGTTCTCGTACGTCTTCGGCGGCTCCATGCAGGTGGGCGGCAGCACCGACCCCGCCACCTACCGGAACTTCCTGATGGCGGGCATCTTCGCGCAGACCGTCACGTTCGCCACCGCCAGCTCCGGCGCGGGCATCGCCGACGACATGCACAAGGGCCTGATCGACCGGTTCCGCTCACTGCCCATGGCACGCGGCGCGGTGCTGACCGGTCGGACCTTCGCCGACCTGGTGCAGACGGCGCTGACCCTGCTCGTCCTCGCCGTCGTCGCGCTGCTCGTCGGCTGGCGCGTCGGGTCCGACGGCGGCACCAACGCCGGCCGGGTCCTGGGCGGGTTCGGCCTGCTGCTCCTGCTCGGCTACGCCTTCACCTGGATCGGCGCCCTGATCGGCCTGTCGGTGCGCACACCGGAGGCGGCCACCTCCGGCGGACTGATCTGGCTGTTCCCGGTGACCTTCATCTCCAACGCGTTCGTGGACTCCGGCAACATGACCCCGTGGCTGCGCCACATCGCGGAGTGGAACCCGTTCAGCGCCACCGTCCAGGCCTGCCGCGTGCTCTTCGCCAACCCGGGGCGCTCGGACTCCGGCGCCTGGCCCATGCAGCACCCGGTCTGGGCCTCGCTGCTCTATTCGGTCCTGATCATCGTCATATTCCGCACCCTCGCCGTACGGAAGTACCGCTCGGCGACGGCGTGAGCCGCCGCGTGATCACGCTGAACCGGACATGACGAAACCCCCGGCGCGAAAGAGCGCCGGGGGCTCGCCGAAGTGTCCGCGCGGGTACTCAGCCCGAGTACGGCACGGCCTTGAGGATCTTCACCTTGGCCGTCTTGCCGTTCGGCAGTTCGTACTCCGCGTCCTCGCCGACCTTGTGGCCGATCACGCCGGCGCCCAGCGGCGACTGCGGCGAGTAGGTCTCGATGTCGGAGCTCGCGTACTCACGCGAGGCCAGCAGGAAGGTCAGCGTGTCGTCCTCGTCACCGTCGAAGGCGATCGTCACGACCATGCCGGGCGCGACCGCGCCGTCCGCGGAGGCCGGAGCCTCGCCGACCTGGGCGTTCTCGAGGAGCTGGGTCAGCTGGCGCACACGGAGCTCCTGCTTGCCCTGCTCCTCCTTGGCCGCGTGGTACCCGCCGTTCTCGCGCAGGTCGCCCTCCTCACGCGCGGCGGCGATCTTGGCGGCGATCTCCGTGCGCGCAGGACCAGTAAGGTGCTCAAGCTCATCCTTGAGCTTGTTGTACGCCTCCTGGGTCAGCCAGGTGACGTTCTCGCTGGTCTGGGTCACAGGTGCTCCTCGTCGGTACTGGGAATACAAAGCATCGCCCTACCCAGAAGAATGTTCCCTCTCGGATGGGCGAAACCACGAGCCTAACAATTCAGCGGCGCAAGGGGGAGGACATAAGTCACGGGATTGGTGTCAGCGCAGGTCGGCGCGTACGTATTCCGTATGAAACCGGATCGTCAGCCGGCGTGGCAGCCGAGCAGCTCCGCCGTCGTGCCCCGGGACGTCGTGCGCAGCGTGACGACCTTGTCGATCCGGGTGGCGTGCTGGTCGAAACGGAAGTCCGCGCGGCCGACCTCGTCACCGTTGGCGGCCTGCGAGCGCAGGGTGCAGTAGCCGCGGGCGCCGGCGTCCTTGCGGACCTCCAGATGGACCCGCACCGCGTCGTCGGCGGCCTGGAAGGTGATCACCTGGCCGCTGATCTTGTTCTCTCCCACGTAGTGGTAGGCGAAGTAGCCGATCAGGGCGACGAGAAGCGCCCCGAAGACGGCGCCGGCGATCTTGAGCGGGCGGTCGCCGCGCTCGGCCGGGGAGCGGCCGTAGCGGCCCTCGGGCAGCCGGGTGCTCGCCGTGCTCATGATCGTCCTCTCCGCAGGGGCGGGACGTGGGTCCCGCGAGGGGCTCCCGGAGCCGTACCCCGGAATTATTCGCCCCCCGATTCGGTCACTATAGAAGCCCCCGCCCGGCGCCAGACCGCCGCCCCGGACGCTCGTCCCCCCGGGGCGGCAGACCGTTGACTGCCCGATCACACCGGGCACCGACCCGACTGAGGATTGAGCCTTGACTGACCAGCTGCGACTGATGGCCGTGCACGCGCACCCCGACGACGAGTCGAGCAAGGGCGCGGCCACCATGGCGAAGTACGTGTCCGAGGGGGTGGACGTGCTGGTGGTGACCTGCACGGGCGGAGAGCGCGGCTCCATCCTCAACCCCAAGCTCCAGGGCGACGCGTACATCGAGGAGCACATTCACGAGGTGCGCAAGAAGGAGATGGACGAGGCCCGGGAGATCCTCGGCGTCGGCCAGGAGTGGCTCGGCTTCGTCGACTCCGGTCTGCCCGAGGGTGACCCGCTGCCGCCGCTGCCGGAGGGCTGCTTCGCCCTGGAGGACGTCGACAAGGCGGCCGGCGAGCTGGTGCGGAAGATCCGGTCCTTCCGCCCCCAGGTGATCACCACCTACGACGAGAACGGCGGCTACCCGCACCCCGACCACATCATGACCCACAAGATCTCGATGGTGGCCTTCGAGGGCGCGGCGGACACCGAGAAGTACCCGGAGGAGCAGTTCGGCCCCGCGTACCAGCCGCAGAAGCTGTACTACAACCAGGGCTTCAACCGCCCCCGCACCGAGGCGCTGCACAAGGCCCTGCTGGACCGGGGGATGGAGTCCCCCTACGGCGAGTGGCTGGAGCGCTGGGACAAGTCCGGCCACAAGGACCGCACACTCACCACGCACATCCCCTGCGCCGACTTCTTCGAGATCCGCGACAAGGCGCTGATCGCGCACGCCACGCAGATCGACCCCGACGGGGGCTGGTTCCGGGTGCCGCTGGACCTGCAGAAGGAGGTCTGGCCGACGG
Source organism: Streptomyces sp. NPDC014864 (assembly GCF_043081525.1). NCBI lineage: Bacteria > Bacillati > Actinomycetota > Actinomycetes > Kitasatosporales > Streptomycetaceae > Streptomyces > Streptomyces sp. NPDC014864. The sequence continues at coordinate 492,932 of NZ_JBIBWT010000001.1, forward strand.
AGGAGTACGAGCTCGCGAAGTCCCTCGTGGACACCTCGCTCCCCGAGGACGACCTCTTTGCTGGCGTCCGGCGGCACTGAGGGACAATGCCTGACATGAGCGCAAGCGCGAGCCTGGCAATGACGCACCTCGTCCCTCTGGCTGAGATCGACGAGAACAAGGTCACCCCCGGCGTCCTCGGCTTCATCGTCTTCGCGGTGATGGCCCTGGCGGTGTGGGGCCTGATGAAGTCGATGAGCCGCCACATGGGCAGGGTCGACTTCCACGAGGCCCCGGATCCGAAGGAGGAGTCCGAGGCCCCCTCGGCCGACCCCAGGGCCCACCAGGGCTGACCGTCGGGCGGGCCCGGTGACCGCGGTCACCGGGCCGCCGGCACCGCCACCCCCATCACCTCGCGGGCGTGCCGGTCCGGCACCATGCCCAGGCGCCAGGCCTGCCAGCCCGCCTCCAGGCTCACTCCGCGTTCCAGGAGGAGCTGGTAGGCCTCCACGTAGTCGTCGAGCTTGCCGTCGCGCGCCGGGTGGCCGTCGCGGGCGAGCCGGGACAGCTCCTCCTGGGCCACCGCCGTACCCACCTCCACTCCGCCCGGCGCCGCGTACGGCAGCAGGGTGCAGCGCAGGAAGCGGGCCCAGTCCTCGCCGCGGCGGTCGCCGTAGGACGCGAAGAGGGCCGCCGCCTCGTCGCACAGCGCCAGCGCCTGCTGGGTACGGGCGTTGCCCGCGTCGACCACGGCCAGCTCCAGGCACGTCCAGGCCTCGCCGTGGGCGACGCCGATGCGCTGGAAGTCGGCGCGGGCGTCCACGAGCAGTTGCCGGGCGAACCCGGAGTTGCGCAGCGAACCGGTCTGGGCCGCCCGCTGGTCCCGGGTCACCCGGGCCGAGTGATGACGGGCGCAGGCCAGACCGTAGACGTCCCGCATCCGGGAGAACATCGTGCGGGACCGCTCCAGTTCACGGACCGCCTGGTCGAGGGTGCCGGTCTCCTCCAGCGCCTGCCCGAGGTAGTACAGCGTCCACGCCTCGCCGCGCGCGTCCTCGTTGTCGCGGTGCCGGGCCGCCGCCAGGCGCAGTCCGTCCACCGCCTCGGAGGCCTCCCCGGCCACCAGCCGGGCCCGAGCCAGCTGGGTCATGGCCCACGCCTCGCCGCGGGCGTCACGGGTGCGTCCGTACCGGTCCAGGGCCTCCCGCAGGTCCGTCTCCGCGCGCGGTACGTCGTTCCGGCGCAGGGCCAGCTGCCCCAGATGGAAGTGGGCCCATGCCTCGCCGTGCACCGAACCGCCCTCCCGGTGCAGCACCAGGGACCTGTTCAGCAGGTCCAGGGCCTCCGCGAGGTGACCCCGGTCGCGCTGCACCGCCGCCAGCGCGTGCATCGTCCAGGCGCGGTCGGTCGCCAGCTCCGGCGCGGCCTGGATCTCCAGGGACTCGCGCAGCCTGGCCGCCGCCTCGGTGAGGTTGCCCTGGTGGTGCAGGGTGATGCCGAGGGAGGTCAGGGCCCGCGCCGCGCCCGCGTCGTGGTGGGCCTGCAGGTACAGGTCCACGACGGAGGTCAGGGTGGTGCGCGCCTTGTCCAGCTCGCCGAGCTGGCGGGCCGCGATGCCGGTGCGCCACTGCACGGAGCGGACCAGCAGGCCCTGGTCGACGGCCTGGGTCAGCTCGCTGATCTCGCCCAGCCGGTACAGGTCGCCGCGCAGCAGGCAGTAGTCGCACAGCGCGCCGAGCAGGTTCAGCACGGCCGCCTGGTTCACGCCCTCGGTGTGCCGCAGGGCCGAGGTGATGAAGCTCGACTCGTCGTCCAGCCAGCGCAGCGCCTCGTCGAGGGAGGTGAAGCCGTGCGGGCTGAAGCGGTCCGAGCGGGTGGACATGTTGCCGTCGACCAGCCGCAGCACCGAGTCGGCGAGCTCGGCGTAGTTCACGATCAGCCGCTCCTGCGCCGCGGTCCGCTCGGCCGGGTCCTCCTCGTCCAGCAGCCGGGCCTGGGCGAAGGCGCGCACCAGGTCGTGCAGGCGGTAGCGGTTGCCCCGGACGTGGTCGATCAGGCCCGCCCGGGCCAGGGCGGCCAGATGCCCGGTCGCCTCCGCCTCGTCCGCCGCCACCAGCGCGGCGGCCGCGGCCGCCCCGAGGGAGGACCGGCCGGCCAGGGCGAGCCGCCGCAGCAGCCGCCGGGCCGGCTCCGGCTGGTCGGTGTACCGCAGCCACAGTGCCCGCTCGACCGGCTCCACCGGGCCGTAGGCGCCGAGATCGGCGGCCAGCCGGCGCGGCGAGCGCGGGCCGAGGGAGGAGCCCGCGATGCGCAGTGCGAGCGGCAGTCCCCCGCACAACTGCCTGACCTTCTCGGCGGATTCGGCGTCGTACGGCCCCGACGTGTCCTGCGCGGCAGCGTTCAGCAGTTCCTCCGCGCCCGCCGCGTCCAGCGCCTCCACCGGCAGCTGGTGCACCCAGGCCGGAAGGTCGGCGGACAGGTCCAGCGGGGTGCGCGCGGTGACCAGGATCAGGCTGTCGGAGCGTTCGGGCACCAGGGCGCGGACCTGCTCGGGATCGGAGGCGTCGTCCAGCACGATCGTCACCGGCAGGTCGGTCAGATGCTGGTGGTACAGCTCGCTCAGCCGCTTGACCTGCTGGTCGGGGGAGGAACGTTCGCGGAACAGCAGTTGCTCGCGGGGCGCACCGAGCCGGTTGAGCAGGTGCAGCAGGGCGTCGCGGGTGGGCAGCGGCGGTTCCTCCGGGCTGGCGCCGCGCAGATCGACGACGACCGCCCCACGGAACTGGTCCTTCAGGTCGTGCGCGGCGCGGACCGCGAGGGTGCTGCGGCCGGATCCGGGCTCGCCGTGCAGCACGACCACCGTCGGCCGGGTCCGCGTGCTCGCGCGGGCCGTCTGCACCCACTGCCGGATCCGCGCCGTCTCCTGCCGTCGTCCGGCGAACACGCCTGTCGGCTCCGGGAGTTGCCCGAACGACTGCTCCAGGACACTGCGCCTGCGGGCCGCCGCGCTCTTGTCCGCGCCGCGCAGCCGGGGCGCCGTCTTCTTCGGCGCGGTGGAGGCGCTGAGCACCCGCTGCTGGTCGAGGAACGGGCGGATGCCGCGCACCTCCAGCGCGGTGAGCCACTGCAGCCGCAGCTGTTCCGCGCCACCGGGCTGGCCGGCCGCACCGGCGCGGTGGTGCGCCGCGGGCAGGTGGGCCGCGGTCACCTTCACGACGGTGGCCGCCGCGGCGACGACGCCGACGGTGACGCCCGCGCCGACGGCGGTGCCCGCGCCGGTGCCCAGCGCCACGTCGGCGACGGCGGCCGTGAGCGCGGCAACGGCCGCGACCAGCAGGGGGGTTCCGGCGCCGTCCCGGGCGTACCGCTGGGCGAAGGTCAGCTGTCCGGCAGCCGCCTCGTCCAGGGCGCGCGTGTAGGCGTCGTACTCCTCGGCCGCCGACCCCGCCATGCCGTCCAGCGCGCCGCGCGCCCGGGACAGCAGCACGCCGCCGTCCACACGGCCGCCCGACCGCCGTACCTCCTCCTCCACGGCCCGCGTCAGCAGCCGCTCGGCCTCCGCCCGATGAGCGTCCCGCATGTCCCGTCCCCCTCCGGCCACAACTCCTTTGCCCACGAGTGTCCTTCGGCACGGACGCGAGCGCGAGAGGGCGGTGATTAACGCCTCGGCCCCGACGACCGGCCCGGCCCGTCCGGGCCCGGGGGAGGGGCCGGCGGGGGCGGCCGGGCGGCGATCACGTTCCGTGCCCGTGCGCGGCCGGTGATGCAGGATGGGGGTATGCCGAACCGACTGGCCCACGAGACGTCCCCCTACCTGCTCCAGCACGCCGAGAACCCCGTCGACTGGTGGCCCTGGTCGGGCGCGGCCTTCGAGGAGGCGCGGCGGCGTGGCGTCCCCGTACTGCTGAGCGTCGGGTACAGCAGCTGTCACTGGTGTCATGTGATGGCCCACGAGTCCTTCGAGGACGAGGCCACCGCGGCCGTCATGAACGAGAACTTCGTCAGCGTCAAGGTCGACCGCGAGGAGCGCCCGGACGTCGACGCCGTCTACATGGAGGCCGTGCAGGCGGCCACCGGGCAGGGCGGCTGGCCGATGACCGTCTTCCTCACGCCCGACGCGGAACCCTTCTACTTCGGCACGTACTTCCCGCCGGACGCCCGCCACGGGATGCCCTCCTTCCGGCAGGTCCTGGAGGGCGTCCACCAGGCCTGGGCCACGCGCCGGGACGAGGTGACCGACGTCGCCCAGAAGATCGTGCGGGACCTGGCCGGGCGCGAGCTGACCCACGGCGGCACCCGGGCGCCGGGGGAGCAGGAGCTGGCCCAGGCCCTGCTCGGCCTCACCCGCGAGTACGATCCGCAGCGCGGCGGGTTCGGCGGCGCGCCCAAGTTCCCGCCGTCGATGGTGATCGAGTTCCTGCTGCGCCACCACGCCCGCACCGGCTCCGAGGGCGCCCTGCAGATGGCGCGGGACACCTGTGAGCGCATGGCCCGCGGCGGCATCTACGACCAGCTCGGCGGCGGCTTCGCCCGCTACTCCGTCGATCGCGACTGGGTCGTGCCGCACTTCGAGAAGATGCTGTACGACAACGCCCTGCTGTGCCGGGTCTACGCCCATCTGTGGCGGGCCACCGGTTCCGGGCTCGCCCGCCGTGTCGCGCTGGAGACCGCGGACTTCATGGTGCGGGAACTGCGCACGGACGAGGGCGGGTTCGCCTCCGCGCTCGACGCCGACAGCGACGACGGCACCGGCAGGCACGTCGAGGGGGCGTACTACGTCTGGACTCCGGACCAGCTCCGCGAGGTCCTCGGGCAGGACGACGCCGAACTCGCCGCCCGCTGGTACGGCGTGACCGAGGAGGGCACCTTCGAGCACGGCTCCTCGGTGCTCCGGCTGCCGGAGGGGGAGGGCGTGTCCGACGCGGAGCGGGTCGCCTCGATCAGGCGCCGGCTGTTCGACAGCCGCGCGCGGCGGCCCGCCCCGGGGCGCGACGACAAGGTCGTCGCCGCGTGGAACGGGCTCGCGATCGCCGCCCTCGCCGAGACCGGCGCCTACTTCGACCGCCCGGACCTGGTCGAGGCAGCGGTCGGCGCGGCCGATCTCCTGGTCCGGCTGCACCTGGACGAGCAGGCGCGACTGTCCCGCACCAGCAGGGACGGTCGGGCCGGCGCCAACGCGGGCGTGCTGGAGGACTACGCCGACGTCGCCGAGGGCTTCCTCGCCCTGGCCTCGGTCACCGGTGAGGGCGTCTGGCTCGACTTCGCGGGCCTGCTCCTGGACCACGTCCTCACCCGGTTCACCGATGAGTCCGGCGCCCTCTACGACACCGCCGCCGACGCCGAGGAACTGATCCGCCGGCCCCAGGACCCCACCGACAACGCCACCCCCTCCGGCTGGACCGCCGCCGCGGGCGCCCTGCTCGGGTACGCGGCCCACACGGGTTCCGAGGCCCACCGCACCGCCGCCGAGCGGGCGTCGGGCGTCGTCGCGGCCCTCGGCCCGCGGGTTCCGCGCTTCGTCGGCTGGGGGCTGGCCGTCGCCGAGGCGCTGCTGGACGGGCCGCGCGAGGTCGCGGTGGTCGGGCCGTCCCAGCAGGACGCCGCGGCGAAGGCGCTGCACCGTACGGCGCTGCTGGGCACCGCGCCCGGCGCGGTGGTCGCCTACGGGACTCCGGACAGCGACGAGTTCCCGCTGCTCGCCGAGCGGCCGCTCGCCGGCGGTGAGCCGACCGCGTACGTCTGCCGCAACTTCACCTGTGACGCCCCGACCAGCGACCCGGAGCGACTGCGTGCCGCGCTGAGCGGGTGAGGCGCGTCAGCCGTGGTCGGCGTAGTCGGCGAGGGCGCGCTCCACGATCGCCACGAGCTGGTCGTGGTGGGCGCCCTTCCAGTAGGCGCGCCCGCAGTCGAGGCACTGGGCGAAGACGTCGTAGGTGCGGTGCGTGCCGTGCTCGAGCCGGTCGGCCACCTCGTCCTTGGTGGCCTGCCGCAGCAGCCCGTTGCAGGCGGTGCAGCGGGTCCACGGGCGCAGCTCGGGACGGAAGCGGTCGAGGACGTCGCGGAGCTGGTCCGCGGGGCGGGTGCTGTAGACGAAGGCGCCCGCCCACAGTTCGCGGCGGCGCAGCAGCCCCCGGTCGCGGCTGAGCAGCACCCGCTTCTCGGCCGCCGAGCGGGTGGCCAGGGCCGGGTCGCCGATGTCCGTGGACTCGTAGGCCGCGTCGACGCCGAGCAGCCGCAGCCGGCGGGCGAGCGTGCCGAGGTGGACGTCGAGGAGGAAGCGCAGGGGCGCGCCGGGGACCTCCTGGGGGCGCTCCACGGCGCGTACGCTCACGGTCTCGCCGGCCGCCGGGATGTGCGAGGCCGGCACCTCGTGGCCGTCCACCACCAGCGCGCCGACCTCGGTGAGCGGGACGCCCAGGGACTCCACGACGTGGCCGAGCGTCGAGAGGCCGTCGGTGACGATGGGGGTGGCGCCGCCCCGCCGGGTGTGCGGGACGAACAGGCGCAGGCCGGGGTCGAAGCCGACGAGGATCTCGGGACCGTTCACCCGGCCAGGATGGCACGGACGGCGGCCGGCGCCTCAGGTGTTTCTGGCCGGGACGCCGTGTTCGAGGACGGTGAGGGCGCGGTCGACGAGGTCCGTGAGGTCCTCCCGGTGGCCGTGCTCGGCCCAGTACAGGGAGGTCTCCATCAGGGCGCCGATGAGGGACATCGCCCAGACCCGCACCTCCAGCCCGTGCGGGTCGCTGCCGGTGCGCTCACCGATGGCGGCGCAGAGCATACGGCCGGTGACCGACATGCTCTCCGTCATCCGGGCGCGCACCGCGGGCACCTCGACCATCAGCCGGGTGCGCAGCCGCGCCGGCCCGGGGTCCGTCCCGACACCGAGGCCGGCGGCCTGGCGCAGCACCTGGCGGACGGACTCCGTCCACGGCTCGTCCGCGGGGCGGGCGCGCAGCTCCTCCACGAGGACCCGGTCGTCCTCGTCGGTGAGGACGATGTCCTCCTTGGTCGGGAAGTACCGGAAGACGGTCGACGGCGACACCTCGGCCCGTTCGGCGATCTGCTCGATCGTCGTGGCGTCGTACCCCTGCTCCTCGACGAGGGCGTACGTCGCCGCGCGGATCGCCTCACGGGTCTTGATCTTCTTCCGCTCGCGCAGGCCCGGCTGCGCGGGGCCGGCGGGAGTGGTGGTGCGGGGGGCCGTCATGGAGGTCATTGTCCGGCACCGGCCGGGGCCGAGATCAGGCGTGCTGGTACGCCACCAGGGAGATGCCGACGTAGTGGACGACGAAGGCGGCGAGGGTCAAGGTGTGGAAGACCTCGTGGAAGCCGAACCAGCGCGGTGACGGGTTGGGGCGCTTGATGCCGTAGACGACACCGCCCGCGCTGTACAGCAGGCCGCCCACGACCACCAGGACCAGGACGGCGATGCCGCCCGTGCGCATGAAGTCCGGCAGGAAGAAGACGGCCGCCCAGCCCATCGCGATGTAGCAGGGGGTGTAGAGCCAGCGTGGGGCGCCGACCCAGAAGACGCGGAAGACGATGCCCGCCGCGGCCGCGGCCCAGATGCCCCACAGCAGCCACTGCCCCTTGGCGCCGGGCAGGAGCAGCATGGTGAGCGGCGTGTAGGTGCCCGCGATGATCAGGAAGATGTTCGCGTGGTCGAGGCGGCGCAGCACGCCGTCCATGCGCGGGCTCCAGTTGCCCCGGTGGTACAGCGCGCTGACGCCGAAGAGCAGGCAGGCGGTGAGGGCGTAGATCCCGCACGCGATTCGACCGCGCGTGGAATCGGCCAGGGCGGTGAGCACCAGCCCGGCGACGAGCACGGCCGGAAACATGCCCAGGTGCAGCCAGCCACGGAGCCTGGGCTTGACCGGGTGCGGCAGGGAGAGCGCGACCGGACCGCGGCCGGCGGCCGGCGGGTCCAGAGGCGCGTCGGAGGCGGACGCAGTCATGGACGGCATGGTACCTACGCCACCGTAAGTGGCCCATCAGTGCGGTCCGTGACCGGCCGGAACGCAAAAATTCTTCCAGCTGAACCCAACGTGGACGCAAAGAATCACGGTAACCGTGGCGTTCCTCACGTTGCTCACCTGTGACGCCCTCTGGACAGATGGGCACTCTCGTCGGATGATCAAATGAGTGCGGTCGGCACCGGATGAGCGGCTACGAAGCATCCGGGTCGCAGCCCCCACGGGGCGACAAGACAAAAACCCCTCATTTAGGAGCGATCGTGGCGCGCGACATCGCGGCTCCCCCCGTCATTCCCACCAAGCACCAGGAACTGATCTCGTGGGTGAACGAGATCGCCGAACTGACGCAGCCGGACAACGTGGTCTGGTGTGACGGATCCGAGGCCGAGTACGAGCGCCTGTGCGAGGAGCTCGTCGCGAAGGGCACCTTCCGCAAGCTCGACCCGATCAAGCGCCCCAACTCCTACTACGCGGCCTCCGACCCGACGGACGTCGCCCGCGTCGAGGACCGGACCTTCATCTGCTCCGAGAAGGAGGAGGACGCCGGTCCTACCAACCACTGGAAGGCCCCCGCCGAGATGCGGGAGATCTTCACCGGTGAGCAGGGTGTCTTCCGCGGTTCCATGAAGGGCCGGACGATGTACGTCGTCCCGTTCTGCATGGGCCCGCTCGGCTCCCCGCTGTCGGCGATCGGCGTGGAGATCACCGACTCCGCCTACGTCGCGGTGTCCATGCGCACGATGACGCGCATGGGCCGGCCGGTGCTGGACGAGCTCGGCGACAACGGCTTCTTCGTGAAGGCCGTGCACACCCTCGGCGCCCCGCTGGAGCCCGGCCAGGCGGACGTGCCGTGGCCGTGCAACTCCACCAAGTACATCTCGCACTTCCCCGAGAGCCGTGAGATCTGGTCCTACGGCTCCGGCTACGGCGGGAACGCGCTGCTCGGCAAGAAGTGCTACGCCCTGCGCATCGCCTCCGTCATGGCGCGCGACGAGGGCTGGCTCGCCGAGCACATGCTGATCCTCAAGCTCACGCCGCCGCAGGGCGAGTCCAAGTACGTCGCCGCCGCCTTCCCGAGCGCCTGCGGCAAGACCAACCTCGCCATGCTGGAGCCGACGATCTCCGGATGGACCGTCGAGACCATCGGCGACGACATCGCGTGGATGCGGTTCGGCGAGGACGGCCGCCTGTACGCGATCAACCCCGAGGCCGGCTTCTTCGGCGTCGCGCCCGGCACCGGTGAGCACACCAACGCCAACGCGATGAAGACGCTGTGGGGCAACTCGGTCTTCACGAACGTCGCCCTCACCGACGACAACGACGTCTGGTGGGAGGGCATGACGGAGGAGACCCCGGCCCACCTCACCGACTGGAAGGGCAACTCCTGGACCCCGGAGTCCGGGACGCCCGCCGCGCACCCCAACGCCCGCTTCACCACGCCCGCCTCGCAGTGCCCGATCATCGCGCCCGAGTGGGAGGACCCCCGGGGCGTGCCGATCTCGGCGATCCTGTTCGGCGGCCGGCGCGCCAGCGCGGTGCCGCTGGTGACCGAGTCCTTCGACTGGAACCACGGTGTCTTCCTCGGCGCCAACGTCGCCTCCGAGAAGACCGCCGCCGCCGAGGGCAAGGTCGGCGAACTGCGCCGCGACCCGTTCGCCATGCTGCCGTTCTGCGGCTACAACATGGGCGATTACATGGGTCACTGGGTCGAGGTGGCCAAGGGCAAGGACCAGTCCAAGCTGCCGAAGATCTACTACGTCAACTGGTTCCGCAAGAACGACGCGGGCAAGTTCGTCTGGCCCGGCTTCGGCGAGAACAGCCGCGTGCTGAAGTGGATCGTCGAGCGCCTGGACGGCAAGGCCGAGGGCGTGGAGACCCCGATCGGCGTCCTGCCGGCGAAGGGCGCCCTGGACACCAAGGGCCTGGACCTGTCGGAGTCCGACCTGGACTTCCTGCTCACCGTCGACAAGGACGTGTGGCGCGAGGAGGCCGCCCTGGTCCCCGAGCACCTCAACACCTTCGGCGACCACACGCCCAAGGAGCTGTGGGACCAGTACCACGCCCTGGTCGAGCGCCTGGGCTGAGGATCGCGCAAGCCCCGCGGCCGGCCCCGACTTGCCCTGACCTGCGATGTCGCTCGGGCCGGCCGCGGCGTCGAACCCGGGAGGCAGGGTGTGCACAACGACGTGCGCACCCTGCCTTCCCGGTTCGGGCGACGGCGCGGCGAAGCCCGCGCGGGCGATCGGAGTTGCTCCGGGAGCGGAGTGGCGGGGGCATGACGGAAGACGGTGACTCACCGCCCCGCGTCCGGTGGAGACGCAGCTGACCCCTGCCCCCCGCGGCGTCGGCCCGACGAGTCGCGCCGCCCGGCTTCCTGACCTGGTACGACCCTCGTCCTGCCGGTCTCGGCGGTGTTCGTGATCCGGGTGGTGTTCTTCAGCTGACATGCCTGGGGTCGCCCTCGGTTGCTTTGGGACCACACGGGTGATCTTCTGCATATGACACCAGAGTGCCTCGCGTTCTTTTCGATACGAAGAGTGAAGATTGCGCTGTTCGTACCGACGGAGATTTGGCAGCGGGCGAATTCAGCGCACGAGTGCGCCGCTTGCGGTCAGGTCCCTCCAAGTTCGTGAGGAAGGTTCTCTGGTGAGCCGTAGAACGACTCGCAGTTCGCGCGCCAAGGTCGCCGCGACGGTGGTGGTGGGCGCCCTTGCCCTGGCCCTCAACGTCGTCCCGACCGCCTCGGCCTTCGCCGCCGACGGCGACATGGTCCTGAACATCCCCAGCGCGTCCGACGGACCGCGCGGTGACAGGGGCCCGGAGGGGCCGCGCGGCCCGCAGGGTCCTCAGGGTCCGCAGGGTCCGCAGGGCCCGCAGGGTCCTCAGGGCCCGCCCGGAGTGGTCGACACCTACACGGTGGTGGACCCCACCCCGCTCAGCCCCACCGACATCCTCGGGGCGACGTCGGTTGCCACCTGCGCCGACAACAACGACGAGGTGACCGGCGGCGGGTACATCGCAAGCAACCTCGGTGCCGTCAACGTCATCGAGAGCCGTCCGATCGACTCCGCGCCCGACGCGTGGTCGGTCCGCGCCGACGCCGTTCTTCCCGCGGGGGCCTCTCTCGCGGCCTACGTCGTCTGCGCGAGGGTTCCGGGCGTCTGAGTCCCGTCGCGAGCGGCCGTGCGGCAGCGCCCGTCCGCTTCGTCGGGAAGAAGGCGCGACGGCGTCCGCGGGGCTTCGGCCTCGCGGACGCCGTCCGCCGTTTCGGGGGGTCCGCCCCGAGGTCGCCGGGTGACGTCCTCGCTGCCCGCCGGACCGCCGAAGTGCCGGACCGGCACCTGCGCCACGTGCGGCCGGCCACTCACCACGAGCAGAGCCAGAACCGGAACCGGCGAAGCACTACCAGGGGGCGGCGCCGCTCAGCTTCTGCGGCTCGCCCGCAGCGGCGGCGTGCGCGTCCATGCGCTCCGCCGCGAGGATCGCCACCGCCGTGTCGGCCCGGGAGGCGGCCACCACGAGCGCGCGGCCGGCGAGCGCGTGCGCCTGCCGGTGCAGTGTTGCGGACTCCCGTACGGCGGCCGACGAGGCGCGGGCCGGGGCGTGGCCGCCCCGCAGCCGGGCCACCTGTCCGGCCAGCCGCTCGGCGGCGGCGTCCAGGTCGGCGGACGGGGTCAGCGCGCGCAGTTCGTCGGTGACGGCGAGCAGCGCCGCGAGGTGCCCCGCGAGCTGGATGTCCAGCTCCTCCTCGCGGGAGCGGTGGGGGAAGTCGGAGGGGGCGCCGGCCATCGTGGTGTGGACCGACTTGGTGCGGATCGGCTCGTACATGGGATGGCCTCCTGTGCGCTGACGGAAGCCATCCTAGCTTGGAACTCGTCTAAAGTTGAGCCGGTTCGCGGAACCGGACCGTAGGGACACCCAGTGTGAGGGCCGGGCCGGGAGGGGGCGTCAGGGCTGGCCGTAGCCTTCGAGGAAGTTGCCGATCCGCCCCACCGCGTCGCGCAGGTCCCCGACCGAGGGCAGGGTGACGACCCGGAAGTGGTCCGGCTCGGGCCAGTTGAAGCCGGTGCCCTGGACGACCATGATCTTCTCCTGGCGCAGCAGGTCCAGGACCATCCGCCGGTCGTCCTTGATCTTGAACACCTTGGGGTCCAGCCGGGGGAAGAGGTACAGCGCGCCCTTCGGCCGCACGCAGCTCACGCCCGGGATCTGGGTGAGCAGCTCGTAGGCGACGTCCAGCTGTTCCTTCAGCCGCCCGCCGGGCAGCACCAGGTCGCCGATGGTCTGCCGCCCGCTGAGCGCCGCGACCACGCCGTGCTGTCCCGGCATGTTCGCGCACAGGCGCATGTTCGCCAGGATGGTCAGGCCCTCGATGTAGGAGTCGGCGTGCGCCCGCGGCCCGGAGATCGACATCCAGCCGACCCGGTAGCCGGCCACCCGGTACGCCTTCGACATGCCGTTGAAGGTCAGGGTCAGCAGGTCCGGGGCGACCGCCGCCGTCGGGGTGTGCGTGGCGCCGTCGTAGAGGATCTTGTCGTAGATCTCGTCCGAGCAGACCAGCAGGTTGTGCCGACGGGCGATGTCGGTCAGCCCCTTGAGCACCGCCTCGTCGTAGACCGCGCCCGTCGGGTTGTTCGGGTTGATGATGACGATCGCCTTGGTGCGGTCGGTGACCTTCCGCTCCACGTCGGCGAGGTCGGGCATCCAGTCCGACTGCTCGTCGCAGCGGTAGTGGACCGCCGTGCCGCCGGACAGGGAGACCGCGGCCGTCCACAGCGGGTAGTCCGGCGCCGGTACCAGGACCTCGTCGCCGTCGTCCAGCAGCCCCTGCATCGCCATCACGATCAGCTCGGAGACGCCGTTGCCGACGAAGACGTGCTCGACGTCCGTCTCGATGCCGAGGGTCTGGTTGTGCATGACGACCGCGCGGCGCGCGGCCAGCAGGCCCTTGGCGTCGCCGTAGCCGTGGGCCGACGACACGTTGCGGAGGATGTCCTCCAGGATCTCGGGCGGGCACTCGAAGCCGAACGCGGCCGGATTGCCCGTGTTGAGCTTGAGGATGCGGTGGCCGGCAGCCTCCAGCCGCATCGCCTCCTCGAGCACCGGGCCCCGGATCTCGTAACAGACGTTGGCGAGCTTCGTCGACTGGATCACCTGCATGCTTGGGAGCTTACGGCCGGGTAACGCTCCTTGGGTGGTGTTTTCCGCCACGTGAGACGCGTCGGAATGAGTGGTTATCGTCAGTAGCTGTCTCTCGTACCCCTGCAGCGCCTAGACTTTCCGGCCATGTCCATGCCTCCCGACGTCCACGGAGTGCCGCCCGCAGAGGGGGCGCCCCAGGGTGCGCCGAACGTGTACCACCCGCAGACCGCGGCCACTCCGGTGTACGACGAGTACACCGACCCGGCGACCGCCCACGGCTGGCAGAACGCGTACGACGAGACGTGCGAACTGCCCTCCGTGCCGGACGGCGAGTTCGCGGGACCGGGTGCGGACCGTCAGGGCCATCGGGGCGGGCGCCGGGGGCGCAGGAAGGAGCGGGGCGGTGACGGCCGGTCCCGACGCGTGCTGCTCGCCGCCGGGGCGGTGGGGGCCGTCTCCCTCGCGGTGATCGCCGGGTTCTCCGCCATGTCCTCGTCGGGCGGGACGGAGGACGAGCGGGGCGGTACGGGGCCCTCGGCCCGGAGCGTCACCCTGCCGGGGGAGGCCCCCACCGGCTCCCCGGGGTCGTCGTCCGTTCCGGCCGGTGGCGCACCGGAGGCCGGCAGCACCTCGGGCGCCGCACCGTCGAGCACGGCCGGCGATGCCTCGCAGAGCGCGTCGGCGGCGGAGAGGCGGAGCGGCTCTCCCTCTCCGACGTCCTCCGGCGCCAGCGCCACGACCACCACCGCGCCCACCTCGACCGCCGCGTCGTCCCCCTCCGGGGACCCGCCCGGCAGGGGGCTCGGCAGGGGCACCAAAGGGCCCAAGTAGCGGACGAATCCGCCCTGTTGACGGGCGGTCCGCCTCCGCGGACCGCTGACGTCTTCTTGTGGCGCACCCCTCGCGCCATCACAATGCGCATGACAAGACAGGCGGCCGGAAGATCTCCGGTCGCCCGTGTCTCAAGAGGGGACCCCCACATGAACAAGCCTCTCCTTGCCGCCCTCGCGACCCTGGTGATCACCGGGGCGGGAGCGGCACCCGCGGTCGCCGCGCCGACGACGGCCGCGCAGGCCCACGCCACCACGAGAACCGCGCCCGCGATCCAGGCCGTCGACTTCGCGGGCACCGTCTCGCTGAGCAACTGCTCCGGCTCCGTGATCCGTTTCCCCGGCTCCGCCGACAGCGACCCGGCCCTGGTGCTCACCAACGGCCACTGCCTGGAGACCGGCTTCCCGGCGCCCGGCGAGGTCGTCGTCGACCAGGCCTCCAGCCGCTCCTTCGGCCTGCTCAACTCGGCCGGCACGCGGGTCGGCACGCTCCGCGCGAGCAAGGTCGCCTACTCGACCATGACGGACACGGACGTCACGATCTACCAGCTCACCCGCAGCTACGCGCAGATCAAGAGCTCGTACGGGATCAGCGCGCTCACCATGAGCGACACGCACCCGGTCGCCGGCAGCGCCATCAAGGTCGTCTCCGGCTACTGGAAGCGGATCTACAGCTGCAACGTGGACGGCTTCGTCTACCGCCTGAAGGAGGGCGACTGGACCTGGAAGGACTCGGTCCGCTACACCTCCGCCTGCAACACCATCGGCGGCACCTCGGGCTCGCCCGTCGTCGACGTCGCCACGGGCAAGGTCGTCGCCGTCAACAACACCGGCAACGAGGACGGCGAGTCCTGCACCGTCAACAACCCGTGCGAGGTGGAGGAGAGCGGCAACGTGACCGTCCGCCAGGGCATCAACTACGCCGAGGAGACGTACCAGATCGCGGCGTGCTTCGGCGCCGGCAACAAGCTGAACCTCAGCGCGAGCGGCTGCACCCTGCCCAAGCCGTAGGGCCCGCCGACCGGGACCGGAGAGGGGCGGGCGGTCGCACCGCGACGCGGCGGGCCGCCCGCCTCCCGTCCCACCGACCGAGGGGGACTCCCCCCGGTCCCACCCGACCGAGGCGGACCGCCCCCCGTCCCACCGGAGCGAGGCGGACCGCCCGCTCCCGCCCCTGGAGCGCGACAGAGCGGCCGGCCCCTCACACTGGGATGCGGCGCACGGCCCGCCCCTCACGCCGGAGTGCGGCGCACCGCCCGCCCCGCCAGTACGCCCGTGCGCCGGCCGTCCTCGATCACGAACCGGCCGTCGATCAGCACGTACGGGATGCCCGTCGGCAGTGCCCGCGGCCGCTCGAACGTGGAGCCCGGCGCGACCGTGGCCGGGTCGAAGAGGACCAGGTCGGCCCGGTACCCCTCACGCACCAGCCCCCGGTCCGGCAGGCGCAGCCGGGCCGCCGGGCGCCCCGTGAGGTGCGCGACGCACTCCTCCAGCGACAGCACTCCCAGCTCCCGCACGTACCGTCCGAGGTAGCGCGGGAAGGTGCCGTAGGCGCGCGGATGCGGTTTGGCGCCCCGCAGGATGCCGTCGGAGCCGCCGGTGTGGACCCGGTGGCGCATGATGGCCCGTACGTTCTCCTCGTGACCCACGTGCTGGAGGATCGTCGGGCCGAGCCGGTCCTCCACCAGCAGCCGGCGCGCGGTCGTCCAGGGCTCCTCGCCCCGCCGTTCCGCCGACTCCCGCACCGTGCGGCCGACGTACTCGGCCAGCGCCGGATCGGCGACCCCGGAGATCTCGACCGTGTCCCACTCCACGGGGACGCCGTGGCAGCCGTCCGAGCCGGTGACCTCCAGGTCCCGGCGGATCCGCGCCGCGGTCTCCTCGTCCGCGAGCCGCCTGAGCACTTCCTCGGGGCCGCCCTCGCTCGCCCAGCTCGGCAGCAGGGCGGCCAGGGTGGTGCAGCCGGGGGTGTAGGGGTAGGTGTCGAGCGTGATGTCGGCGCCGACGGCGAGCGCCTCGTCCAGCAGCGCCAGCAGCTCGGGCGCCCGGCCCTTGTTCGGGCCGAAGTTCAAGGTGGCGTGCGCGAGGTGCAGCGGGCAGCCCGCCGCCCGGGTCAGGGCCACCATCTCCGCGTACGCCTCCAGCGCGCCGGCGCCGTAGGAGCGGTGGTGCGGGCAGTAGTAGCCGCCGTAGGAGGCCACCACCCGGCACAGCTCGGTCAGTTCCGCGTCCGGCGCGTACATGCCGGGCGTGTAGGTCAGCCCGGACGACAGCCCGACGGCGCCCTGCTCCAGCCCCTCGGCGACCAGCCGCCGCATCCGGGCCAGCTCCCCGGGCGTGGCCGGGCGGTCCTCCCAGCCGACGGCGAACGCGCGGACCGTGCCCTGCGGGACCAGGTAGGCGGCGTTGACCGCGATGCCCTCGCCGCCGAAGCCGTGGTCGAGCCGGTCCAGGTACTCGCCGACCGAGCGCCAGGTGAAGTCGATGTCCTCGCCGTACCCGTTCCAGCCGGTGATGGCACGGCGCACCTCCTCCAGCGTGCGCTCGTCGACCGGCGCGTACGACAGCCCGTCCTGTCCGAGGACCTCCAGCGTGACGCCCTGCGCGGCCTTCGCGCTGTGGTCCGGGTCGCGCAGCAGGGCGAGGTCGCTGTGCGCGTGCATGTCGATGAACCCGGGGGAGAGCACCAGGCCCTCGGCGTCCAGTTCCCTTCTCGCCCGCGGCCGTTGGCAGCCCGCGGCCGCGGCCTCCTTGACGATCGACACGATCCTGCCGCCCCGGACCGCCACGTCCGCGCGGTAGGAGGGCGCGCCGGTGCCGTCGACGACCTCCGCGTCCCGGACGACGAGGTCGGCGAAGTCGGCGAGCTCCACCGGATCCATACGGCGCCTCCTAGAAGAACGTGCGGACGTAGTCGACGACCGTGCCGTCCGCCTCGGCGAGCGGGATCAGCGGCCATTTGTCGAACGAGGTGCACGGGTGGGACAGCCCGAGGCCCACCCAGTCGCCCACCGCCAGGTCCGCCTCCGGCTCGGTGCGCAGCCAGGCGTGCTGGTCGGACAGCGCGGTGACGGTGATGCCGGTGGCCGGGCGCTCGGCGCCGTCCCGGCGGACCACCTGGGCGAAGGGCAGGTCGAGGTCGTAGGCCGCGTCCCGCTTGCCCGCGTTGACGAAGGCCTGCTCGGGGGAGGGCCGCGAGACGACCTGCGTCCACAACCGGAACGCGGGCTCCAGAGCGCCCTCCTCGGGCACCCGGTTGAAGGGGGTCAGCTTCCGGTAGTGGCCGTCGTCGTGCGAGACGTAGGCGCCGGAGCGCAGCAGCTTCAGCACGGGTCGGGAGAGTTCGGGGATCCCGGCGAACACCTCGGCCACCGCGTCGAACCAGGCGCTGCCGCCCGCGCTGACGACGATCTCGTCCAGGCCGGCGAACCGGCCCGCCTTGTCGAAGTCCACGGCCAGCGCCACCAGCCGGCCGAGCCAGGCCCGCACCCGCTCCGGGTCCGCCCGCGGCACCTCGCCCTCGTACCCGGCGACACCGACCAGCCGCAGGGCCGGCGTCGCGGCCACCGCGTCCGCGACGGCCGCGCACTCCGCCTCCGTGCGCACACCGGTCCGGGCGCCCTCGCCGGCGGCCAGCTCCACCACGACGTCCACCGGCCGCCGCGCGCCCCGCAGCGCCGCGTCCATCAGTTCCACGCCGCGCACGGAGTCGACGTAGGTGACGAGGCGGAAGGCCGGGTCGGCGGCGAGTTGGGCGGCGATCCAGCGCAGCGCGGCCCCGTCGACGACCTCGTTGGCGAGGAAGACCCGCTCGACGCCGAAGGCCCGCGCCACCCGCACCTGGTGCGGCACCGCGAGGGTGATGCCCCAGGCGCCGTGCTCGATCTGGCGCTGGAAGAGCCGCGGGGCCATGGAGGTCTTGCCGTGCGGGGCGAAGGCGAGGCCGTGCCGGGCGGCGTAGGTCTCCATGAGACGCAGGTTGTGCTCCAAGCGCTCGGCGGAGAGGGCGAGCACGGGCGTGGCGAAGCCGCCGGTGAAGAGGTTGCGGCGCTGGGCGGCCAGCTCGCCGACGGTCAGCCCGTCGGCGTCCGGCGGGAGGCCCTTGAAACGGTGGTCGACACGTTCCTCGGCCAGGCGGGCGAGCGCCTCGGTGCCCATGGAGCCTCCTGATCTGGTGTGTTGCATCATGTGCAACATCCATTGCGTATATCGTTGTGCGCTGTCTAACATCTCGGCCGACGCGGGGTCAACGAAAAGGCCGCCCGCCGCCGAACCCGAGGAGCTACGAGCATCGTGACCGCCACCGGACCCCGCAACGGCCCCGGCGCCGTGGACGTCGTGGACGTCGTGGCGCTCGGCGAGTCCATGGTCACGTTCCTGCCCTCCCGCCCGGGACGCCTCGCCGACGTCCCCTCCTTCGCGCGGGCCATCGGCGGCGCCGAGTCCAACGTGGCCTGCGTGCTCGCGGCCGCCGGGCACTCCGCCCGCTGGGTCGGCCGCGTCGGCACGGACGGCTTCGGCGACCACCTGATCGAGGCCATCGGCGCCTACGGCGTCGACGTGACGGCCGTACGGCGCGACCCGGCGCGGCCGACCGGCGTCTACTTCCGCACCGCCGGCGACCGGGCCACCGACGCGCACGAGGTGGCGTACTACCGGGCGGGATCGGCGGCCTCCGCGATGGCGGTGGACACCGTCGACCTGGACGCCGTGCGCGCGGGCCGCGTCCTGCACCTGTCCGGGATCACCCCGGCGCTCTCCGTCGGCTGCCTGGATCTGATGCGCGAGCTGACCGCCCGCCGCCCCGGCCGCCCGCTGGTCTCCTTCGACGTCAACCACCGCCCCGGACTGTGGCGGGACGCCGACGGGCCGCGCGTGCTGCTGGAACTGGCGCGCGGGGCGGACATCGTGTTCGTCGGGGACGACGAGGCGCGCGCGGCCTGGGGGCTGCGCGGCGGCCGGGCCGTCCGGGAGGCGCTGCCCGAGCCGGACGTCGTCGTCGTCAAGCAGGGCGGCGCCGGGGCGACGGCGTACGGCCGGACCACCGCGGGCCCGGCGGCCGGCGACGGCACCACGACGTTCGTCCGGGCGCCCGAGGTCGACGTCGTCGCCCACGTGGGCGCCGGGGACGCCTTCGCCGCCGGGTTTCTCTCCGCCACCCTGCGCGCCCTGCCGCTGCGCGACCGCCTCCGGCACGGGCACCTGACGGCCGCCGCCGCGCTCACCGCCCCCGGCGACCTCGCCGCGCCCCCTGCCCGCGACCACGCCGACCGTCTGGCCGCCCTGGACGAGGGCGCGTGGGGGAGACTGCGACTCGGCCCCGGCTGGACGCGCACCGCTCCGGGGGCCGAGGAGGAGGTACGTCCGTCATGAGCCAGACCGTCGACCGCGCGCTGAGCATCCTGCCGCTGCTCGCCGAGGGCCCCGCCGACCTCGGGCAGGTCGCCGACCGGCTCGGCGTGCACAAGTCCACCGCGCTGCGCCTGCTGCGCACCCTCCACGAACACGGCTTGGTCTACCGCCAGTCCGACCAGCGCTACCGCCTCGGCGCCCGGCTCTTCGCCCTCGCCCAGGAGGCGATGGAGAACCTCGACATCCGCGAGATCGCCCACCCCCACCTGGTCCGCCTCAACGAGAGCTGCGGCCACACCGTCCACCTCGCCGTGTACGAGGAGAACGAGGTCCTCTACATCGACAAGGTCGAGAGCCGCTATCCGGTGCGCATGTACTCCCGGATCGGCAAACCGGTCGCCATCACCGTCGCGGCCGTGGCGAAACTGCTGCTCGCCGACCTGCCCGAGGCCGAGCGCCGCGCCGTCGCGGAGCGGCTCGACTACCCCTCCTACACGCCCCGTTCGACGCCCAACGCCGCAGCCTTCCTGCGCGAGCTGGAGAAGGTGCGCGAACAGGGCTGGGCCACCGACCTCGGCGGCCACGAGGAGTCCATCAACTGCGTCGCGGCCCCCGTCCGCGGCGCCGACGGCCGGGTGGCCGCCGCGATGTCGGTGTCCGCGCCGAACGTCGTCGTCACCGCCGACGAACTCCTCGCCCTGCTCCCGCTGGTGCGCCGTACCGCGGACGCCATCAGCGGCGAGTACTCCGGCAGGACCCCCGTACCGAACCCAGACAGGGACACCGCATGACCGAGAAGACCGCGCTCGCCCCGAAGACCCACACCGTCCCGCCCGCGCAGTTCTCGCACGGCGTCCGCAAGGGGAACATCCTCCAGGTGGCCGGCCAGGTCGGCTTCCTGCCCGCCGAGGAGGGCAAGCCGCCCACGCCGACCGGTCCCACCCTGCGCGAGCAGACCCTCCAGACCCTCGCCAACGTCAAGGCGATCCTGGAGGAGGGCGGCGCCACCTGGGACGACGTGATGATGATCCGCGTCTATCTGACCGACGTGAACCACTTCGCCGAGATGAACGCGCTCTACAACGCCTACTTCGAGGAGCAGGGCCTCACCCAGCCGCCCGCCGCGCGCACGACCGTCTACGTCGGTCTCCCCGCCGGGCTCCTCATCGAGATCGACGCGCTCGCCGTACTGGGCTGAGCTTCTGACGGTCTCTCACCCCCACCCCCCGCACGCCGCACGCCCGCACGGCGCGGCGCCCCCCACCCCGTGGGGTGCCGTGCCGCGCCCCGCCCTGCCCGAAAGCTCCATGTACTTACCCAGAGGACCCCCGTATGTCCCTCCCGCTCGCCGCCCCCGCGCCGCCCGCGCCACCGCACACCGGTGGCCTGCTCCTCCTCGTCGACGGCACCGCCGGACTGCTGCTGGTCGCCGCCCTCGGCATCGCCCTGCTGCTCTTCCTGATCATCAAGGCGAGACTCCAGCCCTTCGTCGCGCTGCTCGCCGTCTCCATAGCCGTCGGCCTGCTGGCCGGCCTGTCGGTCACCGAGCTCTTCGGCACCGTCCAGCGTTCCGACGCGGTCTCCACCATCGAGGCCGGCATGGGCGGCATCCTCGGCCATGTCGCGATCATCATCGGCCTGGGCACCATGCTCGGCGCGATCCTCGAAGTCAGCGGCGGCGCCGAGGTGCTGGCGTCCCGGCTGCTGGGTCTCTTCGGCGAACGCCGGGCCCCCCTCGCCATGGGCCTGACCGGTCTGATCTTCGGCATCCCGGTCTTCTTCGACGTCGGCATCTTCGTCCTCGCGCCCCTCGTCTACGCCGCCGCCAAGCGGTCGGGCAAGTCGATCCTGCTCTACTGCCTGCCCCTGCTGGCGGGCCTGTCCATGACCCACGCCTTCCTGCCGCCGCACCCGGGCCCGGTCGCCGCCGCGGGACTGCTGCACGTGCAGCTCGGCTGGGTCATCCTCATGGGCATCGTCTGCGGCATCCCCGCGGTGCTCGCCGCCTGGGTGTTCTCCGCCTGGATCGGCCGGCGCATCTTCGTCGACGTGCCGCAGGACATGGTCGAGGCGTCGGACGAGGCCCGGCGCGCCGTGCTCGAGGAGCAGCGCTCCGCGGGCGTCGAACCGCGCGAGAAGCCGGTGCCGCCGGCCACCGTCCTCGGCATCATCGGTACGCCGCTGGTGCTCATCCTCGCCGCGACCTTCTCCTCGATCGCCCTCGGCCCCTCCACCCTCCGCTCGGTCGTCGAGTTCTTCGGCCACCCGTTCGTGGCCCTCACCATCGCCCTGCTCCTCGCCTACTATCTGCTCGGCATCCGCCGCGGCTGGTCCCGCAAGTCCCTGGAGACGGTGTCGACCTCGTCGCTGAAGCCGGTCGGCAACATCCTGCTGGTGGTCGGCGCGGGTGGGGTCTTCGGCGCGGTGCTCAAGGCGAGCGGGGTCGCGCAGGCGCTGTCGGACACCTTCAACGGCGTCGGCCTGCCGGTGATCGTGCTGGCGTACCTGATCTCCGTGGTGCTGCGGGTGGCCCAGGGCTCGGCCACGGTCGCGATCGTGACCACGGCGGGCATCGTGGCGCCGCTGCTGGCCGAGGGCCACCACTCGCAGGCCTTCGTCGCCCTCGTCATCATGGCCATCTCGGCCGGTTCGATCTTCGCCTCGCACGTCAACGACGGCGGCTTCTGGATGGTCGCCAAGTACTTCGGCATCAGCGAGCGCGACACCCTGAAGACCTGGACGGTGCTGGAGAGCGTGCTGTCGGTGGTCGGGTTCGCGGTGGCGGCGGTGCTGAGCGTCTTCGTGTAGACCGGGACGCGGACGTGACCCGCGGCCGCCCGGGGCCGCGGGGCGCGGTCGTGGCCGAGGTGAGCGCCGGGGGAGGAGGGTTGGCTGTTGCCCGCACAGGGACATCGTCCATACTTCCCGCGTGGAGCAGCGCATAGGTTCGAGCAGCCAGCCCCTCGAGGGCGCCGGATTCGACCCGGCCTTCATCCCCGGGCTCTCCTCGCCCGCCTCGGCGGAGCCGGAGGACACCGTGCCGGTGCGGCCCGGGGAGAAGGCCGCGGAGGAGACCGCCCCCGGCGAGGGCGCGGCCCCGGAGCGGGCCGAGTCCGTCGAGGATTCCGCCGAGGCGCCCTCGGGGGCCGCCTCCGCCGAGCCGGAGGCGGCCCCCGAGGGTCCCGTCTTCGAGGCGTCCGACCGCCGCGCGAGAATCGTCGCCGACGGCAGGGGCGTACGGCTCACCCTCGACGACCAGGAGTGCGAGTTCCGCTGGGACGAGATCGGCGCCGTCGAGACGGCGACGCCGCGCTTCGGCAAGCGGTTCACCGTCACCGTGCACACCCCCGACCGCCGCTGGTACCCGATCGAGATCGAGGCGACGGCCAAGAGCCTCTTCCCGGAGTGGGAGGCGCAACTGGACGCGGTGCTCGACGCGTTCTTCGAGGACGGCGAGCAGGCCCGGGACGGTGAGCCGCCCAGGGACGGCGAGCAGCCCAAGGAAGCCGAGGCCGAGCCCGCCGGCCAGGAGGCCTAGGCCTCTCTTTCGGATCTTGCCGGGGTCGCGCCTCAGAAGGCACCGTCGCCCGGAGCCGGTCTGATCCGAAAGAAAGGCCCTGGTCGCGGTACGCCGACGACGGCGCCCGGGTCACGGCAGTGCGTGCACGTGCGGGCCCACCGTGTTCGACCAGGCGTTGCCCGACGCGGCGTCCCAGTTGGTCGACCAGGTCATCGCGCCCCGCAGGTCCGGGTACGTCCGCGAGGGCCTGAAGGTGCCGCAGCCGGTGCCCTTGGTCAGGCAGTCCAGGGCGTTGTTCAGCACCGTCGGTGACACATAGCCGCTGCCGGCCCCCCTGGTGGAGGCCGGCAGGCCGAGGCCCACCTGGGACGGGGCCAGGCCGCCCTCCAGCTGGATGCAGGCCAGGGCAGTGAGGAAGTCGACCGAGCCCTGGCTGTAGACCTTGCCGTCGCAGCCCAGCATGGAACCGCTGTTGTAGTACTGCATGTTGACGACGGTGAGGATGTCCTTGATGTTCAGGGCCGTCTGGAAGTAGGCGTTCGACGTCGACTGCATGTCGATGGTCTGCGGCGCCATCGTGATGACGAGCGAGGGGCCCGCCTTCGCCGAAAGGGCCCGCAGCGCCTGCGTCATGTACGTCGCGTTCAGGCCGTTCTCCAGGTCGATGTCGACGCCGTCGAAGCCGTAGGTCCGCATCAGCGAGTGGACCGAGTCGGCGAAGTTCGCCGCCGACGCCGGATCGCTCACCGACACGGTGCCGTTCTGGCCGCCGACCGAGACGACGACCTTCCTGCCCGCCGCCTGCTCGGCTCTGATGTCCGCCTTGAACTGGTCGGCCGTGTAGCCGCCGAGGCCCGCGGAGTCCAGTGTGAAGGAGACCGCGCCCGGCGTGGCCGTCGCGTCCGCGAAGGCCACCGCGATGATGTCGTACTGGGCGGGGACGTCCGAGATCCTCTGGACCGTGGCCCCGTTGTCGAAGTTCTGCCAGTAGCCGGTCACCGCGTGCTTCGGGACCCCGGCCCCGCCGCCCCCGCCGCCGGAGGCCGCCGTGGTGCCGGTCACGGTGGCCGACTTCGCCGACTCGCCCGCCGCGTTGGCCGCGGTGACCTGGAAGGAGTACGAGGTGGCGGCGGACAGGCCGGTCGCCGTGGCCGAGGTGCCGGTCACCGCCGTCACCTCGGTGCCGTCGCGGTAGACGTGGTAACCGGTGGCGCCCGGGACCGTGTTCCAGGACAGCGAGACGGACGACGAGGTGGTGCCGGTCACCGCCAGGCCGCCGGGTGCCGACGGGACGCCCGGAGCGGGGTCGCCGCCCCCGCCGCCGTCGGGCCCGAGGACCGACACGTCGTCCGCGTAGTACGCCGCCTGGCCGTACCAGCCGTGCAGGTACACGGTCACCGACGTCGTCGACGCGCCGGTGGTGAAGGTCGTCGACAGCTGCTTCCAGGCCGTCGTGTCCGGGGTCCACGTGGACACGTCCGTGGTGCCCGTGCCGGTCGCGCCGAGATAGGCGTACCCGCCCCGCACCCAGGCGCTCAGCGTGTACGTGGCGCCGGGCCGCACCGCGACCGTCTGGACGCACCGGGCGTTGTCCTGCCCGGCCGGCGCCGCCTTCAGGGCGGCCGAGCCGCTGTGCACCGGTGAGGAGACGGTCGTGCCGCTGCCGGCCGAGCACGTCCAGTCGCCGAGGCCCGACTCGAAGCCGGGGTTCCTGGCGTTGTCGACGTCCGCCGCCGATGCCTGGCCGCCGCCGGTGAGGGCGAGGGCGAGGGCCGCGGTGACGGCTCCCGACCAGACGCGCGGAAGCCGTCTCCGTCCGGGCATTGCTGGTACGCGGTCCACTGGGGCCTCCGTGGGGGAGAGGGAAGAGGAGGGGAGGAGCAGCGGACGGTGGCCACCGTCAGGTCGTCCTGGTCGTACAAGTTGGTCCAGACCAATTGACTTGTCAAGAGGTCCAGACCAACTCGCAGGTCACCGCCGGTCCACCCCAACACCCCAGCCCGGTAACCCCCTTGGGCTCGCTCTCCGGCGCCGGACCCCTACGCCCCCGCCTCCCGCCACCGGTCGAGGAGCAGCCCCGCCGCGCACCCCGTCAGCAGCACCGCCGTGGACATCCAGAAGGTGAGGGACTCGAAGCCGGTGCGCTCCCACCGCAGCGACAGCGTCAGCACCTGGGCGGCCGCGGGCACCGCGCACGCGGCCGCCGCGTGCCGCACCGGGACCTCCCGCCACGGCTCCGGATGCACCCGTGCCGCCGCCCACACGGCGAGCGTGACGCAGACCAGGTTCGGCAGATGCACCAGCAGCAGGGCCGCGCCGAACGACCCCACGCCTCGCGGGCCGACCAGATGCGCGTACAGCAGCGACATCTGGACGTACTCCGTGACCACCAGCACGACCACGCCCGCCGCCCAGGACCGCACCAGGGACATCTGCGAGCCGGGACCGGCGGCGGGCGCTCCGTAGCCCTGGCGCGCCATCACCGGCCACCCAGGACCTGGTACACCAGCACCGTCGAGAAGCCCAGCGCCGCCAGCCCGCAGCCCGCGGTCAGCGCCAGGGCCTGCAGGACCGGGGACCAGCTGTCCCGCCCGGCCACGGTCGCCGTGCCCCCGGGGTCCCGGGGGTCGTAGGTGACGGTGACCGGGGTGCCCTCCGTCATCGACCAGCCCGCCAGGTCCTCGAACTCGACGCGGGTGCCGTCGGCGGCGTGGAAGGCGAACCAGTGGCGGGTGGCGTCGGAGCGGTGGTACGGCTCCGTCTCCACGCGGACGCACTCGCCGCCGGTGCGCACACCCCGCCGCAGGACGCGGGCCACCGTCAGCAGCCGCCCGGCGTACTTCCACGCCAGCGCGCCGAAGAGGGCCACCAGCAGGCCCAGGACCACATGACCGGCACCGGGAACCTCCACTAGTGCACCTCGACCGAGTCGACGATCTTCTTCAGGTCCGCGGCCGGCAGCGCGCCGCGGGCCGCGTCGACGCGGACGGCGTAGGTCCTGCCGTGCGAGTCCAGGCCCGTCACGATCACGCCCTTCACGGGCGTGCCCCTGGGCGGACCGCCGTCCTCGCCCGTGGCCTTGAAGGTGAAGTCGACGCGCTTGGCCCCGGCGCCGCCGGCCGGTCTCACGTCCTTCTCGCCGGTGATCCTCGCCCCCATCTCGATGCCCGCCTCGGCGGCGATGGCCGCCTGCTCGGCCGAGTCCGCCTTGGTGAAGCCCAGTTGCACGGTGATGACGGAGACCGTCCGGGCGTCCTGCTTCCGCACCGCCGCGGCCGCGTTGTACCGGCTGCGCCCGGCCGCGCTCTGCTCGGTGAAGCCCTGCGGGCCCTTCGGGTACGACACCGAGACGCCCTTGGTGTCGAGGGTTCCCCAGCCGTCGGGCACGGAGGCCGTGCCGGAGCCGTCCTTCCCGCAGGCGGACAGGGTCAGGGCGGCCGCGGTCAGCAGGCCCGTGACCACGGCTCCATGGGTACGGCGGGTGTTCATCGGTGGCGGCTCCCGTCGGGGGCGATCGGCTGGCATGACTCTTCCCCGATCCCGATCAGTTCGCACAGTAGCTGTAGGGCAGGTAGGCGCGGCCGTCTCCCCGGGGGGCGCCCAGGAACTGCGCGTCCGTCAGCGTCTCCGACTTCTTCTCGGTGCTGATCGACAGGCCGAGGCTGAGCCCGAGGTTCAGCTCGAAGCCGTACTCGGCGGCGTTCACCTCGCCGGTGTAGGTCATCCGGCTCGACTTGCCCTTGTCGAACATCAGTCGACCGAAGGGGTCGTCGTCACCGGGGCGCCTGGTCGGCGCGTGGTCGTCGAACATGTACTGGAAGGGCGTCGCGACCTGCTCGTTGTTGCTGTCCAGCCACCGCTCGGCGACGGCCCGGTCCTGGTCGCCCGCCGGGCCCGGGTCGAAGCTGACGGAGTTGGTGACCACTTCGATGCCGGTGCCGCTGTCCGTGCCCTTCTCGCTCACCCCGCCGCCGCGCTTGTCGCCGCCGGACTTCCCGTTGTCGCCGCCCGCCCTGGCGCCGTCCTTCTGGCCGCCCTGCTCGACGGTGCGGGTCATGTCGACGCGGATCAGTTTGCCGGTGCTCTTGTCGTAGGTGACGGTGATGGTGCCGGTCTGCGTGGTGGAGGCGGAGTAGTCGCCGCCCAGCGGGCCCGCCTCGTAGCCGACCTTGGTGCCGTACTCGATGGACGAGGAGTACGTGTACGACTTGGTGTTCTTGTAGGCGTTGTCGGTCCAGGTGACGTCGGGGGCGTACTTGAAGTTGCCGCCGAGTGTGGCGCCCAGCTTCTTCTCGTCACCCGCCGAGATCTTCAGGCCGCCGGCCGCGGAGGCCTCCAGCCCCACCTTGCCGTAGCTGATCTTCCGGTTGTCGCCGAGGTGGTCCTTCACCCTCTTCTCCGTCTCCTCCTCGTCCTTCAGCGGGCCGGTGCCGAAGAGGTACAGGATGCTGTCGCCGAGGCTCGCGTCCGCGCCGCCCGGCGACTCGCGCCGCATCCGGTACATCTCCAGCTTCTCGATGTCGTCGCGGAACTTCCGCGCCTCCTCCGGGCTCTCGAAGGCCCAGGTGTCGCCGTTGGTCACCTTGATCCCGGCGCCCAGCTCCACCTTGTCCATCCCGAACCTGCCCACCTTCATGCCGGGCTTGAAGTCCTTCTTGGCGGCCACCGAGGCCGCGTCCGTGAAGGTGAGGTAGACGAGTTCGTCCCGGTCGTCGACCTTGCCGTCGTGGTTGACGTCCGTGTGCGCCTTGAGGTGCTGCTCCTGGAAGCCGTACTCCTTGCCGATCTCCCAGAACAGGATCTTCGCCTTGGAGCCCGCCCTGTCGGTCACGCTCGACACCTGGCACAGGGCCGGCTCGTAGTCCCCGTCGGTGAGCGGCCGGCCCGCGTCGCCGCCGTCCGTCCCGCAGGATCCGCCGCCGGTCACCTTGCAGATCTCCGCGCTGATCCGGTCGTAGACGGTGCGGCCGACACCGGTGGCGGAGACGCCGAGCGCGATCGCGACCGAGACCACGATCATCCCGAGGTACTCGGTCCCGGTCGCGCCGCGGTCGTCGAAGCGACGCGCACGGCGCCGCGCGCCCCGCTCGGGTCTCCCGGCCGTCCCGGCTCCGTACGTCCGTATGCCGCCCCCGCCCGTCACACGGCACCCCTTCCCGCCTCACGGCCAACAGCCCCTGCGTGGACGGCGAGCGTAGGAGCGGGAGCGGGATTCAGGCGTGGGCCCGGGGGCCCAAACGAAGGCCCAGAGTCAACGGTGCGTCGCGGGCCCATACTTTTGGGTACCCGCGGGATGTTCGTCCTGCCCTGGTTTGACGTGTCTTGTGCAAGGAGAGTTGCCAGGCAGCTACAGAATCGCTGTTCTCCGGTCACAGAGGCGTGGATACAGTGCTGAGGTAGTCACGCAGTGAAGTCGACTCGGTGAGCCGTGGGGAACGGCGGCGTACCGACAGGCGTGAAACGGGGAGCTGCGCGTGCCAACTGCCATTGCTGTGACCAGTGTCGACATGGCGCTGCCCGCCCAGGACGAGCGGACGGTGCCCGCCGTCGTCCTGCGCGACCTGGACCGCCGACCGCTGGAGCAGACGCTGGCCGAGGTGCAGGCGCTGCTCGACCAGCACGGACACCTCATCGTCGTCTGCTCCGCGGCCGTCGACAGCGGTGTGGAACAACGGCTGCACACCGTCCGCTCCCTGCTGGAGAGCGACCGCATCGCGCTGTTCCGACCGGACCTGCCGCCGCTCGGACTCGCCGTACTGGCACGGCAGTTGCGCCAGCTCGCCTCCTGCGACCTCAGCCCCGGCGTGCTCGCCTCGGCGGGCCGGCTGCTCACCCACTACGTCCACGCCGGCGCCGTCCTCAACTCCGTCACCCGGCTCGACCGCGTCCCCGTCGGCCTCCGGACGCACGCCAAGTCCTGGGTGCCCGGCAGCCAGTTCGGCGTGGTCGCGCACCCCTCGCCGCAACTGGTCAGGATCGGTCCCGAAGCGACCCTGAACGGACCAGAGTTCGGCACCTGGATGGTGGTCGCCAAGGGCCAGCTCCAGTCGGACTGGGTCAGCACCACCCTCGCCCCGTCCTGGAACGTGCTGGGGCTGCGGGAGGCCGCGCTGCCCGCCGAGTCCGCGAACTGGTGGGGGACCGGCAAGCTCGTCGAGTTCTGCACCTACCTGCCCGACCTGTCGGTCCTCTATCAACTGGTCACCTCGGTGCGCCGGGGCGTCTGCCACTGGTGCGGCATCGACGTCATCGGGGACCGCTGCGTCTTCTGCTCCGCCACCCCGCCCGCCTACGACGGCCCCGTCCCCGCCGGCTAGCCCGGACCGCGCAGCACCGGCCGTCCGGAGCCCCGGCGGCACCGAGTACACCCGAGGAACAGCGCACACCGCTCAGACCACTCGACTCCGCCCGACCGAATCCCCAACGAGGTTGCACGGTTCATGAACTCCCGTCAGCGCCGCGGCGTGATACTCCTGCTCCTGTCCGTCATCTGCGCCTTCGGCGCGTTCGCGGGCGTGCTCTCCGTCATCGGGGACGTCAAGTCCAAGGTGGGCCCCGAGGTCGCGGCGTACCGGCTCAGGACCGATGTGAAGCCCTACACGCCGCTGGACACGAGCCAGTTCGAGAAGATCAAGATGCCCAAGCGGTGGCTGTCGTCGAACGCCGTCACCGACCTGGCCCAGATCCAGGGCAAGATCGCGGTCACCACTCTGCGCGCGGGCTCCCTGCTGCAGAGCGACATGATCGTGAACCAGCCCGCCCTGCAGCCGGGGCAGCAGGAGGTCGCGATCATGATCGACGCGGCGACCGGCGTCGCCGGCAAGATCACGCCGGGCTCCACGGTCAACGTGTACGCCACCTTCGACGGACAGCGTGAGGGGGACCCCGCCCAGTCCAAGATCATCGTCACCAACGCCAAGGTGCTCGACGTCGGCCGGATCACCGCCCTGGAACCCGACGCCGGCAACAAGAACCAGCAGCCCACCGACGCGGTGCCCATCACGTTCGCGCTGACCACCGTCGACGCCCAGCGCATCACCTACGCCGAGTCCTTCGCCCAGCGGGTCCGGCTCGCGCTGGTCGCCCCCGGCAGCGACACCAGCGTCCCGGCCAAGGACCGGACCTACGAACTCGCGAACGACAAGTGAGAGGCCCGCATGCCCACCAGGATCCTCCCGGCAGTCGGTGACGCGGACGCGGTCCGGTCCATCACGACACTGCTCAGCCAGCTCCCCGACGCGGAGCCGGTGTCCCCGGTCGCCGACTCGACCCAGCTCATCGACACCCTGGCACGGCTGGCCGCCGAGTCCGTCGACGAACTGCCCGAGATCGTGGTGGTGCACGAGCGGATCGGCCCGGTGCCGGCCCTGGAACTGATCCGCGAAGTCGCCCTGCGCTTCCCGGCCGTCGGGGTCATCCTCGTCACCTCCGACGCGAGCCCCGGCCTCTTCGCCGCGGCCATGGACTCCGGCGCCCGCGGCCTGGTGGCGCTGCCCCTGAGCTACGAGGAACTGGTCAGCCGGGTCCAGGCGGTGGCCCAGTGGTCGGTGGGCGTCCGGCGCCACCTCGGCCACGGCAGCGACGTGTTCAGCGGTGTCGGCGGCCGGGTGGTGACCGTCAGCGGCGCCAAGGGCGGGGTGGGCGCCACGCTGGCCGCCGTCCAGCTCGCCCTCGCCGCCCAGGCCTCCGGGCACAGCACCGTCCTGGTCGACATGGACCTCCAGGCCGGGGACGTCGCCTCCTACCTCGACGTCCAGTTCCGCCGCTCGGTGGTGGACCTGGCCGCCATCACCGACATCTCGCCGCGCGTCCTGGCCGACGCCGTCTTCCGGCACGACACCGGCATCGCGCTGCTGCTCGCCCCCGGCGAGGGCGAACGCGGCGAGGAGGTCACCGACCGCGCCGCCCGCCAGATCGTCAGCGCCCTGCGCTCCCGCTACGAGGTCGTCGTCCTCGACTGCGGCGCCCAGATGAGCGGCGCGGGCGCGGCCGCCGTCGAGATGGCCGACACGGCCCTGCTGCTGACCACCCCGGACGTGGTCGCGGTCCGCGCCGCCAAGCGCACGGTGCGGATGTGGGACCGGCTGCAGATCCGCAAGGCCGAGGAGACGACCGTGGTGGTCAACCGCCACACCCGCGGTACGGAGATCCAGCCGCCGCTCGTCCGGCGGATCACCGGCACGCCGGTGGCCGGCACGGCGATCCCCGCGAACTTCAAGGAGCTCCAGGCTGCGGTGGACGCCGGGCGCATCCACGAACTGGACAGCAGGAGCGTGGTCAAACAGGCCCTGTGGGGCCTCGCGGGCGAGCTCGGACTCGTCAAGGTGCCCGACGGCACGCAGAAGGGCGGCGGCCGGGGAGCGATGAGCTTCCGGCGGCGCAGAGAGGCAGGGGGAGGGTGATGACGGTGCTGGGGATCATCTCGGGACGACGACCGCGGCTGCGTTCGGACAGCGGGCAGGTGGCCGTCGAGTTCCTCGGGATGCTGCCGACGATCATCATCACGCTGGTGCTGCTGTGGCAGGCCGTACTGGTGGGATACACGTTCACGCTCGCGGGGAATGCTGCCGACGAAGCCGTACGGGCGGGAACGGCGGCTCAGGACCGGCAGGCGGCGTGCGAACGGGAGGGCAGGCGGGACCTGCCGAGCGCATGGCAGGGCGGCGACATCAACTGCCGCTCGGGCGCGGGCGGGTACGTCACGGCCGACGTCTATCTGGAGGTGCCCGTCCTCTTCCCCGGGTCGGTGGGCTTCCCCTTCCCGAGGATCCACGGGCACGCGGGCGCCGTCGAGGAGGCGAAGTGACATGGCGTTTCAGCGCGGGTGGCACGAGCGCGGGCGGCACGGCCGCGGAAGGCGGGAGCGCGGCCGGCCCGAGCGCCGGTGGCGCGACCGCTCGCGGCACGAGGGCGGGCGACGCGACCGCGGGCAGGCCGCCCTCGAGTACCTCGGGTTCGTCCCGATCCTGATGATCGTCGCCATGGCCGTCGTCCAGATCGGGCTGATCGCGTACACCGCCCAGCAGGCGGGCACGGCGGCCCGGGCCGGGGCCCGCGCGGCCTCGCTCCGCATGGGCGCGCAAGCGGGCTGCCGGCAGGCGGTGGCCGACTGGCTGGCCGGCCGCACCAGCTGCGGGGAGGCCCCCGGCGACGACACGGTCACCGTCACCGCGACGGTGACCATCCCGTCCATCGTCCCCGGCTGGGACTTCGACCCCGCCCGCAAGCGCGCCACCATGCCGCTCGACCACTGAACGAGGAACGGACCGAGGAAGCAGGACCCATGAGCCTCCGCGCACGCATCAACTCACCCGAGGAGAAGAGCAGTCGGGGCGAGGACGGTCACCTGGTCGCCTCCTACCGGGCGAAGCTCCTGGAGGAGATCGACCTCGCGGAGATGAGTTCGCTGGCCGCCGCCGAGCGCCGGGTGCGGCTGGAGCGGGTGCTCGGGCACATCATCAGCCGCGAGGGCCCGGTCCTGTCGACCGTCGAGCGCTCGCAGCTGATCCGCCGGGTGGTCGACGAGGCCCTCGGCCTCGGCATCCTCGAACCGCTCCTGGAGGACGCCTCCATCACCGAGATCATGGTGAACGGCCCCGACGCGATCTTCGTCGAGCGCGGCGGCCGGGTGGAACAGCTCCCGCTCCGCTTCGCCTCCCACGACCAGCTGATGCAGACCATCGAGCGGATCGTCTCGACCGTCAACCGCCGTGTGGACGAGTCCAATCCGATGGTCGACGCCCGCCTCCCCTCCGGCGAACGCGTCAACGTCATCATCCCGCCGCTGTCGCTCACCGGCCCCATCCTCACCATCCGCCGCTTCCCGCGCTCCTTCACGCTCCAGGAACTCATCGGCTTCGGCTCGCTGGACGAGCACATGCTGTACCTGCTCGCCGGGCTGGTGCAGGCGAAGTTCAACGTCATCGTCTCCGGCGCCACCGGCACGGGGAAGACCACGCTGCTCAACGCCCTGTCCGGCCTCATCCCGGAGGGCGAGCGCATCATCACCATCGAGGACTCCGCCGAACTCCAGCTCCAGCAGTCGCACGTGATCCGGCTGGAGTCCCGGCCGCCCAACGTGGAGGGCCGGGGCCAGGTCAGCATCCGCGACCTGGTGCGCAACTCGCTGCGTATGCGCCCCGACCGCATCGTCGTCGGTGAGGTCCGCGGCGGCGAGTCGCTGGACATGCTCCAGGCGATGTCGACCGGCCACGACGGCTCCCTCGCCACCGTGCACGCCAACAGCGCCGAGGACGCGCTGATGCGCCTGCAGACCCTGGCCTCCATGTCCGACGTGGAGATCCCCTTCGTGGCCCTGCACGACCAGATCAACAGCGCCGTCGACGTCATCGTCCAGCTCACCCGGTTCGCCGACGGCGCCCGCCGCGTCACCGAGATCGCGCTGCTCGACAGCCACGGCGGCGAGGCGTACCGGCTGGCCACCGTGGCCCGCTTCGCCGCGCTGCCCATGACCGCCGACGGCCGGGTCCACGGGACCTTCGAGTACCACCCGCTGCCGCGCCGCACCGCCGACCGCCTCTACATGGCCGGCCAGCCCATCCCCCAGGCCTTCGGCGTCGCCCAGTCCGCAGACCAGCTCGCCACCCGAGAAGCCAGGTAGGAAGCCGTCCCATGGATCTGCACACCCTCGTCCCGCTGACCGTCGGCGTCACCCTGCTGACCTGCGTCCTGGCCGTCATGGGCCTGCACTCCTACGCCACCGGCCGGGCGCAGCGGGCGGCGCTGGTGGACCGTCTCTCGCAGACCGGCCAGATCCCGGTGGGCCGCCGCCGGCGCTTCCGCACCCTGGACCGCCGGCTGCGCCGCACCCGGCTCGGCCGGAAACTGGAGCTGCGGCTGGCCGCGACGGGACTGGACGTCACCCCCGGCGAGTTCTTCGTCTACATGCTCGCCACCGTGGCGGCCCTGTGGCTGATCGGCCAGGCGTCCCTGGCGCCCTTCTTCGGCCCATTGGCCGGGCTGCTCGGCATCTGGGCGGCCTTGCAGTTCCTCAACTGGCAGCGGCAGAAGCGCATCGAGAAGTTCATCGGCCAACTTCCCGAACTGGCCCGCATCCTGGCCAACGCCACGCAGGCCGGTCTCGCCCTGCGCACCGCGATCGGCATGGCGGCCGAGGAGCTGGAGGCCCCGGCGGGCGAGGAACTGGGCAAGGTGGCACACCAGCTGGCCCTCGGCGCCTCGATGGACGACGCGCTGGGCGAACTGGCCGACCGCCTCCCCTCCCGCGAACTGGTCGTCCTGGTCACCACCCTGGTCCTGTCCAACCGGGCCGGCGGCCAGGTGGTCAGCGCCCTGCGCAACCTCACCGAGACGCTGGAGGAGCGCAAGGAGACCCGCCGCGAGGTCCGCACCCAGCTCTCCCAGGTCAACATGACCTCGTACGCGGTGCCGGTGCTGGGCGTGGGCTCGCTGTTCCTGATGAACGGCGTCAAGTCGGGCGCGCTGGACCGCATGACGGGCTCCCCGATCGGCCAGGGAGCCGTGATCATCGCCTTCGCGCTGTACGCCGTCGGCTTCTTCCTCATCCGCCGCCTGTCCCGCATCGACGTCTGAGTCCACCCTTCACGGAAAGGAGGTGAGGCCGGCATGGCACTGCTGCTCGCCCTCGTCATGGGCCTCAGCGTCTGGGGCGCCTTCGCCGGCGTCCGCATGTACCGCGCGGACGCCAAGCTGCCCGGCGACCTCGCGCTGGCCCTGGAGGTCGGCGCCACCCGCACCGGCGCGGTGGACTCGCTGATCGACCGACTCGGCATGCGCTACGCCCCCGCCGTCCTGCGTCTGATGGGCCCCAAGCTGGTGGCCCGGTACCGCCGCAGGATCGACCTGGCGGGCAACCCCGGCGGCCTGACCATCGACCGCTACGCCGCCCGCCGCGCGGTCTACGGCTTCCTCGGCGGGGTCGGGGGCCTGGTGTTCCTCATGCGTGGCAGCGTCTTCGTCGCGCTGCTGCTGTTCGCCTTCGGCGCGTTCTGGACGGAGGTCGGCATCTGGTCCGCGATCCGCATCCGCAAGGACGTGATCGAACGGACCCTCCCCGACTTCCTGGACGTGCTCGCGGTCGTGGTCAGCGCGGGCCTCGGCTTCCGCCAGGCCCTGGACCGCGTCGCCGCCAAGTACGAGGGCCCCTGGGCGGACGAACTCCGTATCACCCTGCGCCAGATGGACCTCGGCATGAGCCGCCGCCAGGCCTTCGCCGAACTGCGCCGCCGCAACGACTCCGAGCAGGTGGCGATGTTCGTGACGGCCCTGCAGCAGGGCGAGGAACTCGGCGCGCCGATCGTCGACACACTGGTCGCGCTGGCCAAGGACATGCGCCGCACGGACGCGCAGAACGCCCGCCGCAAGGCCGCCCGCGCGGTCCCCAAGGCCACCATGATGATCACCACCTTCATGGTCCCGGCCACGATGATCCTCCTCGGCGCGGGCCTGCTCCTCGGCTCCGGCGTGGACTTCGGCTCCGTCACGGGCAAATAGGGGGCGACGAGGACATGACCCCGGCCAACGAGCGCGTCGGCCTGCTGCGCCGCCGCCCCAAACCCCCGGAGATCACCACCCCTCCGGCGGGCACGGTCCTGCCCGCCCACGTCCGCACGGGCGCCCCCGACATCCCGGTCACCTCGGTGACCCCGGCCCTCCCACCCGGCTGGGAACCCGCGACGGCCGCCCTCCCGGGGGTGCCGCAGCAGACGAGCCCGTGGACGGGCGGCGCGCGGCCGGCGGGGACGGACGCCGGGGGCGGGGACGGAGGCGGCGCGGGGCGGACGGTGCGGATCGGCCGGAGGGGCGGGAGCCCAGCGGGCGGCACCGGGTCGCCGGGAAGGCCGGGCGGGCCGGGTGAGCCCGGTGTACGGGGTGCGCCGGAGGTGCCGGTACCGGGTGCGCCGGCCGAGCCGTCGGCGACCACGACCGGGGCCGGCTCGGGGTCTGGATCCGGGCCCGGGCCCGCCGGGCCGATGGCGGCACAGACCGGACCCGCCGGTCCTCCTGGTCGCGTCCGTCCTCCTGGCCCTGCCGGCCCCCCCTCTCCTGCCGGGCCCCCGCCCGCCGCACCGCTGCCGGCGCACGAGGGCCCTCCCACCGCCGATGCGGGCACCCCCCTTGCCACCCCCGCACCGACCGCACCGACGGCCCCCGAGAAGACGGCCATCCAGATCAACGCGCTCCAGGCCATGTGCCGGCAGGTCTTCGGCTTCCGCCTGGCCATGATCGCCCTGGCCGCCCCCTCCGCCCTGGTCAACGCCGCCCCCGGACTGGCCACCCGCCTGGTCGGCGCGGCCGTCGTGGTCACCTTCATGGGCTCCTACGTCCTCTTCCGGGACTGGGAACGCTTCGGCCCCCTCCTCCTGCGCCACCCCAGCCTCCTGGCCGTGGACACCCTCTTCGGCTCGCTGCTCCTGGTGTCCGCGGGCCCCGACACCACCCTCGCCTACGTCAGCGTCTGCACCCCGCTGCTCGCCGGCCTGGTCTACGGCTGGCGCGGCGCCGCGGCCTTCGCGTCCCTCCAGTCCCTGATCCTCCTGCTGGTGCTCACGGCCGGGAGGCACGCGCACCCGCACCTGGCGCAGGTGGCACTCCTGCCCGGACTGTGCGTCATCAGCGGGGCGGTGGGCTCCACCCTGCGCAACCTCATGCTCCGCTTCGGCGAGGCCACCGAGGCTCTCACCACCGTCCAGGCCCGCCTCGCCGTCACGGAGGCGGTCGCCGCCGAACGCGCCCGGCTGGCCCGCGAGATGCACGACTCGGTCGCCAAGACCCTGCACGGCGTGGCCCTGGCCGCCGACGGCCTCGCCGGTTCGGCGGGAGCCGGGCGCATGGACCAGGCGCTGGTCAGGCAACAGGCCGAACTGGTCGCCCGCTCGGCCCGCCGCGCCGCCGCGGAGGCCCGCGAACTCCTGGCGGACCTGCGCCGCGAGTCCGACCCCGGCCACGGAACCGACGTACTGGTCGAACTGGCGGCCCGCACCCGGGACTTCGGCAAACGGACCCGCCTGCCCGCCACCTACCGCCCCACCGGCGAGCACGCCGTCCCACCGGTCCCGCCCGCCGTGGCCCGCCAGCTCCTCACGATCGCCTCGGAGGCGATGGAGAACGCCCACCGCCACGCCGAGCCGACGCGGGTCGACGTACACGCCGGAGTCCACGACGGCCTGCTGCGCATCAGCGTGTACGACGACGGGCGCGGCCTGCCCGCGGGCACCAGCCTCGAACAGCTGCGCCGCGCGGGCCACTTCGGCCTGGTCGGCATGGTCGAGCGGGCCGCCTCCGTCGGGGCCCGCATCCGCATCGGCCGTGGTGCCCACCCACGGGGCACCGAGGTCCGCCTGGAACTCCCGCTGGCGGCCCTGACCGGACCACCCGCATGACATCGACGTACGGATCCCGCACCACCCCGTCCCCCACCCACCATCCGAGAGGAGGCCGCAGATGCCGGACCGGACGACATCCCACCCCGGCCCCCAGCAGTCCCCGCCCCCGAACCCCTTCGAGGGCTTCCCCCGCCCCGCGCCGAGCGCACCCCTCAGGGTCGTCGTCGCGGACGACAACCCCGTGGTCCGGGCCGGCCTGACGGCGCTGCTGTCCGGCCGCGCGGACATCACGGTGGTCGCGGAGGCCGCCGACGGCCGCGAGGCGTGGGAGGCGGCCCAGCAACACCGCCCCGACGTGGTCCTGCTGGACGTCCGCATGCCCGGCGTGGACGGCATCTCGGCGCTGCCGTACCTCGTCCGGATCGCCCCGGTCGTGATGCTCACGTACAGCCGCGAGTCCGAGATCGTCCAGGAGGCGCTGCGCCGCGGCGCGGGCGGATATCTGGTGCACGGCGAGTTCACGGCGGATCAGCTGGTGACGGCGGTAAGGGACATCAAGGAGGGCCGGGCCCACTTCACCCCGACGGCGGCGGGCGCGCTGCTGGCGCAGTTGCGCCAGGATGACCGGAGCCCCGCGGGCGGCGGACCACTCCCCGAGGGCCTGGGAGGTGCAACTGCACACACGTCCGACTTCGCAACAGGCGCCGTTCAGGCTATTTCTGCAGAAAACCTTTCGCAACTGCAACCGAATGTGGGAGAGTCGTCGTCTGGATGGACAGGTGGCCGTCCGGCCGCCGTCGACAGGTCGAGGTTCCAACTCAGCACGAGGGAGGCGGAGATCATGGACCTCATCGCGTCCGGCATGACGAACCAGCAGATCGCCGCCACCTGCTTCATCAGCGAGAAGACGGTCAAGAACCACATCAACCGCATCTTCGCCAAACTCCACAGCACCAGCCGGGCGGAGGCCGCGGCGAAGTGGCTGGGCACGGCCCCGGGCTCCGGACGAGGGGTGGGGTGACCCCTGATGACGACGGTACGGGGGATGAGCGGCTGGGCCTCGCATTGGGCCCGGGATTGGGCCCTGGGGCCCTCGGGCGGACGGGATGTTCCGGCCTACCTTTCCGGTGTCGCAAGCGACACCAAGACTCGACCCGGAGGGGAACACCATGAGCGACCTGATGCTGAAGACGGCCGTGGCCACCAAGGTCCGCGTGAACGGCTGGAGGAACACGACGGCCGAGGCGATGCAGCGCCGCGCCGGCGACAAGGGACAGACCGCGGTCGAGTACCTGGGCATCATCGCGGTGGTGGTGGCGATCGTGCTGGCGATCACGGGTACCAACATCGGGCAGACGATCCTGCAGAAGATTCAGCAGAAGATCAACGAAATTACCTGATGCGGCCGCGCAAATACGGCGACGCAGGGCAGGCCTTCCCCATCTACATCACGGTGGTGGCGGGCCTGCTCTTTCTCGCGTTCGCTTACCTTGCGGTCGGCCAGGCCGCGGTGAACAGGAACGGCGCTGAGACGGCGGCCGACGCGGCGGCGTTGGCGGCGGCACAGGCTACCCGGGACCAACTCGCGGGCGCGTGGGTGAAAGACGTGCGCGACCCGAGCAAGTGGCGGGACATTCTCCAAGGCCGGAACACGGTTCTCGCCGGATGCGTACGGGCACGACAACTCGCCACGCAGAACGATGCGGACGTGACCGGGTGCGAGCCGAACCAGTGGCGGATGAGCTACACGGTCGAGGTCAGGACCGCGAAGCCCGTCGGCGATTCACTGGTCCCCGGTACGGAGAACCGGCACTCGCATGCGTCTGCCGTTGCAGTGATCGAGTCTCGCTGCACGTTCAAGCCTCCCGCAGAGGGTGCCGAGGAGAAGGCCCTGCCACCGCTCACGTGCGGCGGCAGGAAATGGGAGTTGGACCCCGAGCATCTCACCGACCTTCCTGGACCCGAGGACCTCTTCGACGTCCACCTGGCCGACTGACAAGCGAACGACGAGTGATGAAGGAAGCAGAGTGATGAGCATTCGGTGCACTGCGAAGGCCCGTAGGGGCCTGGTCGCGCTGACTGTTGCGGCCGGTCTGGCCCTTGGTGCGGTCGGTTGCGGCGACGGAGGTGAGAAGCCGAACACGCCGGCGTCCGCCTCCAAGGACGACGCGTCCAAACCGAGTGCTCAGGAGGGGCAGTCGGATCAGCCGCTGGCGGAGTTGAGGGGGCAGGACGGGCTGCTCCTTCAGATCACCTCTGCTGACCGTGACTCCGGCGGATTTGTCACC
Organism: Streptomyces sp. NPDC014864; assembly: GCF_043081525.1. Classification (NCBI taxonomy): domain Bacteria; kingdom Bacillati; phylum Actinomycetota; class Actinomycetes; order Kitasatosporales; family Streptomycetaceae; genus Streptomyces; species Streptomyces sp. NPDC014864. The sequence goes on from NZ_JBIBWT010000001.1 coordinate 532,346, forward strand.
GTGAACGGGGACCTGAAGAACGATGGTGCCAAGTCGGTTGTTGTCCCGCCACAAATGAGCGGAGACGAAACCGAGATCGTCAAGCACGGTCCTTCGCTCGGTGGTGCAACACTCGTGGATTCTAAAGGGAAAAAGCGCTATTACGTGCTGCGCGACACGGAAGGGCGACCTCTGACGACGACGTCCCTCGGCACGATTGAGGCGGGCCGAAGTCTGCCAGTCTTCATGCAGTTCCCGGCGCCACCGGCCAATACGACCGAAGTGAGCTTCCAACTGCCCACCTTCTCCAGCGCCACCATCCAGATCTCCGGGTGAGGCGGCCGCGATGACCCACACCCCTGGCGGGCGCCCACGTCTCGCCCTCGCGTTCACCGCCGCCACCGTCATGGTCGCCGCGAATTTCTACGGCGCCGTCGTCGCGCACGCCGACGGCGGTCCCAGCGTGCCCCCGGGCACGGAGGCCTCCGCGACGGCCCCTGTGAAGGTCGACCCGAACGACCCCGACCTGAAGCTGCCGGAAGGCGCCACCCTCGCCGCCCCCAAAGTCCTCGACATCAAGTCGGTGGTGGAGGACCAGGGCGGCGAGGAGCGCCGTTCGGACACCAACACGGACGTGACCTTCGCGCTCCAGGCCGAGGTGCTGTTCGGCAAGGACAGCGCGAAGCTCAGCGACGAGGCGAAGTCCCGTATCGCCGCGATCGCGGAGGAGATCAAGAAGCAGAAGTCCACCCACGTCCGGGTCTTCGGCTTCACCGACAACCTCGGCTCCTCCGCCCACGGGGACGTCCTGTCCAAGCAGCGCGCCAACGCCGTACAGGACGTCCTGGACCAGGACCTGAACGACTCCGACATCACCTTCGAGGTCCGCGGCTACGGCGAGCAGTACCCGATCGCCGACAACTCCACGGAGGCCGGCCGCAAGAAGAACCGCCGGGTGGAGGTGTCCTTCCCCCGGACCCAGAGCTGATCACGGCGGCAGGCGACCGGCCCTCCGCGTCCCGATCTCCCGGATCGCGACGCGGAGGGCTTTCGGTTGTCGGTGGCGCCGTGTCATGCGCTTTGGGTGTCGTTTTGGGCCCACGGGCCCATCCTGGGCGGGCGCTTCCTTCCTAACCTCCCCCTAGTTGTGTGCCGACGTGGGGGGAGGGGGCATGGCCTCGGTCGGGGGAGTGCCGGAGTTCGAGGGATCGTGGTCGTCCGGGCGTGGGGGGCGCCGCGGGATGCCGCGGTCGCTGTCGGTGGCACTGACGCTGGTGCACGTGCTGTTCGTCGCCACCGTGCTGGGCGGGGTCGGGCTGCTGCTGACCGCCTCGTCGTACGACGTCCTCGACGGAGGCGTGATCGCCCTCGTCGCCTACGCGGCCGCGCCCGGCGTCCTCGGGTGGTGGCTGGCCCGGCGGACGTGGGAGGGCGGGGCCCGGGTCAGGCGCGGGCTGATCGCCGTTCAGGTCTGGCTGATCCTCGGCGGGCTCACCAACCTCGCCGCCGGTTCCGCCCGCGGCGGCGTCCAGCTCTTCCTCCCCGTCCTCATCGTCTACTTCCTGCTCCAGTCCGAGAGCCGGGAGTGGTACGGACTCCCGGAGCTGGAGCGGGCCGAGCGCCGCCCGTTCTCTCTCGCCCGGATGATCCGGTGGCGGCGGGGCGGCGACGAGGGGCAGACGGCGATCGAGTACGCCGGCCTGGTCGCCATCGTCGTCGCCATAGTCACCGCGCTGGTGGTCAGCGGTCTCGGTACGCAGATATACGGGGGCATACAGGCCCACGTCTGCAAGGTCGTCGGCATGGGCTGTCCGGCCCCGGCGGACGGCACCGCCACGGACGCCTCCGGCACCACCACCGACGGTCGGAGCACCGACGGCCGGAACACCGGCCCCACGGGCGGTGACACGACCACCGACAGCGGCACGCACGGCGACGGAAACGAGAGCGGAAACGGGAGCGGAAACGAGAGCAGCGGGAACGATGACGGCGACCGGAGCGGCGACCAGAACGACGGGGGAGACCAGGGCGACGGCCAGAAGAAGGACGACGGCTGCTTCTCCGGCGTCGGCGCCTTCTTCGGCTGCGCCGGCGACCAGGTCAAGCAGGTCGGCCAAGGCCTGTTCGTCGACGGCGTGTGGGGCGACGTCACCGGCATCTGGGGCATGGTCCGCCATCCCCTCGACACCCTCAAGGGCATAGGCGACTACGGCAAGCAGCTCGGCGAGGACTGGTGGGACAACTCCCGGGGCGCCCGCGACGAGTGGTCCAAGGGTGACCACCTCGGCGCAGTCCTGGACTGGGGCGGAGCCTCGCTGAAGACCGGCGGCACGGTCCTCTACGACATGTTCATCGGCGACGACGTCGCGAACGACTGGAAGAACGGCGACAAGACCCGTGCCGTCACCCACGTCATCTGGAACGTCGGCTCCCTCTTCATCCCCGGCTACGACGCCGCCAAGGTCGTGGAGAAGGTCGGCGAGCTGGGCAAACTCGGCAAGCTCGCGAAGCTGGGCAAGCTCGCGGAGAAGGCGGGCAAGGCGGCCGAGGACGCCAAGAAGGCGGCCAGGGCGGGAGACGTCGAGGGCGCCGAGAAGGCGGCCAAGCAGGCCGACGAGGCGGCCGACGAGGCCGAGAAGAAGGCCAGGCAGTCCGGCTGCACCCTCTCCGCCCCGGCCCGCGGGACCCCGTACGACGACGGCCCGCGCGATGCCACCCCCGGCACCCTCACCGGCGCCCCCGGCACCGGCACCACCGTCCTGGCCGCCGGCGCCTCCCCCTACGTGATCCTCGCCGAGGACGGCTGCGACGAGGAGGCCAGGAAGGAGGCCCAGGAGGCCCGCAAGCAGGCGGACGAGGCGGACCGTGCGGCGAAGGCCGCCGATCTGGCGCACAGCAAGGATGCCGCGAAGAAGGCGCTCGACGACGAGGGCATCCCACACTCCGCGAAGAACGTCGACGACATCGCCGGCCGCGCGAAGGACGACCCCGACCCGGCCAAGAAGGAGATCGGCACCGGGGACGCGGCTCGAGCATTGGACGAGGTCGGGAAGCTGGCGAAGACGCCGAACGTCTCCAAGGAAGCGAGGTCCACCCTCACCAGCAAGATTCTCAACGCGAAGAACACGGACGAACTCGCCCAGGCCGAAGCCGAACTCAACGCCGTCCAGCATGCGGCCGACGTCGAAGCTGCTGCCGGTACCACGGTGCACACCGCCGTCGGCAAGGACTTCGGCAAGACGAAGGTCGATCTCGGCGGCGGCGAGAGCGTCGACATCTCCGACATCAACGACGCCGATGTGCTCTACAAGGGCAAGGACGGCAAGGTCCATGTCGTGGAAGTCAAGAACACCGGCAACGCCACCATCAAGGCCGACTTCGAGCGGCAGGTCGAGGACATGGCCCGCTGGCAGGGCAAGGACGGCGCGGGCCGTGCCACCAGGGTGGACATCGCGACCAACGACAAGTGGAGCAACATCTTCAGCGGATACAAGAGCGGCAAACGCGATGGAGTGAAATACAAGCCGGAGGGCACGCCGGCGAGCACACTGGCTAAGAACAACGTACCGATCCGGATCGCCGGCCAGGACATCTCCCCGAGTCAACTCGCGAGGATGCAGACGGAGATCGACGCGCGCCGGGCGGCGGGAACGCTGGACTGGTCGAAGATGAAGACCCCGAAGGAAGCAATGGAGTACCTGGGTGTCTCGTGATGATCACCTCCTGCCCCTGGCGATGCGCGAGCTTCCGCCGCCCTGGAACGACCTCACCCATCGCAGGCGTCCCGCCCTTGCGGAGCTCCCGCCCACGCACGCGGAGCAGGCGCTCGAGGTCCTGCGGGCCTCCCTGCCCGAGCGCCGCCACAGTGTGCACGACTGGGACGAGCCGCTGCGGGACTTCTACGACGAGCGCGACGACCGCACCCTGGACGAGGCGGACGCATGGCTGCCCCGGCTCATGCCGACCACCGCCGACGTCACCCGGGACCGCGTGTCCCAGGTGCTCGCGAAGTGGTCCGAACTGGGCATCCCCTCGGTGTCCTCCCCACCGACGCGGGAGCAGATCGACGTCACGGCCGCCGAGTGGGCCACCTCGGTACGGCAGGCCCTGGCCTCCGACGCGTTCGCCCTCCTGGAGCGCGGGATCCACCTGGGGCACGCCAGCGAGGCGGTCCGCCTGGCCAAGGCCTACGTCCGGGTCGGCCTGGCCGTGGAACCGGCGGTCCGCCTGCTCCTGACCCTCGGCCGGCCACGCGGCGAGGAGGCGCTGCTGGCCCTGGTACACGACGACGAGGTCCGGGACTTCCGCCCGTACATCCGTTCGCGGCTCCTCCTGCTGCGCCGCCCCCGCTACGAGGCGCGCGCCCGGAAACCGGCTTCCGACGAGGAGCCCTTGCTGCCACCCGTGGTACGAGAGCTGCCCTACGGATGGGCCGCGGGCTTCCAGTGGCCGGCCGATCTGCCGGCGGCCGAGGAGAACGTCGCCCGGGCGCGGGCGATCCTCCTGGCCTGCAGGCCGGCCGAGCCCGTGCCCGATCCGGTCCCCGCCCCCGCTTGGAGCGGGAGGGAGAGCGGCGACGAGGAGCCGCCCGCCTGGCTCGAGGTCCGGGAGGTCATGCGGAACTTGATGCCGTACGCGGCCCACGTCACCCGGGAGCGCATGTTCGAGGCGATGCGGGAGTGCGCGCTGCTCGGCATCCCCGGCGTTCCGCCGGAACCGGACGAAGAGGAAGGATCACGGTTCGTCCGGCGGTGGACGACGTGGGTCGGCGGCTGGATCGCCGGAGAGGTCTTCACCTGGCTCGGTCTGTACGTCGACGACGAAGCTCTCGTCACCCCGTGGGCGATGGAACTGGCCGAGCAGTACGCCCGGTGCGGCGTGGCCATGGAGCAGGCCGTGATGACGCTCCACCGGTACGGCACGGTGACACTCAGCCGTGAGGCATTGGCCCGCATCGCGGCGGACGGCACCCTCCCGCCGCAGGTGCGCGAACTGGCCACACGGTGACGGTCGAACCATCGAGTCGTTCGCTCCGAGCCGTGACCTCTCCGACGTGCGCGGAGCCACGAAGGGGGAACGAGTGACCGGTACAGAGCGGTATGCGCCTCTGCTGGGCAACCTCTTCACTGTTGCCGCGCTGCCTCCGGCCGGTCTCCGTCGAGCGGTGGCGGAAGTCCTGTCAGCTCCGGACGAGGCGGTGGACGTGGCCGACGCGGACGGAGACCAGGAAGGACGGTACTGGCAGGCGCCCGTGCTCTGCACGTACCGTCGGCTGCCGCCGGGTGACCTGGCGCTCGAACTGGACATCGTCGTTGAGGAGGAGACCGCCGACGGCCTCACGGAGGAGGGGCTGGCGCTCGGCCTGGCCGAGCGCACGGGGTCCTCCGTGCTCTACCCGTCGGAAGTCGACATACCGAGCGCCTACTGGGTCGGCACACCGGACGGACGCTCGGTCGGATGCCGTCTCGAGGCGGAGGACACCGACGACGACGCCGGGTACCGCGTCGATGTGGTGGAGGAGCCGGTGCGGGATCTCCCCGGTGCGAGGGTCGAGGCACTGCCCGAGATCCTGGACGGGCAGCACATCGACACGCCGCTGGCCGACGCCTTCCTCGCCGGCTACCCGACGGGTACGACGGCGACCGTGGAGGGACGTGTGCACTACGCCCTGCACATCTGGGCGCGGCTGGGCCGCCGTCTGGAGTCGGACTGGTCGCCCTCGGGCCGGTACCGGGAGGATCTGTTCCATCGTGACCTGAAGGCCCGGGACGACCTCGCCGACGCCCTTCCGTGCGTAGGCAAGGCATATGCCGACGGCTTGCGGTCAGCCCTGCAGGGACTGGACTCGATCTTCCGTGAGCACACCGAGGAATGGGAGGCCGGACACAAGGCCGGCGTGCCGGCAGAGCGCTGGTGGTGGCATCGTCGGCCTCGGAGCCTTCCGTGGTGACCCTGGGAACGTTCGGGTGAAGACCGCGCTCGCCGCCTGCTGCACGCGACCCTGCGCGGGCTGCCATCGTCCTGGAACGACCTCGTCCCATCGCAGACGTCCGGCACTGGCGGAGGACTCGGCCCGGCTGCTGTCCTCGGACGACGAACCACCCGTGCACACGATCGACGCGGTGGCGTCCCCGGTGGCGGAGCTGCCACTCGTTCCCGTTTCGGAGTTGCCCGAGATCGTCCGGGAGCCACGGGCGAACCAGGGCGACGCCGATGGACGACGCCCCGTCACCTGACCTGCTCCGCCACCACCGTCACCCGCACCCCCGCCCGCAGTCCCCAGCCCGCCATCACCCCCGCGTCCGTCTCCAGCACGTGCCGGGAGCGGAGGCGGGGCAGGCCCAGGCGGTTCGGGGGCATGGTGCGTACCGCGAGGACGGTGAGGTCGCGGTCGAGGTGGGCGACGTCGATGGGGAAGCGCATCCGGAAGGTGTGCACGCTGTTCGCGGGCGAGAGCAGGATCGCGCCGTCGACGGTGTCCCGGCCGAGCAGGCCCCTGGTGCGGGCCCGGTACGAGGTCGCCAGCTCCAGCGGGACCGTCACCGGTGCCGCTCCGTTCCCGTGCACGGTCAGCTCTCCCCGACCGTCCCGCCAGCGCCGTCCCATCCCCGCCCCGCCTCCGCCCGTCGTACCGACGTACTCCCGTACGGCCAGCACCGTATCCACGGGAAGGCGGGCCCACATGGGCCCACGGGCCCATCCGCCCTACGGATCGGCTGTCACCGCGGGTGCGAGGACGTGGGTTGCGGGGGGTGAATAAGTGCCGCGGGCCGATCAGGTACAGAGGGCCGATTCAGGCGAAAGGTTCCGTTCGCGCCAGTGATTCCTTGCACACGCTTTGCGATCCAAAGGGATGATCTTTACTGCTAGAGTCCCTTTTCGACCGACCGGCACGACCAACCGGTCGGGCGTGAATGCGGGGGAAGAAGCGCATTCGGGGGGCCGTTAAGTTTGGACGCCTACCGGCGTTCCCGCACGTCCTCTTCCCCCTTGGAACTGCAAGGGGAAGTCTACGTGAAACCCATTCGCATACGTCTCGCCGCCGTGAGCGTGCTGGCCGCTCTTGGTGTGGCCGCCGCCGCCCCCATGGCGATGGCCGAGGACGCGCCGACGCCGGTGGTGACGTCCGCGCAGGAGCCCGAAGCGGCTCAGGCGCTGCAGGCGCTGCTCGACAGCAAGGACCCCGAAGTGCAGGCCTTCATGGCCGAGTTCGGCGGCGGCCAGGACCTGGCGGCGCTTCAGCAGGCGGCTGCGGCACCCAGCAAGCCCGGCGGGGGCATCACGGCCCTCAAGGTGCCCAAGTGGGGCCAGATCGCCGCCGCGCTGAAGAAGATCGCCGGCTTCACCAAGGCCGTGGCGGGCAAGTACGACGACTTCAAGCGGTGGGTCGATTCCCGCCCGTGGTACGTCAAGTACGCCATCAAGGCCGTCTCTCCCGGCCTGAGCCTCTACGACATCTGGTGGCACTTCAACCACTGAGTCGGCAGTGAGCCGTCCGGCCCGCTCCCCGCGGGCCGGACCGCGCCGAAGGAACGACTCCGAAAGGAAGGGCAATGGCGAACGGCCAGTCCGCGGACACCGGTTCCCCCGTCACCGAGGGCACCTGGGGTGTGCCGCTGATCGTGCTGATCCCGGTCGCGCTCCTGCGGGTGTTCACGGGTCTCTCGACGCCGTGGCTTGTGGCGGCGTGGGCGCTGTGGGGGCTCGCGCTGCTGCTGACGGGCGTCGGCTGGGTGCAGGTGGTCCGTCACGGCCCGCGGCGGGCGACGGGATGGTCCGCCTGCGTGCCGCTGCATTGTGCGCTCCTCTGGCTCGGGGCCCAACTGGTGCTCGCCCCGGCCGAGTAGGCGGGCGGCCCTGTCGGGCGTCCCCCGGTTCCGTCGGCGTGACCGGCGCCCCGGCCGTGGTGTCGTGCGCGGGGCGTAAATGGGGAGGCGGGCGGCGGTCGTGTCCTGCGAGCATCGGGGCATGGCAGACAGCAGGCACCGCAGCTTCGAGGACCTCGTCGCCGAAGGCGCCGCCGTGCCCACCGAGGGGTGGGACTTCTCCTGGTTCGAGGGGCGGGCCACGGAGGCGCGGCCGTCCTGGGGGTACGCCGTATCGATGGCGGGGAGGCTGGCCCGCGCGCGGGCCGCGCTCGATGTGCAGACCGGGGGAGGGGAGGTCCTCGACTTCGCCCTCGGCCGGGCCGGCCGGGTCCCCTCGCTCGTCGCTGCCACCGAGGGCTGGCCGCCCAACGCCGCCGAGGCCACCGGACTGCTCCGCCCGCGCGGCGTCGTGGTCGTCGCCTCGCCCGACCACGCGCCGCTGCCGTTCGCCGACGGCGCCTTCGACCTGGTGGTCAGCCGGCACCCCGTACGGCCGCAGTGGGCGGAGATCGCCCGCGTCCTCGAACCGGGCGGCACCTACTTCGCCCAGCACGTGGGGCCCGCCAGCGCCTTCGAGCTGGTCGAGTGGTTCCTCGGGCCGCAGTCCGAGGCGGTGCGCGGCGGCCGTCACCCCGAGCGGGAGCGCGCCGACGCCGAGGCCGCCCGGCTGGAGATCGTCGATCTGCGCGCCGAGCGCCTGCGCATGGAGTTCCACGACATCGCCGCCGTCGTCCACTTCCTGCGCAAGGTGATCTGGATGGTCCCCGGGTTCACGGTCGAGGCGTACGCACTCCGGCTGCGGGCGCTGCACGAACGCATCGCGCGCCACGGGCCGTTCGTGGCCCACAGCACCCGCCACCTCTTCGACGCCCGCAAGCCGACGCGAGCGGGCAAGCCGGTGGGCTGACCCGCTGACCCGCTGACCCGCCGACCCGCTGCCCCCCCGCGTCCCTCCCACCGACCCGTCCGCCGCCCCGCCCCACCGGCGCGGCGCCGCGCCCCCTTTCGCCGCGCGATGAGAGATGGCTAGAAAGCGACCGTCCGGAAAGTGCCCCCGAGGGGCAGGCCAGGGCGTCCCGTTTTTCACATCGTTATCGTCCGCCCCTCGCGTCACCCGTCCGCCTCACGTAAGTTCAGACCAAGGCAATTCGCGTGAGCAAAGCTGCGCGGGCGGTACCGCGCGGTGGAGGGGGCCGCGCGGTGCCGTGCCCGCCTGCTCTGAGCCTGTCGGCATGGGCCGGAGGGCCGGGGCGGAACACGTGCCGGCGTCAATCGGGCGTTCGCGGCCGGGTCGCCCGGGGGAGGGACGCGGAGGCAACGCGCCGCGCGGTCACCAAGAAGGCCCAATTCCTGCGGTTCCCGCCGCATCCCGCCCGATTCACCTGTGAATCCGCTGTGATCCGGCCACTGTCACCCCCGGAATGACAGCCTCCAAGCCTCTCACGGCGTCGCCGGGCGACTCCGGAGAGTAGTTGTTGCACGCCGATGCACGCGACATCACTTACGAAGGGTTATGGTGGAAACCCCCCCTCGGGCCGGTCCGTCTCCCCCCCACGGACCGGCCCGTTTCTTGTAGGAGCTCCGGGGGGAGCGTCTGATGCACCCGGGCGCGCACGCGCACCCGTTGGGGGGACCCTTGCCGGGTCGGGGGTAGGCTTCGCCCCCGGGGACCGCCATACGGACGAGGCCGCCGCGCGGGCAGGGATCGCCCCCGGCCGCGCCTGTCCGATCCAGACGGAGGGGCTGACGAACACGTGAACCTGCGCGACAAGCTGCGCGGCCTGCTGGTCAGGCTGTACGCACGCCGGGTGGAAGGTCACCTGGACCACGCTCAGGTGCCCAAGCACATCGGCGTCATCATGGACGGCAACCGCCGTTGGGCGAAGGCCGCCGGTTCCAGCACCGTCCACGGTCACCGGGCCGGCGCCGAGAAGATCGAGGAATTCCTCGGCTGGTGCAGCGAGACGGACGTGGAAGTCGTCACCCTCTGGCTGCTGTCCACGGACAACTTCGACCGCCCCCAGGAGGAGCTCGTCCCGCTCCTCGGCATCATCGAGGACGTCGTACGGACCCTGGCCGCCGACGGCCGCTGGCGCGTCCACCACGTCGGCACGCCCGACCTGCTTCCGGCGCAGATGCAGACCGCGCTGAAGGAGGCCGAGGAGACCACCGCCCACGTCGACGGGATACTCGTCAACGTCGCGATCGGCTACGGCGGCCGCCAGGAGATCGCCGACGCGGTCCGCTCCATGCTGCTCGACGCCCACGACAAGGGCGTCGCGCTGGAGGACGTCGCCGAGTCCGTCGACGTCGACATGATCGGCCGGCACCTCTACACCGGCGACCAGCCCGATCCGGACCTGGTGATCCGCACCAGCGGCGAGCAGCGGCTGTCCGGATTCATGCTCTGGCAGACCGCCCACTCGGAGTACTACTTCTGCGAGGTCTTCTGGCCGGCCTTCCGCAAGGTCGACTTCCTGCGGGCCCTGCGCGACTACGCCGCCCGCCACCGGCGCTACGGCGGCTGACCGCCGCGCGACCTCCGGCACGGCCGCTGACCGGCGGAAACTCCGCCCGGCGCCCCTTCGCCGCGGCCCGGCGGGCCCGGCTTCGGCGGGTCCGCCCGAAGGGCGCATGGATACCCCCTCAGAGGCGGATGTAACGCGGAGTTCACACGTGCGCCGCCCCGTGCATTTGCATGACGGCGCATGTTCGAGGGCATAAGCCAGACAGGTCGACACCCGAACCACGGGTGTCGGATCTCAGCGGGCGGCACGGGGCCGTCCGCCCGGGAGGCCCTTTGCACCAGCCCGACCGTGCGGTCACAGCACGGACGCAGCCGCGGAGGGCCGGTCCTCGGCCCGCCGCGCGCGGGTGCCGTCGACCGGCCCAGCTCCATCTCGTCGCTCCCCGACCTCATCCGAGGGGGTACGTCCTTCCGTGGTGACCAGCACAAAGCGCCGCAAGCCCGACCGGCGCACCTATGTTCTCGACACCAGCGTCCTGCTGGCCGACCCGAACGCCCTGAGCCGCTTCGAGGAGCACGAGGTCGTGCTGCCCGTCGTCGTGGTGACGGAGCTGGAGGCCAAGCGGCACCATCCCGAACTCGGCTACTTCGCCCGTCAGGCCCTGCGCCTGCTCGACGACTACCGGGTCCGGTACGGCCGTCTCGACGCCCCCATCCCGATCGGGGACCTCGGCGGAACGCTCCGCGTCGAGCTCAATCACTCGGACCCCAGCGTGCTGCCCACCGGCTATCGCCTGGGGGACAACGACTCCCGCATCCTCGCGGTCGCCCGCAATCTGCAGGCCGAGGGGTTCGACGTCACCGTCGTCTCGAAGGACCTGCCGCTTCGCATCAAGGCCTCCTCGGTCGGCCTGCTGGCCGAGGAGTACCGCGCGGAACTCGCCATCACGGACGCCTCCGGGTGGACCGGGATGTCCGAACTGACCCTGTCCGCGGAGCAGGTGGACACCCTCTTCGAGGCCGGGCGCGTCCAGGTCCCCGAGACCGACGGCCTGCCCGTGCACACCGGCCTGACCATCCAGTCGGAGCGGGGCAAGGCGCTCGGGCGGGTCACGGCCGAGGGCGACGTCCGCCTGGTTCGCGGCGACCGGGAGGCCTTCGGCATCAAGGGCCGCAGCGCGGAGCAGCGCATCGCGCTCGACCTGCTGCTCGACCCGGACGTCGGCATCGTGTCGATGGGCGGGCGGGCCGGCACCGGCAAGTCGGCGCTGGCGCTGTGCGCGGGCCTGGAGGCGGTTCTGGAGCGCCGTCAGCATCAGAAGGTGATGGTCTTCCGCCCGCTGTACGCGGTGGGCGGGCAGGAACTCGGCTATCTGCCCGGCAACGAGGCGGAGAAGATGAGCCCCTGGGCGCAGGCGGTCTTCGACACGCTGTCGGCCGTCACCAGCCGCGAGGTCATCGAGGAGGTCACCGCGCGCGGGATGCTGGAGGTCCTGCCGCTCACCCACATCCGCGGCCGCTCACTGCACGACGCGTTCGTGATCGTGGACGAGGCGCAGTCCCTGGAACGGAACGTGCTGCTGACCGTCCTTTCCCGGATCGGCGCCAATTCACGGGTCGTTCTGACTCATGACGTGGCACAGCGGGACAATCTGCGGGTCGGTCGCTACGACGGTGTCGTCGCCGTCGTCGAGAAACTGAAGGGCCATCCGCTCTTCGCGCACGTGACGCTGACGAGGTCCGAGAGGTCCCAGATCGCGGCCCTTGTGACCGAAATGCTGGAGGAGGGGCACATCTGATCGAATCCGCCCCCGAATGCCCCGTCTCGGGGCGACGGAGCGGAAGTTGGCGCCGTCCGGTAAAGGCCGAGAGCTTAGCCGGGCGGCGTCGGCGTGTGCGGAGGTTTCTCGAAATCCCCAGGGCCAAACCCGGTGTGAGCTTTCACACGCATTTCGGAATTGCCTTGCGGCGCGGGGTTACGGCAGAGTCTCTCTCCTGTCAGGCCCCGCATACGACACACCTGTGCCCCCAGCGGTACAGCAACACCTGAGCATCACAGCCAACTCCATAGCGTCGTCGTATGCCGCCCGAGCATCACGTGGCTCTCCCGTGAAGGGAGTTGCACAGCGGGCCCGTGCCTCCGTGACCCCGCAGTTGGGAGGCCAGTGCCAGGGGGCACGATTGCGTCCGCCAGGGTCACCGAAGCGGGCGATGCTGGAAGGAAAACCGTGTGAGCCGGATCTCGGTCCGGGGATTCGCAGTGGCCTCGGCCACCGCGGTCACCGCTGTCGGAAGCGTCGTCGGCGTTGCCTCGGGCAGCACCGCGCAGAACAACGACGCCGAAGCGACGGCAGCAGACGCGACGACGCTTCTTGCGGACATACCCGCGGGTCAGCAGGCCCAGGTGCAGACCGCCTCCCTCGCGCAGCAGGCCGACGCACAGGCCATCGCCGCGGACGCGAGCGCGAAGAAGGACGCGGAGGAGGCCGCCCGCAAGGCTGCCGCCCAGACCGCGATCGCCAAGAAGGCGGCCGCCGAGAAGGCGGAGCAGGAGGCCAAGGAGCGCGCCAAGGCCAAGGCCGAGGCGGCCAGCCGCAGCGCGAGCCGGGACTCCTCCAGCTTCCCCGTCCAGAGCTCGTACACCGCCGCGCAGATCCAGGCGATGGCGCGCCAGATGGTCGCCGCCGACCAGTTCCAGTGCTTCAGCAACATCGTGAACCACGAGTCGAGCTGGAACTACCAGGCGGTGAACGCGTCCTCCGGCGCCTACGGTCTCTTCCAGGCGCTCCCGGCCGGCAAGTACGCCTCCGCCGGTGCCGACTGGCGGACCAACCCGGCCACCCAGATCAAGTGGGGCCTCAACTACATGAACGAGCGGTACGGCAGCCCCTGCCAGGCCTGGTCGTTCTGGTCGGCCAACCACTGGTACTGAGCCCGAGCGGCCCACGGCGCCCGTAGCGATCGTCCGGCGGGCGCCGCTCTCAACCCCGCGCAGCCCCTCCCCGTCCTAGGGGGAGGGGCTGTCGCCATGTAGCGTGACGGAACGACTCCTGGGGGGAGTGGTGGGGACGGACGGGGGAAGAGGACGGATCATGTCGAAGGTGCCAGGGTGGCTCGGCCGGCTCGGCGCCGGACTCACCGAGATGGGTGAGCGGTTGGACGAGCGCCGCGCGGAGGCCGAGAAGGAAGACGCCGGGTCCGTCCCGGAGCCGTCGGGGGGCACGGGCCCGGTGCCCGACCGCGAGAGCCTCGCCCCGGCACGTCCCGACCCCGTCCAGGCCGTGCCCTGGGGCGTCCGGGTCGCGGCGGAGGCCGGCTGGCGGGTGCTGGTACTGGCCGGAACCGTCTGGGTGCTGATGCGGGCCATCAGCGCCGTCCAGCTCGTGGTCCTCGCCTTCGTGGCCGCGCTGCTCATCACGGCGCTGATGCAGCCCACGGTCGCCCGGCTGCGCCGCCGCGGACTGCCGCGCGGTCCGGCCACCGCGCTCACCGCGATCCTCGGCTTCGTCATCATGGGGCTGATCGGGTGGTTCGTGACCTGGCAGGTCATGGAGAACATCGACACGCTCTCCAGCCAGATCCAGGACGGCATCGACGAGCTGCGCAAGTGGCTGCTGCACAGCCCCTTCCACGTCACCGACAAGCAGATCAACCAGATAGCCAAGAACCTGCGCGAGGCCGTCGGCGCCAACACCGACCAGATAACGTCGGCCGGGCTGGAGGGCGTCACGGTCGTGGTGGAGGCGCTGACCGGCATCCTCCTGACCATCTTCTCGACGTTGTTCCTGCTGTACGACGGGCGGCGGATCTGGGAGTGGACCCTGAAGCTGGTGCCGGCGGCGGCCCGGCCGGGAGTCGCCGGGGCGGGCCCGCGCGCCTGGCGCACCCTGACGGCCTACGTCCGCGGCACGGTGATCGTGGCGCTGATCGACGCGATCTTCATCGGCCTCGGCATCTACTTCCTGAACGTCCCCATGGCCGTGCCGCTGGCCGTGTTCATCTTCCTGTTCGCGTTCATCCCGCTGGTGGGCGCGGTCGTGTCCGGCGCGCTGGCCGTGGTGGTCGCGCTGGTCACCCAGGGTGTCTTCACCGCGCTCATGGTGCTGGTGGTCGTCCTCGCGGTGCAGCAGATCGAGGGCCATGTGCTGCAGCCCTTCATCCTGGGCCGCGCGGTCCGGGTGCACCCGCTGGCGGTGGTCCTGTCGGTCGCCGCGGGCGGGATGATCGCGGGCATCGGCGGCGCGGTCGTCGCGGTCCCGCTGGTGGCGGTGACCAACACGGTGGTGGGCTATCTGCGGTCCTACTCCGAGGAACGGACCGTACGGCTGCCCGCCCGCCCCCGCCAGGAGCCCGTGGCCGAAGAGGTCCCCGCCGACGCACCGGCCGGCGACCCGGCCGGCTGAGCCCCGCGGCCGGGCCCGGCCGCACGCCGTGACTACGGCCCCCTCGCACCGCGGTGGGAGGGGGCCGTGATCATGGCGTCGTGCGACGCGGCCGGAGCTACTCGGCCAGCGCGGCCTCCGCCTCCAGGGTCGTAGCGACCGCCTCGATCACCGCGGCGATCTTGAAGGCCTCCTGGATGACCTCGCGCTCGAGACCGGCCTTGCGCAGGACCTGCTCGTGCGAGTCCAGGCACATGCCACAGCCGTTGATCGCGGACACGGCGAAGGACCACAGCTCGAAGTCGACCTTGTCGACGCCGGGGTTGCCGATGACGTTCATCCGCAGACCGGCCCGCAGGCTGCCGTACTCGTGGTCCGACAGCAGGTGCCGGGTGCGGTAGAAGACATTGTTCATCGCCATGACGGCGGCCGCGGACTTGGCCGCGGTGTACGCCTCCGGCGACAGGTTCGCCTTCGCCTCCGGCTCCAGCTCCCGCAGGACGATCGGCGAGCGCGCGGTGATGGCGGTCGCCAGGACCGTGCCCCACAGCTGCTGCGTGGGCAGGTCCGAGTTGCCGATCACCGAGCCCAGGTTGAGCTTCAGGTCCTTGGCGTAGTCAGGAAGGGCGGACTTCAGGGAGTCGAGCGACATGCTCACTCACCCGCCAGCAGCTTGACCGGGTCGAGGGTCTCCTCGCCCTTGGACCAGTTGCAGGGGCAGAGCTCGTCCGTCTGCAGGGCGTCCAGGACCCGCAGGACCTCCTTGGGGTTACGGCCGACGGAGCCCGCGGTGACCATGGTGAACTGGATCTCGCGGTTCGGGTCCACGATGAAGACGGCGCGCTGGGCGAAGCCGTCCTCGCCCTCGATGCCGAGGTCCCGCATCAGCTCGTGCTTGGAGTCCGCCATCATCGGGAACGGCAGGTCGGTCAGGTCCGGGTGGTCCTTGCGCCAGGCGTGGTGCACGAACTCGGAGTCACCGGAGAAGCCGAGGATCTGCGCGTCGCGGTCGGCGAACTCCTCGTTCAGCTTGCCGAAGGCGGCGATCTCGGTCGGGCAGACGAAAGTGAAGTCCTTCGGCCATGCAAAGACCACCAGCCACTTGCCCTCGTAGGACTTGTGGTGGATCTGCTCGAACTCCTCGCCCTTCTCCAGCGAGACGCAGGCGGTCAGTTCGAACTCGGGGAACTTGTCACCGACAGTGAGCACACGCTCTCCTTGCAGCGAGGAGACACCGGTTGTGCCGGCGTCCCCCATGGGTTGGACGCTCACGATGCTGGCACAGAGTGCATTGATTGCGGAAATAGCTACACTCGGTCAAGTTGATCGGAGGTGGTTATCAGTGACCATGGGTAGTAAGCGCAGGCAGCCGAGCCTCGCGCAGCTGCGGGCCTTCGCGGCCGTGGCGGAGCACCTGCACTTCCGGGACGCCGCCGCGGCGATCGGGATGAGCCAGCCGGCGCTCTCCGGCGCCGTCTCCGCCCTGGAGGAGGCACTCGGTGTCACCCTCCTGGAGCGTACGACGCGCAAGGTGCTGCTCTCACCCGAGGGTGAGCGGCTGGCCGTCCGCGCCAAGGCGGTGCTGGTCGAGGTCGGGGCGCTGCTGGAGGAGGCCGAGGCGGTCCGGGCCCCCTTCACGGGCGCGCTGCGGCTCGGTGTCATCCCCACCGTGGCGCCGTACCTGCTGCCCACGGTGCTGCGGCTCGTCCACGACCGCTACCCGGACCTCGACCTCCAGGTGCACGAGGAGCAGACCGCGAACCTGCTGGAGGGGCTTTCCGCCGGGCGGCTGGACCTGCTGCTGCTCGCCGTGCCCCTCGGCGTGCCCGGCGTCGTCGAACTCCCGCTGTTCGACGAGGACTTCGTGCTGGTCACCCCGCTCGACCACCGGCTCGGCGGCCGCGAGGGCATCCCCCGGGAGGCGCTCAGGGAGCTGAACCTGCTGCTGCTCGACGAGGGGCACTGCCTGCGCGACCAGGCCCTCGACATCTGCCGGGAGGCCGGGCGTGAGGACGCGCCGGTCACCACGACCGCCGCGGGCCTGTCCACGCTCGTCCAGCTCGTCGCCGGCGGACTCGGCTGCACCCTGCTGCCGCGCACCGCGCTCAAGGTCGAGACCTCCCGCAGCAACCAGCTCCTCACCGGCTGCTTCGCCGAACCCGCCCCCTCCCGCCGCATCGCCCTCGTGATGCGCGGCGGCGCGGCCCGCGGCGCGGAGTACCGGGAACTGGCCGCCGCCCTGCGCGAGGACCTGCGTCCGCTGCCCGTACGGGTGCTCGGCCCGGACGTCCGAAGGGATCACGGAATCGATCAAATGAGCGCCGAACAAAGCTCTTTGGGTTGCCCGGCTCCTCAAATTCCGTCAAGTGGCGGCAGGTAGGAAGACCCGGGCCGACCCTGCGCCCCCCGGTTGATACACATACCCCCGCGGAGTGATGCGTCAGGCGTATGTGCGACAGGCCAGGGGGAGTGATGTCGGATTTCGGAGATTCCCTCGGCCCCCTCGGGTACGCCGAACTGGGGCAGGCGCTGAGCGCGAGCAGCCGTGAGGGGTTCACCGGCGAGCTGCGGGTGTCCGGCCGGCCCGGCGGCACCTTCCACCTGCGCGACGGACTCGTCGTCGCGGCCGAGAGCCCCGGCGCGCCCGGGGCCACGGTCCTCCTGCTGCGCTCGGGCCGGCTCACCGGCGAGCAGTGGGCCGAGCTGGTCCGGGAGGCGGGCGGCGCGCCCTGGCCGGCGGCCGCCCTGATCGCGCACGGGCACGCGGGCGCCGCCCAGCTCAGGGTCATCTGCGTGATGGCGCTGCACGACGCGGCCTTCGCCATGGCGGCCGGGCCGGTCGACGGCTGGGAACGCGCCGCCGGCGGCGAGCCGCTCGCCCCGGTCGCGGTCGGCGAGCCGCCCACCCGCATGATGCAGGACGTGGGCCGGAAGCTGACCGCCCTGGCCGCCCTGCCGTACCCGGTCCGTCCCGACCGGGAGCGGCCGAGGCCCGCCGCCCGCCACCACGCCCGGGTCACCGAGCTGCAGCAGGAGCTGCTCGGTCACGCCGACGGCCGCCGCACCGCACGGGACCTCGCCTTCCGCACCGGCCGCGCGGTCTACACGGTCACCGTCGAGATGGGCCGGATGCTCGCCCGGGGCCTGCTGGAGTGCGCCGAGACGCCCACGCCCGTCGCGGTCCGGATACCGCCGCAGGTGCGGGTCGTCAGCCACCGCAGACCCCCGCCGCAGCCCCCGAGGCCGCCCGAGCAGACCGGCCCGCCGGTCTCCCTGCCCCGCCGCACACCCGGCGCCAGCGGCATCACCGAAGCCCTCACCCCGCGCAAGCACGGGGCGAGCTGGAAAGGCTTCTTCCGCCTGCGGAACGGATCCGCGAAATGAAGAACACGCACCCATGCCATATGTCATGTAGGGGAGTTGATTACGTGGATCACGAAGCCCTCGCGCTCGAAATGCGCGGGCTGCGCGAGCAGGTGACCGGAATCACCGACACGGCGGTCGCGGCCGCCGACGGCCTGCTCATCGCGGCCGACACCGCCGACTCGATCGAACCCGAGTCGCTGGCCGCCCTCGCGGCGGCCGGCCTCGGACTCGCCCGGCGCACCGCCGAGGCGACCGCGCGCGGGGTGCTGCGGCAGACGGTGACGTACGGCAGCCACGGCTGCGCCGCCTTCTACGCGGTCGGCGACACCGCCCTGATGGTCGTGCTCGGCGACGAGGGGATGGACGTCGACCGGCTGCACCGCGCGACCCGGCCCGCGCTGCGGCGCATCGACTCGATCCTGACCGAGAAGGCCCCCGAGGGAGTGTGAAGGGATGGCGACGAAGCGTATGACTGCCGGTTTCTCCGACCAGGTGATGGGCCTGGTCAAGTCCCTGCGGTCCGAGGCGCCCGACTGCCTCGCCGCGGGCGTGGTCGACATGTCCACCGGAATGCTGCTGTCCTACGAGACCGTGGACAACCACCCGCCGGAGGTCCTGGACCTGCTGGCGGGCGCCACCCTGGACCTGTTCCAGGGCCGTACGGTCGTGATGATCGAGGACGTCTTCAAGGAGCGCCGGGGCAGCGCGAGCGAGAACCACTTCTTCCAGGAGATCCTGGTCAACAGCGACAACCTGACCCACCTGTTCCTGCGGATGACCGAGCAGCAGGACGTCGTCGCCGTGGTGGTGTGCCGCAAGTCCGTCAACGTGGGCATGCTCTTCGCCCAGGCCCGGCGCGTGGTGAAGGAGTACGGCCTCTGAGCGGGCCCGGCAGCGGGCCGGGCCCCTCCCGGCGAGGGGAGGGGCCCGGCGCGGCGGGCGCTACTCCGTCCGCAGCCCGTCCGGGCGCATCAGCCGCAGCAGCGGCGGCAGGCTGAGCAAGGTGACCACGAGGACGACGGCCGCGCCGATGCCGGTCATCGTCAGCACGCTCGCCCAGTCCACGCCGACCGTGGCGTCCGTCATCCGCAGCAGCACCGCGCCCAGCGTCAGCCCCACCACCGACGCCAGCAGCAGGCCCAGCGTGATCGGGACGGCCGTCTGCCACAGCACCGACAGGCTCAGCGTGCGCCGCCGGGTGCCGAAGGCCACCAGCGACGACAGCAGCTTCCTGCGCTCGCGCAACTGCTCCAGCTGCGACACCAGCAGGCTCGCGCCGATCAGCGCCAGCACACAGGCGGCGCCGACGAACAGGCCGGTGCGGATGGAGGTGAACTTCCTGGACTGCTCACTGGCCGCCCACAGCATCGGGTCCGCCGTGGGGGCGACGCGTGCGGTGGTGTTCCGTACGTACTCGACCGCGTCCGGCACCGACCGGTCGAGCGAGAGGTAGATCTGCCCGACGACCGACGTCTCGGCTCCCGGGGGCAGCGCGCCCGGGGTCATCAGGAAGCCGCCGTGGCGCACCCCGGTCGGGTCCTTGACCGACCGGGCCGGCTTCAGCCCGTGCGGTACGGTCCAGGCGACCTCCGGGACCGCGCGGGGGCCGGCGTAGGACGGGTCGAAGAAGAGCTTCCTGCCGGGCTCGGCCAGCGCCGGGGTGTCGGTGTCGTACTCGCCGCCGCTGACGACGAAGAGGTCGCCGTCCCGGCAGGAGGGCAGCGCCGCCACCTCGCGCAGGGACGCGCAGTCCCCGACGGTCACCTCGGCGGTGCGCTCCGGCCCCTTCGTCCAGGACGCGTCGCCGAGGCTGCCCCCGTACAGGGCGGTCACCCCGCGCACGCCCCGGGTGCCGGCGAACTCCCGCGCGGCCGGGCCGGTGCGGACCCCGGGGGGCAGGTTCACCTGCATCTGCGCCCGCGACAGGTCGTTGCGGGAGGCCTTGGTGTAGTCGCCCTGCACACCGGCGAACAGCATCTGCAGCGCGATCGCCCCGGCCACCGCGACCGCGATGCCGTTGACCGTGCGGGCCGCCGTGCCGCTGCTCAACTGAAGCCTGCGCACGGCCAGTTGCCAGGCCAACGGGCCGGAGCCGAGCCGGGCGACCACCGTCTCCACGATCCACGGCAGCAGTGCGGTCACGCCGACCAGCAGCAGGACGACCCCGCCGGTCACCAGGTACTGGTTGAAGTCCCCGCCGGTGCGGCCCTGGCCGGCCATCGGGGAGAGCATCCCGAGACCGCCGAGCGGCGGCAGCAGTCGCCACCACAGCCGCCGCCGCGCGGGCTTGGCGGTACGGACCACGCCGAGTGGCTCGATCACCACCCCGCGCAGCGCGAACAGGGTGACCAGCACCGAGGCCGCCGGGACCGCGACGGCGACCAGCAGCGCGAGCCCGGGCGAGGGGTTGAGGTAACCGGGGAAGACGCTGATGTCGAGGATCTCGACCGAGCCCGCGATCTGCCGGCCGGTCAGGAAGAAGACGGTGCCGAGGACCAGGCCGAGCAGGGAGCCCGCGAGCGCCTCCCCGGCCGCGATCCGCCGGGCCATCCGGCTGTCGGCGCCGATCAGCCGCAGCGCGGCCAGCCTGCGGTCGCGCCGCTCGCCGCCGAACCGCACCGCGGCCGCGATGAACACGGCGACCGGCATGAGCAGCACCACGAAGACGACCAGCACGAGCAGGATCAGCACTGGGTCCGTCCGTTCGGACGTCGGACGCGGCTCGCCGTACTCGCTGATCCGGGCCACCGTCGAGCGGTTGATCAGCGGGGCGAGGTGCTCGGCGCCCGCGTAGTAGGCCAGTTCGTGCGAGCCGATCAGGCCGCGCTCGCCGATCGTCCCGGTCACCCGGTACGGCAGCCGCTCCCGCAGCAGCTTCCCGGCGTCCGAGGCGAGGAGGTCCCGCAGCGCGGGGGAGACCACCATCTCGCCCGTCGCCGGGTAGGCCGCCACGCCCGGGGGCAGCGGCGCCCGCGCGCCCTCGGGCTCCACCAGCCGCCCGCGGACGTCCTTGTCGTGGTAGCGCGTGTCAACGTCCGCGATCACCAGGGTGTCGTCGGCCCTCAGCGGTACCTTCTGGCCGTAGGTGTAGTCCTGGCGCGCGGCCTCCCGCGCGTGCCGGGCCGCCAGCGCGTTCGGTATCGCGGTGGTCAGCAGCAGCAGGGCCACGCCGAGCCCGACACCGACCGCCGTCAGCAGCGCCCGGACCCAGCCCTCGCGTCCGCCGGTGAAGGCGAACCTGACCCCCATGCCCAGGTCCCTGGTCCTCCCCCAGGCTCTCGGCTCCCCCCGAGCGGGGAGGTGCCCCCGTCGCGGGCTCATACGATCCGCTCCATGTCCCGCGACCTGCCGTCCCGGACGACGATCTCGCGGTCGGAGTAAGCGGCCACCCGCGCCTCGTGGGTGACGAGCACGACGGCGGCGCCCGCGGACCGGGCCGCGTCGGTGAGCAGTTCCATCACCCGCTCGCCGTTGAGGGAGTCGAGCGCGCCGGTCGGCTCGTCGGCGAACAGCACCCGCGGCCCGGTGACCAGCGCCCGCGCCACCGCGACCCGCTGCCCCTGACCGCCGGAGACCTCACCGGGCCGCTTCCGGCGCAGGTCGTCGACCTCCAGCCGCTCCATCCACGCCAGCGCGGCCCGCTCGGCCTCCTTGCGGGAGGTGCCGTTCAGCCGCAGCGGCAGGGCCACGTTCTCCACGCAGGTCAGCTCGGGCACGAGCTGGCCGAACTGGAAGACGAACCCGAACTCCGAGCGCCGCAGCGCGCTGCGGCCGGCGTCGCTCATCGCCGACAGCTCCCGGCCGTCGTACGCGATCGTCCCCGAGTCGGGGGTGACGATCCCGGCGAGGCAGTGCAGCAGTGTGGACTTGCCGGAACCGGAGGGGCCCATCACGGCGACGACCTCGCCGGGGTGGATGGAGAAGTCGGCGCCGTCCAGCGCGGTGGTGGGCCCGTAGGCCTTGCGCAGGTTCTCGGCGGTGAGCAGGGAGCCGGGGGGAGGTGCCGTACGGGTCATGCGGTCACCGCCGCACGGAGCTTCTCCAGGCGGGCGGCGGTCAGCTCCAGCCAGCGCAGGTCCGCTTCCAGGTGGAACAGCGCGTGGTCGCAGATGAGCTGGTCGGCCAGGTCGCCCTTGCGCTTGCGGTCGGTGAGGATCCGCATGCCGCGCAGGTGCTCGGCGCGTTGCGTGTCGAGGATGTCGGAGGCGTCGCGCCGGGTGAGCAGCGCGAGGACGACCTTGGTGTAGAGGGTCGACTGCAGGTACGGCTCGGGCTTCTCCGGTGTGGCGAGCCACCGCTCGACATCGGTGATCCCGGCCTCGGTGATGGCGTAGCGCTTGCGCTCCGGGCCGTCGCCCGCCTCGATGCCGTCGACTTCGACGAGCCCGTTGCGCAGCAGCCGGGACATCGTCGAGTAGACCTGGCCGTAGTGGAGCGGCCGGTCGTGACCGAACTTCTCGTCGAAGGCCCGCTTGAGGTCGTAGCCGTGGCGCGGCCCGGACTCCAGGAGGCCCAGAAGGGTGTGACCGATGGACATGGCCGCACTCTACACACGGTGTATACGTCGCGTGTATACGCGCCGTGGCCGACCGGTGGCGGCGGGTACGGCGGCACAGGTGGGGGCCGATTGTCACGGTTCTGCTACTGAGGCCGGGACGGGCCGCCGGGCGGGCGGCCGCGGCGGGGCAGCGGGCCCGCCTCGCCCGGCAGCCGGCCCGCCTCCGCGAGGGCGCGGCGCAGCAGGAACTCGATCTGCGCGTTCGCCGACCGCAGCTCGTCCGACGCCCACCGGGCCAGCGCGTCGTACACGGACGGGTCCAGCCGCAGCAGCACCTGCTTGCGCTGCCGCGGCCGGCGCTCGGGGGCGGGCCCCTCGGCGGGATCCGTCACTGGTAGAGCGTCCCGGTGTTGAGGACGGGCTGCGGCGCCCGGTCCCCGCACAGCACCACCATCAGGTTCGACACCATCGCCGCCTTCCGTTCCTCGTCCAGCTCCACGATGTCCCGCTCGGCGATCCGGGCGAGCGCGGCCTCGACCATGCCGACCGCCCCGTCCACGATCTCCCGCCGGGCCGCCACGACCGCGCCGGCCTGCTGCCGCTGGAGCATCGCCGAGGCGATCTCGGGAGCGTACGCGAGATGCGTGAAGCGCGACTCGATGATCGTCACGCCCGCCGTCTCCACGCGTGCCTGCAGTTCGGCGGCGAGCTTCTCGGTGATCTCCTCGGCGTTGCCGCGCAGCGACAGCCCGTCCGCCTCATGGGCGTCGTAGGGGTACTCGATGGCGATGTGCCGCACGGCCGCCTCGGTCTGCGTGGCGACGAACGCCAGGTAGTCGTCCACCTCGAAGGAGGCCTGCGCGGTGTCCCGCACCTTCCACACCACCACCGCGGCGAGCTCGATGGGGTTGCCGTAGGCGTCGTTGACCTTGAGCACCGGGGTCTCGTGATTGCGCACCCGGGTGGAGATCTTCTCCCGGGAGGTGAACGGGTTCACCCAGCGCAGCCCGTCCTCGCGGATCGAGCCCCGGTACCGGCCGAAGAGCTGCACGACCCGCGCCTCGCCCGGCGCCACCATGTTCAGGCCGCTCATCGCGAGCAGTGCGGCGACGCCGACCAGCACGCCCACGACGATCAGCCCGGCCTTGGGGCCGTCGGCTGTGACGACGGCGGCGGTGGCGATCATGGCGGCGGCGACCAGCAGCCCGAGCAGCCCCAGCAGCAGGGCGAAGCCGCCGCCGATGCTGCGCGCCGGGAACTCCCGCACACGCGGCGCGGGCATCTCGGGTATGTCGGCGGCGGGTGCGTGGTCGTGTGCGGACATGGGGTCCCCCGTTCTCCTGCGGCTCGAAGCGGTCGACGGGCGGCCGCTCTCATTGGTCTAGCTAAGTGATAACACTTTTTCTGTTCCTGGCAACCCTTGGCGCCTCCCGTACGTCGGTTTCGTTGGGGCGGGTGCTGATTGTCACGTCCGTAAAAGAGCGGATCGCCCCCTCTTTGTCATAGACGGCGGTGTTAGCTTTGCGAGCTGATCTCCGTCACCCACGCGAGTGACACCCGAGCAGGAAGCGGAGCGGACGGACCCATGGGACGAGCGGAAGAACGACGAGCGCGACAGCGTGGTGGCCACCGCGCGGCGCTGGCGCAGCCCTCGTCGCGCGGAGACGTCGGACCGGGCAGGGGCGGCATACGCCGGCTGTTCACCTGGAAGAGGATCCTCGGCACGTTCCTCGGCCTGTGCCTGCTGGGCATCGGCGGGTTCATCGTGCTGTACCTCGTGGTGCCCATCCCCAAGCAGGGCAACGAGGCCGCCCAGCGTGAGAGCAACGTCTACAAGTACAGCGACGGCTCGATCCTGGCGCGCGACGGCGAGGTCAACCGCGAGAGCGTGGACCTGGCCAAGGTGCCGAAGAAGGTCCAGCTGACCTTCGTGGCCGCCGAGAACAAGACCTTCTACCACGACTCCGGAGTCGACCTGAAGGGCACGGCCCGCGGACTGATCAACACGCTCAGCGGCAAGGGCGCGCAGGGCGGCTCGACGATCACCCAGCAGTACGTCAAGAACTACTACCTGAACCAGGACCAGACCGTCACGCGCAAGCTGAAGGAACTGGTCATCTCGCTCAAGGTGGACCAGAAGCTCAGCAAGGACGACATCCTCAAGGGCTACATCAACACCAGCTACTACGGGCGCGGCGCCTACGGCATCCAGGCCGCGGCCCAGGCCTATTACCGCGTCGACGCCGACCGGCTCACCGTCGAGCAGGGCGCCTACCTCGCGGCCCTGCTCCAGGCGCCGAGCCAGTACGACTGGGCGGCCGCGACGCCGACCGGCAAGAAGCTGGCCCGGGCCCGGTGGAACTACGTCCTGGACAACATGGTCGAGGAGCGCTGGCTGGATTCCGCCAAGCGCCGGGCCATGAAGTTCCCCGTGCCCAAGGACCCCAAGGGCGCCCCCGGCCGGGAGGGCCAGAAGGGCTATCTGATCGACCTCGCCAACAAGCAGCTCGAACAGAAGCTGATGAAGGACGAGGGCATCACCCCGTCCCAGGCGGAGGCCGAGGTCGAGGGCCGCGGCTGGACCATCACCCTGAACGTGGACCGGAAGAAGCAGGCCGCGCTGGAGAGGGCGGTCAAGGAGCGGCTGACCAGCAAGCTGGAACCGAAGAAGCGCACCGTCGACGCGGCCGTCCAGGCCGGCGCCGTCTCGGTCGACCCGAAGACGGGCAGGATCGTCGCGCTGTACGGCGGCAAGGACTACTTCACGCACTACACCAGCAACGCGACCCGGGACGACTTCCAGCCCGCCTCCACCTTCAAGCCGGTGATCCTGGCCGCGGCCCTGGAGGAGGGCGCCACCACGCAGGACGGCCGCCCCATCGGCGCGAGCACGATCTACGACGGCACCAGCGGACGCCAGGTTCTCGACCACGGCCGCAGGGTCGGCTTCGGCCCGCCCAACGAGGACAGGACCGACTACGGTCCCATTCCCGTCCAGACGGCGATGAACAAGTCCGTCAACTCCGTCTTCGCGCAGATGGGCGTCGACGTGGGCATGGAGAAGGTGATGGAGGTCGCCGGCAAGCTCGGCATGGACACCAAGGGGATGCAGCCCGTGCCCGCCCAGACCCTGGGCTCCATGGGCGCCAGCCCGCTGGAGATGGCCGGGATCTACGCCACCCTGGACAACCACGGCAGGAAGGTCACTCCGAGCATCGTCAAGGAGGCCGAGCAGAGCAGCCGCGTGGTCAAGCCGGCCGACCCGATCGGCGACCAGGTGATCAGCCGGGAGAGCGCGGACACGGTGACCTCGGTCCTGACCGGCGTGGTCGACGACGGAACGGCGACGACGTCGGTGGCGGCCAACCCCGCCCGCGACGGCCAGCAGGTCGCCGGCAAGACCGGCACGTCCGACTTCGACCGGTCTGCCTGGTTCACCGGCTACACCCCCGACCTCGTCACCTCGGTCGGCCTCTTCGGCGAGCAGCCCAAGCCGCCGTACCGGCACGTCGGCCTGACGGGTGCCACGGGACTCCTCCCGGGCACCGGCCGCGTCAACGGCGGCGGCTACCCGGCGCAGATCTGGGCCGACTACACCTTCGGGGTGACCAGCAGGGCGGCGTTCGACCTCGAGACCACCCAGGGCGCGGCCGTCCAGCCCACGCCGACCCCCTCGGACACGCCGTCGCCGTCGCGGACGCCGTCGCAGTCCCCGAGCACCAGCGCGCTGCCGACGTCCGAGGCGCCGAGCCGGACGCCCAGCGCCACGCCGTCGCAGTCGCCGTCCAGGACTCCCACGCAGACACCGACCCAGTCCCCGACGACGAAGGTGCCGACGGTCGGTACGAGCGACAAGCCGTTCGACCCGGGCGGTCAGCAGAACAGCGGACAGTGAGCGACGAGTGAGGGGCACCCGGCCGGACCGGGTGCCCCTCACTCGTGCGCGGCGCGGCGGCCGGGGGCGCTCCTACCGGGGTGCGGCCGCCGTAGGAGGCCGGATCAGCCGCCGTTGATCTCGGCGGCGATCCGGTCGCCGATGTTCTTGTCGATGTTCCGCCAGTACTGCAGCGCCCGGTCGAGCACCGGACGGGACACGCCCTGCCGGAGGTGGCCGACGACGTTGGAGACGAGCCGGTCCCGGGCCGCGTCGTCCAGCACCTCGCGGACCATCGTGCCCGGCTGCCCCCAGTCGTCGTCCTCGCGGTGCGGCTTGTACGCCTCCCGTACGAGCTCGCCGGCGGTGTGCCAGCTCGCGGGCTCGCCGAAGCGGCCGAAGTCCGCCGCGGGGCCGCCGTAGGAGTTCGGCGCGTAGGGCCGCGCCGCCTTCGACGGCTCGTACCGCATGGGGCCGTCCTTGGCGTAGGAGTTCACCGGCGCGTGCGGGCGGTTCGGCGGCAGCTGGGCGTAGTTCGGGCCGATCCGGTAGCGGTGGGTGTCCGGGTAGGAGAACAGCCGGCCGAGGAGCATCTTGTCCGGCGAGGGGCCGATGCCGGGCACCATGTTCGACGGCTCGAAGGCGGCCTGCTCGATGTGGACGAAGTAGTCCTCGGGGTTCTTGTCGAGGACCATCCGGCCGACCTCGATGAGCGGGTAGTCGCCGTGCGGCCACACCTTGGTGAGGTCGAAGGGGTTGAAGCGGTAGTCCGCCGCGTCCTCGAACGGCATGATCTGGACCTTCAGCGTCCAGCTCGGCGCGTTCCCGGACTCGATCGCCTCGAACAGGTCGCGGCGGTGCTTGTCCGCGTCGGAACCGGCCAGCTCGTCGGCCTCCGCCTGGGTGAGGAACTCGATGCCCTGGTCCGTCTTGAAGTGGTACTTGACCCAGAACCTCTCGCCACCCCCGTTGATCCACATGTAGGTGTGCGAGGAGTACCCGTTCATGTGGCGGTAGGTCCTCGGGACGCCCCGGTCGCCCATCAGCCAGGTCACCTGGTGCGCCGACTCGGGGGAGAGGGTCCAGAAGTCCCACTGCATGTCGTTGTCGCGCAGACCGGTCACCGGGTGGCGCTTCTGGGAGCGGATGAAGTCCTGGAACTTGATCGTGTCCCGGACGAAGAAGACGGGGGTGTTGTTGCCCACCATGTCGTAGTTGCCGTGCTCGGTGTAGAACTTCAGTGCGAAGCCCCGCGGGTCGCGCCAGGTGTCGGGGGAGCCCTGTTCGCCGGCCACGGTCGAGAAGCGCGCCAGCATGGGCGTGCGCCTGCCGGGCTGGAAGAGGTCGGCCCTGGTGAACTGGCTGACGTCGTTGGTCACTTCGAAGAACCCGTACGCGCCGCTGCCCTTGGCGTGCACCACGCGCTCGGGGACCCGTTCCCGGTTGAACTGGGCCATCTTCTCGATGAGGTAGTGGTCCTGGAGCAGGATGGGGCCGTCGGGTCCGACGGTGAGCGAGTGCTCGTCGCTCTCCACCGGAACGCCGACGTTGTTCGTGGTGTACGGGGCCTTCTGGGGTTGCTGCGTCACGAGCGTCCTCCCGGCTTGAGAGAGTCATCAGGTCGCTTCGCTCACCCCAGCAGTCAACTCCGCCGCCGTGACGTCGGCAACATTTGGACAAAGTCCAGATCGAGTCCCAATCCGGGGTGGCCCCGGCCGCGTACCCCTCAGCCCCGGTTCAATTCGAACCAGACCACCTTTCCCGTGCTCAGCCGGGTCGCGCCCCAGCGCCGGGCCAGCCGGTTGACCAGGTAGAGACCGCGACCGCCCTCGTCCGTGGCGCGCGCCTGCCGCAGCCGCGGCAGCTGCGGCACGTCGTCGCCGACCTCGCAGCGCAGCACGTCGGTGCGCAGCAGTCGCAGCGTGATCGGACGCGAGGCATAACGCACCGCGTTGGTGACGACCTCGCTGACGAGCAGCTCGACCGAGTCGGTGAGCTCCTCCAGGCCCCAGCGGGTCAGCGCCCGGCGGGCCAGCCGGCGGGCCCGGCCGGGGGCCGCGTCCTCCGGCTCCAGGAACCAGTACGCCACGTCGCTCGGCGCGATCCCGTCGAAGCGGGCGGCGAGCAGCGCGATGTCGTCGTCCCGGTCGCCCGGGCCGAGCATGTCGAGCACCTCGTCGCACAGCGCCTCCAGCGGCGGCGGGTGGTCGGGTCCGGTGAGCTGCGCGGTCGTGGACAGCTTCTCGCGCAGCTGCTCTATGCCGGTCCACACGTCCCGCAGCCGCGACTCCACCAGCCCGTCGGTGTAGAGCAGCAGGGTCGCGCCGGCCGGCGCGTCCAGCTCCACCGCCTCGAAGTCGACCCCGCCCACGCCGATCGGCGCGCCCGGCGGCACCCGCAGCACCTCGGCCCGGCCGCCCAGATGGAGCAGGACGGGGGGCGGATGACCGGCGTTGGCGATCGTGATGCGGTGCGAGACCGGGTCGTAGACGGCGTACAGGCAGGTCGCCATGCGGTCGGTGCCCAGGCGCTGCGCCTGCTCGTCCAGGTGGTGCAGCACCTCCTGCGGCGGCAGGTCGAGCCCCGCGAGCGTCTGCGCGGTCGTACGCAACTGGCCCATGATCGCCGCCGACGTCATGGAGTGCCCCATCACGTCGCCGACCACCAGGGCCACCCGGCTGCCCGGCAGCGGGATCGCGTCGTACCAGTCGCCGCCGACCCGCGCCGTCTCCGCCGCGGGCAGATAGCGGGAGGCCAGCCGCACGCCGGTCGGCCGGGGCAGGGTCTCGGGCAGCATGGTGCGCTGCAACTCGTCGGCGATGTACGCCTCACGGCCGTACAGCACCGCCTTGTCGATGCCGAGCGCGCTGTGCGTGGCCAGCTGGGCGGCGACCAGCAGATCGTCCGGCTCGAAGGGCAGGCGCTCCGGACGGCGCAGGAACAGCGCCGCGCCGATCACCCGGCGCCGGCCGCGCAGCGGCGCGAGGATGGCGCGCTGCCCGTCGGGCACGGACAACTCCGATGCCTCACCCAGGAGTTCGTCCAGCGCGGCGCGGGCCGCCGAGGCGTCCGTGAACACCGGCCGCACCCCGCGCAGCACCTCGCCGAGCGCGCTGCCCGCCCGCACCTCGCACAGCTCGTTGGTCACCACCGACAGCTCCGACGGCTGCTCCGGGGCCGGGACGGGCAGGAACCCGTTCTCCGTGTCCCGCTCCGCCGGTATCCGGTCGGTACGGCGCAGCCGCAGCACCAGCGGGCCGACCGGCCGTTCGTCGCCCACCGGCAGCGGCTCGCGGAGATAGACCAGGATGGCGTCCGAGAAGGTCGGCACGGTGGCCCGGCACAGACCCATGACGATCTCGTCGAGATCCATGCCGCGCGCGATGCGCCGCGTGGCCGCCCCGACGAACCGCAGCCGGTCCCCGTCCCGCCGCATCGGCAGCGGACCGCCGTTCGGCAGCCGCTGCCCGGTGCGCCGCTCGCCGCCCGGCCGCTCCGGCGCGGAACCGGTCCTGGCGCCGGGCTGCTCCGGTACGTGGTCGACGGCCTCCGGCGCGGGACGCGGCCGGTGGGTGTCCGGCTCGGCGGCCGAGGGCTGGGCGTGCTCCGGTCCGTTGCCCGGGGCCAGGGGCGCGCCCTGGCCGGTGACCGGGCCCGGGGGCGGCGGGCCGGCGGGGCCGCCGGAGGCCGCCGGCTCCCGGCCCGTGCCGCCCGGCGCCGTCCTCGGGCCCGGTGCCGGACCCGAGGACGGTTCGCCGGTGCGGGCCTGTACCGGTAAGGCGGCGGCGCCGGAGGCGCGCGGCGGCGTGGAGGTATGCAGGAGCGCCCCACGGCCGTCCGCGGGGTCCACGCCCGCCTGGGGGCGCTCGAAGGAGGTCGGCTGCTCCGTCACGCGTGTCGAATCCGTCCGTCCGGGGCTGCGCGCCGCGCGCGCAGATGGTCCCGCCGAAGACCCGATACCCGGAATGCGTGTCCCGGGAACGGATTTCCGGCGTGGTCAGAGGCTGCTCCTGTGCCACCGGCGGACCGCCTGCGGCCCGCACGGGTGTTGCCGTGGTACCCCTCGCTCACGTCCTGCCGCCCCTCGGTGACAATCGGTCAGACTCGTTTCGCGCTCGCGGAGTTGTGCCTCCGCATCCTTGCGGAGGACGATCCTACGTTTTGTGCCCCGGGGCGCATCAAGGGTCTCATGAGGACACGTACGCGGGAGTACGGTCCCAGTCCTCCGGCAGTGACGGTACCGTCCAGGACGGATCCGGGCGCCAGTGCTGCCAGCCGTCGGCGAACGGCGGGCCCCAGACGCCGATGAGCTCCACGGCGGCCCGCCCGGCCGCCCTGACCCGCTCGGCCTGGGACGCGTCCATCAGGCCGTCCCGCTGGGCCTGCGCGAACTCGTCCTCGTCCCGCCAGTGCCAACTGCGGTCCGGGTGCACGGAGATGTCCAGAAAGTGGTCCTCGGAATCGACCCCGCCCGCCCAGCGGGCCAGCGGCTCCTCCAGATTCACGTACCAGTTCTTGAACCGCCAGCCCGGCTCCCAGAACAGCCAGACCGACCAGGGGTCACCGGGCCGGGCCAGCTTCAGCACCCCGGTGCCGAACCAGTGGTCGCGCTGCACCGCCCGCGGCTTGGTGTACCGCGACGCGAGGGGCTCGACGTGCACGGGCGTGCCGTCGGCGAGCACGGGCTTGACGCACTCGGTGCCGGGCGCCATCCACACGGCCAGCAGCTCCGGGTCGTCACGGACGACGGTCACGGGACGCGCGATGTGGAAGCGCGTGCCGCCGTTCTCCCGGTACCGCCACAGGATCCGGCTCCCGGGGGCCCAGTAGGCCGTCGCACCGCCCGTCTTCACGTCTCTCACCGCTCCGTCGTCCGTCATGCACAGATATTAGGTGTCCCCCACAGACGACGCTGCGGCGCGCGTCACGGTTCACGGCCCGGGGGCGGGCCGCAGGGTCCGCCCTCCAATCGCCCGGGTCCAGGTCACGGACGCGTCATCCGCAGGACGTCCAGGGCCTCGTCGAGCTGCTCGACGGTCAGGTCGCCACGGTCGACGTACCCGCTCTCCAGCACCACCTGACGGATGGTCCGCTGCTCGGCCAGCGCCCTCTTGGCGACCTTGGCGGCCTCCTCGTAGCCGATGTACCGGTTGAGCGGCGTGACGACCGAGGGCGAGGACTCGGCGTACTCGCGGGCCCGGTCCCGGTGGGCGGTGATCCCGGCGACGGTCCGGTCGGCGAGCAGCCGGGAGACCCGGGCGAGCAGCCGGATCGACTCCAGGACGTTCTTGGCGATGACGGGCAGCATCACGTTGAGCTCGAAGTTCCCCGAGGCGCCGGCCGTGGTGACGGTGACGTCGTTGCCGATCACCTGGGCGCAGACCATCAGCACGGCCTCGGGGACGACCGGGTTCACCTTCCCGGGCATGATCGAGGATCCGGGCTGGAGGTCGGGCAGGGAGATCTCGAAGAGTCCGGTGCGCGGTCCGGACGCCATCCACCGCAGATCGTTGGCGATCTTCGTCAGTCCCACCGCGACGGTCCGCAACTGCCCGCTGGTCTCGACGATCCCGTCCCGGGCGCCCTGCGCCTCGAAGTGGTCGCGCGCCTCGGTGAGCGGCAGCCCGGTGACGCGGGCGACCTCCTCGATGACGGCGGCCGAGAAGCCGGGCGGGGTGTTGATGCCGGTGCCGACGGCGGTGCCGCCCAGGGGCAGTTCGGCGAGCCGGGGCAGGGAGGCGGTCAGCCGCTCGACGCCGTACCGCACCTGGGCGGCGTACCCGCCGAACTCCTGGCCCAGCGTCACGGGCGTGGCGTCCATCAGATGAGTGCGCCCGGCCTTCACGACGTCGGCGAACTCCTCCGCCTTGCCCTCCAGGGCGTGCGCGAGGTGCTCCAGGGCCGGGACGAGGTCCCGGGTGACCGCGGCGGTGGCGGCGACGTGGATCGACGACGGGAAGACGTCGTTCGACGACTGCGACGCGTTGACGTCGTCGTTGGGGTGCACCTCCCGCCCGAGCCGCTCGCTCGCGAGGGTGGCGATCACCTCGTTGGCGTTCATGTTGGACGAGGTCCCGGACCCGGTCTGGAACACGTCGACGGGGAAGTGGTCGTCCCAGCGGCCCTCGGCGACCTCGGCGGCCGCCTCCTGGATCGCCTCGGCGACGTCCGCCTCCAGCACGCCCAGCCGGGCGTTGACCTTCGCCGCGGCGCCCTTGATCCGGGCGAGGGCCTCGATGTGCGCGCGTTCGATGCGCTGTCCGGAGACGGGGAAGTTCTCGACGGCGCGCTGCGTCTGCGCCCGCCACTTCGCGTCGGCGGGGACCCTCATCTCGCCCATGGAGTCGCGTTCGACGCGGTGGCCGCCGTCGCCGGTACCGGGCGTGGATGTCATCGTCGTACCTCCGAGGATCCTCAGCGCGGGTCGAGGCCTGCCGTATTCCCTCTCACCGGCATCTCGTGCGCAAGACTCCGCACCGCGACCCGCATGTCCCTCTTTCGGTGGCTTCTCGCCATTTTGTACCACTTCGCAGTCGGACGTTCGCCGGCACCTCGGCCGGCCCCTGGGGGCCGGCCGTCGACGCCGTCACCGTCGAGCGCTGCGCCCCGCGCGGCTGACGGCCGCGCCCGCGGGCCGGGGGCCGCGCCGTCCCGCGGGCGCCCCGGACGGATACGCGGCCCGGCCGGGGGGCCGGGGCCGCGTACCGCGCGCCCTACGCCAGGCCCGGGCCGCGGACCGGGATCGAGGTGAACGTCGGCTGGGGGGCCGGGTTCTGGAAGAAGTCGTTGCCCTTGTCGTCGACCACGACGAACGCCGGGAAGTCCTCGACCTCGATCCTCCAGACCGCCTCCATGCCGAGCTCCTCGTACTCGAGGACCTCGACCTTCTTGATGCAGTCCTGGGCGAGGCGGGCCGCCGGGCCGCCGATGGAGCCCAGGTAGAAGCCGCCGTGCGCGGCGCACGCGTCGGTGACCTGCTTGCTGCGGTTGCCCTTGGCCAGCATCACCTTGGAGCCGCCCGCCGCCTGGAACTGCTCGACGTAGGAGTCCATCCGGCCGGCCGTCGTCGGGCCGAAGGAGCCGGACGCGTAGCCCTCGGGCGTCTTCGCCGGGCCCGCGTAGTACACCGGGTGGTCCTTCAGGTACTGCGGCATCTCCTCGCCCGCGTCCAGCCGCTCCTTGATCTTGGCGTGGGCGATGTCGCGGGCCACCACCAGCGGGCCGGTGAGCGACAGGCGGGTCTTGACCGGGTACTTGGTCAGCTCGGCGAGGATCGTGTCCATCGGCTGGTTGAGGTCGATCCGGACCACGTCGGAGGACTCGTCCAGGTGCTCGTCGGTGGTCTCCGGCAGGAAGCGCGCCGGGTCCGTCTCCAGCTGCTCCAGGAAGACGCCCTCCGCCGTGATCTTCGCGACCGCCTGGCGGTCCGCCGAACAGGAGACCGCGATGGCGACCGGGCAGGAGGCGCCGTGCCGCGGCAGGCGCACCACGCGCACGTCGTGGCAGAAGTACTTGCCGCCGAACTGCGCGCCGATGCCGATCCGCTGCGTCAGCTCGAAGACCTTCTCCTCCAGCTCCTTGTCCCGGAAGCCGTGGCCGAGCGGCGAGCCCTCGGCGGGCAGGTTGTCCAGGTAGTGGGCCGAGGCGTACTTCGCCGTCTTCAGCGCGTACTCGGCGCTCGTGCCGCCGACGACGATCGCCAGGTGGTACGGCGGGCAGGCGGCCGTGCCCAGCGAGCGGATCTTCTCCTCCAGGAACTTCATCATGGAGGCCTCGTTCAGGACGGCCTTCGTCTCCTGGTAGAGGAAGGACTTGTTGGCGCTGCCGCCGCCCTTGGCCATGAACAGGAACTTGTACGCGCCGCCGTCGGTGGCGTACAGCTCGATCTGCGCGGGCAGGTTGGAGCCGGTGTTCTTCTCGTCCCACATCGTCAGCGGGGCCATCTGCGAGTAGCGCAGGTTCAGCTTCGTGTAGGCGTCGTAGATGCCGCGGGAGAGGGCCTCCTCGTCGCCGCCCTCGGTCAGCACGTTCTGGCCGCGCTTGCCCATGACGATCGCCGTGCCCGTGTCCTGGCACATCGGCAGCACCCCGGCCGCCGCGATGTTCGCGTTCTTCAGCAGGTCCAGCGCGACGAACTTGTCGTTCGCGCTCGCCTCGGGGTCGTCGATGATGCGGCGCAGCTGGGCCAGGTGGGCCGGGCGCAGGTAGTGCTGGATGTCGTGGATCGCCTCTTCGGCGAGCTTGCGCAGCGCCTCCGGCTCCACCGTGAGGAACGTACGACCCTCCGGACCCTCCACGGTGGAGACGCCCTCGGAGGTGACCAGCCGGTACGGGGTGGTGTCCTCTCCCTGG
Organism: Streptomyces sp. NPDC014864; assembly: GCF_043081525.1. Taxonomy (NCBI): domain Bacteria; kingdom Bacillati; phylum Actinomycetota; class Actinomycetes; order Kitasatosporales; family Streptomycetaceae; genus Streptomyces; species Streptomyces sp. NPDC014864. The sequence goes on from NZ_JBIBWT010000001.1 coordinate 567,132, forward strand.
GGGAGCAGATCGGTGTACGCGAACTCAGGCATCTTCGCCCATTCCTCACTCGACAGACTGCGGCCTGCCGGCGCCGACAGGCCTCACCAGCCTAGAACCTGCCGTCGGCCCGGAACCTGTGAGGTAGGGCTCAGTCCGACACGCGCGGCCACTCCGACCCCTAGTCGCGATCTATCGCGTTTGGGTACGCTGCTGCCGTGGACCTTCAGAAGCAGACCGAACCGCGTGCGGCCGTGGCCGAGATGCGCGCCTCGGACGCCGACCGTGACCGCATCGCCGACATCCTGCGCGAGGCCCTGGCCGAGGGCCGGCTGACCGCGGACGAACACGCCGAGCGCGTCGAGGGGGTGCTGAACGCCAAGACCGTCGGCGAGCTGGAGCTCTTCGTCCGGGATCTGCCCGCCGCCCACCAGGCCCGCCCGGCCCCGGCGCCGAACCGCCCGGCCGCCGGCGCCGTCCCGCCGGAGGCCGACGAGAACGTGGTGGCTGTCTTCAGCCAGGCCATGCGCAAGGGCCGCTGGCGCGCGGGGCGCCGGCTGCACGCCTACGCGATCTTCGGCAGTGTCGAGATCGACCTCAGCCAGGCGATCTTCGAGTACCAGCACGTCGTCATCAAGGCGGTCTCCGTCTTCGGCAACGTCGAGGTCCACGTCCCGGAGAACGTGTCGCTGCGCGGCACCGGCGGCGGTGTCCTCGGCAACTTCGAGGTGGACACGCTGGACTCGGCCGAGCCGGACGCCCCGGTGGTCTACGTCGACGGCTGGGCGGTCCTCGGCAATGTGGAGGCGCGGCCCAGGCGGGGCAGGACCGTCGCGGACATCCTCGACCGCGTGCACCACAGGGTCGACCGGCGTTTGCGCAGGCATCTGGGGCATTGACGGTTGTGAATCCGGCCGGCGGCGCCCGGCGCGGACGGCCCGCGCCGGGCGCCGCCGGTGCCGGCGCGCAGCCGCCGGATCCAGCGGTTGGGAACTCAGTGCATAGGCGCGCGCACAGCGGGTAGGCCTTGCTGCATCGTCTCTCGCTCGCGAAGCCGTCGTCAGGAGAAGACCGTGCCGCAACCGCCGCATTCGTCCCTGCAGGTAGCCGCCGTACCGGCCCAGCGGGGCCCGGCGCGAGACAGGGATCAGGACGCACCGTGGCACACCGAGGCGGTGTGCCGACGCGACGAGGCGGGCCTGTTCTTCGCTCCGTCCAAGGAGCCAACGGCCGCCCGTCTGTCCCGCGAGGAGGCGGCCAAGCGGGTCTGCGCCCGCTGTCCCGTGATGGTGGAGTGCCGCGAGCACGCCCTGCTGCAGCCCGAGCCCTATGGCGTCTGGGGCGGTCTCACCGCCGCCGAGCGCCGCGTCGTCCTGGCCCGGCGCCGCCGTCGCGAGGTGGAACTGAAGAAGACGGCCCGCGCGACGGGCCGTATAGCGGCGGCCGGTTAGGGCCTTTCTCCCGGATCGGGCCGGCTCCGGGCGACGGTGTCTTCCTCGGCACCGGACCCCGCGGCCGGCGAGATCCGGCGGAGAGGTCCTGGGGCCTGCCCGCGGCGTGAGCCGCCGGGGGACGGGCCCCGAGGAACAGGCCGCACGGCGGGCGGGCCGGAGCCGGTCGCCGGGTCACGTCGTGCCGCAAGCGGACATGTGGACCGGCGGGGGCCGGCCGGCGGGCCGTGCGGTGGTGGCCGGCCGGATCCGCCCGGCGCCTCGCACCGCGGCGGCCGGACTCGCCGGCCGGGCGGGCCGCGGCACGGCAGGCGGGCCGGGCACCCGTCGCCGGACACGCGTATGGGGCGCCCCCTCCGCACCGGGGGCACCCCATCGCCGTACGGCCGCCGGCGGACCGTCCCGCACGGGAACGGGCCGTCCGCGCCGTCTACTTGGCGCGGTCGAAGTCGATCGCGCTGTACGCGCGCAGCTTCCTCAGCCGGTGCTCGGAGTCGATCCGGCGGACCGTGCCCGACCTGGAGCGCATGACGATCGAGTCGGTCGTCGCGGTCTCCGAGCGGTAGCGCACCCCGCGCAGCAGTTCGCCGTCCGTGATGCCGGTGGCGACGAAGAAGACGTTCTCGCCGGAGACCAGGTCGTCCGTGGTCAGCACCTTGTCGAGGTCGTGCCCGGCGTCGATCGCCCGCTGCCGCTCCTCGTCGTCCTTGGGCCACAGCTTGCCCTGGATCGTGCCGCCCAGGCACTTCACGGCGCAGGCCGAGATGATGCCCTCGGGCGTGCCGCCGATGCCGAGCAGCAGGTCGACGCCGGTACCTTCGCGCAGCGCGTAGATCGAGCCGGCGACGTCGCCGTCGGAGATCAGCTTGATCCGCGCGCCGGCCTCCCGGATCTCCTGGATGATGCCCTCGTGCCGCGGCCGGTCCAGGATGACGACCGTCACGTCCTCGGGCGTGGAGCGCTTGGCCTTGGCGACGCGCTTGATGTTCACGGACACCGGCGCGTCGATGTCGACGAAGTCGGCCGCTTCCGGGCCGGTGACCAGCTTGTCCATGTAGAACACGGCGGAGGGGTCGAACATCGCGCCGCGCTCGGCGGCGGCGAGGACCGCGATCGCGTTCGGCATGCCCTTGGCGGTGAGCGTGGTGCCGTCGATCGGGTCGACCGCGATGTCCACCTCGGCGCCGGTGCCGTCGCCCACGCGCTCCCCGTTGAAGAGCATCGGGGCCTCGTCCTTCTCTCCCTCGCCGATGACGACCACGCCGTTCATCGAGACGGTGGAGACGAGGGTCCGCATGGCGCGCACCGCGGCACCGTCGGCGCCGTTCTTGTCGCCGCGACCGACCCAGCGGCCCGCGGCCATCGCCGCGGCTTCGGTCACCCGGACGAGCTCCAGGGCGAGGTTGCGGTCGGGGGCTTCGGAGGGAACGTCCAGCTCGGACGGCAAGTGATGATGCTCGGTCATCGGAGCGCACCTTTCTGATACGACGACGGCCGGATGAGGGTCCAAGGCCCGACTCTATCGCCGAGCAGACAAAATGAGCAGGGGACCCCACGGATGAGCGGGCCGGACACCTGCGACGATAGGGCGCGTGGCAGGTTCGAACGGCAAGCAGAAGACGGTCCGGGACATGATCCTCTCCCTGGGCCTCATCGGGATCGCGGCGGCGGTTATCTACGTCTTCGTCCCGCACGACGACCACGCTCCCGACGTCAAGAGGGTCGACTACCGCGTCGAGCTGCTCACGGCCCGCCGCGCCGCGTCCTACCCGGTGGCCGCGCCCGAGGGCCTGCCCGGCGGCTGGAGGGCGACCTCCGTCCGTTTCCAGGGCGACGAGAACGACGCCTGGCACCTGGGTTTCCAGGATCCCCACGGGGAGTACGTGGCGGTCGAGCAGTCCACTCAGAAGCGCTCGGTGTTCCTCCAGGAGGCCAGCCAGGGCGGGCACGCGTCCAGGACGACGCAGCGGATCGGCGGCCGCACCTGGACCCGGTACACCGGCGGCCGCTACGACGCGCTCGTGCTGGAGGGCACCAAGGGCTCGACGACGGTGGTGACCGGCACGGCGTCCTTCGCCCAGCTGACCACGATGGCCCAGGCACTGAAGACGGCGTGACCGCACGGGGCCGGCGGGCCCGGGCCGGACGCCCCGCACGTGGACGGCCGGGGCGCGGGGTGCGCCCGAGGGCCGACTCCGCGTCGCCGCGCGCGGCCCTACTCCGCGTGGCCGCGCTCCTCGCCGTCCGCCTCCTCGGCCAGTGCCGCGTCCAGCCGCGCCCGCGCCCCCTCCAGCCAGCGCCGGCACACCTTGGACAGCTCCTCGCCCCGCTCCCACAGCGCGAGGGACTCCTCCAGGCTGGTCCCGCCCGCCTCCAGACGCCGGACGACCTCGATCAGTTCGTCCCGCGCCTGCTCGTAGCCGAGCGCCTCGCCCGCCGGGGCCGTCCCGTTCACGTTGCTGGTCATGCGCCCACCCTATGCATCGGCTCGATCGGCATCGGGCCGATCGACGTCGGCTCGATCGACCCGTACGGAGAACTCCCCCTCGGCGACCCGCGCGCGCAGGGTCTCGTCCGGTGCCACCTCGGCCGGGTCGCGGACCACGTGGCCGTCGGACTTCTGCAGCACGGCGTACCCGCGGGCGAGGGTCGCGGCGGGGGAGAGGGCCACCACGCGCGCGTGCGTGTGCGCCAGCTCGGAGTCGGCGCGGTCCAGCAGGTGCCGCAGGGTGCGCCGGCCGCGGTCCGCCAGCGACGCCACGTGGTCCGCCCGCTCGTCGATCATGCGGTGCGGATCCTCCATGCACGGCCGGGACAGCGCGTGGGCCAGGCCCCGCTCCTCCCGCTCCACGTACGCCCGCACGCAGCGGCGGGCCCGGTCGCGCAACTGCCGTACCCGCTCGGCCTCCTCGCCGACGTCCGGTACGACCTTCTTTGCGGCGTCGGTCGGCGTGGAGGCGCGCAGGTCGGCGACGTAGTCGAGCAGCGGGGTGTCCGGCTCGTGGCCGATCGCGGACACCACCGGCGTACGGCAGGCGGCGACGGCGCGGATCAGCTGTTCGTCGGAGAACGGCAGCAGGTCCTCCACGCTGCCGCCGCCGCGCGCGACGATGATCACGTCCACCTCGGGGAGCGCGTCGAGCTCCTTCACGGCCTGCAGGACCTGCGGGACGGCGTGCACGCCCTGCACGGCGACATTGCGCACCTCGAAGCGGACGGCGGGCCAGCGGTGCCGGGCGTTCTCCAGCACGTCCCGCTCCGCGGCGGAGGCCCGGCCGCACACCAGCCCGACAAGCTGGGGCAGGAACGGCAGCGCCCGCTTCCGATCCGGCTCGAACAGCCCCTCCCCGGCGAGGGTCTTCTTCAGTTGCTCCAGCCGGGCCAGCAGCTCGCCGACCCCGACCGGCCTTATCTGGGCGGCGCGCAGCGACAGCTGCCCGCGCGGGGCGTACCACTCCGGCTTGGCGAGCACCACGACGCGGGCGCCCTCCCCGACGACGTCGGCGACCGCGTCGAACACCTGGCGGTAGCAGGTGACGCTGACCGAGATGTCGTACGAGGGGTCGCGCAGCGTCAGGAACACCACACCCGCGCCCGGCCGCCGCGACAGCTGGGTGATCTGGCCCTCCACCCACACGGCGCCGAGCCGGTCGATCCAGCCGCCGATCAGCCGCGAGACCTCGCCGACGGGCATGGGGGCTTCGGGGGACGTGGAGACAGCCATGACCGCGAGGGTAGCCGCCGCCACCGACAGCGCCGCCGCGCCCGGGCCGCCGCGCCCGGGCCACGCGTCCGGCGCGGGCGGTGATCGGGGCGGGGGTGTCGACGGGGGCGGGCGATCTTCGGCCCCCGTACCCGGCCTTACGATGGGTGGCATGACTGCTTCGCCTGGCCGCCGTGTCCTGCTCGCCGCCCCCCGTGGCTACTGCGCCGGTGTGGACCGCGCCGTGATCGCCGTCGAGAAAGCCCTGGAGCAGTACGGAGCTCCGATCTACGTCCGCCACGAGATCGTCCACAACAAGTACGTCGTGCAGACCCTGGAGAAGAAGGGTGCCGTCTTCGTCGAGCGGACGGAGGAGGTGCCGCCGGGCAACATCGTGATGTTCTCGGCGCACGGCGTGGCCCCCGTCGTCCACGAGGAGGCCGAGCGCGGCCGGCTCGCCACCATCGACGCGACCTGCCCGCTGGTGACCAAGGTCCACAAGGAGGCCGTCCGCTTCGCCAAGGAGGACTACGACATCCTCCTGATCGGGCACGAGGGCCACGAGGAGGTCATCGGCACCACCGGCGAGGCCCCCGAGCACATCCAGCTCGTCGACGGCCCCGGGGACGTCGCGGACGTCGAGGTGCGCGACCCCTCCAAGGTCGTCTGGCTGTCGCAGACCACGCTCTCGGTCGACGAGACCATGGAGACGGTGGACGCGCTGAAGGAGAAGTTCCCGCAGCTCATCTCCCCGCCCAGCGACGACATCTGCTACGCCACGCAGAACCGCCAGCTCGCCGTCAAGCAGATGGGCGCGCAGGCGGAGCTGGTGATCGTGGTCGGCTCCCGCAACTCCTCCAACTCCAAGCGGCTGGTCGAGGTCGCCAAGCTCGCGGGCTCCCGGCAGGCGTACCTCGTGGACTTCGCGGACGAGATCGAAGAGGCCTGGCTGGAGGGCGTGTCGACGGTCGGTGTGACCTCGGGCGCGTCGGTGCCGGACGTGCTGGTCGAGCAGGTGCTCGAGTGGCTCGGGCAGCGCGGCTTCGGGGACGTGGAGATCGTCAAGGCGGCCGAGGAGTCCATCACCTTCTCGCTGCCCAAGGAGCTGCGCCGGGACCTGCGCGACGAGGCGACGGCCCTGGTCGCGGAGCGCGGCGGGTCCGGTACGGCCGGGGCCTGAGCCCGCGCCGCCGGGGCGGGAGCGACCGGGCCCAGGCGTGACGTTCAGTCGTACGTCGTAACGTGGAGCCATGCAGATCTTCGGCGTGGACATCGGTGGATCCGGGATCAAGGGCGCCCCGGTGGACCTCGACAAGGGTGACCTGGCCCAGGAGCGCTTCAAGGTGCTCACCCCCCACCCGGCGACGCCCGACGGGGTGGCCGACGGGGTCAAGGAGGTCGTCGACCACTTCGGCTGGACGGGACCGGTCGGACTGACGTTCCCCGGTGTGGTCACCGGGGGCGCCACGGTCCGTACGGCGGCCAACGTCGACAAGAGCTGGGTGGACACCGACGCGCGCGCCCTGTTCGGTGAGCGGCTGGGCGGCCTGCCGGTGACGGTGGTCAACGACGCGGACGCGGCGGGCGTGGCGGAGATGAACTTCGGCGCCGGACGGGGCCGCCGGGGCACGGTCGTCCTGCTGACCTTCGGCACCGGGATCGGCAGCGCGGTCTTCGCCGACGGGGTCCTCGTCCCCAACACCGAGCTGGGCCACCTGGAGCTGGGCGGGCACGAGGCGGAGAAGCGCGCCTCCAGCAAGGCCAAGGAGGACCACGGCCTGACGTGGGAGCACTGGGCGCGCCGGGTGACGAAGTACCTGGCCCACGTCGAGATGCTGTTCTCCCCCGAGCTGTTCATCATCGGCGGCGGTGTCAGCCGCAAGTCGCAGAAGTTCCTCCACCTGATCGAGGGCATCAGGGCGGAGATCGTCCCCGCGCAGCTGCAGAACGACGCGGGGATCGTCGGCGCGGCGATGCGGGCGGCCAAGGAGAGCTGAGCGGAGCCGCAGCCGCCGGCTAGAGCGGGACGTGGGCGCGGCGGCGGGCGCGTACGAGGGCGACTCTGCGGACCAGGGCGATCACTCCGGCGATCAGTGTGCCCCCGTAGAGCCAGCCCGCCTGGGTGGCGAGCGCGGTGACCAGCCCCATGATCCTTCCGCCCAGGCCGTCGCCCTCGGCCACCGGCAGGAGGCCCACCGCGAAACCGATCGGCACCACGACGGGCGAGGTCAGCAGGTCCCCCCTGCGCACCCACGCCGCCGTCAGCACGCACACCGGCAGGAACAGCACGCCGTACGCCGTCAGCGAGCCGCCGAGGATCAGCCGGACCAGCCAGCCCAGGGCCACCATGACCGTCACGCAGAACAGCCCCCCGCCGAGCCCGGTCAGCCGCGGCTCGGGCAGACGCCGCAGGGGGGCCGCGCCCGGGGGCCGCGCTCCGGGGCGTGGCGACGCCCGCGGTCCCGGCCGAGCGGGACGGCCGCCTGCCGCCTGTTCCCTGTGCCCCTGGGCCCCCTGCGAGGGCAGCGGGGGCCTGCCGCGTCGCGGTCCGTGCTGCTGAGGTCGCATCCTGTGGTGCTCCATTGGACCAACCTAGGTCTGCTTATGTGTCGATTAGCCCATCAGACACGCCGTCGGGCCAGGCTTGGCCATGCGTTCGATCCGCCGCCGGAGCGGGTCCCGGCACGCCGTAGACTGGTGGATCGGCCCGCGCACCACCCAGAAGGACCCGGGCGCGCAGCCCACACCCCCTTCAGTCCTCATCCTCACGTACGGGAAGTCGCAACGTGTCGCTCACGATCGGAATCGTCGGTCTGCCGAACGTCGGCAAGTCGACCCTGTTCAACGCCCTGACCAAGAACGACGTGCTCGCGGCCAACTACCCGTTCGCCACGATCGAGCCGAACGTCGGAGTCGTGGGCGTTCCGGACGGCCGGCTCGCCAAGCTCGCCTCGATCTTCAAGTCGGAGCGGATCCTCCCGGCCACCGTCGACTTCGTCGACATCGCCGGCATCGTGCGCGGCGCCAGCGAGGGCGAGGGCCTGGGCAACAAGTTCCTCGCCCACATCCGCGAGTCCGACGCCATCTGCCAGGTCATCCGCGCCTTCAAGGACGAGAACGTCGTGCATGTCGACGGCGAGGTCTCGCCCACGAACGACATCGAGACGATCAACACCGAGCTGATCCTCGCCGACCTGCAGACCATCGAGAAGGTCCTGCCGCGCCTGCAGAAGGAGTCGCGGATCAAGAAGGACGTGGCGCCGAAGGTGAAGGCCGTCGAGGAGGCCAAGGAGATCCTGGAGAAGGGCGACACGCTCTTCGCGCACGGCCTCGTCCAGGGCAGCGAGCGCGCCGAGCTCCTCCACGACCTGCACCTGCTGACCACCAAGCCCTTCCTCTACGTCTTCAACGTCGACGAGGAGGAACTGGTCGACGAGGACTTCAAGAACGCACAGCGCACCCTGGTCGCCCCCGCCGAGGCGATCTTCCTCAACGCCAAGCTGGAGGCGGACCTCGCCGAGCTGGACGAGGAGGAGGCGCTGGAACTGCTCCAGTCCGTCGGCCAGGACGAGCCGGGCCTCGCCACCCTCGCCCGCGTCGGCTTCGACACTCTCGGCCTGCAGACCTACCTGACGGCCGGCCCCAAGGAGTCCCGCGCCTGGACCATCAAGAAGGGCGCCACCGCCCCCGAGGCCGCGGGGGTCATCCACACCGACTTCCAGAAGGGCTTCATCAAGGCGGAGGTCATCTCCTTCGACGACCTCGTCGCGACCGGCTCGGTCGCCGAGGCCCGCGCCAAGGGCAAGGCGCGGATGGAGGGCAAGGACTACGTGATGAAGGACGGGGACGTGGTGGAGTTCCGCTTCAACGTGTGACCGCTCTTCCGAGGGGCCGGGCTCTGGTGAGCCCGGCCCCTTCGCTTGCGCTTCCTCTCGTCCCCGTGTACCCGTCAGATGCCGGTCAGCCAGGCCACGGTGAACGGCGCCCCGGGGGTGCCCGGCCCCATCGGGCCGCCCTTGTCGAACTGGGAGCGGACGACCAGCAGGCGGCCGTGCCGGCGGGCCAGCGTGGTCGGGATCTGCAGCGCGGGGTCGGTGACCTGCCGCTCCCGCCGGGCCGTGGTGGCGTCCGGGCCGAGCCGCCAGCGGCTGACGGTGTCGACGGCGTTGTGGGCGGCCCACAGCGTGCCGTGCGCCAACTCCAGTCCGTCGCCGTGCTTCAGGTCGCCCCCGTGCAGGGCGACCCGGCGCACGACGCCGCTGGTCAAACCGATCCGGTACAGACCGCCGCCGGTCATGTCGACGACGAGCAGGTAACGGCCCGCCGGGTCGGCGACGATGCCGTTGAGGGTGAACGCCTCCGGCGCCCGCGGGTCTCTCACCGCGCCCAGGTCGAACCGTGCCGTCAGCGGCGCGCTTCCGCTGCGGGCGCGGGCGCGGGCCAGGTCGGCAGGCGTGACCGCGTAGACCACCGCGCGGGTGCTGTCGGTGAGGTAGGCGGTGCCGTCGGGGGCGATGGCCAGGTCGTTGACGAAGCGGGGCGCGTCGTCCGGCACCCGGAAGCGGGCGAGCAGGGCGCGGTCGCGCAGGTCGTAGACATCGACCCCGACGGTGGAGTCGATCACCCAGAGCCGGGCGGCTGCGTCGACCTTCAGACCGTTGGCGGTGTGGCGGCCGTCCGTGCCCGCCGGGAGGAAGACCTCGGCCGTACGTCGGCCGGGCGCGGCCCGGAGGACGGCGCCGGTGGCATACGAACCGACGTAGGCGTCGCCGGTGCGCGGGTCGAGGGCGATCCCCTCGGGGTACACGCGGTCCCCGGGGAGCGTGAAGGCGGTGGTGACGCGGGACGCCTCGGCCGCCCGCGCGGCGGGGACGGCCGTCGCGACGGCCAGGGTGGCCACGCTGGTCAGGAAGGTACGGCGGTGGATCGAACGGGACACGACAGGTGCCTCTCGGTTCGGCTACTCACTGACTGATGCATACGAACATAAATTAGAGCTCTAATGCTCGTCAATGAATTAATGGTCAGGTGAGGGCTCATCGAAGGGAGGCCGATATCATGCGGAGATGACGTCCATGCCCGCGTCCGAGCGCCTCGGCTCGCACATCAAGCGGGCCGAGCAGGCCCTCAACGCCACGAAGACCGCGGTTCTCAGGCCGGCGGGCCTGACTGTCGCGCAGTATGCGGCGCTGCTCCACCTCTCGGACAATCCGGGCATCTCCGCCGCGGCCCTTGCGCGGCTGTGCGGGGTCACCCCGCCGACCATGAACACGGTCCTGAAGAACCTCCAGGACCGCGCCCTGATCGAGCGCACCCCGCACGAATGGCACCGGAACGTCCTCGAGACCCGCCTCACGGACGAGGGCCGCGTCGTGATGGCCGACGCCGACGCGCGCGCGGTGCGGGTGGAACGCGCGCTCGCCGCCGAATTCACGGACGGGGAGCGCGAGACGCTGACCCGTCTGCTGGGACGCTGCGTGGGTCTGCTGGAGAAGGAGCGCTCCTGAGGCGGGGCGGCTCTGAGGCGGGGCGACTCAACGGTGAAGGCGCCCCCTGGGCCGGGCGGTGGCCGTGCGCCGTGAAGGGCCCCCGCTACGCGCGCGCCAGGCCCGACTTCAGGCCCGCCCCGCACAGCGGTACCACCGCCGACTTGGCGCCGAGGGCTCCCTCGCGGACCGCCGCCCAGCAGACCACGCCCGTGGACTCCACGTAGAGACCGCGGGAGGCGAGGTCGAGCTGGGCGTGGCGGATCCGGTCCTCGGTGACGGTCAGGAAGGTGCCGCCCGAGTCCCGTACCGCGCGCAGGATCTGGCGTGCCCGGGGCGGCCGGGGGATGGCGATGCCCTCGGCGTACGTCGGCGCCACCACCGTCGTCCCCGGCAGTTCCTCCGCGCCCTCCTCCCAGGCCTTCGCCAGCGGGGCGACCGCCGCCGACTGCACCGCCCACAGCGCCGGTCGGCGGTCCAGCAGCCCGGCGCCGTACAGCTCGGCGACCGCTAGGGCCGCGCCCAGCAGCAGCGTGCCGTTGCCCACCGGCAGTACGAGGACCTCGGGCAGGCGCCCGCCGAGGTCCTCCCACAGTTCGTGGACGTAGGTCTTGGTGCCGTGCAGGAAGTACGGGTTGTAGACGTGCGAGGCGTAGAAGGTGTCCGGCTCGTCGGCCGCGGCCCGCGCGGCCGCACCCGCCGCCTCGCGGTCGCCGTCGACCACCTCCAGCCGCGCCCCGTGGGCCCCGATCTGCTCCAGCTTCTTCGCGGAGGTGCCCAGCGGGACGTACACCGTGCACGGCAGCCGCCCCCGGGCGCAGTACGCGGCGATCGCGGTGCCCGCGTTGCCGCTGCTGTCCGCGACCACCCGGCGCGGCCCGGTGCGCAGCGCCAGTTCGGCCAGCAGCACCGCGCCGCGGTCCTTGAACGACAGCGTCGGCATCAGGTAGTCCAGCTTGGCCGAGACGCCGTCGGTGAGCGGCACGAGCGGGGTGCGGCCCTCGCCGAGGGACACCGTGGGCGAGGCCAGCGGCAGGGTCTCCGCGTACCGCCACAGTGAGTTCACCCGTCCGGTCAGGGACTTCAGCGGGGCCGGGGTGGGGACGAAGTCGAGTTCGAGGGGGCCGTGGCAGGAGGGACAGCACCAGGCGAGGGAGTCGCTCGGGATGCGGATGCCGTCGGTCGGGCAGTAACGGTCCGGCAAAGGTGTCATGAGCGCAGGTTAGAGCGGCACCACCGGTTCACCGGTCATTGCGGGCCGGGGGCTGCCCCGGGCCGCCGCCGGTCGTGTGCGTTCGCGCGCAGGGCAGGGACGGCCGTCACGTCGGGGGCCGTCACCTCGGGCCGAAGGGCGACCTGTCCGGGTACGGAGCCGGGTCCGTGACCCAGCCGGCCACCAGGACCAGCCCCGTCCCGCGGTTCACGGCGAGGAAGCCGAAGGGCCGGTCGAAGACCGCCCGGACGACCGTGGTGGTGTGCCGGAACTGGGGGATGCCCCCGGCGGCGGCAGCGACGGCCGTCACCGCGGCGGCCCGGAACCCGAGCGGGCCGAACCGGGCCACGACGGACTGCCCGGCCGAGCCGACGGCCAGCGGGAAGGCGCTCACGCCGGGGAAGTGGCCGCGCCCGGTGTCCTTGGCCGTGCTCAGGCCGAACAGTCGGTCCAGGTCCAGCAGATCGTGGTCCGCCCGCACCTCGAACCCGACCGTCCTGACGTCCAGCACGGGCGGCTGCGGCGCGGTGCAGTGCTCCTCCTCGACGCGCAGCCCGGGACCGGGGTTCCCGTGCGGCAGCCCGGTGCCGAGGACGAGCCGGTGCGCGCCGCCCAGCAGCCCGACGCCCGCCTCCAGAACCTGACCGCGCGTCATGCGCTCCTCGCCGAGCAGCAGATGGACGTCGATGCCGTTGTCGCCGGTCACCACGAGGCGGGTGACGGGCCCGGCGGGCGTGTCCGCCACGCCCACCCGCTCGACCCGGGGGCTCCTGCGGTGCAGGCCGGCCAGGGTGCGGTCCCGCCATGGCCCGGCATCGGGCCGCACCGGGACCTCGGAGAAGGGATGCTGCCAGTCGGTGCGCAGGGCCAGCGCGCTCGCCAGGACCATCTGGGTGTCCGGGGTCAGCGTGACCGGCATCCGGTCGACCAGCCCGCCGCTCAGCCGCCGCGCCCACGCGTCCAGGGCGTCCCTGTCGTCGTCCGGGTCGCCGGTGAGCACGCCGTGCGCCTGGGTCGGCAGGCCCGCGCGCCATTCCGGCCGCAGTTCCAGGGTGCGCTTCGTCCACAGCCCGAGGGCGGCGTCCAGTCCGCTCACACCGTCCGCCAGGACGAGCAACTCCCGTGCCCTGGCAGCCGCTTCCTCCGCGGGTGTGCCGAGGGCCTGCGCGAGTTCGGTCCGGGCGGCGCCCGCCGCGCCGTCCGCGAGGAACGCCAGCAGCGGCCAGACGCCGAGCGCCGAGAAGGCCGTACCCTCCGTGGCGCCGTGCGCCCAGCGGACCGTCAGCTCGCCCACGGCGCGCACCGCACCGCCCACGGCGCGCCCCGCATCGTCCAGGGCGCGCACTCCGCCACCCGCCGCCTGGGCCGTGCCGTCCGTCCCCCGGGCCGTGCCGTCGGCCGTTCCCATCCCGCCCCCAATGTCCGCTGCTTCGGATCACCGCAGGTGAAGGCTATCGTCGGCGCCGTCCCGGGGCACTACGATGCGCGCAGTTCGTGCCCCAGTTCCCCGACCGAAACGCGGTGCCCGTGACCCTGCCCCCGCCTCCCGGGCCCGCGCCGTCCCCGCAGCACCCACAGGGGCCGCCCGAGTCGCCCTACCGCCCCTGGGGGCAGGGCTACAGCCCGCAGTTGCGGCCCTGGCCCGTCGACGGGTTCGCCGTCGCCTCGCTCGTGTGCGGCATCCTCTGCTTCGTGCCCGGTGTGGGACTCGTCCTCGGGTTCGTCGCGCTGCGCCGGATCCGGCGGCGACGCGAGCGGGGGAGGGGCATGGCGATCACCGGGGCCGTGCTGTCCTGTGTCGGCCTCGCCCTGTGGGGCCTCGTGATCGCGACGGGCGGGGACGGACCGGACTTCGGACTCCGGGACGGAGCGGCCGGGGGCGCGGGGGCGGGTTCCCTGGTCAAGGGGGAGTGCTTCGACGTGCCCGGCGACTCGCTGAGCGGCGTGATGACCCACGACGTCGAGCGGGTGCCCTGCGGGAAGCGGCACGACGGCGAGGTCTTCGGCGTCCTGCGGATGACCGGCAGGTACTACCCGGGCCCCATCCAGCTGCGGATGACCGCCGAGGCCAAGTGCCCGGCCCTGCTGGACCGTTACGCCCTGGACCGCTGGGCCGTCCCGGCCGGTGTGCAGCCGTACCACCTCACCCCGACCCCGCGGGGCTGGGACCTCGGCGACCGCGGGATCGCCTGCGTCTTCGGCCACGCGGGCGTGGGCCTGACCGGCTCGCTGCGCAGCGACGCCACCACCCTCGACGCGGACCAGCTGGCGTTCCTGAAAGCCGCTCACGTCCTCGACCTGGCCCTCGACGCGCGGCCCGCGCGGGGCTCCGGCCGGGACCTGCCGGGTGCCCGGCGCTGGGCGGTGCGGGTGGCGGCCGCGCTCGGCCGGGAGGCCGGGCAGTTGCGCGCGCACCGGTGGCCCGCGGCCGCCGGGAAGCCGGTGGCCGGCCTGCGCGCCGATCTCGAACGTGCCGAGGACGCCTGGGCGTTGGCCGCCGCGTCCCCCGACGCCGGTACCTTCGCGGTGCGCCGCTCCCGCGCCTCGGCCCTGATCGACCCCTTCCGGTCCGTCACCGCGCGCAAGGCTCTGGGCCTTGCTGCCGTTCCGCCGACGCCCGGAGACGGCGCCGTCGACGCCGGCGGTGGCGGAACCGACCCCGCCTTCGAGGTGTGAGGGCGGCTATAGCGGGGAGAAAGTGCCTGCGTAAAGCCATCGGCCCCCACAAGTAATCACATCGAGTGATTTTCTGGCCTTTACTTGCCTCGCACAACCCACGGTTGCCAGGCTGTTGCTGTCTGTACAATCTGATGGGAGCGGCCAGTGACTTTCGGTGAGCAGCCGGCGTACCTGCGCGTCGCGGGTGATCTCCGCAAGAAGATCGTCGACGGTCAGCTGCCGCCGCACACTCGGCTGCCCTCCCAGGCCAGAATCCGCGAGGAGTACGGCGTCTCGGACACGGTCGCGCTGGAGGCGCGCAAGGTGCTGATGGCGGAGGGCCTGGTCGAGGGCCGCTCCGGCTCGGGGACCTATGTGCGCGAGCGGCCCGTGCCGCGCCGGGTCGCCCGCTCCGGCTTCCGCCCGGCCGGCGGTGCCACGCCGTTCCGGCAGGAGCAGACGGACGTCGAGGCGCGCGGCACCTGGGAGTCGAGCAGCGAGCAGACGGACGCGGGCGGCGCCATCGCCGAGCGGCTCGGCCTCAAGCCCGGAGACCGCGTGATGCGCACCAAGTACGTGTTCCGGGACGCCGGCGAGGCGATGATGCTCTCCACCTCCTGGGAGCCGCTCGCCGTCACCGGCCGGACGCCGGTGATGCTCCCCGAGGAGGGCCCGCTCGGCGGCATGGGGGTGGTCGAGCGGATGCGCGCCATCGACGTCATCGTGGACAACGTCACCGAGGAGGTCGGCGCCCGTCCCGGCCTCGCCGAGGAGCTGCTCGCCCTGGGGGGCGTTCCCGGTCATGTCGTCCTCGTCGTGCAGCGCACGTTCTACGCCTCCGGCCGCCCCGTCGAGACGGCGGACGTGGTCGTGCCCGCCGACCGCTACCGCGTGGCGTACCACCTGCCGGTGAAGTGACCCCGCCCGAACCGGCCCCAGCCCGTTGGGAGCGGCCGGGGACCCCGGGGAGTGACCGGTGACGTAACCGGGGCGTAGCGCTGCCCGTGGGGTGGTGCACGCCCCTGGGGCGGTCGTCCGGGCCGCCGCCGCGTCCGGCGCCCGCGCGGGGGCGCCGGGTTCCGGCCGTTCTCCCAGGTCGCCCCGTGGGTCGCCTGACGTCCCCGACCGGATGCGGCGGGCTCCGCCGACGGCGCGTTCGCCTCAGTGCGCCCCCTTGCTACTGGCTGGTTGCATACCTCTTTGTGAAAAGCCGGATTCGCTGCGTGAAGGTAAGGCGTAGGCTCGGGCATATGCGGATTGCGGTTTCCTTAGCGGGCGGGGCGCGGCGGCAGCCGGACACGGGAAGCGGAGGGGCGCGATGAACGACAGCACGGTCACTCTTCCCTGGCTCGTCATACGGCAGGACGACAACGGCAATCGCTACCGCGTCGGCCGGTACGCCACCCGCGCGGAGGCCCAGAGGATCGCGGACAGCCTCGACGACCGGGGCCACAAACAGCTGTACTGGGTCGAGCGCATCGGGCAGGCCGGCGGCACCGGGAGCGCCGCCGGCTGACCCCTTCGCCGGTTCCCACCGTGCTCCCGTAGGCTCCGGCGCATGACCCGACGGATCGTGGTGGTGGGTGCCGCCCTCCTGGACGACGGCCGCCTGCTCGCCGCGCGCCGCAGCGCGCCCCCGGACCTGGCGGGCCGCTGGGAGTTGCCCGGCGGCAAGGTGGAGCCGGGAGAGAAGCCCGAGGCCGCCCTCGTCCGCGAACTGCGCGAGGAACTCGGCGTCGACGCCGAGGCCGTGGAGCGTGTCCCCGGCAGCTGGCCGCTGCGCACCCCCTAC
The DNA here is from genome assembly GCF_043081525.1 of Streptomyces sp. NPDC014864. NCBI lineage: Bacteria > Bacillati > Actinomycetota > Actinomycetes > Kitasatosporales > Streptomycetaceae > Streptomyces > Streptomyces sp. NPDC014864. The sequence goes on from NZ_JBIBWT010000001.1 coordinate 583,414, forward strand.
GAGCTCCAGGTGTGGACGGCGCGCCTGTGCCCCGGCTCGGCCGCCCCCGAACCGCTCCAGGACCACGACGCGCTGCGTTGGCTCACCCCGGCCGAGATCTGGGACGTGCCCTGGCTGGACCAGGACGTTCCCGCGGTCCGGCAGGCCCTGGCCCACCTCGCGGACGGCTTCGCGGACCCGTGCGTGGATCCGTGCGTGGACGCCCCGGACGCGTGAACGCGACAGGTCTCGCCCGGACGCCGCACCGAGTCGTACGCCCGTACGCCGTCCGCCCCACTGTGCGCCGTCGCGAGGTACTGGGCCCCGGATATCGGGTATGTGCCCATTAACCCCATGAAACCGGACATGGGTGGGCTCACTGGCCTGGGAAGTGATCGGCGTGATCGACACCGAAGGTGACCGCGCCGAGTGGACCTTCGCCGCCGACCCCGGCGTGGTGCGTACTGCCCGCGCCGCCGTCCGCCGCCAGTTGCGCACCTGGGACCTCGACAGCGTCGGTGACACAGCGGCCCTGCTGGTCAGCGAACTGGTCACCAACTCCCTGCGCCACGCCACCGGTCCCATCGGCGTTCGGCTGGTGCGGCCAGCCGGACTGTCGAAGGTGCTGCTCGTCGAGGTCTCCGACACCCTGCCGGTTCCGCCCCGCGAACGCCCTGCCCGGCCCGACGACGAGAGCGGCCGCGGGCTGCAGTTGGTGGCCTCCTCCTCCCGTCGCTGGGGTACCCGTCCCGACGGGGCGGGCAAAACGGTCTGGTTCGAGTTGGCGCTACCGGGGTGAACAGGGCTGTCTGAGCCCGTAATCGCCGTCGAACGACCGGACACGGCCGGCGGTGGTTGTCCGTGCGCGTGATTCGACGGGGTGTTGCCTGGTTAGAAGACTGATGGTGTTGTCGCAGGCCGGACCGAAAAGCATCGGGATGGTCCTGTGATCGTGAACACCGTGTTGCGCGGCGCCGTAGTGCTGGATACTGCGGGCAGCCGCCCCCGGTGACCGGTGCCGGACGCGGTGAGCTGGAGGGGACGGTTCGCGTGAGCGAGATACCAGCGAAGGCCACGGAGTCCGAGGACCCGTCGGGCGGCGCGAGGGCGGCGGCCGCGGGCGGTTCCGCGGCCGGCGAGGCGGCGCGCGCGGACGCGATGTGGCAGAGCAGTCCGCCCGGCTCCATGTACGACTACATCAAGGTGGCCTCGTTCTCCATCGGCCCGGACGGCCTCATCGACCAGTGGAGCCTGCGCGCCGAACACCTCTTCGGCATCCCCGCGTCCCGCGCGGTCGGCATGGACCCCATCGAGGCCTTCGTCGACCCCGATCTGCGCGACCGCGGCCAGCGCAAGATGGCCGAGATCCTCGACGGACGGGAGTGGACCGGCGTGGTCCCCTTCCGCATGCCGGCCGATGGCGACAGTGATTACGAAGAGTGCGAAAGGGGCGAAGGCGGCGAAACGCACGGCGGACGAGGCGGACGGGGCGAGGAGGCCCTCGCCGAGGTCTACGTGATGCCGACGCGGACGGCCGAGGGCGAGAAGGCCGCCGTCTGCATCGTCGTCGACGTCCGTATCCTGCGCCGCATCGAGACCGACCTCGCCGCCTCTCAGGCGATATTCGGACAATCTCCGTTCGGGTTCCTGCTGATCGACGCCGAGTTGCGGGTCCGGCGCGCCAACCAGCGGTTCGCGTCCACCTTCGGCGGCACCGTGGACGACCACCGCGGCAAGGGGGTCCACGACTACCTGCCCCGGGGCGAGGCCGAGCGCGTCGCCGCCACCCTGCGCCGGGTGCTGGAGACCGGCGAGTCCATCACGGACATGCACGTCACGGGCTTCGTGCCGGACTCGGAGGAGCGCCGTCACTGGTCCATCAACCTCTACCGGGTGCACAGCGGCAGCGGCCGCCCCATCGGCATCGCCTGGCTCGGAACCGACATCACCGCCCGTCGCGCCGCCGCCCGCGAGGCCGCCGCCGCGCGGCGCAACCTCGCCCTGCTCAACGACGCCGGCGCCCGCATCGGCAACTCCCTCGATCTGGAGACCACCGCGCGCGAACTCCTCGACGTCGTCGTCCCCGGCTTCTGCGACCTCGCCACCGTCGACCTCTACCAGGGGCTGCTGGCCGGCGACGAGACGCCGCCCGGGCTCGCCGACGGCAGCGCCGAACTGCGCCGGGTCGCCTTCTCCAGCGCCGTCTCCGACGCCCCCTTCACCGGGGCCGGCGCGCCCGTCGCGGTGGGGGCCGTCCACCACTTCCCCTTCAACTCGCCCTGTGCGGACGCCCTGCGCACCGCCCGGCCGCAGAGCGTCCCCGGCGAGGACGGCGGCCTGGTGCAGTCCACGCTGGCCGTCCCGATGGTCGCCCACGACACCGTCGTAGGACTGGCGCAGTTCGCCCGCACCAAGGGCAGCGAGCCGTTCGGCGACCGCGACCGCGCCCTCGCCGTCGAACTCGCCGCGCGCGCCGCCGTCTGCATCGACAACGCCCGCCTGTACCGGCGCGAGCACGAGCGCGCCCTGATACTGCAACGGTCCCTGCTCCCGCCCGGCGACCCGGAGGCCTCCGGCCTCGACATCGCCTGCCGCTACCTGCCCGGCAACGCGGCCACCGGCCGGCCCAGCGAGGTCGGCGGCGACTGGTTCGACGTCATCGAACTGCCCGGCCACCGCACCGCGCTGGTCGTCGGCGACGTGATGGGCCGCGGTCTGCGGGCCGCCGTCGCGATGGGCGAACTCCGCACCGCGGTGCGGACGCTGGCGCTGCTCGACCTCGAACCGGCCGAGGTCCTGTCCCAGCTGGACGAGATCGCCCGCGGCCTCGGCGCCCCGGGCGGCGTGCAACAGGCGACCCGGGCCGCCCGCCGCCCCCGCGAGGCCGACCTCTCCGAGGTCTATCTGGCGACCTGCGTCTACGCGGTCTACGACTCGGTCACCAGGAGGTGCACCTTCGCCAACGCGGGCCACCTGCCGCCCGTCCTCGTCGAACCCGGCGAGGCGGCGCTGATGCTGGACGTGCCGCCGGGGATGCCGCTCGGCGTCGGCGGGGAGCCGTTCGAGGAGGTGGAGGTGGAACTGCCCGAAGGGGCCCTGCTCGCCCTCTACACCGACGGCCTGGTCGAGTCCCGCGACCACCCGCTGGACGAGGGGCTGCAGGCCTTCGTGGGCGCCCTCACCGACCCCTCGCGCCCCCTCGAGGACGTCTGCGACCAGGTCCTCAACACCCTCGACACCCACCACGGCGAGGACGACATCGCGCTGCTGATGGCCCGCGTCCAGGGTCTGCCCACCGAGTCCGTCGGCGACTGGACCCTGCCCCGCGAGCCGCGCAGCGTCGGCCGCGCCCGCGAGTACGCCCGCTCCCAGCTGCTCGCCTGGGACCTGGAGCCGCTGGTCGACACCACCGAACTCCTCGTCAGCGAGCTGGTCACCAACGCCCTGCGCTACGGCGAGGGCGAGATCAGACTCCGCCTGCTGCTGGACCGCACGCTGGTGTGCGAGGTGTGGGACTCCGGGCTCGTCCAGCCGCGCCGCCGCCGCGCCCGCGACACCGACGAGGGCGGCCGCGGCCTCCAGCTCGTCGGCCTGCTGAGCGCGGCCTGGGGCTCCCGCCGGACCCCGCGCGGCAAGACGGTCTGGTTCGAACTCCCGCTGCCCGACGGGGAGAACGGGCTGGCCGACCCCGCGGAGGCGCTGCTCAGCCTGTTCTGACGGCAGCCCGTGCCCCGGCGCAACCGCGGCCCCGCGGTTGATCGTCGTTCCCTGAAGCGACTGCGACTGCGACTGCGACTGCGAACGCGACTGCTACGGCGACGGCGACTGCGGCACGGGAGGGGACGGGCGTGGGCTCGGATGCGGACACGGGCACGGACAGGAACGCGGACACGGGCACGGACCGGAACGCGGACACGGGCACGGAGGAGCCGCAGGCCGGAGCGGAGCGGGAGGGCACCCCGTCCCGCCGGCGGCGGCGCCTCCGCCTGGCCCGGCGCCTCGCCCTCGCCGTCGTGCTCGCCGTGCTCCTGCCCCTCCTCGCCGCCGAGGCCGCCCTGCGGGTGAACTACACCGGCGACCCGGCCGAGGGGACGCGCACCCGGAGCCGGGACGCGATCTGGCTCGGGCACGCCTGGGTGGACGGGCGGAAGAAGGACGCCGACGTCGCCGCGCTCGCGCGGCGGCTGCGCGGGACCGGGATCCGCGACCTCTACGTGCACGCGGGCCCACTGGAGCACGACGGGACGCTGCCCGAATCCGCCTATCGCAACGCCCCTTGGCTCCTCCGCTCCGTGCACCGCGCGCTGCCCGGCGTCCGCGTGCAGGCCTGGCTCGGCGACAAGCTCGCCAGTGAGGGCCCGGACGGCCTGCGCCTGGAGCGGGCCGGGACCCGGGCGGCCGTGGTCCGCTCCACCCGGGAGGTCCTCTCCACGGGCTTCGACGGCGCCCACTTCGACCTGGAGCCCCTGCACTCGGGCGACCGCGACTACCTCTCCCTCCTCGGCGGCCTGCGCCGCGTCACCCGCGCCCACGACGCCCTCCTCTCGGTCGCCGCCCACCAGATCGACCCGCTGCCCGCCTTCCACTCCTTCTGGGGCACGACCACCGGCCACCCCAAGTGGTGGTCGCAGGCGTACTTCGGCGAGGTCGCCCGCCGCGTCGACCAGATCGCCGTCATGTCGTACGACACCATGCAGCCGCTGGAGAGCCTGTACGGCGGCTATGTCGCCCAGCAGACCAGCCTCGCCCTGGAGGTCACCCCGCACTCCACCGACCTGCTCATGGGCCTGCCCTTCTACCAAGAGAACCGCTTCGGCCACTGGGCGCACGCCGAGACCGTCCCGGCCGCCGTCCGGGGCGTACGCCTGGGCCTGTCCCGCACGGACGCCGACCGCGCCCGCTTCGGCGTCGCCCTGTACGTGGACTTCGCGGCCACGGAGGGCGACTGGAGGGCCTACGAGGAGGACTGGGTGCGGTGACCCGCAGGCGAAAGCACCTCACCGTCGCCGAACTCGCCCCGCTCGCCCGTGCCGCGTCCGGCCCGGGCCGCACGCTGCGCGCCGTCACCCGGCTGCGCGGCGGCTCCAGGAAGGGCGTGTACCGCCTGACCTTCGACGACTCGACCACGGCCGTCGCCTACGTCTGGTCCCCGGACGAGGACTACTGGGACCAGCCGGACAGCGATCCCGGAGACCCGTTCTCGCACGCCGGCGGCCTCGGCCTGTTCACGGCCGCGCACACCCGCCTGTCCGCCCTCGGCGTCCGCACGCCCCGCCTGCTCCACGTGGACACCACCGCGCACGCGGCCGTCGTCGAGGACGTCCCCGGCGGCAGCCTGGAGGAGGCGCTCGCCCGGGACCCGGACGCGGCCCGCCCCACCCTGGAGCGCCTGGCCGAGGCGCTGGAGGCCCTGCGCGACTGCACGGCAGCCGCCCACGGCAAGGTCGCGCTCGTCGACAACGGCGGCTCCTCGTACGGCGGTTCGTGTGCGCGGCTCGTCACCGACCGTGCGCTGGCCGACATCGCCGAGACCGCCGTACGAGACCGGAGGGTCGCCGGGGCCCGCGACGCGCTGGAGGAGGCCGTGCGCTCCCTGGCCGCCGAGGTCCGCCCGCGCACCCGGCACACCCTGGTCCACGGCGAACTCGGCCCGGACCACGTCCTCGTGGACGCCGGCGGCGCACCGGTGCTCATCGACATCGAGGGTCTCATGTACTTCGACGCCGAGTGGGAGCACGTGTTCCTGCGGTTCCGCTTCGGCCCGCACTACGACACGCTCCGCGCCCCCAACCTCGACGAGGCCCGCCTGCGTCTGTACCGGCTGGCCATGCACCTCGACCTCGTCGCCGGGCCCCTGCGGCTGCTCGACGGGGACTTCCCGGAGCCGGAGGTGATGCGGGCGATCGCGGAACACAATCTGGCGCGGGCGCTGGACCTGGTGGGAGCATGAGGCGTGCAGACGACGGCGGTTCTGGTGGCTCTGTTCGTGTCCGGTCTCGCGGCCATGGGCGTCGCGGCGATCAGGACCGGTTGGGTGCTGCCGTGGGACGCTTACAAGATCCTGCGCCCGAGGCTGTGGGGGTACGGCTGGCTGGTCGCCGCGGTCGGAGCGGCGCTGTTCATGTCTCCGGTGGCCTGCCCGGGCCTCGCGGACCGGTTCGCCGTGCTGCCCGTGATCGGCTGGGCCGTCTTTCTGGTGGGCCTGGTGATCCAGATGGCGGCCCGGGGTCCGGGCCGCCTCTGAACCGCCCTTACCTCGACCGCTTCCCGATCTTCGACCCCAGCCACACCAGCGGGTCGTACTTGCGGTCAACCGCCCGTTCCTTGAGCGGGATCAGCGCGTTGTCCGTGATTCTGATGCCCTCGGGACACACCTCCGTGCAGCACTTGGTGATGTTGCAGTAGCCGAGGCCGTGCGCGTCCTGGGCCGTGCGCTTGCGGTCCAGGCCGGTCTCCTCCGCCGCGTCCAGCGGGTGCATGTCCAGCTCCGCCACCCGCATCAGGAAGCGCGGGCCGGCGAACGCCGTCTTGTTCTCCTCGTGGTCGCGGACCACATGGCAGACGTCCTGGCACAGGAAGCACTCGATGCACTTGCGGAACTCCTGCGACCGGTCCACGTCCTCCTGGAACATGCGGTACTCGCCCGGTCCCAGGCCCTCGGGCGGCACGAAGGCCGGGACCTGACGCGCCTTGGCGTAGTTGAAGCCGACGTCGGTCACCAGGTCGCGGATCACCGGGAAGGCGCGCAGGGGCGTGACGGTGACGGTCTCGTCGCGGTCGAACACCGACATGCGGGTCATGCACAGCAGCCGGGGCCGTCCGTTGATCTCGGCGGAGCACGAACCGCACTTGCCCGCCTTGCAGTTCCAGCGCACGGCCAGGTCCGGCGCCTGAGTGGCCTGGAGCCGGTGGACGATGTCCAGCACCACCTCGCCGTCGTTGACCTCGACCGTGAAGTCCGCCAGGCCGCCGCCCTGCGCGTCGCCCCGCCACACCTTGAAGCGGGCCTCGTAGCTGCTCACTCGTAGAGCTCCTCTTCGGCGAGGTACTTGACCAGCTCCTCCTTCTCGAAGAGGGCGAGCAGGTCGGGGCGGACGGGTTCGGTGGTCTCCCGGTGCAGGGTGATCTGGCCGCGTACCGGGTCGGTGGCCGCCAGGCCGCCCGTGGGGTCGGCGAGCCGGCACAGCAGGTTGATGCGGCGCCAGGCGCGGTCCATGGCCGGGAAGTCCTCGCGGGTGTGCCCGCCGCGCGACTCCGTGCGTTCCAGCGCGGCCCGCGCCACGCACTCGCTGACGAGCAGCATGTTCCGCAGGTCCAGGGCGAGGTGCCAGCCCGGGTTGAACTGGCGGTGGCCCTCCACCCCGGCCCGCCGGGCCCGCGTCCGCAGCTCCGCCAGCTTCCGCAGCGCCTGCTCCATCTCCTCCTCCCGGCGGATGATGCCGACCAGGTCGTTCATGGTCTGCTGGAGCTCCTGGTGCAGGGTGTACGGGTTCTCCGGCGGCCCGCCGACAGGTTCCTCGCTCTCCGCCGAGAACGGCCGCAGCGCCTCCGCGGCCGCCGCGTCGACCTGGGTGTCGTCGACGGGCGGGCGGTCCGCCGCGACCCGGGCCGCGTGCTCCGCCGCGTGCCGGCCGGCCCGGCGCCCGAACACCAGCAGGTCGGACAGCGAGTTGCCGCCGAGCCGGTTCGAGCCGTGCATACCGCCGGCCGCCTCACCGGCCGCGTACAGCCCCGGCACCCCGCGCGCGGCGGCCGTGTCCGAGTCCACCGCGATGCCGCCCATCACGTAGTGGCAGGTCGGCCCGACCTCCATCGCCTCCGCCGTGATGTCGACGTCCGCGAGCTCCTTGAACTGGTGGTACATCGACGGCAGCCGGCGCCGGACGACCTCGGCGGGCATCCGCGTCGAGACGTCCAGGAAGACCCCGCCGTGCGGGGAGCCCCGGCCAGCCTTCACCTCGGAGTTGATCGCGCGGGCCACCTCGTCGCGGGGGAGCAGCTCGGGGGGACGGCGGTTGTGGTCCGGGTCGTCGTACCAGCGGTCCGCCTCCTCCTCCGACTCGGCGTACTTCTCCTTGAAGACGTCGGGGACGTAGTCGAACATGAACCGCTTGTCCTCGGAGTTGCGCAGCACCCCGCCGTCGCCGCGCACCGACTCGGTGACGAGGATGCCCTTCACCGACGGCGGCCAGACCATGCCGGTGGGATGGAACTGCACGAACTCCATGTTCAGCAGCGGCGCCCCGGCGAGCAGGGCGAGCGCGTGGCCGTCGCCGGTGTACTCCCACGAGTTCGACGTCACCTTGAACGACTTGCCGATGCCGCCGGTGGCGATCACCACGGCAGGGGCCTGGAGGACGAAGAAACGGCCGGTCTCCCGCTCGTAGGCGAAGACCCCGGACACCCGGCCCGTCTCGTCCTTGAGGACCCGGGTGACCGTGCACTCCTGGAAGACCCGCAGCCGGGACTCGTGGTCCCCGGTCTCCCGGTGGTCCTGCTGCTGGAGCGCGACGATCTTCTGCTGGAGGGTGCGGATCAGCTCCAGGCCCGTACGGTCGCCGACGTGCGCCAGACGCGGGTACTCGTGGCCGCCGAAGTTGCGCTGCGAGATCCGCCCGTCCTTGGTCCGGTCGAACAGCGCGCCCCAGGTCTCCAGCTCCCACACCCGCTCGGGCGCCTCCCGGGCGTGCAGCTCGGCCATCCGCCACTGGTTGAGGAACTTCCCGCCGCGCAGGGTGTCGCGGAAGTGGACCTGCCAGTTGTCGTGCTCGTTGACGTTGGCCATCGCCGCCGCGATGCCGCCCTCGGCCATCACCGTGTGCGCCTTGCCGAACAGCGACTTGCAGATCACCGCCGTCCGCGCCCCGCGCTCGCGCGCCTCGATCGCGGCGCGCAGTCCGGCGCCGCCCGCGCCGACCACGACGACGTCCCACTCCTGCCGATCCACCACGGACATCAGAAGGCCTCACTCACCGAAACTCGTCAGAAGAAGCGCGGATCGTCGAAGACGCCGGACGCGAGCAGATACACGTAGAAGTCGGCGACCGCCACGCTCAGCAGCGACGCCCAGGCGAGCTGCATGTGACGGGCGTTGAGCCGGCCGACGAACCGCCACATCCGGTAGCGCACCGGGTGCCGGGAGAAGTGCTTGAGCTTGCCGCCCACGATGTGCCGGCAGGAGTGACAGGAGAGGGTGTACAACCAGATCAGCACGATGTTGACCAGGAAGACCACCGTGCCGAGGCCCATGTGGCCCCACGCGTAGTGCTCGTCGCGGAAGGACAGCACGGTGTCGTAGGTCAGCACGCCGGCGACCAGGATCGCCGCGTAGAAGAAGTACCGGTGGACGTTCTGCAGGATCAGCGGGAAGCGCGTCTCGCCCGTGTACGTCCGGTGCGGCTCGGCGACCGCGCAGGCCGGCGGGGACGCCCAGAAGCCCCGGTAGTAGGCCTTGCGGTAGTAGTAGCAGGTCAGGCGGAAGCCCAGCGGGAAGATCAGAATGATGATCGCCGGGGAGAGCGCCCACCAGCTGCCGAAGAGATCCGCGTTGGGTCCCGCGTGCATGGTGGCGCAGTTGCTCGCCAGGCACGGCGAGTAGAACGGCGAGACGTACGGCGCCGCGTAGTAGTCCGCGTCGGCGAAGGCCCGCCAGGTCGAGTACACGATGAACGCGAGCAGGCCGGCCGCGGTGGCGGCGGGTGCCAGCCACCACCGGTCGGTCCTCAGGTGCGGGGCGTCGATCGCGGCGCGCGCCGGGGACCGGACGCCGCCGAGGTGCGGATGGGGGTCGGTGTCGGGGGGTTCCGTACCAGTGGCCAAGTCGAGGACTCCGGTCGGGTCAGGGGGCGTGGCGGTCGCGGGCGCCGAGTCCCTCGTCGTCCGTGTCCGTCCACAGGGAGATGTCGTAGGGCGCGTCGGAGATGGTGACGAGCGCGGGCCGCTTCGCCGTGGCGGGGCCTTCGGAGACCTCGCGCAGCAGGGCGACGCTCTCGCGCAGGTGGTCGGCGTCGGCGCGCACGCGGCGCATCTCCAGACCGCCGCCCAGCTGCTGTTCCAGTCGTCCCACCGACCGCAGCAGCTCGTCGAGGGTGCGCTGGACCGACGTCAGGTCGTCGTGCACGGACATGACGTGACCTCACTTCCACGGGCCGTCGGGGCCCAAGCGGCAACGTTCATGCGCCTGCGAGTGTTGCGCGTCACACCGCTCGGTGGGAAGGCATGTGCAGCGATTGGCGGATTGCACACCCCTCGCGCGCGCCCGCACGCGCTCTGCGTGCGCCGGGGGCGTGATTCCTCCGCACGGGTGAGCTTGCGGCCTCCCGTCGCCGTGTCGCCCTCGGCGGGCGAACCCTTTCCTCTTCAGTGGGGCCATAGATCTGATCAGCACCAAAATACCGCCAAACGTGATCAGAACCCACCCGTGACCACCGGCGGGAGCGGCTCTCCTCGGAGGTAGCACAGATGTCCCACGACGGTGTCGGACCCCGCGCTCTCACGCGCGCGCTCGCCTTCCTGACCGCTGGGGCCCTCGCGGTGCCCCTCCTCGCCGGCTGTGGCTCCGACGACAAGCCCAGCAAGCCGCTGGCCGGACAGGACATCGGGTCCGCCGCCCGGAACCTGGTCGCCGACGGAGGAACCCTGCGCTGGGCCGTGGACGCGGTGCCGCAGACGCTGAACACCTTCCAGGCGGACGCCGACGCGGGCACCACCCGGGTGGCCCAGGCCGTCCTGCCCACCATGTTCCGCCTCGACGCGAACGGGCGGCCGCAGCTCGACCCCGCGTATCTGGAGACCGCCCGGATCGTGGAGACCGAGCCCAAGCAGGTCGTCGTCTACCGGCTCAACCAGCAGGCGGTCTGGAGCGACGGCCGGGAGATCGGCGCCGCGGACTTCGCCGCCCAGTGGCGCGCCCTGTCCGGCAAGGACACCGCCTACTGGACCGCCCGCAACGCCGGGTACGACCGCATCGAGAAGGTCGAGCGCGGCGCCGGCGACCTGGAGGTCAAGGTCACCTTCAGCCGGCCCTACGCCGACTGGAGGTCGCTGTTCTCGCCGCTGTACCCGAAGGACGTCACCGGCACCCCGGACACCTTCAACGACGGGGCGCGAACGAAGCTCACGGTCACCGCCGGCCCGTTCACCGTCCAGCGGATCGACACCAAGAACAAGGACGTCGTCCTCGCCCGCAACCCGCGCTGGTGGGGCCGCCCGGCCAAGCTGTCCGGGATCGTGCTGCACGCCGTGCCCCGCGACCAGCGCGTGTCCGCGCTCGCCGCCGGCACGGTGGACGTCGCCGACGTCGACCCCGGCGACGCCGCCGGCATCGCCACCGCCGCAAGGGCCCGGGGCGGGTCCCCCCTGCCGGGCCCGGTCGGCGGCCGTACCGCCGTCCAGGCGCTGCACGAGGTGCGGCTGCGCAAGTCGCTGGAGCCCGCCTACACCCAGCTCGCCCTGAACGGCGCCGACGGCCCCCTCGCGGACGAGCGGGTGCGGCACGCGGTGGCGCGGGCCCTCGACCGCGGGCAGCTCGCCGGGCTGGTCCTGAAACCGCTGGGCCTGCCCGCCGTCCCGGTCGGCAGTCACCTCGCCCTGGCCGGCCAGGACGCCTACGCCGACAACAGCGACGCGCTCGGCGGGCAGGACACCGCCCAGGCGCGGGCGCTGCTCGCGGACGCCGGCTGGGTGCCCGGCCCGGTGAAGAAGGAGAAGAAGGGCGAGAAGGCGGCCGGAGCCACGGGCCGGCCCGCCGGGGAACGGTCCCAGGGCGGCGACGACGGCACGTACATCGTCGGCCGGAACGACAACGTCGAGGACCACAAGGCGGGCGACCCGGCCGACAGGAACAGGGACGGCGACCACAAGGACCGTGAGGCGCCCGCCCGGGACCGGCAGGGCCCCCTGGAGAGCGAGGACGGACACGCGGGGGAGGGCGGCGGCGCCCGGCAGCTCGCGCAGGACGGCCGGCAGTACGCCCAGGAGCACCTGAAGAGGGGCGGAGCGCCCGGCGCCTACGCCCCCCGTGGCACCGCCGTTCCTCGTGGCACCGCCGCCCCGGCGAGCCCCGCCCCCGGGCCGCTGGCCAAGAACGGCAAGCCGCTCACGCTCCGCTTCGTGCTCCCCTCCGGGCCGGGCTCCGGCACCCTGCGCAAGGTCGCCGACCGGATCTCCGCCATGCTCGACAAGGTCGGCATCGGCACCGAGATCACCAAGGTCCCGGACGAGAGCTACTTCAAGGACCACATCGCCGCCGGCCAGTACGACCTGGCGCTGTACTCGTGGCCCGCGTCCGCCTTCCCGGCGACCGACGCCCGCCCGATCTACGCCAAGCCGGTGCCGGCCGCCGACGGCTCCCTGAACGTCCAGCAGAACTACACCCGCGTCGGCACCGACCAGGTCGACCAGCTCTTCGACCAGGCCGTCGCCACCCTGGACGAGGACGAGATGCGCGCCCTGGTCCGCAGGGCCGACGCCCGCATCTGGGCGGCGGCCGGCTCCATCCCCCTCTACCAGCGCCCCCAGCTCGTCGCCGTCCGCGGGAACCTCGCCAACATCGGCGCCTTCGGCTTCCGGACCCCGGTCTACGAGGACATGGGCTTCCTGAAGAAGGGTGCCGTCCCGAAGGCCGGACCACCGGCCAAGAACTGAGGCGCCGGCCCCCGCGCCGGGGGTGTGCGGCGCACGCCGGGGGACCCCCGAGGGCCCCGGCCGGGCCCCCCGGCACGGGCCGCGAGGGCCGCCTCCGGCCGGGGCCCGTACCATGGGGTGAGGCCGTGGCATGTTCAGCCCGGCAGGGTCCGCGTAACACCGATGTACGCGCAGGCCTTCCTCACACTCCGGGAGTACGCCGCAATATGGCTGTGACTGCTACGCGTCACGACATCCGTAACGTCGCCATCGTCGCCCACGTCGACCACGGCAAGACGACCATCGTCGACGGCATGCTGAAGCAGGCCGGTGCCTTCGCCGCCCACCAGCTCGACTCGGTCGACGACCGCATGATGGACTCGAACGACCTGGAGCGTGAGAAGGGCATCACGATCCTCGCCAAGAACACGGCGGTGAAGTATCACCCCAAGGACGGCGGGGATCCCATCACGATCAACATCATCGACACCCCCGGCCACGCCGACTTCGGCGGCGAGGTCGAGCGCGGTCTGTCGATGGTCGACGGTGTCGTCCTGCTCGTGGACGCCTCCGAGGGCCCGCTGCCGCAGACCCGCTTCGTGCTGCGCAAGGCGCTCCAGCAGCGCCTGCCCGTCATCCTCTGCATCAACAAGACGGACCGCCCGGACTCCCGGATCGACGAGGTCGTCAACGAGACCTACGACCTCTTCCTCGACCTGGACGCCGACGAGGAGCAGATCGAGTTCCCGATCGTCTACGCCTGCGGCCGTGACGGCATCGCCTCGCTGACCAAGCCGGACAACGGCACCGTCCCGTCCGACTCCACCAGCCTGGAGCCGTTCTTCTCCACCATCCTGGAGCACATCCCGGCCCCGACCTACGAGGAGGAGGCCCCGCTCCAGGCCCACGTCACCAACCTGGACGCCGACAACTTCCTCGGCCGTATCGCGCTGCTCCGCGTCGAGCACGGCGAGCTGCGCAAGGGCCAGACGGTCGCGTGGATCAGGCGCGACGGCTCGATCAGCAATGTCCGCATCAGCGAGCTGATGATGACCGAGGCGCTCACCCGCAAGCCGGCCGAGAAGGCCGGCCCCGGTGACATCTGCGCCGTCGCCGGCATCCCCGACATCATGATCGGCGAGACCCTCGCCGACCCGGAGAACCCGGTCGCGCTGCCTCTGATCACGGTCGACGAGCCCGCGATCTCCATGACCATCGGCACCAACACCTCGCCGCTGGTCGGCCGCGGCGGCACCGGCAAGGGCGCCGACGCGAAGGCGGCCGTCAAGGACCGCAAGGTCACCGCCCGCCAGGTGAAGGACCGCCTGGACCGCGAGCTGATCGGCAACGTCTCGCTGCGCGTCCTCGAGACCGAGCGCCCGGACGCCTGGGAGGTCCAGGGCCGCGGCGAGCTGGCGCTGGCCATCCTCGTCGAGACCATGCGCCGCGAGGGCTACGAGCTGACCGTCGGCAAGCCGCAGGTCGTCACCAAGGACGTCGACGGCAAGGTCTACGAGCCGGTCGAGCGCATGACGATCGACGTGCCCGAGGAGCACATGGGCGCCGTGACCCAGCTGATGGGTGTGCGCAAGGGCCGTATGGACAACATGTCGAACCACGGCTCCGGCTGGGTCCGCATGGAGTTCGTGGTCCCCTCCCGTGGTCTGATCGGCTTCCGCACCGAGTTCCTGACCCAGACCCGCGGCACCGGCATCGGGCACTCCATCCACGAGGGCTTCGAGCCGTGGTTCGGCACGCTGCAGACCCGCAACAACGGCTCGCTGGTCGCCGACCGCGCGGGTGCGGTCACCGCGTTCGCGATGACCAACCTCCAGGAGCGCGGCGTGCTCTTCGTCGAGCCGGGCACCGAGGTGTACGAGGGCATGATCGTCGGTGAGAACTCCCGCTCCGACGACATGGACGTCAACATCACCAAGGAGAAGAAGCTCACCAACATGCGGTCGTCGACGGCCGACGTGGCCGAGTCGATCGTGCCGCCGCGCAAGCTCTCCCTGGAGCAGTCGCTGGAGTTCTGCCGGGACGACGAGTGCGTCGAGGTGACCCCGGAGGCGGTCCGCATCCGCAAGGTGAACCTGGACGCCCGCGAGCGCGCCCGCGCCGCGAGCCGCGCCAAGCACGGCTGACGCGCCGGCTTCGCACAAGCGACAGGGCCGGGCACCCCGCGGGGGCGGGGTGCCCGGCCCTCACGTTCCGCGTGATGTCGCGCTGCGTGACGAAAAAGCGAGGGTAGGGAAAACCCTTCACCTTGGCGCGGAATCGATCCGGAGCGGCTGGTTCGCACTACCCTGCTCGGCACATGCACCCAGAACACATCAACCGGAGGCTGGATTCAACAGCCTTTGTCCGGGAGGCCGTTGACGGGGGCGGGACGGCAGGTGCACGGTGCGCGTCGGAGCGTGGGCATGCCGAGGGAACCCCACATGGGACAACCGTAAACCGCAACAGGTTTTTTCCTGCCAGTCGTCCGCTATGCGGACACTCGGAACCGGCAGATGTGTAACAAGTCCGTTTCGCAGGGATCTTTCGCCAAACCCTTTGTCCGTTTTTCGGAAGAAGTAGGCGTCAGGTGTGATCGAACCGAGACCTAATGGGTGTGGTCGGCCGAATGGTCGATAGCAGATAGTTAGGCGCGTAGAGCTCGGATGAGCGCATCACCACTTTGCAGTGGGCGACGGCGAGCGTGCAGGGCACCTGACCTTCTCCGGACCTCGTGTCGGTGGAATGTCGTGTGCCCAGTCTTGCGGTGAACTAAAGGACTCATGAGGAGGAACCCATGCGCGGTGCCAAGAGTGCCAAGTGGGTGGCGATAGCCGCGGTTGTGGCGCTGGGAGCGACCGCCTGTGGTGGTGGCAGCGACAAGGGCAGCGAGGGGAAGGCTGCGGTCGACCCGAACGGCAAGTTCTCGATCGAGGTCGGCGAGCCGCAGAACCCGCTGCAGCCGGCGAACACCATGGAGTCCAACGGCAGCATCGTCACGCGTGCCCTGTTCACCGGCCTGGTGGACTACGACGCCAGCGGCAAGATCGTCATGATGAACGCCCAGTCGGTGGACACCCAGGACAGCAAGACCTTCACGGTCAAGCTGAAGCCGGGCTGGAAGTTCCACGACGGCACCCCGGTGACCGCCGAGTCCTACGTCAAGGCCTGGAACTGGGCCGCGAACCCGGCGAACAAGCAGACCAACAGCTTCTGGTTCGCGGACATCCAGGGCTACGACGAGGTCGCTCCCGCCAAGGGCAAGCCGAAGGCCACCGAGATGTCCGGCCTCAAGGTCGTCGACGACAACACCTTCACCATCACGCTCAGCAAGTCCCTGCCCTACTTCGTCTACAAGCTGGGCTACGAGGTCTTCTCGCCGCTGCCCGAGTCCTTCTACAAGGACCCGAAGGCCGCGGGCGAGCACCCGATCGGCAACGGCCCCTACAAGTTCGTCAGCTGGCAGCACAAGAAGCAGATCGAGGTCACCCGCTACGACGGCTACCAGGGTCCGAACAAGGCCAAGAACGGCGGCGTTCTCTTCAAGAACTACTCCAAGCTGGAGACCGCCTACCAGGACCTGAAGTCCGGCAACCTGGACGTGATGCGCCAGATCGCCCCGCGCGACCTGCCCGTCTACAAGGCCGACCTGGGCGACCGTGCGGTGGACCAGGCGTACTCGGGCATCCAGACCATCGCCGTGGCCTTCTACACCAAGCAGTGGAAGGGCATCGACCCCAAGGTCCTGCAGGGCCTGTCGATGGGAATCGACCGGGACACCATCACCAAGACCGTGCTGCAGGGCACCCGTGAGCCCGCCACCGGCTGGGTCGCCAAGGGCGTTCTCGGCTACCAGCCGAACGCCGCCGGCGACATCACCAAGTACGACCCGGCCAAGGCCAAGGAGCTCATCAAGGCCGGCGGCGGCGTCCCGGGCAACAAGATCTCCATCCAGTACAACGCCGACGGCGGTCACAAGGAGTGGGTGGAGGCCGTCTGCGGCTCCATCACCAAGGCCACCGGCGTGCAGTGCACGGGCGACTCCAAGGCCGACTTCCAGGCGGACCTCAACGCCCGCGACAACAAGGAAGTCAAGTCGCTCTACCGCTCCGGCTGGGTGCTCGACTACCCGTTCAACGCCAACTTCATCCGTGACCTGTACGGCAGCAAGTCCGACGGCAACCAGGGCGGCTTCTCCAGCAAGGAGATCGACGGCCTGATCGCCAAGGCCGACGCCGCCAAGTCGCTGGACGAGTCGGAGAAGCTGTACCAGGAGATCGAGAAGAAGCTCCCGAACTACATGCCGAGCATCCCGCTCTGGTACTACAAGGTCAACGCGGGCTTCTCGGAGAAGGTCACCGGCGTGAAGTACGCCCAGGACGGCGACCCGATCCTGACCGGCGTTCAGGTCAAGAAGTAACCGCTGACGATCAGCGAACGCCGTGCCGCCCCGGTTCCCGGGTGCGGCACGGCGTCGGCCGGACAGGCCGGGGGGCCCTTTTCGCCGGTGTACGTACGAAAAACCGACTCGGGGGAGTCGTTCGTACGCGGCGAAGGGGGCCCTTGCTGTGACTGACATGGAGGCACCATGGGGCGCTATGTCGCACGACGACTGCTCCAGATGATCCCGGTCTTCATCGGGACCACCCTGCTGATTTTCTTGATGGTCTACGCCCTGCCCGGCGATCCCGTGCGAGGGCTCTTCGGTGACAAGGGCACCAGCCCGGCCGTTCTGGCCTCGCTGCGGCACCAGTACGGCCTCGACAAGCCCGTCCTGGTCCAGTACTGGGACTACATGCAGAACATCGTTCTGCACTTCGACTTCGGGACGCAGGTCGCCAGCGGCCGCCCGGTCACCGACATCCTCGGTGAGGCCTTCCCGGTGACGCTGCGCCTGGCCGGCCTGGCCTTCGTCATCGAGGCCGTCCTCGGCATCGTGCTCGGTGTCCTCTCGGGCATGCGCGCGGGCAAGGCCGTCGACACCGTCATCCTCTTCGTGACGCTCCTGCTGATCTCGGTGCCGGTCTTCGTGCTCGGCTACATCCTGCAGACGGTGTTCGCCTTCCAGCTCGACCTGCTGGAACCCTCGGTGAACGACGACACCCAGATCAGCCAGCTGATGCTGCCGGCCATCGTGCTGGCCAGCGCCTCGCTGGCCTACGTGGCCCGGCTGACCCGCACCTCCGTCGCGGAGAACCTGCGGGCCGACTACATGCGCACGGCCATCGCCAAGGGCCTGCCGCGCCGCCGCGTGGTCGGCGTGCACCTGATGCGCAACTCGCTCATCCCCGTCGTCACTTTCCTGGGCACCGACCTCGGCGCCCTGATGGGCGGCGCGATCGTGACCGAGAGCATCTTCAACATCCACGGCGTCGGCGGCACGATCGCCGATTCGATCGTGCGTCGCGAGGGCACCACGCTGGTCGGCCTGGTCACCATCCTCGTCCTCGTCTACCTCGTCACCAGCCTGATCGTCGACCTGCTCTACGCGGTCCTGGACCCGAGGATCCGTTATGCCTGAGCTGACCACTTCCGCCGACGAGGCCGCGACGGCGGTCCCGAGTGCCGCCGCGGGCGCCAAGCTGCCCGAGCCCAAGCCGGAGAAGACCCGCAGCCTGTGGGGCGACGCCTGGCGGGACCTGCGCAGCAACTGGGTGTTCGTCGTCTCCGCGGTGCTGATCCTGCTGCTGCTGGTGATGGCCGCCTGGCCCAGTCTGTTCACCAGCGCCGATCCGAACAACAAGGACCTGGCCGCCCACTACCTGCAGCACCCGCACTACGGCAACGTCTTCGCGGCCGACTGGCTGGGCTACGACGCCCAGGGCCGCAGCGTGTTCGCCCGCGCCATCTACGGCACCCGCGCCTCGCTGCTCGTCGGCGCCGGCACCACCCTGGTGGTGACGATCCTCGGCGGTCTGATCGGCATGCTCGCCGGCTACTTCGGCGGCTGGCTCGACGCCATCCTGTCGCGTGTGACGGACATGTTCTTCGGCATCCCGTTCCTGCTCGGCACGATGGTGATGCTGAACTCCTTCACCGAGCGCTCGATTCCGGTCGTGATCGGCGCCCTGGCCTTCCTGGGCTGGACGCAGACGGCCCGCGTGATGCGCGGCTCGGTCATCACCGTGAAGTCGACGGACTACGTGCAGGCCGCCAAGGCACTGGGCGCGGGCACGAACCGCATCCTCTTCCGCCACGTGCTGCCCAACGCGGTGGCCCCGGTGATCGTCGTCGCCACCATCTCGCTCGGCGTCTACATCGGCGCCGAGGCGACGCTGTCGTTCCTCGGTCTCGGCCTGAACGGCGTGTCGTGGGGCAACGACATCTCCGACGGCGGCAACTCGATCCGGGTCGCGCAGTACATCATGCTCTACCCGTCGATCATGCTCAGCATCACGGTGCTGGCGTTCATCATGCTCGGTGAGGCCGTACGCAACGCCCTCGACCCGAAAACGCGCTGAGGGAGGCGTACGTGACCACCATCGAAGAAGTCGCTCCTGTGCCGTCGCCCCGCGACGCCGGGGCGGACGGCGGGCCACTGCTCGAAGTCCGCGACCTGCACGTCGAGTTCCACACCCGTGACGGGATCGTCCGGGCCGTCAACGGTGTCAACTACAGCGTGAACGCGGGGGAGACGCTCGCCGTGCTCGGCGAGTCCGGCTCCGGCAAGTCCGTCACCGCGCAGGCCGTCATGGGCATCCTCGACATGCCGCCGGCGAAGATCCCCCAGGGCCAGATCCTCTTCCGCGGCCAGGACATGCTCACCATGTCCCCCGAGGAGCGCCGCAAGATCCGCGGCCGCCGGATCGCCATGATCTTCCAGGACGCGCTCAGCTCGCTGAACCCGGTGCTGACCGTGGGCTACCAGCTCGGCGAGATGTTCCGGGTCCACCAGGGCCTGTCCAAGAAGGAGGCCAAGGCCAGGGCCATCGAGCTCATGGACCGGGTGAAGATCCCGGCGGCCGCGGCCCGCGTCAACGACTACCCGCACCAGTTCTCGGGCGGTATGCGCCAGCGCATCATGATCGCGATGGCGCTCGCCCTGGAACCGGACCTGATCATCGCCGACGAGCCCACCACCGCGCTCGACGTGACGGTCCAGGCCCAGGTGATGGACCTGCTCGCGGAGCTCCAGCGCGAGTTCAACATGGGCCTGATCCTCATCACCCACGACCTGGGAGTCGTCGCCGACGTCGCGGACAAGATCGCGGTGATGTACGCCGGCCGGATCGTGGAGCGTGCCCCGGTCCACGAGCTGTACAAGCGCCCGGCGCACCCGTACACGCGGGGTCTGCTGGACTCGATCCCGCGCCTGGACCAGAAGGGCCAGGAGTTGTACGCGATCAAGGGTCTGCCGCCCAACCTGCTGCGCATCCCGACGGGTTGCGCCTTCAACCCCCGCTGTCCGATGGCCCAGGACATCTGCCGCACGGAGGTCCCGGCTCTGCTGCCGGTCACGGAGCAGGACGGCACCGAGCTGGTGGGCCGTGCCTCGGCGTGCCACTTCCGGAAGGAGACGCTCCATGGCTGAGCTGAGCAAGAAGGACGTGCCGGCCGACGCCACGCCGAACGTCTCCGACGTGGACGTCGTCGACGCGCACTCCGAGGCGGAGGCGGTCGCCGCCATCGAGGCCCCCGTGGAGCGCGGCGAGCCCATCCTGCAGGTGCGCAACCTGGTCAAGCACTTCCCGCTGACCCAGGGCATCCTGTTCAAGAAGCACATCGGCGCGGTCAAGGCCGTCGACGGCATCTCCTTCGACCTGTACCAGGGCGAGACCCTGGGCATCGTGGGAGAGTCCGGCTGCGGCAAGTCGACGGTGGCCAAGCTCCTGATGAACCTGGAGCGGGCGACCGCCGGCGAGATCTTCTACAAGGGCCAGGACATCACCACGCTGTCCGGACGCGCCCTGAAGGCCGTGCGCCGCAACATCCAGATGGTCTTCCAGGACCCGTACACCTCGCTCAACCCGCGGATGACGGTGGGCGACATCATCGGCGAGCCCTTCGACATCCACCCCGAGGTGGCCCCCAAGGGCGACCGGCGCCGCAAGGTGCAGGAGCTGCTGGACGTCGTCGGTCTCAACCCGGAGTACATCAACCGCTACCCGCACCAGTTCTCCGGCGGTCAGCGGCAGCGCATCGGCATCGCCCGCGGCCTCGCGCTCAACCCCGAGGTCATCATCTGCGACGAGCCGGTGTCCGCGCTGGACGTGTCGGTCCAGGCGCAGGTCATCAACCTGATGGAGCGACTGCAGGACGAGTTCAACCTGTCCTACATCTTCATCGCGCACGACCTGTCCATCGTCCGGCACATCTCCGACCGCGTGGGCGTGATGTACCTCGGCAAGATGGCCGAGATCGGCACCGACGAGCAGATCTACGACCACCCGACGCACCCCTACACCCAGGCGCTGCTGTCGGCGGTCCCGGTCCCGGACCCGGAGGCCCGCGAGCACCGCGAGCGGATCATCCTCACCGGCGACGTGCCCTCCCCGGCCAACCCGCCCTCGGGCTGCCGCTTCCGCACCCGCTGCTGGAAAGCCCAGGACAAGTGCGCCGAGGAGGTCCCGCTGCTCGCGATCCCCGAGCGTTTCAAGGGCGAGGACACCCCGGCGGCCCACGAGTCGGCCTGCCACTTCGCCGAGGAGAAGGACGTCGTCCACGCGGCCTGACCCGCGCCTCCTCGCGGTGACCACCCCGGTTCCCGGCACCTGATCCAGGTGCCGGGAACCGGCGTTTTCCGGGCTTTCACGCGGGCCTCGGCAGGCCGAACGGCCGCGCTCCTGCCGGGTAGTCCATCCGGCTGGTGTCCGGCGCCGACCCGCGAGGCGCGGGGGCGATGTGACGTTCATGTGCTGATATGTGCGGGACCTCTCCGCGCCCCGGCGCAGGCGGCACAGCGCACTCTCGAGGAGGCACCCCATGCGCGGAGCCCGGCACGCCCGATGGACCGCGTGCGCGGTGGCCGCGGTGCTCGCGCCCGCCGCCTGCGGGACCGGTGTCGGTGTCGGCGGCGGCGCCGGAGTGCTCACCTCGTCCTGGGGCGACCCGCAGAACCCGCTGGAGCCCGCCAACACCAACGAGGTGCAGGGCGGCAAGGTCCTCGACATGATCTTCCGCGGGCTGAAGCGGTACGACCCGAGGACCGGCAAGGCCGAGAACATGCTCGCCGAGAGGATCGAGACCCGCGACTCGCGGAACTTCACCATCACCGTCAAGGACGGCTGGAAGTTCAGCAACGGCGAGCCGGTCACCGCCCGCTCCTTCGTCGACGCCTGGAACTACGGCGCGAGCCTGCGGAACAACCAGAAGAACGCGTACTTCTTCGGCTACATCGAGGGCTACGGCAAGGTCCACCCCGACCGCGGCGCGCAGCGCGCCGACACCCTCTCCGGGCTGAAGGTCACCGGCCCGAGGACCTTCACCGTCCGGCTGGGCCAGAAGTTCTCCACCTTCCCGGACACCCTCGGCTACCCGGCCTTCGCCCCGCTCCCCAGGGCGTTCTTCACCGACCACGCGGCCTGGCTGAGCAAGCCGGTCGGCAACGGGCCGTACCGGATCGAGTCGTACACCAAGGGCTCCGCGATGGCCCTGCGCAAGTGGGACGCCTACCCCGGCGAAGACAAGGCCCGCAACGACGGTGTGACCCTCATGGTCTACACCGACAGCAACACCGCGTACACCGACGTGCTGGCCGGCAATCTCGACCTCGTCGACGACGTGCCCGCCACCCAGCTCAAGAACGTCAGGACCGACCTGGACGGCCGCTACATCAACACCCCGGCCGGGATTCTCCAGACGCTGGCCTTCCCCTACTACGACAAGAGGTGGGACACCGGCGGGGCGCGGAAGGTGCGCACGGGCCTGTCCATGGCCATCAACCGCAGGCAGATCACCGAGACCCTCTTCCGCAACACCCGTACCCCGGCCACCGACTGGACCTCGCCGGTGCTCGGAGCGGACGGCGGCTACAAGGCCGGTCTGTGCGGAAGCGCCTGCGACTACGACCCCGCGCGGGCCAGGCAGCTGATCCGGGAGGGCGGCGGCATCCCCGGCGGCCAGGTGAAGATCACGTACAACGCCGACACGGGCTCGCACAAGCAGTGGGTGGACGCCGTGTGCAACTCCATCAACAACGCCCTCGGCAACGACACGGCCTGCGTGGGCAATCCGATCGGCACCTTCGCCGACTTCCGCAACCAGATCGGCCGGCACAAGATGGCGGGCCCGTTCCGGGCCGGCTGGCAGATGGACTACCCGCTCATCCAGAACTTCCTCCAGCCGCTGTACTACACGGGCGCCTCCTCCAACGACGGCCAGTGGTCGAACAAGGACTTCGACCGCCTCGTCGACCGGGCCAACGCCGAGACCGACCGGGCGAAGGCCGTCCGGCTCTTCCAGCAGGCCGAGGGTGTGGTCCGGGACAACATGGCGGCGATCCCGCTCTGGTACCAGAACGGCAGCGCGGGCTACTCGCAGCGACTGTCGAACGTGGCGCTCAACCCCTTCAGCGTCCCGGTCTACGACGAGATCAAGGTCGGCTGAGCGGCCGTGGGACGCTATGTGATCAGGCGCCTGCTGCAGATGATCCCGGTGTTCGTCGGGGCGACGCTGCTCATCTTCGTGATGGTGAACGTGATGGGCGACCCCGTCGCGGGCCTGTGCGGCGAGCGGCAGTGCGACCCGGCGACAGCCGCCCAGCTGAGGCGGGAGTTCGGCCTCGACCGGCCGCTGTGGCAGCAGTACGCGACCTACATGGGGAACGTCTTCACCGGCGATTTCGGGACGGCCTTCAACGGCCAGCCGGTGACCGAGCTGATGGCGGCCTCGTTCCCCGTCACCGTCCGGCTGACCGTGGTCGCGATCCTCTTCGAGATCGTCATCGGCATCGTCCTGGGCGTCCTCACCGGGCTGCGGCGCGGGACGCCCCTCGACACCAGCGTCCTCGTCCTCACCCTCGTGGTCATCTCCGTCCCCACCTTCGTCACCGGGCTGCTGCTCCAGCTCCTGCTCGGCGTCCAGTGGGGCTGGATCAAACCGTCGGTCTCCCCGCAGGCGACGTTCGGCGAGCTGATCGTGCCCGGCCTGGTCCTCGCCTCCGTCTCCCTGGCGTACGTGACCCGGCTGACCCGCACCTCCCTCGCGGAGAACCGCCGGTCGGACTACGTCCGCACGGCGATCGCCAAGGGCCTGCCACGGCGCCGGGTCGTGGGCCGGCACCTGCTGCGCAACTCGCTCATCCCCGTCGTCACCTTCATCGGCGCCGACATCGGCGCGCTGATGGGCGGCGCGATCGTCACCGAGCGCATCTTCAACATCCACGGCGTGGGCTACCAGCTCTACCAGGGCATCCTCCGCCAGAACACCCAGACCGTGGTCGGCTTCGTGACGGTCCTCGTCCTGGTCTTCCTGATCGCCAACCTCCTCGTCGACCTGCTCTACGCCGTACTCGACCCGAGGATCCGCTATGCCTGAGCAGCCCCACCCGTCCGAGGGCGCCATCGCCGGGACCGGCATGGGCGGCGCGATGGACCTCGCGGCCGGCGAGGCGACGACCCTGGAGGGGCCCCCGCGGGGCCGGGGCGGGCCGGAACGGCGGGGCAGGCCGCGCAGCCTGTGGTCCGACGCCTGGCACGACCTGCGCCGCAACCCGGTCTTCGTCGTGTCGGCGCTGGTGATCTGCTTCCTGGTCGTCATCTCCCTGTGGCCGTCCCTGATCGCCCCCGGCAACCCCCTCCAGTGCGATCTGGCCAAGGCGCAGGAGGGCTCCCGGCCCGGCCATCCGTTCGGCTTCGACGGCCAGGGCTGCGACGTGTACACCCGCACCGTCCACGGCGCCCGGGCGTCCGTCACGGTCGGCATGTGCGCCACGCTCGGTGTCACGCTCCTCGGGTCGGTGCTGGGCGGCCTCGCGGGCTTCTTCGGCGGGGCCTGGGACGGGTTCCTGTCCCGGGCGACCGACGTCTTCTTCGCGATCCCGGTCGTCCTCGGCGGCCTGGTGCTGCTGTCGGTGGTGAGCAGCAACACCGTCTGGCCCGTGATCGGCTTCATGGTGCTGCTCGGCTGGCCGCAGATCTCCCGCATCGCGCGCGGCTCGGTCATCACCGCCCGGCAGCAGGACTACGTCCAGGCCGCCCGCGCCCTGGGCGCCTCACCCGCCCGCATCCTGCTGCGGCACATCGCGCCCAACGCGGTGGCACCGGTGATCGTGGTGGCGACCATCGCGCTCGGCACGTACATCGCCCTCGAGGCGACCCTGTCGTACCTGGGAGTCGGGCTGAAGCCGCCGAGCGTGTCCTGGGGCATCGACATCTCCGCCGCCTCGCCCTACGTCCGCAACGCCCCGCACGCGCTGCTGTGGCCCTCCGGCGCGCTGGCGGTGACCGTGCTCGCGTTCATCATGCTCGGCGACGCGGTGCGCGACGCCCTCGACCCGAAGCTGAGGTGAGCCGCCGTGCTGCTCGAAGTGCGGGACCTGCACGTGGAGTTCCGGACCCGGGACGGCGTCGCGCACGCCGTCAACGGGGTCTCCTACCAGGTGGACGCCGGCGAGACGCTCGCCGTGCTCGGGGAGTCCGGCTCGGGCAAGTCCGTGACGGCGCAGGCCGTCATGGGCATCCTCGACACCCCGCCGGGGCGGATCACCGGGGGCGAGATCCTCTTCCAGGGCCGGGACCTGCTGCGGCTGAAGGAGGAGGAGCGGCGCCGGATCCGGGGCGCGCGGATGGCGATGATCTTCCAGGACGCGCTGTCCGCCCTCAACCCCGTGCTCACCGTGGGCGACCAGCTCGCCGAGATGTTCGTCGTGCACCGCGGGATGTCCCGCGGGGACGCGCGGGCGCGGGCCGTGGAGCTGATGGACCGGGTGCGCATCCCGGCCGCCGCCCAGCGGGTGCGCGACTACCCGCACCAGTTCTCCGGCGGTATGCGCCAGCGCATCATGATCGCCATGGCGCTGGCGCTGGAGCCGGAGCTGATCATCGCCGACGAGCCGACCACCGCACTCGACGTGACCGTGCAGGCCCAGGTGATGGACCTGCTCGCGGAGTTGCGGCGCGAGTACCGCATGGGGCTCGTCCTGATCACCCACGACCTGGGCGTGGTCGCCGACGTCGCCGACCGGATCGCGGTGATGTACGCGGGCCGGATCGTGGAGTCGGCGCCGGTCCACGACCTCTACAAGGCGCCCGCCCATCCCTACACGCGGGGCCTGCTGGACTCCGTCCCGCGCCTGGACCTCAAGGGGCGGGAGCTGTACGCCATCAAGGGCCTGCCGCCCAGCCTCACGCACATCCCGCCCGGGTGCGCCTTCCATCCGCGCTGCCCGATGGCCCGGGACGTGTGCCGCACGGACGTGCCGCCGCTGTACCCGGTGGACGAGGGCGGGGCCGCGGCCGGGACGCGAGGGAGCGCCTGCCACTTCTGGAGGGAGTGCCTGCATGGCTGAGCCGATCCTGGAGGTGAGCGGGCTGGTCAAGCACTATCCGCTGACCCGGGGCATCCTCTTCAAGAAGCAGGTCGGCGCGGTCCGGGCGGTCGACGGCGTCGACTTCGAGCTGGGCCGGGGGGAGACCCTCGGCATCGTCGGGGAGTCCGGCTGCGGCAAGTCCACGGTGGCCCGTCTGCTGTGCAACCTGGAGCGGCCGACGGCCGGTTCGGTCAGGTTCCGGGGCGAGGACATCACCCGGCTGTCGGGCCGGGCACTGAAGGCGGTGCGGCGCAACATCCAGATGGTGTTCCAGGACCCGTACACCTCCCTCAACCCGCGGATGACGGTGGGCGACATCGTCCAGGAGCCGTTCGAGATCCATCCCGAGACCGCCCCGAAGGGCGACCGGCGGCGCCGGGTCCGGGAGTTGCTGGACGTCGTCGGTCTCAACCCCGAGCACGTCGACCGCTACCCGCACCAGTTCTCCGGTGGTCAGCGCCAGCGCATCGGCATCGCCCGGGGGCTGGCGCTGCGCCCCGAGATCATCGTCGCCGACGAGCCGGTCTCCGCGCTGGACGTGTCGGTGCAGGCGCAGGTGGTCAACCTGATGGAGCGGCTGCAGGCCGAGTTCGACCTCTCCTACGTCTTCATCGCGCACGACCTGTCGATCGTGCGGCACATCTCGGACCGGGTCGCCGTCATGTACCTGGGGCGGATCGTGGAGACCGGCACCGACACCGAGATCTACGACCATCCCACGCACCCCTACACCCAGGCGCTGCTCTCGGCGGTCCCCGTGCCCGACCCGGAGGCCCGGGAGCGCCGCGAGCGGATCATCCTCACCGGCGACGTGCCGTCCCCGGCCGACATCCCCTCCGGCTGCCGCTTCCGCACCCGCTGCTGGAAGGCGCGGGAGCGGTGCGCGACGGAGGTGCCGGCGCTGGCGGTGCCCGCCTGGTTCCGGCCCGCCGGCGGGCCCGCGGCGCACGACTCGGCCTGCCATTTCGCCGAGGAGAGGCAGGTGGTGCCGCCCGAGGAACCCCCGCCGGAGCACGGCCTGGTGACCGTGTAGCCCGTACAAAGCACCATCAACTGCGTTAACACGCAGGCAACTTCATGGAAGCGGCACCGATATACGGACGCGTCAGGCTGAACAGCGTACGGCCGTGCGGGTGCCGTGAACGGGCCGGGGCGCACCAAGTCGCCCCGGCCCGTTGCCGTGCGCCCGCGCTCAGGCGAGGCCCAGCGAACGCTTCAGGAAGTCCACCTGGAGCAGCAGCAGGTTCTCCGCGACCTGTTCCTGCGGGGTCATGTGGGTGACGCCGGACAGCGGGAGCACCTCGTGCGGGCGGCCGGCGGCCAGCAGGGCGGAGGACAGGCGCAGGGTGTGGGCGACCACCACGTTGTCGTCGGCCAGGCCGTGCACGATCATCAGCGGACGGTGCGGCTCGGCGGGCTCGGCCAGGCCTTCGTCGGTGACCAGGGAACTCCTGGCGTACGACTCCGGATGCGCGGCCGGGTCGCCCAGGTACCGCTCCGTGTAGTGGGTGTCGTAGAGCCGCCAGTCGGTGACCGGGGCGCCCGCGATGCCCGCGTGGAAGACGTCGGGACGGCGCAGCACGGCCAGGCCCGCCAGGTAGCCGCCGTAGGACCAGCCGCGGATCGCCACCCGGGACAGGTCGAGCGGGTGGGTCCGCGCGAGGTCCCGCAGGGCCTCGACCTGGTCGTCCAGGCTGAGCGTGAAGTCGTGGTGGACCGCCTTCTCCCAGGCGGGGGAGCGGCCGGGAGTGCCGCGGCCGTCCGCGACGACCACCGCGAAACCCTGGTCGGCGAACCACTGGGAGGTCAGGTGCGCGTTGTGCGCGGCGACCACGCGGGGGCCGTGCGGGCCGCCGTAGGGATCCATCAGGACCGGCAGGGGAGTGTCACCGTGGTAGTCCGTAGGCATAAGCACGGCGCACGGGATTCGGCGTGCGCCCCCCTGAGTGAGGGTCACACGCGGGGACAAACCGGGATCTTCGGCATGGGAGGCGATGGTCGCCGTCTGCTTGCCGTCCTGGAGCACCCGGACCCGGGCGCCCGGCCGGTCGAGCGTGGCGGAGACCAGTACGGTCACGCTCCCGGCGCGTACCGCCGCGTGCACGCCGGGCTCCTGGGAGACCCGCTCCCAGCCGAGCTCGTTGACCCGGTAGACGTGCACCTCGCCGGTTTCCTCGGCGGCCGCCTCCTCGCCCGCCGAGGCCGAGACCAGTACGTCGTCGTCCGCCACGTCGAGGACCGCCCGGATGTGCAACTGCGGCCCGGTCAGCGGGCGTTCGCCGACCACCAGGCGCCGCGCGCCGCCCTCGTCGGCGATCCGCACGAGCCGGCCGGACGGGGTCCAGCTGGGCACCCCAGGGAAAAGATCCAGCCATGTTGGATCTTCGTCGGCGTGCACCATCCGGGTCGCCCCCGAGTCCGGGTCCACGGCCAGATACAACTGGCTGCGCTGGTCCCGCGCCTGCACCAGCAGCAGCGGCGCACCCGCCGCTGACCAGTGCGCACGGGCGAGATACGGGTAGCGGGCGCGGTCCCAGAGGACCTCCGTGCGCGTCCCGTCCAGGCCGAGCACGAACAGCCGCACCTCCGCGTTGCCGGTGCCCGCCGCCGGGTACGCGACCCGCCGCGGCTCGCTCTCCGGGTGCGCCGGATCGGAGATCCACCACCGCCGTACCGGCGTGTCGTCCACCCGCGCCACCAGCAGCCGGTCCGACTCCGGAGCCCACCAGAACCCCCGCGACCGGTCCATCTCCTCGGCCGCGATGAACTCGGCCAGCCCGTAGGAGACCTCGCCCTCGCCCTCCGCCGGCTCAGGCTCGGCGAGCGCCCGGTCGCCCTCGCCCTCGGCGCCCACCACCCGCAGGGCGCCCCCGGCGACGTAGGCGACATGCCGCCCGTCGGGGGCCGGGCGGGGGTCGATCACGGGCCCGGGGACCGGGAGTTCACGTGCCGTGCCGGCCCGCAGCTCCGCCGTGAAAAGCCGCCCTGACAAGGCGAAGGACGCCAACTCCACGGCCGTGTCGGTGGCATAGCCCACGATCCCGGCACCACCCTCGCGGCTGCGCTCCCGGCGCGCCCGCTCCTGCTGCGACAGGTGCTCCGAGGTACCGCCGAGAAGGGCCCGCGGGTCGGCGGCCACCCGCTCCCGGCCGTCCGCCAGATCGAGCACCCACAGGGAATGCGCCCGGTCCGTGCCGGAGTTCGATCGCAGGAACGCGACGCGGGACGCGTCGGGCGCCACGGTGAACGCGCGCGGCGCGCCGAGCGTGAACCGCTGGGTCCGCGCGTGCCGTCGGGGGAAGGAGACAGGCTCGGTCGTCATGCCACGACCATATTGGCCATGCGCCCCCTTGTGCGGCCGTGCGCCGATCGATGCGCACGTACGGATAGTTATGATCACTAGCGCATAGTGGGTATGAACCTGCTGCTCCCTGTGTGGATTTATCTGCCCCCATAGTCCGAACCCCCCGTGTCCTGGGATCTTTGGAGGTGAGCCGCCGTGGCACTCTCGATTTCGGCGGTGGTGCTGCTGGCGATCATCGTCTTCCTGTTGATCAAGAAGTCGGGATTGAAAGCCGGTCACGCCATCGTGTGCATGCTCCTCGGCTTCTACCTCGCCTCCTCGACGGTCGCTCCCACGATCAGCGAGCTGACCACGAACATCGCGGGGATGATCGGCAGCCTCAAGTTCTGACCACGTCGCCCACCGCGCACCCCCGCGCCGGCGGCGGCGCCGTCCGGGCGGACGCCTCGTAGGCTGGACCCCATGACGGAACTGCCCGCCCGGCGTCTGCTCCTGGTGCACGCGCACCCGGACGACGAGTCGATCAACAACGGCGTGACCATGGCCCGCTACGCGGCCGAGGGCGCCCGGGTGACCCTGGTCACCTGCACCCTCGGCGAGCGGGGGGAGGTCATCCCGCCCGGGCTGCGGCGGCTGAGCGGTGCCGCGCTCGGCGCGCACCGCCGGCAGGAGCTCGACGCCGCCCTGCGCGAGCTGGGCGTCGGCGACGTCCGGCTGCTCGGCGGCGCCGGGCGGTACCGGGACTCCGGGATGATGGGCCTCGCCGACAACGACGACCCGGGCTGCCTGTGGCAGGCCGACATCGACGCGGCCGCCGAGCACCTCGTCGCGGTGATCCGCGAGGTACGCCCCCAGGTCCTCGTCACCTACGACGACCACGGCGGCTACGGCCACCCCGACCACATCAAGGCGCACCGCGTCGCCATGCGCGCCGCCGACCTGGCCGCCGACGCCGCCGTGCGGCCCGATCTCGGCGAGCCCTGGCGGATCGCCAAGGTCTACTGGAACCGGATGCCGCGCTCCGTCGCCGACGCCGCCTTCGCCCGGCTCCAGGACGACCTGTCCGGCCTCCCCTTCGCCAAGCCGGCCTCCGTCGACGACCTTCCCGGCGTCGTGGACGACGAGCGGATCACCACCGAGATCGACGGCGGCGCCGGGTACACCGCCGCCAAGGCCGCCGCGATGCGCGCGCACGCCACGCAGATCGAGGTCGCCGAGCCGTACTTCGCGCTCTCCAACGAGCTCGCGCAGCCCCTCTTCGGGACCGAGTACTACGAGTTGGTGCGCGGCGGGCGCGCCGGGGAGCGGGAGACCGACCTGTTCGCGGGGATCGAGGAGGCGTCGTGAACCCGGCAGACCGCGGCGGCCCCCTGCTGGCCCAGCCGCTGAGGCCGCCCTCCGCCGGGCGCTTCGCCGCCTACCTGGGACTCTTCGTGCTCGGCGCGGTGGTCGCCGTCGCCGGGGCGCTGGTGCAGCCCGCCTGGTTCCCCGGCGGGCTGCTGCTCGCCCTCGCCGGTGCCGCCGGGCTCTTCCTGGGCGGGGCGCGGGCCGTGCGCAGCCGGGCCGGGGCGGTGGCGCCCGCCGCGGGCTGGATGGTCGCCGTGGTCCTTCTCACCGCCAGCCGGCCCGAGGGGGACTTCCTCTTCGCCGCGGGCGGCGGCTCCTATCTCTTCCTGCTCGGCGGCATGGCACTTGCTGTGATCTGCGCCACCTTGGGTCCGGGCCGGCAACCGGACGGCGCCGACGTCCGACATGGCAAGTGACGTCCTACTTCTGCCCGGCTTGCGCGTGCGGGTCCGGTGCGGGTTTCCCCGGCGGTCAGGGGATACAGGCCAGAAGTGGCCAGTATGGTGGTGCGCGCCGCCGAGCCGCTCGAGCAAAGTGAGGTCGTGTCGGGCGGCGGAGCCAACCGGGAGAACCTGCCTTGAGTCGTGAAACTGACACTCCGTCCTCCGGGCCCAACGGGCGCGGCGGAGCCGCCTACCCCTCGGGGACCCCGCCGTACGGCACGCCCATGGTCTCCGACAACGGTGCGGACGCGGGCCGTTCGGCCGCGCAGCCGGAGGAACGCAAGACCGAGACGACGCTGACGACCCGGATCCGGATCAACATCCCCGGGTCTCGGCCCATCCCGCCCGTCGTCATGCGCAAGCCCGTCGCCGGGTCCGGCTCCGGGGCCGAGAACGCGGCCGAGGACAGCGGCGTCGAAGCGCAGGCACCGGCCGCCGCGCCGTCCCCCGCTCCCCAGGAGCCGGCCGCCGAGCCACCGGCCGCGGCCGACGAGAAGCCGACCAGCGACTGGTTCGCGCCCCGCAAGTCCGGCCCCGCCAAGAGCGGGCCGGGCGGCGGCTCCACCAACGGCGCGGGGCTGCCCGGCGGTTCGGGCGCGCCTCCGACCGGTTCCGGCAGCGGTCCGGGCGCGTCCGGCTCCGGCACGGCCGGTGCGGGCGCTCCGGGCGCCGGCGCCCGCCCGGGCGGCGTCGTCGGCTCCATGAGCGTGCCGGGCGGCTCCCGGCCCGGCGGCGGGCCGCGTCCAGGCTCCACCGGCGGCGCCGGGCTGCCCGGGGCCACCGGCGGTCCCGTCGCGCCGGGCCACGGCGGCGGCACCGGCTCCTTCGACGTGACCGAGGCGCTGGCGGCGGGCCCGCGGGGCGGCGGCTCCCGCCCCGGCGGCGAGCCGCGCCGCGACGACCTGCCGTACTTCACGGAGGGCCAGAGCGCGTCGACGGGCCCGAACGGGCAGAGCGGTCGGAGCGGCCCGAACGGGCAGGGCGGCTACGGCGGCCCGGGCGACACCGGCGGTTTCCCCCGGCCCGGCGGCCCGGCCGGTGCGCAGGGTCCCGCGGGCCCCACCGCCGGTCCGGTCACCGGGGACGGCCCCCGGGTGCCACCCCTAGGCGGTCACCCGGCCGGACCGGGCGGCGCCCCCGGCGCGCACCCCGGCCACCCGGGCGGCGGACTGAGCGACGACACCGCGATCCTCACCCCGCAGCAGCCGGCCCCCGAGCCGGGCACGCCCGGCTACGGCAACCGGCCCGACAACGTCTCCGGGCACACCGTCACCAGCGGCATCCCCGTCGTGCCGGCCGGCCTGAACACGCCGTTCCGGCCGGGCCCCGGCGGTGACGGCTCGCTGTCGCACACGCCCCCGAGGCTGCCCGAGCCGCTCGCGCCGAACGCCCCCGCCGCCTCGAACAAGAAGGCGCCCAAGAAGAAGGGCCGCAACAAGGTGGCGCTGGTCGGCGGCGGCCTCGTCGCCCTCGCCGGTCTCGCCTACGGCGCCGGCCTGCTGATGAACCACTCCGACGTGCCCAAGGGCACCACCGTGCTCGGCGTCGACATCGGCGGCGGCACCCGTGACGACGCGGTCAAGAAGCTCGACGACGCCTTCGGCGATCGGGTCAAGACACCGCTGAAGCTGTCGGTCGAGGGCAGGACCCTCACCCTGAAGCCGGACCAGGCCGGCCTCCAGTTCGACACCCAGGCCACGGCCAGCGCGGCGGCGAAGAGCGACTACAACCCGGTCTCCGTGATCGGCTCGCTCTTCGGCGGCGAGCGCGTCGTCGACCCGGTCATGCCGGTCGACGAGGAGAAGCTCCAGGTGGCCCTGCAGAACGCCTCGGGCGGCGCAGTCTCCTCGGACGGCACCATCAAGTTCGAGTCCGGCAAGGCCGTCCCCGTCTACGGCAGGACGGGGAAGGGCGTCGACGTCGCCGGGTCGACCAAGACCGTCGAGCAGGCGTACCGCACCGCGGTGGAGTCGGGGCCGGGCACACCGGTGCAGCTGCCCACCACCATGCGCCGGCCGACGGTCTCCAACGCCGAGGTCGACCGGATGATGAAGCAGTTCGCGCGGCCGGCGATGTCCGCGAAGGTCACCCTGAAGACCCCCGACGGGGCACACGTCGTGGCGTTCAGCCCGCAGAAGTCCCTGTGGAAGTTCCTCGGGGTCAAGGCCGTGAACGGCAAGCTCGTCGAGTACTACGACCAGGCGGCGCTGAAGGAGCTCTACGGCAGCACCTTCGACGGGGTCCTGGTCACCCGGGGCACCGGCCAGAAGACGGCCGTCACCGTCCAGGACGTGATCAGCGCGCTGCGCCCGGCCCTGCTGAGCACCACCAATCGGGTGGGCGTCATCCAGACGAACCCCAGTTAGCGGACGAACCCCAGCCAGAGGTCCTGTCCGGCGGATCGTGCCGGAATCGCGGGGCTGAGGAGACACCGTTGCCGGGAGCCGGCCTGATCCGCCGGACAGGCCCTGGCGAGCGCACGGTACGAGGAGGGCACCCGGTCCGGCACGGACACCGGGTGCCCTCCTCGTACCGGCCGCACCTGTCACCCGTCCCGTATGACATCTGTCATCCACCGTTCAGGACCCCCGACACTGCCCGGTGCCCCGGCCCGACGGCCACGATGGGGAGCATGACAACGACAGCGGAGAGCACCGCCACGGACACGGTGGCGGGGTTCGACCAGGTGACCAAGAGCTACGGGGACGTACGGGCCGTGGACGGTCTGACCCTCGCCCTGCACCCGGGGGAGACCGTGGCGCTGCTCGGTCCGAACGGCGCCGGCAAGTCCACCACCCTCGATCTGCTGCTCGGCCTCAAGCAGGCCGACGGCGGCACGGTCACCGTCTTCGGCGCCGGCCCGCGCGAGGCGATCGTCGCCGGGCGGGTGGGCGCCATGCTCCAGAGCGGCGGGCTGATGGAGGAGGTCACCGTCGCCGAACTGGTCAAGCTCGGCTGCGACCTGCACCCCCGCCGGTACCGGGTCGAGGACGTGATGGCCCGCGCCGGAATCTCCCAGATCGCCGACCGCAAGGTCAACAAGCTCTCCGGCGGCCAGGCCCAGCGCGTCCGCTTCGCCCTCGCCACGGCCGGCGACAGCGACCTGATCGTCCTGGACGAGCCGACCACCGGCATGGACGTCTCCGCCCGCCAGGCCTTCTGGACCACCATGCGCGAGCAGGCCGACCAGGGCCGCACGGTGCTCTTCGCCACGCACTACCTGGAGGAGGCGGACGCGATCGCCGACCGGGTGCTCGTGCTCCATCGCGGACGGCTGCTGGCCGACGGCACCGCCGCCGAGATCAAGGCGAAGGCCGGCGCCCGCCGCGTCTCCTTCGACCTGGCGGACCCCGTCGACGAGGCGGCCCTGCGCGGCCTGCCGTTCCTGACCTCGATCGACGTGTCGGGCCGGACCGTCCGCATCCAGTCCGCCGACGCCGACGCGACCGTGCACGCCCTGTACGGGCTCGGCGTCTACCCCCGCAATCTCGAAGTCGCCGGGCTCGGGCTCGAGCAGGCGTTCGTCGCCATCACCGAGGCCGAGGAGGCCAGGCAGCCGTGACCAGTCTGATCAAGCTGGAACTCGCCCGCGCCCTGCGCAACCGCAAGTTCCTGTTCTTCTCCGTGCTCTACCCCTCGCTGCTGTTCCTGATCGTCGCCGGCAAGGCGGACAGCGCCGCCAAGGTCGACGGCACCGGGCTGACCCTGCCGACGTACATGATGGTCTCCATGGCCTCCTTCGGCGCCCTGACCGCCGTGCTCATGGGCAACAGCGAGCGCATCGCCAAGGAGCGGGAGAGCGGCTGGGTACGGCAGTTGCGGCTGACCAGCCTGCCGGGGCGCGGCTACGTGCTCGCCAAGACCGCGAGCGCGGCCGTGGTCAGCCTGCCGTCCATCGTGGTCGTCTTCGTCGTCGCGGCCGGCGTGAAGCACGTCCGCCTCGACGCCTGGCAGTGGCTCGCCCTCACCGGCGCCATCTGGGCCGGCAGCCTCGTCTTCGCCGCGCTGGGCGTGGCCCTCGGCTACCTCGCAAGTGGGGACGCGGTCCGCCCGATCACGATGATCGTCTACTTCGGCCTCTCGCTGCTGGGCGGCCTGTGGATGCCGGCCACCACCTTCCCCGCCTGGCTCCAGGACATCGCCAAGTGGCTTCCCACGCACGCGTACGCTGCCCTCGGGCAGGCCATCGAGCAGAGCCGGGCCCCGCACGCCCAGGACATCGCCATCCTCGCCGTCTTCTTCGCCCTGTTCGCGGGCGGCGCGGCGTGGCTGTACCGGAAGGACACGCTGAAGGCGTGAGCGCCATGACGGACGACCTGCGGTCCGGCGAAGCCCGGGCGGAGCGGCTCATGCGCATGGGGGAATCGCCCCGGACCGGGGGCGAGGCCCTGCGCAAGCTCGTGTGGATCCTGCCCTGGCTGATCTTCCTCAGCTCGCCGGTGCAGGACCTTGTCTCCCGCGCCCATACGACCGGCGCCACCGTGGCCGGCTGGGCGGGGCTGCTGGCCTTCGCCGGGATCTACCTGACGCTGGTGTTCAGGAACATGGGCCGGCAGTTCTCCGAGCCGGTCGTGGCCTGTCTGGTCGCCGTGCTCGGCACGCTCGCCGTCGTCCTGTGCCTCACCCTCGGCGGACACTGGATCGGTCTCTTCGTGTACGTGTCGGTGACCTGCGGCGTGGTCTTCCCGCTGCGCACCGCCTACTGGACGATCCCGCTGACCACCGTCGCCATGCTGCTCATGGGTCTGCGCACCGGTGCGCGCGACGGATGGACCCTGATCCTGGTGCTGCTCGTCGGCTTCGCGATGACCGGCGTACGGCAACTGGTGCGCACCACGGTCGAACTGCGCAAGGCCCGCGCCACCGTCGCCCAGCTCGCCGCCAACGAGGAGCGCCTGCGGCTCGCCCGCGACCTGCACGACCTGCTCGGCCACTCGCTCTCCCTGATCACGCTGAAGAGCGAGCTGGCCGGCCGGATGCTCCCCGCCCACCCGGAGAAGGCCGCCCAGCAGATCGCCGACATCGAACAGGTCAGCCGGCAGGCCCTCGTCGACGTGCGCGAGGCCGTCACCGGCTACCGGCGCCCCCGGCTGTCCGCCGAACTCGCGGGCGCCCGGGTCGCGTTGACGGCGGCCGGGGTCACCGCCGAACTGCCCGCCGAACCCGACCTCGACGGCGTGCCCGAGGAGAGCGAGTCCGCCCTCGCCTGGGCGCTGCGCGAGGCGGTCACCAACGTCGTACGGCACAGCGGCGCCCGGCGCTGCGCGGTGGAGGTGGTGCGGCGGCAGACGCTGGACGGGCCGATGCTCGAACTGTCCGTGGAGGACAACGGATCGGGCGGCTCCGGCAGCGGACCCGGCAACGGTCTGACCGGCCTGACCGAACGCCTCGCCAAGGCCGGCGGGACACTGGAGGCGGGCCGGTCCCGGCACGGCTTCCGGCTCGTCGCCCGCACGCCCGCCACGGCCGCCGTGGACGTAGGATCCCCGGCATGAGCAGCACGATCAAGGTCCTCCTCGCCGAGGACCAGTCGATGGTCCGCGAGGCACTGGCCGCCCTGCTCGGCCTGGAGGACGACATCGAGGTCGTCGCCCAGGTGGCGCGCGGGGACGAGGTCCTGGCGGCGGCGCGCGCGAACGACGTCGACGTGGCCCTGCTCGACATCGAGATGCCCGGCCGCACCGGCATCGAGGCGGCCGCCGTGCTGCACCGCGAACTCCCCGCCCTCAAGCTGGTCGTCCTCACCACCTTCGGCCGCCCCGGCTACCTGCGCAGGGCCATGGAGGCCGGCGCCGACGCCTTCCTGGTGAAGGACGCCCCCGCCGCCCAACTGGCCGAGGCGGTACGGAAGGTGCTCGCCGGGGAGCGGGTCATCGACCCCACCCTGGCCGCCGCGGCCCTCGCCGAGGGCGCCAACCCGCTGACCGACCGCGAACGCGAGGTGCTGCGCGCCGCGGCCGACGGCTCCACCAACGCCGAACTGGCTGCGACCCTCCACCTCTCCCAGGGCACGGTCCGCAACTACCTCTCGACAGCCATCCAGAAACTGGCGGTACGCAACAGAACCGAAGCCGCCCGCACCGCCAGAGAAAAGGGCTGGCTGTAACCCCCGAGGAGCACCCTCAGAGGGCGCGCCGAGAACTCCGGCCCCCACCAGCCAACCCAGGGGCGCGGGGGAACTGCGCGACCAGCCACTCCCTCACCCGCACCCCCCACCCGGCCGCACCCCCACGGCGTACAGGCACCAGGAGCCCCGCCGACAAGGCACCCCCGATTCAGTTGAGCCGGGCCCGCGCAGCCCGCGCCTGCTCCCGCACCCGCCGAGCCGCGGTCTCGTCCACCGCGGCCACCAGCTCCGCGTACGCCTCCAGCTCCACGGCCCCGCCGACGAACTCCCCGCGCTGCACCAGAACCTGAGCCCGCTCGTACCGCAGCCGCGCCGGGTGCGAGGGCAGCAGCAGGGACAGCTCCACCGCCCACAGCGCCACGTCCGACCGCTCGGGGCGGGCCGCGGCCCACGCGCGGATGTTGTTGAGGATCCGCAGCACGACGTCCAGCGGCGTCGCGGGCACGAGCATCGACGGGTGCAGCGGCGCCCCCGTCGCCCCGACGACCAGCAGCTCGGCGTCCGCCCCCGTGAGCACCCGCCCGCCGTCGAACGGATCGGCGAGCACCTGCTCCTCCGCCGTCCCGAACCCGACCACGAAGTGCCCGGGCAGCGCGACCCCGTACACCGGAGCCCCCGCGCGGCGCGCGACCTCCATCCACACCACCGACAGCAGGATCGGCAGGCCGCGTCGCCGCCGCAGCACCTCGTGCAGCAGCGAGGACTCCAGCCGCCGGTAGTCCGCGCCGGAGCCGCGGAACTCGCAGCACTCGCCGAGCAGCTCGCACAGCGCCTGGGCCCATGCGCGCGGTCCGCCCGGCCGGTACGGCAGCCGCCCCGCCAGCCGGTCCAGCTCGATCTGTGCCGCGTCCATGCCCGCCTCGTCCAGCGTGCCGTCGGCCTCCGCGCCCAGCAGCAGGCAGAGCAGCGAGAGATCGGGCCGCTCGGCCCGCGCCTCCTCGGCGAACCGGCGCCGCAGCTGCGCGGACCGGTCGGGCGGCGGGGGACAGGGAGGTCGCATGACCGGCTCGTACCCTTTCCCGGTGATCGTCACGAGCCGCGGGCGCCGGGCGTCCCCGGCTCCGGGTCCGGCTCGCGGTAGTGGTGGTAGGCGTGGTGCGCGGCGAAGCCCATCCCGGCGTACAGCGCCCGCGCCCCCGCGTTGTCGGTCTCGACCTGCAGCCACGCCGCCGACGCGCCCTCGTCCAGCGCCTGCCGGGCCAGCGCGGCCATCACGGTCGTGGCCAGCCCGCGCCGCCGCTGCGCCGGGTCCACCTCGACGGCGGCGAAGGAGGCCCAGCGCCCGTCCACGACGCACCGCCCGATCGCGGCCGGCGCCCGGCCGGGCGCGCCGGGAACCGTCGCGAACCACACCGAGGGCCCGCTGCCCAGCACCTTCAGGGCCACCTCGCTCACCCCCTTGCGCCGGTAACGTGCAAGCCACGCCTCGTCGGCCGTGCGGGACAGCACGACCCCGGAGCCCGGGTCCCGGTCGGCGACCGGTGCCGTCGCCCCGATCCACAGCTCGGCGGTCACCTCGCGCACCCAGCCCCGCCGCTCCAGCTCCACGCACAGCTGTTCCTGCGCGCCCTCGGCGCCGGTCGCGGTCTGGACGTACGCGGGCAGCCCGCGCTCGCCATACCAGCGTCGTACGGCGGAGAGGGCCTCGTCGAGCGGAAGGCCGGGGTCACCGAGCGGCAGCACCGAATTGGCCCGCCGCGTGAACCCGCCGGCGGCCCGCAGCTCCCACTCCCCGAGCCGCTCGCTCTCCACCGGCCGCCACGCCCGGGCGGCGACCCGCGCCAGCTCTTCGTACGAGGCCGCGGGGCCCCGGCGGCGGGCCGGCGCGGCGGGCACGACCTTGCCCGCCACCAGCGAGGATTCCGCGATGCGGACGGTTTCGCCGCTCTTCCGTGTGATCAGCAGCACACCGTCGTCCCATGATGCGAGAACCCCTACCGTGTCGGTGAACTTCTCACCCGGCGCTCCAGGTTCGCTCAAGCGCCGTACGGAGACTCGTTTTCCCACGTCAGAAGCGGTGATACGGACCTCGAGGCGTCCTGATGCAGAGATTTCCACGGGTCGGTTCACCCCTCCTGTTCGGATCATGCCCAGGAACGGAGATACTAGGGGCGGGCATCGACGACGCCGCGCTCCCGCGCGCCAGGCGGCGGAGCCTGTGGAGGCCCGCCAGCGCCCTATCGAGGAGGAACGACAGCGTGACCTACGTCATCGCGCAGCCTTGTGTCGACGTCAAGGACAAGGCGTGCATCGAGGAGTGCCCGGTCGACTGCATCTACGAGGGCCAGCGGTCCTTGTACATCCACCCGGACGAATGCGTCGACTGCGGAGCTTGTGAGCCGGTCTGCCCGGTCGAGGCGATCTTCTACGAGGACGACACTCCCGAGGAGTGGAAGGACTACTACAAGGCCAACGTCGAGTTCTTCGACGAGCTCGGCTCCCCCGGCGGCGCCAGCAAGCTCGGGCTGATCGAACGCGACCACCCCTTGATCGCCGCGCTGCCGCCGCAGGGCGAGTAACGCCCGGCGGCCCCACCGCGCCGCCTCGGTCCCGTGCGGCCTGATCGCCCCGAGCGTTCGGACCGCCGCACGGGGCCGGGGCGTTTGCCGTAGCAGAAAGTGAGCCCGATCCCGTGTCCGCAGTCTCCGATCGTCTTCCCACCTTCCCCTGGGACAAGCTGGAGCCGTACAAGAAGACGGCCGCGGCCCACCCGGACGGCATCGTCGACCTTTCCGTCGGCACCCCGGTCGATCCGGTCCCCGAGCTGATCCAGAAGGCGCTCGTCGCCGCGGCCGACTCGCCGGGCTACCCGACCGTGTGGGGCACGCCCGAGCTGCGGGACGCGATCACCGGCTGGGTCGGGCGCCGCCTCGGGGCCCGGGGCGTCACCCACCGCCACGTGCTGCCGATCGTCGGCTCCAAGGAACTGGTCGCCTGGCTCCCCACCCAGCTGGGCCTGGGCCCCGACGACCGGGTGGCCTTCCCGCGTCTGGCCTACCCGACCTACGAGGTCGGCGCCCGCCTGGCCCGCGCCGGGTACGAGGTCTACGACGACCCGACGCGGCTCGACCCCGAGGGCCTGAAGCTGCTGTGGCTGAACTCCCCGTCGAACCCGACGGGCCAGGTTCTCGGCAAGGAGGAGCTCACCCGGATCGTGGCGTGGGCCCGCGAGCACGGCGTGCTGCTCTTCTCCGACGAGTGCTACCTGGAGCTGGGCTGGGAGGCGGACCCGGTCTCGGTCCTGCACCCGGACGTGAACGGCGGCTCCTACGACGGCATCGTCGCGGTCCACTCCCTCTCCAAGCGCTCCAACCTCGCCGGCTACCGCGCCGCCTTCCTGGCCGGCGACCCGGCGGTCCTCGGGCCCCTGCTGGAGATCCGCAAGCACGGCGGCATGATGACCTCGGCGCCCACCCAGGCGGCGGCCGTGGCGGCGCTCGGCGACGACACCCACGTCCGCGAGCAGCGGGAGCGGTACGCGGCCCGCCGCACGGTCCTGCGCGAGGCCCTGCTGGGCCACGGCTTCCGAATCGAGCACAGCGAGGCGAGCCTCTATCTCTGGGCCACCCGCGACGAGTCCTGCTGGCAGACGGTCGCGCACCTCGCCGAACGCGGCATCCTGGTCGCCCCGGGCGACTTCTACGGCGAAGCGGGCGCCCGGTTCGTCCGCGTAGCCCTGACAGCCACAGACGAACGCGTCGCGGCAGCAGCAACCCGTCTGTCGGCCTGACCCCACAGTCCACCGCCCCCCCGCCACAGCCCCCTGCCCCCTGCCCCCTGCCCCCTGCCGTGGGCAGTCGTTCCGCAGGGCGGAACGGGTGGGCACGGCCTGCAGCGCCGGGCACTGGTCACCCCACCCCGGCTCCGCCGACGTAAGCACGTCCAGCGCCGGGCTCCGGTCACCCCACCCCGGCCCCCCGCCGAGGGAAGCCCGTCCGCGGCGCCGGGCACCGGGAAGGCGACGGGGCCCAGGGACGACCCCTGGACCCCGTCACCGCACCCCACCGGTCATCAGCCCAGCGGCAGCCCCTTCACGGGCAGCGGCTGCCCCGGCACCCCCTTGCCCACGGAGTCCGTCGGCAGCCCTCCCTTGGTGGCCGTCCCGGCCGTGTCCCCCAGCAGCCCACCGGCCGCCCCGGTGGCCTCCCCGGCGGTCTTCCGCGTCACCGGCGTCGCCTGCTTCACGACCTTGCCGCCGGTCTTGCCCGCGGCCGGCACCGCCTGCTTGAGCGCCTTGCCGCCGCTGTCGCCCGCGACCCCGGCGACGTGCTGCGCGGCGCTGTCCGCGGTGTTGCCGACGCTCGCCCCGTCCAGGGCGGTCAGCCCACCCAGGTTCGGGGCGGCGGGCAGTTCGGGGGCCGCACTGGCGGAGCCGGCCGCACCGACCCCGGCAGCCGCTCCCGCAGCGACGAGCAGCGCGGCACGGGCGATCCGGCGGGTCAGGGGGAGGGACATATTGCTCCTTCGACGGGAGGAAAAGATGAAGTGTCCAGCCGCGCCGGGCAGTTCGTCCCGACCGGGCTCGGACGCAGTGACTACCGCTCGAAGTCCGCGAAGGTTGCGGCGAGCCAACGTAAAGAGTTGGCAATGCGTCGCATTATCGGCTGCCCTCAAAAGGGGACAAAGGGCGTCCGGTGCGAAAGTCTGCCGAATCCTTACCGCCCTTTGTCCCCAAGGGATTCCGACCCCAGGGACGTGAGCGCGCGAAAACCCGCGCACCACCCCGCCCGGCCCTGTCCCGCGTAACCCTGGAGGGTGAGGATCCGCACTACTGCGCAGTGACGATCCGGACCGCGCCCGCGCCCCGCTCGGGCCCGCCGGCGCCCTGCGTGCCGCTCTCGCGCCACCGGCTGTCGGTGAGCCCGGCGGTCCACACCCGCCCGGCGTAGGAAACCCGTTCGATGTGCAGCGCGGAGGCGTTGGCCACCGCCCAGTGCGCCAGCTGCCAGCCCCGCTCCCGCGAGCTGTGTCCGGCCGTGGAGCCGACTCCGGGGGACACCGGCAGGGTCACGGTCCGTCCGGCCCCTCCGGAGGCCGCGCTCGGCGTCGGCGTGGGCGACGGCGCGCCGCCCACCTCGGCACCGGCCTCCTGCACCACGTCCCGCCCGAAGTCCCGCATCAGCGCGGCCCGTACCGCGTCCGAACCGGTGGTCCGGGTCGCGCCCGGGCGGCCGGTACAGGTCAGCGTGCCCGCCGCGCGCCCGGTGAGGGCGGCGGCGAGCAGGGTGGCGTCCGGCTCGTGCTTGGCGTACGCCTGCGGGAAGCCGCTGCGCTGCACGCGCTGCGCGGCCACGGTGAGCGGCAGCCGCGTGTAGCCGGGGACCTTGGCCAGATGCTCGTAGAAGACACCCGACGCGTACGTCGGGTCCATGATCTCGTTCGGCGTTCCCCAGCCCTGCGAGGGCCGCTGCTGGAACAGGCCCAGCGAGTCCCGGTCGCCGTGCCGGATGTTGCGCAGCCCGGACTCCTGCAGGGCGGTGGCCAGCGCGATCGCCACGGCCCGCTCCGGCATGCCGCGTCCGGTGCCGACGGCCGAGATCGTCGCCGCGTTCACCGCCTGCTCCGGCGTGAACTGGTACGACGCGCCGTCGCCCTTGCCCGAGACGACCTTGCAGCCCGGAGTCCCGGTGCCACCCGTGAGGTACTGCACCGTGAGGTAGCCGGCGAGCGCGAGCAGGACCACGAGGGCCGCCCCGAACCGGACGAGGCGGCCGTGGCGCTTGGTGGTGGGGGACGGCTCTGACACGCGTACAAGGTACTGGAGGCTGCCGGGACCGATGAGTCCTGTGGGGGCAATGTGCCGCAGCACACGGAGGGTTCGGGGGTTAGGGTCGAGGCCATGGCCGATACCCCGCTTGACCTCACGCTGGACGCCGCGCGGCTCACCGCGCAGCTCGTCGACTTCCCCTCGGAGAGCGGCACCGAGAAGCCGCTCGCCGACGCGATCGAGGCCGCGCTGCGCGCTCTGCCGCACCTGACCGTGGACCGCCTCGGCAACAACGTCGTCGCGCGGACGAACCTGGGCCGCGCCGAGCGCGTGATCCTCGCGGGCCACATCGACACGGTGCCGATCGCGGACAACGTCCCCTCGCGGCTGGACGAGGAGGGCGTGCTCTGGGGCTGCGGCACCTGCGACATGAAGTCCGGCGTGGCGGTCCAGCTGCGCATCGCGGCCACCGTCCCGGCCCCGAACCGCGACCTGACCTTCGTCTTCTACGACAACGAGGAGGTCACCGCCGACCTCAACGGCCTCAAGCACGTCGCCGAGGCGCACCCCGACTGGCTCCGCGGCGACTTCGCGGTCCTGCTGGAGCCTTCCGACGGCCAGGTCGAGGGCGGCTGCCAGGGCACCCTGCGGGTGCTGCTGAGGACCACGGGCGAGCGGGCCCACTCGGCGCGCGGCTGGATGGGCTCGAACGCGATCCACGCGGCCGCCCCGATCCTCCGCCGGCTCGCGGAGTACCGGCCCCGGTACCCGGTCATCGACGGTCTGGAGTACCGGGAGGGCCTCAACGCGGTGCGTATCGGCGGGGGAGTGGCCGGCAACGTCATCCCCGACGAGTGCGTCGTCACCGTCAACTTCCGCTACGCGCCGGACCGTACGGAGGAGGAGGCCATCACCCACGTGCGCGAGGTCTTCGCCGGCTGCGGGGTCGAGGAGTTCGTGGTGGAGGACCACAGCGGCGGAGCGCTGCCGGGGCTGGACCACCCGGCCGCGGCGGCCTTCATCGAGGCGGTCGGCGGCACCGCGCAGCCCAAGTACGGCTGGACGGACGTGTCGCGCTTCTCGGCGCTCGGCATCCCTGCGGTCAACTACGGCCCCGGCAACCCGCACTTGGCGCACAAGCGGGACGAACGGGTGGAAACCGCGAAGATCCTGGTGGGTGAGGACCGACTGAGGTCCTGGCTGACGAGCTGAGGGGTCCGCCGAGCCGCCCGGCCCCCCTGGCTCTTCACGGCGGACACGCCGAGGTCCCCCGCCGGTAACCCGCGTAGATCTACGCTGAGGTGGAAACACGGCAAGCGGAGGGAGCGCACATGGCTACCGGCAACCCCGAGGGCAGGCGACGGCCACCGGAGGAGCAGCGCCTGGGACCGGTCCTCCGGCGGAGGGGACAGGTCCAGGCCAGCACCACGGACCAGCGGCTGCTGGACGAGCGGGCTCCCACGGACTGGGTG
Organism: Streptomyces sp. NPDC014864; assembly: GCF_043081525.1. Classification (NCBI taxonomy): domain Bacteria; kingdom Bacillati; phylum Actinomycetota; class Actinomycetes; order Kitasatosporales; family Streptomycetaceae; genus Streptomyces; species Streptomyces sp. NPDC014864. Next base: position 627,882 of record NZ_JBIBWT010000001.1, read on the forward strand.
CACACGGACCCCTGGCGCGTCCTGCGCATCCAGTCGGAGTTCATCGAGGGCTTCGGCACGCTCGCCGAACTGCCGCCCGCCATCAGCGTGTTCGGCTCGGCCCGCACCCCGGTGGACTCCCCGGAGTACGACGCCGGGGTGCGCCTGGGCCGGGGCCTGGTCGAGGCGGGCTTCGCGGTGATCACGGGTGGCGGTCCGGGCGCGATGGAGGCGGCGAACAAGGGGGCCTGCGAGGCCGGCGGCACCTCGGTGGGCCTGGGCATCGAGCTCCCCTTCGAGCAGGGGCTGAACCCCTACGTCGACATCGGCCTGAACTTCCGCTACTTCTTCGTGCGGAAGATGATGTTCGTCAAGTACGCGCAGGGGTTCGTGGTGCTGCCCGGCGGCCTCGGCACCCTCGACGAACTCTTCGAGGCCCTCACCCTCGTCCAGACCCAGAAGGTCACCCGCTTCCCGATCGTCCTGTTCGGCAGTGCCTACTGGGGCGGCCTGGTGGACTGGCTGGAGAACACCCTGATCGCGCAGGGCAAGGCCGCGCAGGCCGACCTGACCCTCTTCCACGTCACGGACGACGTGGAGGAGGCGGTCGCGCTGGTGTCGAAGGAGGCGGGCCGCTAGGGGCCCGGCCGGCGCGTGCACCGGGCCCGCGCGGCCGGCGTGGCGGACGCGACCGGCGTGGCGGGCGCCCGGGAGGGCTCCGCTACGCCAGCCCGCGCCGGGCCACCGCGGGGTCGCGGTGGCCCGCGATGGCCGCCACCATGTCCAGCACCTGCCGGGTCTCGGCCACCTCGTGCACCCGGTACACCTGGGCGCCCAGCCAGGCCGACACCGCCGTCGTCGCCAGCGTCCCGAGGACCCGCTCCTTGACCGGCTTGTCCAGCGTCTCCCCGACGAAGTCCTTGTTGGACAGCGACACCAGCACCGGCCAGCCCGTCGCCACCATCTCGTCCAGCCGCCGCGTCGCCTCCAGGCTGTGCCGGGTGCTCTTCCCGAAGTCGTGCCCGGGGTCGATCAGCACCGACTCCCGCGGCACCCCCAGCGCGACCGCCCGCTCGGCCAGCCCCACCGTCACCTCCAGGATGTCGGCCATGACGTCGTCGTACGTCACCCGGTGCGGCCGGGTCCGCGGCTCGGCGCCGCCCGCGTGCGTGCACACCAGCCCGGCCCGGTACCGGGCCGCGACCTCGGCGAGCCCCGGATCGACCCCGCCCCAGGCGTCGTTCAGCAGGTCCGCCCCCGCCTCGCAGACCGCCTCGCCGACCTCCGCCCGCCAGGTGTCCACGCTGATGACCACGTCCGGGAAGCGCCGCCGTACCTCCGCGACGAACCCGACCGTCCGGCGCGCCTCCTCCTCGGCGGTCACCTCTTCCCCCGGTCCGGCCTTGACCCCGCCGATGTCGATGATCGCGGCGCCCTCGGCCACCGCCTGCTCCACGCGCGCGAGGGCCGGCTCGTCGCGGAACGTCGCCCCCTGGTCGTAGAAGGAGTCGGGGGTCCGGTTCACGATCGCCATGATCACCGGCTCGTGCGCGCCGAATTCACGCCTGCCCAGCCTGAGCATCCCCTGTGACCTCTCCTCGTACGTCCTGGTCTTCGGCCGCCTGCGACCCTAACCGTCAGCGTCGCATGGCACGATCGGACCCTGACACATTCGGCTCAGAGACTTCCGCGCCGACGCCCAGGGCGCCGGCACCGACCGTGGGGACCCAGCGATGGTTATGTTCTTGTTCCTGGTCGTCGCGCTCGCCGTCGTGGTCGCCGCGGTGACCCTCGCGGTGGTGGGCGGCGGCGAGGGCACCGGACCGCTGCCGGAGGCGGCGCCCGAGCGGCTCTGGGACCCGCTGCCGCCGGACCGCCCCGTCCACCGCGCCGATGTGGACGGTCTTCGCTTCCCGCTCGCCCTCCGCGGCTACCGCATGGCGGACGTGGACGACGCCCTCGGCCGCCTCGCCGCCGAACTCGCCGAGCGCGACGCCCGTATCGCCGACCTGGAGTCCGCGCTGGCCGGCGCCCAGGCCGCCGCGGCCCACGCCCGCCTGGACAAGCCCGCGCACGAGGAGCGGCACCAGTGACCGCGGGTGCAGCCGTCGCGGGCCCGGACGGCGCCCCGCGCTGCCCCTGGGCGCTGTCCGCCGCGGAGTACGTCGCCTACCACGACGAGGAGTGGGGCCGCCCGGTCCACGGCGACGACGCCCTCTACGAGCGCCTCAGCCTGGAGGCCTTCCAGTCCGGCCTGTCCTGGATCACCATCCTGCGCCGCCGCCCCGGCTTCCGGGCCGCCTTCGCCGGCTTCGGGATCGCCGCGGTGGCCGCCTTCGGCGACGCCGACCGCGAGCGTCTGCTCGCCGACACCGGCATCATCCGCAACCGCGCCAAGATCGACGCGACCCTCGCCAACGCGCGCGTGCTCGCCGAGTGGTCCCCCGGCGAGCTGGACGCCCTGATCTGGTCCCACGCCCCCGACCCGGCCGGCCGCGCCGCGCCGAAGACCCTCGCCGACGTGCCCGCCGTCACCCCGGAGTCCACGGCCCTGTCCAAGGCCCTGAAGAAGCGCGGCCTGCGCTTCGTCGGCCCGACCACGGCGTACGCCCTGATGCAGGCGTGCGGCCTGGTCGACGACCACCTGGTGGAGTGCGTGGCGCGCCGCCCCTGAACGCGCCGTCCAGGGGGCGGGCCCGCACAAACGGCGTCAGCGGCCCAGGTACTTCGGCCGCTCCTTGTTCACGAACGCCCGCACCGCGATCGCGTGGTCCTCCGAGGACCCCGCCCGCGTCTGCAGCTCGTCCTCCTTCTCCAGCGCCTCCTCCAGGGAGTGGGTCAGCCCGTAGGCAACCGACTCCTTGAGCGCCGCGTACGCCACCGTCGGCCCCTCCGCCAGCGCCCGCGCCGTCTTCTCCGCCTCGGCGCGCAGCTCCGCCGCCGGCACCACCCGGTTGGCGATCCCCAGCTCCAGCGCGTCCTGCGCGCTGATGCTGCGCGGGAACAGCAGCAGGTCGGTCGCCCGGCCCGGCCCGACGACCCGCGGCAGGGTCCAGGAGATGCCGGAGTCGGCGGTGAGCGCGACCCGGGCGAACGAGGTGTTGAAGGCCGCGCCGTCCGCGACGATCCGGTAGTCCGCCGCCAGCGCGAAGCCGAAGCCCGCCCCGGCCGCGACGCCGTTCACCGCGGCGACCACCGGCTTCGGGGCCGCCGCCAGCGCCCGCACGATCGGGTTGTAGTGCTCCCGCACCGTGCTCATCGTCTGCCCCGACCCGGTCTCCCGGTCCGACACCAGTAGCCCGATGTGCTCCTTGAGGTCCTGGCCGACGCAGAACGCCCGGTCCCCGGCGGCGGTCAGCAGCACCGCGCGCACGGCGTCGTCGGTCGCCGCGGACTGGACCGCCTCCCGGAGGGCGACCTTGGTCGCGACGTTCAGCGCGTTCATCGCCTCGGGGCGGTTCAGCGTGATCGTCGCGAGCCCGTCGCTCACCTCGTAGAGCACGGTGTCGGCCATGGGTCATCCCCTCCGGTGTCGCGGATGGGACGTACCGATCGGTACGTCCTTCGTCTGAAGGACAGCATGGCGGAGATCACCCGCGCGCGACCGGAGCGGACGTGTGACCTGCGTCAAAGAAAGCCGGCCGGTTTTCGGACGACGGACGTCCGTGCGGGCGCACAGTATTGCAGTCACATCCCCGAATTGAGTGGTTTTGCTCGCGCGCGTTGCCCAAGCGATGCCGACTGATGTTGGTCATCGGGTCCTGAGATGCGGGATAATGGCCTGGAAGCAATGTGTTCGACGCCGGTGACGCGTGTCCTGCACGGGCCGCGCGTGCCCTTCATGGGGCCGTCGGCTGACGATGAGCGGGTTTCAGGAAGGGGAACGAGCATGGCGGCCATGAAGCCGCGGACGGGCGATGGCCCGCTCGAGGTGACCAAGGAGGGGCGGGGCATCGTCATGCGCGTTCCGCTCGAAGGCGGCGGTCGGCTCGTCGTCGAGCTGACCCCTGATGAGGCCGACGCGCTCGGCGACGCCCTCAAGAAGGTCGTCGGCTGACGCGGACGCGACCATACCCCTTCACCTGCCCCGGTACCGCATGTGGTGCCGGGGCAGGTTTTTTTCCGTGGGCGTTCCCGGTGGTCCCGGCGGTGCTTCCGGCCGGGTGCCGAGGGGCGGCCGCAGTGATGCTTCCGGTTCTGGCTGCGGGTTCCGGCGCTGCTTCCGGCGGCTCAGCGCTTGACCGCGCACAGCAGGCCGTCGCCCACCGGCAGGAGCGACGGCACCAGGTCCTGGCTCTCGCGCACCGTGCGCAGCAGCTCGCGCAGCCGCAGCACCTCCGTCGGCTGCGGTCCGGAGTCCACCGTCCGCCCGTGCGCGAAGATGCCCTCGAAGACCACGAGGCCGCCCGGGCGCAGCAGGCGCAACGATTCAGCGAGATAGTCGAGGAACTCCTGCCGGTCGCCGTCGCAGAAGACCAGGTCGTAACCGGAGTCCGCGAGCCGGGGCAGCACGTCCAGCGCCCGGCCGGGGATGAAGCGGGCCCGGTTGCTGGCGAAGCCGGCCGCCCGGAACGCCTGGCGGGCGAACTGCTGGTGCTCCGGTTCCGGGTCGACCGTGGTCAGCACCCCGTCCGGCCTCATGCCGTGCAGCAGGTGGATCCCCGAGACACCGGTACCGGTCCCGATCTCCGCCACCGCCTTGGCGTCCACGGTGGCGGCGAGCAACCGCAGCGCGGCGCCCGTGCCGGGCGACACCGAGCGCAGCCCCGCGTCCCGGGCCCGGTCACGGGCCCAGAGCAGCGCTTCGTCCTCGGCGACATAGGCGTCGGCGAACGCCCAGCTCGTCTGCCGGTTGCCGGTAATGACCGTCTCCTGTCCCCATGGTTGCCTGGGCGTGACTGTATCCGTTGGTGTCGGGAACCCGCAGATGGGACCGGTCGTTTATAGGGGTGTGACACAGGCGGGGCACGCGGCGGGGGGTATGGGATGGATCGGGGCGCCGAGCAAGTGCTGACGCAGCCGGATGAGCCGTGCGGGCGCGTATCAATTTCCCGTAAAACCGCTTATCCGGAGCTAACGGGCGAGGTGGCTATGGTAGGGGCTCCACTGGACACCACCAGAGCCGACAGGGGAGGTGCGGCTGCACCTGTGGATCGGGGAGGAGTGCTTCGGCGCTTTCTCGGATCGGCGGGCAGGCCGAAATCCGTGAACGACACCGCTGCTGACCCCAGCCACGCCGCCGACCGCGACCGGACCGCGACCTTCTCCACCGACGCGGACGGGCAGGCGTGGACTCCGCCCACCTGGGAGGAGATCGTCAGCACCCACAGCGGCCGCGTCTACCGCCTGGCCTACCGCCTCACGGGCAACCAGCACGACGCCGAGGACCTCACCCAGGAGGTCTTCGTCCGCGTCTTCCGCTCCCTGTCCACGTACACGCCGGGCACCTTCGAGGGCTGGCTGCACCGCATCACGACGAACCTCTTCCTGGACATGGTCCGCCGCAAGCAGCGCATCCGCTTCGACGCCCTCGGCGAGGACGCGGCGGAGCGCCTGGCCAGCAGGGAACCCACCCCGCAACAGCTGTTCAACGACGCGCACTTCGACGCCGACGTGCAGCAGGCCCTCGACACCCTCGCCCCGGAGTTCCGCGCCGCGGTCGTCCTGTGCGACATCGAGGGACTGTCGTACGAGGAGATCGCCGCGACCCTGGGCGTCAAGCTCGGCACGGTCCGCTCCCGGATCCACCGCGGCCGTTCGCAGCTGCGCAAGGCCCTCGCGCACCGCTCGCCCCAGGCCCGGGCCGAGCGCCGCCCCTTCGTGCCCCGTGTTCCCGCACTGGGAGGAGGGGGCGCGACCGCGTGAGTGGATCACGAACCGAGGCCGCCGCCGGGCGGCTCGCGGAACAGCATCTGGGAGACCGGCTCTCCGCCCTTGTCGACGGTGAGCTCGGTCATGAGACGCGTGAGCGCGTCCTGGCGCACGTGGCCACCTGCGCGAAGTGCAGGACAGAGGTCGACGCGCAGCGCCGGCTGAAGAACGTCTTCGCGGAGGCGGCCCCACCACCCCCTTCGGCGAGCCTGCTGGCCCGTCTCCAGGGCCTCCCCGGCGGAGGTGACCCGGACGGCGGAGCGCCGCTGAACGGGGGTGTGTTCCCCGGCGGCCTGACCGGGCGCACCGGGGTGTTCGGAGTGAGGCGGGAGGAGCCGTTCGAGTTCGGCTACGTCCCCGCCCCGCCGCACGCCTCCGGCCCCGCGCACGACCGGGGCTTCCGCGTGCATCCGGTCGGCCGCCCCGACACCGACCGGCCGGCCTCGCGCGGGCTGCGGTTCGCGTTCGTCGCCGCCGGGGCGGTCTCGCTGGCCGCGGTCGCGCTGGGCGGTGTGACCCTCGGCGCACCCGTCGACCGGGCCGCGGAGGCACGCGGCGGCTCCGGATCCGGCAGCAACGTCACTCCGGCGCGCCCCGCGGGCACGGGAGCGGCGACCGGCGCGGAGACCCAGCGCCGTCGCTCGTCCACCGGGCCGCTGCTGACCCAGGGGCAGCGGGCCGGCGGTGCGGCCTCCGCGCAGCCGACCAGCCTCTCCGCCCCGCTGCTGCCGGGGGCTCAGCCCGGCACCGGGCAGGTGCAGGACGCCCTGCACACGCTGACCACACCGGTGGTCGCCGGCGCCGCGGTCATGTCCCCGTTGATACGTCCGTTCGGCGCGACCCAGCCGGTCTCCCTGACTTCCTGGGCCGGCCCACCGCAACTCCGCACCCCCGGTCTCCTCGCCGCACCCGTCCCGGGCACGACCCCCACTCCCTCCTCCCCCTCGCGCCCGGCCCACTGACCGGAGCGCCCACCGGCCTCTGCGCAGGGGCCCGCGAACCTGGTTGAATCCTGGGTGGTCGCGCCCATGACACTCGTCGGGCGCGGAGTCGACGACGCACGGCCACCGCCTACGAGCCGTGCCGCGGCCAGCTGTGGGGAGAACATGAACGAGGGGAAGCCCACCAAGTCCACCCGCCCCAAGTGGTGGAACAGGCACCGACCGGTGGTCCCCGCCCAGGAGACGGCCCAGGGCGTCGTACCGGCGTCGGAGCCCGCGCCGGGGCCGGAACTCGTACCGGCACCTGAGCCCGTACCGGCACTCGCGACCGTGCCGGCGCCGGACACGGCCGCGGACGCGGTACCGCCTCCGGCTCCGGCGACGACTCCGGCGCCGGATGCTGTGCCGGGCGAGGCTTCCACCCCGGAGGTCTCCGCCGAGGGCACCGCGCCGGATGTCTCCGCCGAGGGCGCCGCGCCGGATGTCTCCGCCGAGGGCACGTTGCGGGGGGCGTCCGCCGAAGGGGCCGGGGCCGGAGTCCGGCCCGGCTCGGAGGCCGACGGCGACTACGAGCTGGCGCGGCCCGCGGGAAGCCTCACGGGCGGAGAGGTGGCGGCCGGCGCCGCCACCGGCGAGGAGGCCGGGTCCCCGCAGCCCGGCACGGCGTCGACGGCCGCTGACGGCGGCGAGGGCGACTTCGAGCTGGCGCGCCCCGCCGAGCAGCCCCAGCCGACCGACCGGCCCGAGCCCGCCGACCGGTCCGAGCCCGCGGGGCAGCCTCAGTCGGCCGAGCGGCCCCAGCCGACCGACCGACCCGAGCCCGCCGACCGGTCCCAGCCCGCGGGGCAGTCTCGGTCGGCCGACCGGCCCGAGCCCGCCCAGCGGCCCGAGCCCGCGGGGCAGCCTCAATCGGTCCAGCGGCCCCAGCCCCTGCACGACCCCGACCTGTACAGCACCCCGCCGTACGGCGAGCCCGGCCCGTGGGCGCCCGCCCCGCCGGTGCAGCACCCCGCGGTGACCTCCGCCCACGGTACGGCGGCCTCCGCGCGCTCAGCGGCCCCTGGAGCAGCCCTGCCGCCCGCCCTGCCGGAGCAGCCTGCGCCCCTCCCGAGCGCCCCCTCGGCGCCCGTTCACACGGCCCCGGACCAGCTCGGCGCGCCCGCCCCGACGACGCCCCCCGCCCTCCACACCGACCTCACCACCGCCTCCGCCACCACACCCGCGAACCCGAACCCGAACCCGAACGCGCACCCGCACTCGCAGCCCACCCCGAACCTGCACCCGACCCCCGACACCACGTCCGTGCGCCCGCACCCGAACCCGAACGCGCACCCGCACTCGCAGCCCACCCCGAACCTGCACCCGACCCCCGACACCACGTCCGTGCGCCCGCACCCGAACCCGGCCCCCCACACCACCCCACCCCCCTCCGACCCCTGGCGGCGCTACGACCCCTGGGCGGCCGAACCCCTCCCCGCGGCCCCCTTCCAGCACAGCGGGGCCGCGGTGCTCACGCCGGAGCAGCGGCGCGGGCAGGTCCGGCGGCGGCTCGTCGGGGCGGCCGTGGCGCTGGCGCTCGTGTCCGGGATGCTCGGCGGGGTCGCGGGCGCGTACATCGAGCGCAACGGCGGTGTGGGGGCCGTGGAACTGCCGCAGGCCGGCAAGGAACCAGCCGGGCGGGCCCCGGACAGCGTGGCCGGGATCGCCGCCCACGCGCTGCCCAGCGTGGTGACCCTCCATGTCTCCGGCTCCGAGGAGCAGGGCACCGGCACCGGCTTCGTGCTCGACGGCCTCGGTCACATCCTCACCAACAACCACGTCGTCGAGCCCGCGGCGGACGGCGGCGACATATCGGTGACGTTCAGCGGCGGACAGACCGCCCGGGCCAGGATCATCGGCCGGGACTCCGGCTACGACCTCGCCGTGGTGCAGGTCCGCGGCGTGCGCGGTCTGACCCCCATGCCGCTGGGCAACTCCGACAACGTCCGGGTGGGCGACCCGGTCGTCGCCATCGGCGCCCCGTTCGACCTCGCCAACACCGTGACGTCCGGGATCATCAGCGCCAAGGAGCGGCCCATCACGGCCGGCGGTGAGAAGGGCGACGGCAGCGACATGTCCTACGTGGACGCCCTGCAGACCGACGCGCCGATCAACCCCGGCAACTCCGGTGGCCCCCTCCTCGACTCCCGGGCCCGGGTCGTCGGCATCAACTCCGCCATCCGTTCCGCCGACAACGGCTCGGACCTGCAGACCGGCCAGGCGGGCTCCATCGGACTGGGCTTCGCCATCCCGATCAACCAGGCCAAGCGCGTGGCCGAGGAACTGATCAACACCGGCCGGGCCACCCACCCGGTGATCGGTGTGACCCTCGACATGAACTGGACCGGCGACGGCGCCCGGGTCGGCGCCAAGAGCCGCGACGGCGGCCCCGCGGTCACCTCCGGCGGCCCCGGCGCCCGGGCCGGTATCAGGCCCGGCGACGTGATCACCGAGGTCGACGGCACACCCGTCCACTCGGGCGAGGAACTGATCGTCAAGACCCGCGCCCACCGCCCCGGCGACCACCTGGAGCTGACCGTCGAGCACGACGGGAAGGAGCGGAAGGTCTCCCTCGTACTGGGGTCGGCGCACAGCGGGTGACACGAACCTCGCCAACGCGGTCCCAACCGACCGCCAAGCACGGCAAACAAGCAGGAAAACCCGTCGTGTACGCACACTCGGACATCGCGGGACGGTACCGGTCGGACATGCGTGCCGGGTACCGTGGACGCGGCCCGGACCACGGAAGACGCGCAGGACCACCGGAGGGCCGAGGACCGAGGACACTCGCAAGGAGCTTCAGGTGTTCAATGACGTAGGACCGCTCGAGCTGGTGACACTCGTCGTCCTGGCGGTGCTCGTGTTCGGTCCCGACAAGCTCCCGAAGGTCGTCCAGGACGTGATGCGCACGATCCGGAAGATCCGCGAGTTCTCCGAGAGCGCCAAGCAGGACATCCGCAACGAGATGGGGCCCGAGTTCAAGGACTTCGAGTTCGAGGACCTGAACCCCAAGACGTTCCTCCGCAAGCAGCTGGAGACCGAGGACCTCGGGCTGAAGGAGATCCGCAACGGCTTCGACCTGAAGAAGGAGATGGCCGAGGTCACGGACGCGGTGCACAGCCGCGAGTCCGACTCCTCCTCGGGCTCGGGCGCCTCCGGCGGCCGCGTGGACATGATCAAGAAGCCCGAGGAATCCGGCCACGACACGCGCCCCCCGTTCGACGCGGACGCGACCTGAGTTCCGGCACGGACGTGACCTGAGGGACGTGGGCGACCCCCGTACGTGACGCGTTTCATAGCGCGCGCATGCCCCACGCGGCCGGAATTCGTCGTCCGAGCGCCCTACGCGCCGGGCGGTTTCCACGTCCCCGGAAGCCGGGTCGATATGCTGCCGAGTCGTTGTGCGGACCGGACGAGTACGCCCGAAGGGGGGCGGGCCGCCCCGGTCCGACGAGAACGAGGAGGCGTCCGGGCACATGGAGACGACAAGTAGGGCGGTCGCGCAGGCGCCGGCCGCGGAGGACGGGCAACAGGCCCCCTCCGCCCGGCGCACGGTCGACGGCTACCTGCTGGCGCCCTTCCCGTGGTACGGCCTCGACGAGGCCTTCACGGGACCGCGCTGGCTGATGCAGGTGGGCACCTCGGCCGACGGTTCCGTGGAACACGGTTCGATCGGGCACGGCGACGAGCCCTCCGTACGCAACGAGTACGTGTCCGGCTCCCCGGACGACCCCAAGGAGAAGTTCGCGGTCGTGGTGACCGTCGCCGCGAACCCGGTGCGGCGCAGCGCGGACGGCACGGGGCTGCTGGAGGCCACCTCGGTGTCCTCGGCGGCCTGGCTCGCCGGGGTGGGGCTGCTGTCCTTCACCTGGCCCGGCCAGATGGACCACAGCCTGCGGGACGACTGGCTGGAGCAGCAGACGGAGACGGCCTGGGTGCTGGCCGACGACCTGGCGGGACCGGCCTGGTCGACGCTCTCCCTCCCGGTGGACGGCGTCCCGGCCCCCTTCCACTACCGCGAGTCCGAGTTCGGCTGGGTGCTCGCCGGAACGACCTCGCAGGGCGTCCACGTCGGCGCGTACGGCCGCGGCATGAGCGCGTACGGCCTGGGCTTCGCCGCCGTCAAGGACATCGCGGTGTACGCCTAGTTACGGCGATCACGGCGATCACGGCGATCACGGCGATCACGGCGATCACGGCGATCACGGCGATCACGGCGGGCATACGGCGAGGGCACCGTCCGGTCAGGACGGCGCCCTCGTGCGGTGCGCGGCACATGCGCCGGACGGCCGGCCCGCGGCAGCCGGGAGTCGGGCCGCCGGGCCTTCGGCTACTGACCGCGCCCCACGGCGCTTGACTCGGTCGGGCGCCACCGGGACGGCGCGCCGGTTGGGCAGTGGGAAGGGCGTTGGCCTCGGGCCATGGGGGGCATGATCATGCGCCATCGAGGAGCACCCCCGACACCCCGCGCCGTCTCTGGGCCGTGCGGGGGTGCTCAGCGTCGACCAACGCTGACCAACGTCGACGGCTCCGCCGCCGGTCGGAAGGTTGACCAGTGGCGGAGCCGTAGACGGCAGGTGTGCGGTGTCAGAACTTGTTCTTCGGGGTGATCCCCAGCGAAAGGCCCGACAGGCCGCGCTGGCGGCCGCCCAGCTTCCCCGCGATCGCCCGCAGCGCGGAGCCCGCCGGAGAGTCGGGGTCGGTCAGCACGACCGGCCGGCCGTCGTCCCCGCCCTCGCGCAGCCGGACGTCGATCGGGATGGAGCCGAGGACCGGGACCGTCGCGCCCGTCGTGCGGGTCAGGCCGTCCGCCACCACCTGGCCGCCGCCGGTGCCGAAGACGTCGACCATCTCGTCGCAGTGCGGGCAGGGCAGCCCGGACATGTTCTCGACCACGCCGACGATCTTCTGGTGGGTCTGCACGGCGATCGAGCCGGCTCGCTCGGCCACCTCGGCCGCCGCCTGCTGCGGGGTCGTCACGACCAGGATCTCGGCGTTCGGCACGAGCTGCGCGACCGAGATGGCGATGTCGCCCGTGCCCGGGGGCAGGTCGAGGAGCAGGACGTCCAGGTCGCCCCAGTACACGTCGGCCAGGAACTGCTGGAGCGCGCGGTGCAGCATGGGGCCGCGCCAGACCACCGGGGCGTTGCCCGGGGTGAACATGCCGATGGAGATGACCTTCACGCCGTTCGCGGAGGGCGGCATGATCATGTTCTCGACCTGGGTGGGACGCCCCTCGGCGCCCAGCATGCGGGGCACGCTGTGGCCGTAGATGTCGGCGTCCACGACACCGACCTTCAGGCCGTCCGCCGCCATCGCCGCCGCCAGGTTCACCGTCACCGACGACTTGCCGACGCCGCCCTTGCCGGAGGCGACCGCGTACACCCGGGTCAGGCTGCCCGGCTTGGCGAAGGGCACCTCGCGCTCGGCCTGGCCGCCGCGCAGGGCGGCCGCCAGTTCGCGGCGCTGCTCGTCGCTCATCACGTCGAGCGTGACGTCGACGCGGGTGACGCCCTCGACCCGCGAGACGGCCTCGGTCACCCGCTGGGTGATCGTGTCGCGCATCGGGCAGCCGGAGACCGTCAGGTACACGGTGACCGCGACCGCTCCGTCCGCGCCGATCTCCACCGATTTGACCATCCCGAGCTCGGTGATGGGTCGGTGGATCTCGGGGTCGTTCACCGTCGCCAGCGCTTCGCGCACCGCGTCTTCCGTAGCCATAAGGACGATGGTACGGCGCCCCGCCGCAGGCCCGGGACCCCCGTCAGCGGTCGTCCATGTCACGCCGGGGCGGGTGATCCGCCGGGAATACGCCCTCGCGGTGCCCGTCGACCCTGAGCTCCTCCAGCTCCTTGACGAGATCCTGCAGTTCGGAGCGGATCCAGTCGCGGGTGGCCACCTCGCCGAGGCCCATGCGCAGCGCGGCGATCTCCCGGGTCAGGTACTCGGTGTCGGCGATCGACCGCTCGTTCTGCTTGCGGTCCTGCTCCAGGTTGACCCGGTCCCGGTCGTCCTGCCGGTTCTGCGCCAGCAGGATCAGCGGCGCCGCGTAGGAGGCCTGCAGGGACAGCATCAGCGTCAGGAAGATGAACGGGTACGGGTCGAAGCGCAGGTGGCTCGGCGCGGTCACGTTCCACGTCAGCCACGCGATGATCACGACCGTCATCCAGACGATGAACCGCCCGGTGCCCAGGAAGCGCGCGATGCGCTCCGACAGCCGCCCGAACGCCTCCGGGTCGTACTCGGGCAGCAGCCTGCGCCGGCGCGGGCCCGGCTGGTCGAGCCGGGAGGTCCGCGGCCGGGTGGCGGCGGTGGCGCCCGCCGGATGCCGCTCGCGGCCGCTCTCACGCTCAGGAGCCATGGGCGGCCGCCCCCTCGTCCAAGTGGAACTCCGTCTCCCGCCAGTCGTCGGGCAGCATGTGGTCCAGGACGTCGTCCACGGTCACCACGCCCAGCAGCGACCCCGACTCGTCCACGACGGGCGCCGCGACCATGTCGTACGTCGCGAAGAACCCGGCGACGACCGGCAGCGCCGCGTCGGGGGACAGCGGCTGCAGGTCCTGGTCCACCAGCGAGCTGACCAGGGTGTACGGCGGATCGCGCAGCAGGCGCTGGAAATGCACCGTGCCCAGGTACTTGCCGGTCGGCGTCTCGTCCGGCGGGCGGCACACGTAGACCTGGGCGGCGAGCGCGGGGGAGAGGTCGGGGTTGCGGACGCGGGCCAGGGCGTCGGCGACGGTCGCGTCCGGGCGCAGCACGATCGGCTCCGTCGTCATCAGGCCGCCGGCCGTGTGCTCCTCGTACGACATCAGCCGGCGCATGTCGGCGGCGTCGGAGGGCTGCATCAGGCTCAGCAGGCGTTCCTTGTCCTCCTCGGGCAGCTCCGCGAGCAGATCGGCCGCGTCGTCGGGGTCCATGGCCTCCAGCACGTCGGCGGCGCGCTCCTCCTGGAGCTTGCCGAGGATCTCGATCTGGTCGTCCTCCGGCAGCTCCTCCAGGACGTCCGCGAGCCGGTCGTCGTCGAGGGCCGCGGCGACCTCGGAGCGGCGCTTGGGAGAGAGGTGGTGCAGCACGTTGGCGAGGTCGGCGGGGCGCAGCTGCTCGAAGGTGGCGAGCAGGTTCTCCGCGCCCTGCCCGTGCTCCTCCAGGGAGAAGCCGGTGACCGCGGACCACTCCACCGTCAGCGTCTCGCCCTTGGCGCGCCGGAAGGCGCCGCCCTTCTTCCCCTTGCGCACGAAGACACGGTCGATCTCCCAGTCCCGGCGGGCGGGCAGCTGCTGCACCGACACGTCCAGGACCGTGACCTCCTCGCCGGTCTCCACCAGCCGCACCCGCCGGTCGAACAGTTCGCCGAAGATCAGCCGCTCGGTGGGCCGCTGCTCGAAGCGCCGGACGTTGAGGACGCCGGTGGTGATCACCTGGCCGGACTCGACGCTCGTCACCCGCGTCATGGGCAGGAAGATACGGCGGCGGGTGGCGAGTTCGACGACCAGCCCGAGCAGCCGGGGCGGCCGGCGCCCGACACGCAGCATGACGACCAGATCGCGCACGCGCCCCACCTGGTCGCCCGTCGGATCGAAGACGGCGACACCGGCGAGGTGCGAGACGAAGATCTTGGGGGCGGCCGCTGCCATGACCGCGCCTCCTTTACGTGCTCTGTGATGCGTGTTGCGTTTCCGTGTGTCTGCTGGGTCGCATTTCCCAAATGCCCGCTCAGGTGGGCTTCAGGCTAGCCCGTACCGTTCGGATACGCCCTGGTGAGGGTCCGGACGGACCGGCTCCGTGGGCCGCCGCCCGCCCCGGTACGCTGCCTGTGCCGCTCAGGCCGTCCGTCAGAAAGGCAGCCCACCTGTGACTGCGATTCCCCAGGGCCGAACCCGCCGGGCCGCGCTGCTGAGCGCGCTGTGCGCGCTGGTCGTGACGGGGACGACGGGGCTGACGGGGTGCGCCGCGGACGACCCCGACGCGGGCACGAACGGGGTCGGCAAACTGCCGCCCGCCAAGATCCAGACCAGCGCCCGCGCGGCCGCCGACGCCGCCGGCACCGTGCACCTGTCCGGGAACGTCGTCAGCAACAACCGTACCTACCGGATCGACATGCGGCTGCGGTCCGACGGCGCCGCCGGCACGGTCACCTCGCAAGGGGTGGCCCTCGGGCTGCTGCGGATCGGGGAGAAGCTGTACCTGAAGGCGAACGCCGGGTTCTGGAACAAGGCCGACGGCGGCGGCAAGGGCTCCGGGGTCGCCGACAAGCTCGACGGCAAGTACGTGAAGGTGCCCCAGGGCGACCCCTCGTACAAGCGCTTCGTCGGCTTCACGGACAAGAGCGTCCTCCTCGACGGTCTGCTGACGCTGCACGGCGCGCTGGCGACGGACGGCCACCACGAGCAGTCCGGCGTCCGCACCATCCGCATCACCGGCGACAAGGGCTCCGGCGGCACCCTGGACGTCTCCCTGGAGGGCAAGCCGTACCCCGTCCGCCTGGTGCGCGCGGGCGGCGCGGGCACCCTGGGCTTCACGGACTGGGGAAAGGACTTCCCCCTCAGCCGGCCGAAGCAGGAGGACACGGTCGACTACGGCCGGCAGCTCCCCACCTCCTGAAGCGGCGGCACCCGCGGTCCCGCCCCGCGGCCCTACTTCCGTCCGCGTCTCTTCAGCAGCAACCGCGGCAGCCCCGCGGGGGCCGGCCGCCGGGTCGTGGCGGGCGTCGGCAGCGGCGGCTCGGCCAGCGCGCCGTCGGGCAGCGGGGCCGTCGTCCCCACGGGCTCCAGGCGGACCACCCGGCACTCCCGGGCCCACCGCCGGGGCATGGCCTCACCGTCGGACGCGTTCAGCCGCTTGCCCTTCAGCTCGGCCACCGCCGCCTCCCACGCAGGTGAGTCCGGCGCCAGTTCCGCGACCCGCGCGGACCAGGTGACCAGCCGTCCGCCCTTGTCCTTGCTGCGCACCGTCACCTCGGCCGTCGCCCCGTCGGCCAGCCCCGGCAGCGGCTGCTCGCCGGGCCCGTCGCCGACCAGGCAGGCCGCGCCCTCGAACCAGACGTGCCACAGGGCACGCGCCGGGGCGCCGGGGCCCCGGACCCAGATGAGGCCGGACTTCTTGGTGGCCTCCTCGACGAGGGCCTGGTCGAGCAGCTCGCTAGTCATGGCAGAAGGGTAACGACCCCGCTCACAGCCAGCCGTTCCGCTTCAGCATGCGGTGGATGCCCAGGCAGATGGCGACCGTGACGCTCATGATCACCGGGTAGCCGTACCTCCAGTGCAGCTCCGGCATGTACTGGAAGTTCATGCCGTACACCCCGCACACCATCGTCGGTACGGCGATGATGGCGGCCCACGAGGTGATCTTCCGCATGTCCTCGTTCTGCGCCACCGACGCCTGCGCCAGATTGGCCTGGAGGATGGAGTTCAGCAGCTCGTCGAAGCCCACGACCTGCTCCTGCACCCGGGCGAGGTGGTCGGCGACGTCCCGGAAGTACTTCTGGATGTCCGGGTCGACCAGCCGCATCGGACGCTCGCTCAGCAGCTGCATCGGCCGCAGCAGCGGCGCCACCGCCCGCTTGAACTCCAGGATCTCCCGCTTGAGTTGGTAGATCCGGCCGGCGTCCGTGCCGCGCGGCGTCCCCTTCCGGCCGGGCGAGAACACCTCCGTCTCCACCTCGTCGATGTCGTCCTGCAGGGCATCCACGACCGCGATGTACCCGTCGACGACGTGGTCGGCGATGGCGTGCAGCACCGCCGACGGGCCCTTGGCCAGCAGCTCCGGGTCGTCCTGCAGCCGGTGCCGCAGCGCGCGCAGCGAGCCCTGGCCGCCGTGCCGGACGGTGATGAAGAAGTCCCGGCCGGTGAAGCACATGACCTCGCCGGTCTCGACGACCTCGCTGTTGGCGGTGAGCTTGTCGTGGTCGACGTAGTGGACGGTCTTGAAGACGGTGAACAGGGAGTCGTCGTACCGCTCCAGCTTGGGCCGCTGATGGGCCTGCACCGCGTCCTCCACGGCCAGCGGGTGCAGTCCGAACTCCGCGGCGATCCCGGCGAATTCGGCCCCGGTCGGCTCGTGCAGTCCGATCCACACGAAGCCTCCGTCGCGCCGCACCAGGCGCATCGCCTCCTGCGGGCCGACCGGCTGGTCCGTCCGGACCCGGACGCCGTCGCGGTAGACGGCGCAGTCGACGACGGCGGAGGGCGTGGCGGGGTCGCGCGTGGTGTCGTACGTGCCGTTGTCCTTGCGCGTGGCGGCCGGGCGGGACGGGCGGACAACGGCACGCAGGTCACGGATCATCGACATGGCAGAGCTCCTTCGCAACGAGCAACGAAAGGCCGCGCTGTGACGGTTGGAACTGCCCGGAATGGGGACGTCCTGACAAGGGGTCTCCCCGCCCTTCGGGCAGGGGAAGGATGTTTGGCACGTCCACAAAGCGGGGAGCACCGCACCGTCGCGGTGGCGCCCTTTGTTGCTGATTCAGCTGCTGACTGAGGTCAGACGGATCAGGCACAACGAAACGAAGCGCTCTTCCGTCGTGGCACGCGAAGCGAGAGGCGGCAGCCGGCGGGAGGCCAGAACAGCTACGTCAGAGGCCCTGTGACGGGGCCGGAAGCTGCATCAGCGGCCGGAAGAGCGGGCGGTACTGCACGGTCGACTTCGATCCATGACAGCCCCACCTCCTCCGGCCGGTCCCTCGTGAGGGACGATCCACGCCCTAGTGAAAGGGTGCCCCCGAAGGGGACGTTCATCGGTGTCGGGACCCGATACGCAACGCTTCTGCGTGCTGCCCCGACCACCGCGCAAGAGTATCAGTCGCCTGACGTGTCAAGGCGCCGCTTTGCCCGGCACTGACGAGTTCTATGCTCGCCGCATGGCTGATGTCCTTCCTCTGGTCGAGGCCCGGCTGCGCTCCGCGCTGGGCGAGCCGGACGCGCGCGCCGCGGTCACCTTCCTCGGTACGGACCGGGTCGAGGTGCTGCGCTTCCGGGACGACGGCGGGGAGGGCGCCCTCGTCCGGTACGCCACGCTCGGCATGTCCGCCCACCCCATGACCGACCCCACGGCCACGCTCGCCGACCCCGTCAAGGGCCCCCGCGCGGAGCTGGTCCTCTCCGTCCGGGCGGGCCTCGCGGACACCGACAAGGTGCTCCGCCCGCTCGCCGTGCTCGCCGCGTCCCCGCAGGTCGAGGGCGTGGTGGTGGCTCCGGGCGCCTCGCTCGACGTGGGCGGGCCGCTGTGGCCGGGCGCGCCCTTCACCTCGGTCCTGGTGGCCGAGCCGGGCGGCCTGGTCGAGGACCTGGAGCTCGACGAGCCGCTGGACCCCGTACGGTTCCTGCCGCTGCTGCCGATGACCCCGAACGAGGCCGCCTGGAAGCGGGTGCACGGCGCGCAGGCCCTCCAGGAGCGCTGGCTGACGCACGGGACGGACCTCCGGGACCCGTCCCGCGCGTCCGTCCCGCTGGAGTGAGCAAGCTCACCCAACGCCCCCTCGTCCAGTGTCAGTTGGCGAAGACGCCGACACCGTCCTCGGTGGCGTGCCGCGGCTGGAGCTCCCGCGCCTCGTGGACCAGGGCCCCGCGCCGTACGAACACCACGAGCGCGCCCACCACCGCGGTGACACCCGCGACCACGAACGGCATGTGGAGGTCGCTCCACTCCTCGATCTTCGGTGCGAGCCAGGGCGCGGCCGCGGCCGCGAACCAGCGCACGAAGTTGTAGCCCGCGCTCGCCACCGGCCGCGGCGCGTCGGAGACGCCCAGGGCCAGCTCGGTGTAGACGGTGTTGTTCACGCCGATGAACGCGCCCGACAGGATCGTGCAGGCGATCGCGGTGGTGTGGTCGCCGTAGCCGAGGACGACCACGTCGGCCGCCAGCAGCACCAGCGAGCCACCGAGCACCCTGAGCGAGCCGAACCGCTCCTGCATCCGCGGCGCCACGATCACCGAGAAGACGGCGAGCAGCAGGCCCCAGGCGAAGAACACCGCCCCCGACCTGTACGGGGTCATGTCCAGCACGAACGGCGTGAAGGCCAGCACGGTGAAGAACGTGTAGTTGTAGAAGAACGCCGACACCGCCGCCGAGGCGAGGCCGCCGTGGCCGAGCGCCCGGACCGGGTCGAGCAGGGACGTCCTCCGCGCCGGCTTCGGCTGCTCCTCGAGGAACGCCGTGACGCACAGGAAGCCGACCGCCATCAGGAACGCGGTGCCGAAGAAGGGGTAGCGCCAGCTCGCGTCGCCGAGCAGTGCGCCCACCAGGGGCCCGCACGCCATGCCGAGGCCGAGTGCGGACTCGTAGAGCAGGATCGCCGCGGCGCTGCCCCCGGCCGCGGCCCCCACGATCACCGCGAGGGCGGTGGAGACGAAGAGCGCGTTGCCGAGGCCCCAGCCGGCCCGGAAGCCGACGAGCTGGCCGACCGTGCCGGAGGTGCCCGCGAGCCCCGCGAAGACCACGACGAGGGCGAGCCCGAGCAGCAGCGTCCGGCGGCCGCCGATCCGGCTGGAGACGAACCCGGTCACCAGCATCGCGAAGGCGGTGATCAGGAAGTACGAGGTGAAGAGCAGGGAGACCTGGCTCGCGGTGGCGTCCAGGCCCTTGGCGATGGAGGGAAGGATGGGGTCGACGAGGCCGATGCCCATGAAGGCGACGACGGACGCACCGGCCGTCGCCCAGACTGCCTTCGGCTGTCGCAGGATGCCGCCCGCACCCGCGTCGAAGGGGTCCATGCGCACTCCAATCCCGGGTCGGGGAAGGTGGTTGGTATATGCACACAGTAAGTTAGCCGAGCTAAATAATGCAAATTACATCTAGTTCTTCCTGGTGAGGGACGCCGGGCCGGTTCCGTCCGGACGGGTGATCGTCCTTGACGTGGCGCAGTCGGGGTAGGACCGTGGGGCCCTATGAGGGGCGAACCCAGTTGCCCGAAGTGCGGTGGCCGGGTCAGGGCTCCCGGACTCTTCAGCGACTCCTGGCAGTGCGATGTCCACGGGACGGTGCATCCGCTGCAGCCCGTGATCCCGCCCAGCGTCGAGGCTCTCAGTGTGGTGGTGCATCGCACGCAGGTGCCGGTGTGGATGCCCTGGCCGTTGCCGGTGGGCTGGTTGTTCACGGGCGTGGCCAGCGCCGGTGACGACCGCGGCGGCGGCCGCGCCACGGCTGTGGCCTGTTCCGGCCCCGCCCCGCTGGGGGGCATGGGGGAGCTGATCCTGGTCGCCGAGGAGCTCGGCGTCGGCCTCGGCGCGCGGTACGCGGGCGTCGACGGCCCCGACCCCGGCCCGTATCTGGATGTGGAGAAACCGCCGGACGCCAAGGTTCTGGCCGGTGGCCGGCCGACCCCCCTGTGGAACGTCTCCGGCACTCCGGACGACCGCGCCGTCTTCGCGGGTGAGGCGCGCGGGCTGTGGCTGTGGGCGGTGGTGTGGCCCGAACAGTCGGGCCTGCTCATGTACGACGAACTCGTGCTGGCCGACCTGCGGGACGCGGGGGCCGAGGTCGAGCTGGTTCCGTGCGGGGCGCTGTCCCCTCGGCTGCTTCAGCCCTGAGGGGCGACCGGGCGCTGCTGCCTGCCGGGTGCGGCTGCTGGGCTGCCCGGCGGGACTGAGGGCGGTCGCTGAGGTTGCTCGGCTTGTCCGGAGAGGTTGCCCGGTGGCCCGCTGTGCGGTCCGGAGATGCTGCTCGGCGGGGCTGCCGGGCGATCCCGTGGGGCGGCCCGGCGGGGTCGAAGCGGTCGTACGGAGATCGGGCGGGAGCGTGGCCGGGCAGCGGGGCGGATGGGGCGGGTGTAGGGGGTGCACCGCCCCGGCGGCTGTGACAGGGCACCCCCCTTCTCCCGTTATCCTTGGGTGTCCCCTTCCGTCCCGTCACCGTCTGGAGTCCGCGTCGTGCGCATCGATCTGCACACCCACTCCACGGCTTCCGACGGCACGGACACCCCGGCCGAGCTGGTGCGTCACGCCGCAGCGGCCGGACTGGATGTCGTCGCGCTGACCGACCACGACACCACCCGCGGCCACGCCGAGGCGATCGCCGCGCTGCCCGAGGGACTCACCCTCGTCACCGGCGCCGAGCTCTCCTGCCGTCTCGACGGCGTCAGCATGCACCTGCTGGCGTACCTCTTCGACCCGGGGGAGCCCGCCCTGCTCGCCGAGCGCGAGCTGGTCCGGGACGACCGGGTGCCGCGGGCCAAGGGCATGATCGCCAAGCTGAACGCGCTGGACGTGCCGGTGACCTGGGAGCAGGTCGCGCGCATCGCCGGCGAGGGCTCGGTCGGCCGGCCGCACGTCGCCTCCGCGCTCGTCGAACTCGGCGTCGTGCCGAGTGTGAACGACGCCTTCACCGAGCAGTGGCTCGCCGACGGCGGCCGGGCCTACGTGGCGAAGCACGAGACGGACCCCTTCGAGGCGATCCGGCTGGTCAAGGGTGCCGGCGGAGTCTGCGTGTTCGCGCATCCGGCGGCCGTCAAGCGGGGCCGTACGGTGCCGGAGCCGGCGATCGCCGAGCTGGCCGCAGCCGGCCTCGACGGCATCGAGGTCGACCACATGGACCACGACCTCGACACCAGGGCGCGGCTGCGCGGTCTGGCCAAGGAGCTGGGCCTCCTCGCGACCGGCTCCAGCGACTACCACGGCAGCCGGAAGACCGTCGCGCTCGGTGAGTTCACGACGGACCCCGAGGTGTACGGGGAGATCACCCGGCGGGCGACGGGAGCGTTCCCCGTGCCCGGGGCCGGCGGGGTCTGACCCCGCACGCCGTCGCCGCCCCTCTCACCCCTCTCTTCCTTCCTCCCTTTCCGTAGTCCCGTACCTCGGTGCGTCCGTACGCCCGTGCGTCCGTAGCGCCGTACTTCTTGAGCAAGGCCCTTCCACACCCATGTTCGACATCGCCGTCTTCGGCTCCCTCTTCCTGACCCTCTTCGTGATCATGGATCCCCCCGGGATCACCCCGATCTTCCTGGCGCTGACCGCGGGACGCCCCGCCAAGGTGCAGAAGCGGATGGCCTTCCAGGCCGTCTGCGTGGCCGGCGGCGTCATCGCTGTGTTCGGTGTGCTCGGCCATCAGATCCTGGACTACCTGCACGTCTCCGTGCCGGCGCTGATGATCGCCGGCGGGCTGCTGCTCCTGCTGATCGCGCTCGAC
The DNA here is from genome assembly GCF_043081525.1 of Streptomyces sp. NPDC014864. NCBI lineage: Bacteria > Bacillati > Actinomycetota > Actinomycetes > Kitasatosporales > Streptomycetaceae > Streptomyces > Streptomyces sp. NPDC014864. The sequence continues at coordinate 649,829 of NZ_JBIBWT010000001.1, forward strand.
CTGCTCACCGGCAAGACCGACGAGCCGCAGCAGACCAAGGACGTCAACGTCGCGCTCGTCCCGCTGGGAATGCCGCTGCTGGCCGGACCCGGCGCCATCGTGTCCGTCATTCTCGCCGTGCAGAAGGCGGGCACCGTGGCCACCCAGGTCTCGGTGTGGTCGGCGATCCTCGCCATCCACGTCGTGCTGTGGCTGGTGATGCGCTACTCGCTGCTGATCATCCGGGTGATCAAGGACGGTGGCGTGGTCCTGGTGACGCGGCTCGCGGGCATGATGCTCTCCGCCATCGCCGTGCAGCAGATCATCAACGGGATCATGCAGGTGATCAAGGGCGCCTGAACCCCCGGACGCGCGAAACCCCCGTACGGCGTCGGTGCCGTACGGGGGTTTCGAAGCTTTCGCGGTGAGTGATCCGCGTGCGCGGCCGACCGCGTCTGGTGCGCGGCCGTGGTCTGTCGTCCTGCGCCGGGCCGCGGTCTCGACTGTTACGAGGCGGCGGTCTCGGCCGGCCGGATCCACAGTCGCTGCCCGATGGCGGCGGCCTGCTGAACGATCCGGTTGACGGAGGCGGCGTCCACGACGGTGCTGTCCACGGTGGTGCCGTCGACCTCGTCGAGGCGCATGATCTCGAAGCGCACGGCTTCTCCCTTCGTCTGGTCATCCTCCTGAGGAGAATTACTGAGTGGCTGGCGCACGGGGCGGCAGTGCCCCCTGCTCCGTACGTAGTCAACGGGCTGCGTGTTACAAACATTCCCTACGCTAAGGAAATTTTTCGAACGTCTAACTACCGATCGGTAGAGCACCCGTCGCGGGACCGACCGGGACCAGTTGTGTCCGCTGTGTGACCGCCGGGACAATGGAGGCGATGAACGACGACCTCGCGGCACTGTCCGGCCGCATCGAGCGCACGAACGAGCTGCTGGAACGCATGCTCGCCGAGGTGGCGAAGACGCCCTCGACCCACGCGATCTTCGTGGACGCCGGGTATCTGTACGCGGCCGCCGGCCGGCTGGTGGCGGGGACGGAGGACCGCCGCGCCTTCGACCTGGACGCGGAGGGGCTGATCGACGCGCTCATCGACAAGGCGCGCACGATCTTCGCGGACAGTCGCCTGCTGCGCGTCTACTGGTACGACGGCGCCCGGCGCCGCATCCACACCGCCGAGCAGCAGACGATCGCCGAGCTGCCGGACGTCAAGGTCCGCCTCGGCAACCTCAACGCCAACAACCAGCAGAAGGGCGTCGACTCCCTCATCCGCTCGGACCTGGAGTCCCTGGCCCGGCACCGCGCCATCAGCGACGCCGCGCTGCTCGGCGGCGACGAGGACCTCGTCTCGGCGGTCGAGGCGGCGCAGGGCTACGGCGCCCGGGTCCACCTGTGGGGCATCGAGGCCCCCGAGGGCCGCAACCAGGCCGAGCCGCTGCTGTGGGAGGTGGACAGCCAGCGCACCCTCGACCTCGACTTCTTCAAGCCCTACGTGTCACGGCGTACCGCGGCCACCTACGAGACCGCCGGCGCGGTCCGGCCCGCCCGCGAGGACGTCCGCTTCGTGGGTGCGCAGATCGCGGCGAAGTGGCTGGCGGCACGGGGCCGGGGGGCGCTGGTGGACCTGCTGCCCGGCCACCCCTACCTGCCCGGTTCCGTCGACCAGGACCTGCTGGTGGAGGCCGAGGGCATCCTCCAGTACTCCCTGCGCGGTCAGTCGGACCTGCGTCGCGCCCTGCGGGACGGCTTCTGGGAGCACTTGCAGGGGCAGTACTGAGGCGGGGGCGGCACTGGGGGGCGGCTCGCGGGCCCGCCAGCCCGCGGGCCAGGTTCGGCTCGGCTTGGCGCCGGGCGCCGGGCGCCGGGCGCCGGGGGCCGGGGCCTGGGACCTGGGGCCTGAGGGCGGCGGGCCGGCGACGGGCCCGGTGCCACGGGTCGTATGCCGGAGCCCGCGCGCCGCGGGTCCGGCGGTCTAGCCGACGGGGTCGTGGGCGCCGTCAGGGCCGACGTGGCGGACGGCCGTGTCCCAGAAGTCGGCGAGGGCGTGGGCGGTGGGGAGCGGCCGGTCGCAGTTGGGGGAGTGCTCGGCCCCCTGGACGACGGTGCGCCGCGCTCGCAGTCGTACGGCCATCTCGTCGAGGATCGGCACCGGCCAGGTGTCGTCGCGCGCCCCGGACAGCACGTGGAACGGCAGGGGGAGGGTGGAGAGTTCGGCGACCCGGTCCGGCTCCACGCACAACTGACGCCCCGTGGCCAGTAGTTGCGCGGGCTTGTGGCCCAGCCAGCGGCGGCGCAGGTCGTGCCGGTCGCCGAGACCGGCGTCGAGTTCGGCGCCGGTGTCGGTCTCCTCCGGAGACTCCATCGCCTGAATGGCCTCCCACACCACCTCCATCGACATCACGCCGAGCGCGTCCCGCAGCAGCTTCACGCGCTGCTGCTGGGCGACGGAGATCTGCGCCGGGCCCGACGCCATGAGGGTGAGCGAGACGAAGGGGGAGTGGTCGAGGAGCACGGCGGCCCGGGCGATCTGCCCGCCGAGGGAGTGCCCGAGCAGGTGCAGGGCCGTGCCGAGCGCGGCGGCCTGGGCGAGCACGTCCCGCGCGAGTTCCTCCTGCGCGTACGCGGACTCGTCGTCCACGGGTCCGTCCGACTCGAACTGCCCGCGCCCGTCGACGGCCACCGTCCGGTACCCGCGCGCCGCGAGTGGCTCGTGCAGCGGGTTGAAGTCCTCCTTGCTCCCGGTGAACCCCGGCAGCAGCAGCACGGTGCCCCTCGGCTCGACCCCGGCCTCGGCCGGCGCGTCGACCACGGCGAACTCACCCCGCGCCGTGCGCAGGCGGTAGGCCCGCGCACCGGACGGCGGAAGAAAGCTGGGAGGCCTGCTCATGAGCCGAGGTTATCCGGCCCGGGGGGTGGGAGGGGCGGCGGGTGGGACAGCAGGGGCTCTCGGTGCGGGCGCGGCGCGTGGGACGGCAGGGGCACTCGGTGCGGGCGCGGCGCGTGGGGCGGAGGTCGGGTGCGGCGGGGTGCGCGGTGGCGCCCGTGCGCTGGAGGTGTGGAGCGTCTTGGGCGGTGGGGGTGGCCGGAGCCCGGGGCCTTCGGGGTGGGGCGTACCGATGCCCTGTGGTCGGCGTCCGCCGCCGCCGCCGTCGGTGCGGGTGCGGTGCGGCGGGCGGGTGCGGGTGCCGCGCGTGGTGTGCAGGTCGGGTGCGGCGGGGGTGTGCGGTGGCGCGTGCGCTGGGTGGCGAGGGGGTCTTGTGCGGTGGGAGGTGGCGGGAGCTTGGGGCCTGCCCTCGCGGTGGGGCGTACCGGTGACCGGGGCGCCGTCCCGCCGCCCTCGGTGCCGTGCGCGGTGGCCTCTCGTGCCCGGGGGCAGGAAGTGGTGCGCCGGGATGGGTGAGGCGAGGTTTCGTGCCGTGGGTGCGCCGATGTGCCGGAGTCGCGCGCGGGCGGCTCCTGGGCGTGCGCGGTGTGCCGGGGGCGGGGCGGGGGCGTGCCCTGCGCGGTGCGCTGTCTCCGGGGTGCCCGGGACAGCCGAACGGCCCGGCTCCACGGGGTGTGGGGCCGGGCCGTTCGGGCGGGCGGGTGCTGGATCAGGCCTCGGTGGGTTCCACCGTGGCCGCCGTCTTGCGGGTCCTGCGTGCCGTGGGCTTCGCCTCCGCCGTCTCCGCGGCAGCCGCCTCGGTGGTCTCGGCGGCCTTGCGCGTCCTGCGACGCGGCTTGGCCTCCGGCTCACCGGTGGTCTGCGCCGGGATGTCGGCGGTGGCGGTCTCGGCGGCCGCCTTGCGGGTACGGCGGCGCGGCTTGGCCTCGGCCTCCCCGCTCGCGTCGGCGACGGCCTCCGGGGCGGCCGCCTTGCGGGTGCGGCGCGGCTCGGCCGCCACGGCCTCGGCCGTGTCCGGCGCGGCCTTGGCAGCCTCGGCGGTCTTGCGCGTCCTGCGGCGCGGCTTGGCCTCCGTCTCCTCGGCCACGACCGGAGCCTCCGCCGCGGCGGCCGTGGCCTTCCGCGTGCGGCGCGGCTTGGCCGCGGTGCCCTCCTCCGCCGTGTCGGCGGCGGTCGTGGCCTTGCGGGTGCGACGCGGCTTCACCGCGGCCTCGTCCGTGGCCACCGCCTCCTCGACGCCCGTGACGGCCGTCGCGTCCACGGTGGCCGGAGCCTCCGGCGCCTGGGCCGTCCTGCGCGTACGTCGGCGCGGCGCGGCCTCGGCGGAGTCGCCCGCGGTAGGAGCGGTGCCGTCCGGACCCTCGGTGGTCTGCGCCGGGATGCCGGCGGTGGCGGTCTCGGCGACCGCCTTGCGGGTACGGCGGCGCGGCTTGGCCTCCGTCTGCTCGGCGGTGCCCTCGGCCGTGTCCAGCGCGGTCTCGGCGGCAACCGCCGCCTTCTTGCGGGTGCGGCGCGGCTTCTGCTCCACCACCGCCTCCGCGGCGCCCTCGGCCGCGGCGCCCTCGGCCGCGGCGCCCTCGGCCGCGGCGAGCGCGGCCCGGACCGCGTCGGCGGTCTGGAAGGTCCCGGTGGCCTCGGTGGTCTCCGCGGCCTTGCGGGTGCGGCGGCGCGGCCGGGAAGCGGCCGGCTCCGCGACCTCCGGGACCACCACGGTCTCCGGAGCCACCACGGTCTCCGGAGCCTCGACGGCACCGGCGGTCTCGACCGCCACCGCCGTCCCGGTCGCCGAAGCCGTCGACTCGGCCGACTTGCGGGTCCGGCGGCGGCGCGGCTTGGTCGTGGTCGCGGCGGTGTCGAGGACCGGGCCCTCCGCCGTCGTCACGGCGTCCTGCGCGGCCTGCGCGGGCTCCGCGCTCCGGGACCCGACGGCGGTCTCGACCGGCGCGGTGGCCGTCGGCTCCGACCCCGCCTCCGAGGTCACCGGCTGCGCCGGCACCCCGCCGCGCATGCGCCGACGGCGGCGCGGCGTGCGAGCCTCGCCGTCCTGCGGCGCGGCGGTCCCACCGGCCGCCGGCGCGCTGCCCTCCACCGGCGCACCACCGGGCGCCGAGTCCGCCGGCGCACCGCTGCGCGTACGGCGCCGGCTGCGCGGCGTACGCGCCGGGCGCTCGCGCTCCGTGGAACGGGACTCGTCCCGCCCGCCACGGCCGCCCCGGTCACCGCGACCGCGCGCACCGCGACCGCCGGTCTCGCCGAGGTCCTCCAGCTCCTCCGCGTCCAGCCCGGCGCGCGTGCGCTCCGAGCGCGGCAGGACACCCTTGGTGCCCTCGGGGATGCCGAGGTCGCTGAAGAGGTGCGGCGACGTGGAGTAGGTCTCCGCCGGGTCGCTGAAGCCGAGCACCAGAGCCTTGTTGATCAGCTGCCAGCGCGGGATGTCGTCCCAGTCGACCAGCGTGATCGCCGTACCCTTGGCGCCCGCGCGGCCCGTACGGCCGATGCGGTGCAGGTACGTCTTCTCCTCTTCCGGCGACTGGTAGTTGATGACGTGGGTGACACCCTCGACGTCGATGCCGCGGGCCGCGACGTCGGTGCAGACGAGGACGTCGACCTTGCCGTTGCGGAAGGCACGCAGCGCCTGCTCGCGGGCGCCCTGTCCGAGGTCGCCGTGGACCGCGCCGGAGGCGAAGCCGCGGCGCTGGAGCTGCTCGGCGATGTCGGCGGCCGTACGCTTCGTACGGCAGAAGATCATCGCCAGCCCGCGGCCCTCGGCCTGAAGGATGCGCGCGACCATCTCCGGCTTGTCCATGGAGTGCGCGCGGTAGACGAACTGCTTGGTGTTCGCGACCGTGGCGCCCTCGTCGTCCGGCGCGGTGGCGCGGATGTGCGTGGGCTGCGACATGTACCGGCGGGCCAGACCGATCACCGCGCCCGGCATGGTCGCCGAGAACAGCATGGTCTGGCGCTTGACCGGCAGCATGTTGATGATCTTCTCGACGTCGGGCAGGAAGCCCAGGTCGAGCATCTCGTCGGCCTCGTCCAGGACCAGGCACTTGACGTGCTTGAGGTTCAGCTTCTTCTGGCCGGCCAGGTCCAGCAGGCGGCCCGGGGTGCCGACGACCACGTCGACGCCCTTCTTCAGGGTCTCCACCTGGGGCTCGTAGGCGCGGCCGCCGTAGATCGCGGTGACGCGCACGTTGCGCACCTTGCCCGCGGTCAGCAGGTCGTTGGTGACCTGGGTGCACAGCTCGCGCGTGGGGACGACGACGAGAGCCTGCGGGGCGTCGGGGAGGGCCTCGGGCTTGGCGCGGCCCGCCTCGACGTCGGCGGGGACGGTCACGCGCTCGAGGAGCGGAAGGCCGAAACCGAGCGTCTTGCCGGTGCCGGTCTTGGCCTGGCCGATGACGTCCGTGCCCGAGAGGGCGACGGGGAGGGTCATCTCCTGGATGGGGAAGGGGGTGACGATGCCGACGGCCTCAAGGGCCTCGGCCGTCTCGGGGAGGATTCCGAGCTCTCGGAAAGTCGTAGTCAGGGTGCTGCCTCTTCTGTGTGCGCGGTGCGAGGCGAGCGCGGGGGTCGTGTCTGACCGTGCCTGGGGGACGTCGGCTGCCATTACGGGCGGACCGTAAGGGCACGGGACCACTGCCGACGCTCTAGCGCTCGTACCGCTTGGAGGTCCCTCCGGTCGTCGTACGCACTGTGGCGTACGGCCACGGAGGGCTGTCGGGTCGGAGCCGATCGGGCCACCGACCGGGCATCCTCATGCGTGCGGCCTGTCGAGGTACGTCGAAGTACCAGCAGGCGCATTACCACCATACCCCGGAATCGCGCACACGCGATGGCCGATTTGGTCACGTAGTCGTCGTCACACTGGTTGACCAGGTCCTTCCGTGACGCGGCGAGCGGGCTATTGTGCGCTTCATGACGAGCTCTGACAAGCCTGACCACTCCTCCGACGCACCCGAAGGCCACACCGGGATCGCCGCCCAGGACTGGGCGACGGCCTCCGCCGACCCGCAGTACCGCGCCGCGGTCGTGGACCTGCTCGGCGCGCTCGCGTACGGCGAGCTGGCGGCGTTCGAGCGGCTCGCGGAGGACGCCAAGCTGGCGCCCACGCTCGCGGACAAGGCCGAGCTGGCGAAGATGGCCTCGGCCGAGTTCCACCACTTCGAGCGGCTGCGCGACCGGCTCACCGGGATCGGCGAGGAGCCGACCCGCGCGATGGAGCCGTTCGTCGCCGCGCTGGACGGCTTCCACAAGCAGACGGCGCCCTCGGACTGGCTGGAGGGCCTGGTCAAGGCCTATGTCGGCGACTCGATCGCGAGCGACTTCTATCGGGAGGTCGCCGCCCGCCTCGACTCCGACACGCGCGAGCTGGTCCTCGGCGTCCTCGACGACACCGGCCACGCCGGCTTCGCGGTGGAGAAGGTGCGCGCGGCCATCGACGCGGACCCGCGCGTGGGCGGGCGGCTCGCGCTGTGGGCGCGGCGCCTGATGGGCGAGGCCCTGTCGCAGTCGCAGCGGGTCGTGGCCGACCGGGACGCGCTGTCCACGATGCTCGTCGGCGGTGTCGCGGACGGCTTCGACCTCGCCGAGGTCGGCCGGATGTTCACCCGCATCACGGAGGCGCACACGAAGCGGATGGCCGCGCTGGGGCTGGCCGCCTGACGCTCGGCGGGCCGTTCCACCCCGCGGGGACCGTCACCCGCGGGAGCCGTTTCGGTGGACGCGCCGGCGTCTGCGCCGGTTCAGGCCGGGGCGGACCGCCGGCGCAGTCTTCCCGCGGGGCGGAGCAGCAGGGAGAGTGAGGCGGCCGAGACGACGGCCGCGCCGAGGAGGCCCGGCAGGATGCTGTCGGTGCCCAGTGCGCTGTGCGTGACGAAGTCGCCGAACAGGGCGCCGGCGACACCGGTCGACAGCACCAGCGGGCGGGACGGGAGGCGGTGGGACAGCCGGTGGAACGCGGCCCATCCGAGCAGCAGACCGAGCACGGCGGAGCCGAACGCTTCCAAGAACATGACGGGTCCCTCCCGAGCGGACGGCCGGTGCCTGACGGACGTAGCCGGTCATACCCCTGACCTGCGGAATGCAACCCTCACCCGTGGGCTGTTTGTGTCTCGCCCGTGAAGGAAGGGCGGAGCCGCACGGGCCGGGACGCGGGATGAGGGGCCCCGCGGCCTGAAACCGCCGGACCCCTCTCCCCGCCTGCCGCGTGTCGCCGCTCCGCGTCGCTCTGTCGCGACTACAGCGCGCCGAAGCCCACCTTGCGCGGGGCCGGCTCGCCGATCTCGACATACGCGAGCCGGTCGGCCGGGACCAGAATCTTGCGGCCGTGCTCGTCCACGAGGGTCAGCAACTGGGACTTCCCGGCCAGTGCCTCGGCCACCGCCCGCTCGACCTCCTCGGCACTCTGACCGCTCTCCAGAACGATCTCGCGGGGCGCGTGCTGCACGCCGATCTTGACCTCCACGGCTATGTCCCTCCGACGGTCAGTGAAGTGCGCGACCTTCCGCGCCGTACCCAGCACACATTAGCCCGGTGAGGGGACGGACACGCTCCGCCGAAGAACGCCAGGAGCGAACAGCGGGCGGGAACAGACCGACGCGGACGACGGAGCAGACCGCAGGGGACGATGGAACCGGCTCAGTGGGACTGGTCGGTGCCGTGCAGCGGGAAGCCGGCGATGCCGCGCCACGCCAGGGACGTGAGCAGCTGGACCGCCTGGTCGCGCGGGACGCTGCGGTCGCTGTGCAGCCAGGAGCGGGCCACCACCTGGGCGAGTCCGCCGAGGCCGGAGGCGAGCAGCATCGACTCCGCGCGGGACAGGCCGGTGTCCTCGGCGATGACGTCGCAGATCGCCTCGGCGCACTCGTTCGTGACCTTGTCGACGCGCTCGCGCACCGCGGGCTCGTTCGTCAGGTCCGACTCGAAGACCAGCCGGAAGGCCCCGCCGTCGTCCTCTACGTACGCGAAGTACGCGTCCATCGTGGCCCGCACGCGCTGCTTGTTGTCGGTCGTCGACGCCAGCGCGTGGCGCACGGACTGGATGAGCGACTCGCAGTGCTGGTCCAGCAGCGCGAGGTAGAGGTCGAGCTTGCCCGGGAAGTGCTGGTAGAGCACGGGCTTGCTGACACCGGCGCGCTCGGCGATGTCGTCCATCGCGGCGGCGTGGTAGCCCTGTGCCACGAATACTTCCTGGGCGGCGCCCAGCAGCTGGTTCCGTCGGGCACGGCGCGGCAGGCGCGTACCCCTCGGGCGTGCCGCCTCTGTCTGCTCGATGGCTGTCACGCCGCCTCCCAAAATCGTCCACGTGCGGTGTGCGCCGCGCCGCCATCGTACTTTTCGGTAACCCTGCTGTGCGCGGTGCGAGCGCAGAATTTCACGGACCGGACAGTGGCGAAAGCATCGTGGAACGGATCAATCACTTTCGGAGCGGGCAAAGTGTGCGCCGCGCCTGCTCAGCACGTCAGCGGTAGTCGTCCTCGTCGAGGGAGACGGCCCGCTTCTGCTCGATGACGTCGGCCTCGTTCGCCCGGTCCGCCTCCACCTCCGTGAGGGGCTCGTCGCCCTCCGGCGTGATCTCCGTGTGCTGCTCCACGGCGTCGCCCTCCGGGGCCTCCACCTCGATCTCCGTGGCACCCTCGTCCTCGAACGTCTCGGGTTCGGTGGGGTCGAATGTCATGCCGGGCTCCCTTCCTACGGTTGTCCCTGGAAGATGCAGGGGCCACATACGGGTGCCCTCTGTTAGAGCGTAGGAGACACCCGATCCGGACGCTATGCGATCCGTGGCCGCGGAGATGCGCCATCCGCGCGAGCACACGCGTGACATCTGTGACGGCGAACACATGAACCACTACGTGATCGTCTCGTAACATTGCCGCATGTCTTCGACCGAGCTGCCCTCCGTGCCGGCCGCCAACGTCCTTCCCAAGGTGGCGCCCGTCAGGGTCGAGGAGGGTGAGCGGCTGCGGTCGGTCGGGCTGCCGGGGGTCACGCTGTCGGTCCGGTCACGGCCCCCCGCGCGGGGGGGCCTGCCCCCCGCCCTCTACGTCCACGGGCTCGGCGGTTCCTCGCAGAACTGGTCGGCGCTGATGGCGCTGCTCGACCACGTCGTCGACGGGGAGGCGCTCGACCTGCCCGGCTTCGGCGACTCCCCGCCGCCGGACGACGGCGACTACTCCGTGACCGGGCACGCGCGCGCGGTCATCCGCCACCTCGACGCGTCCGGGCGCGGGCCCGTCCACCTGTTCGGCAACTCGCTCGGCGGTGCCGTCTCGACGCGCGTTGCCGCACTGCGGCCCGACCTCGTCCGTACGCTCACCCTCGTGTCCCCCGCCCTGCCCGAACTCCGCATCCAGCGCTCCGCCGTGCCCACCGGCCTGCTCGGCGTCCCCGGCGTGGCCGCGCTCTTCAACCGGCTGACGCGGGAGTGGACGGCCGAGCAGCGGGTCCGCGGGGTCATGGCGCTGTGCTACGGCGATCCCGGGAGGGTGACGCCCGAGGGATTCCGCAACGCCGTGGAGGAGATGGAGCGGCGGCTGCAACTCCCTTACTTCTGGGACGCGATGGCGCGTTCCGCGCGCGGGATCGTCAACGCGTACACCCTGGGCGGCCAGCACGGGCTGTGGCGCCAGGCCGAACGGGTCCTCGCGCCGACCCTGTTGATCTACGGCGGCCGGGACCAGCTCGTCGGCTTCCGCATGGCCCAGCGGGCGGCCCGCGCCTTCCGTGACTCCCGGCTGGTCACCCTGCCGGACGCCGGGCACGTGGCGATGATGGAGTACCCGGACACCGTCGCCGCCGCGTTCGGCGAACTGCTGGCCGCGACGGGGGAGTTGGGCCACCGCACGGCGAAGGCCGTGGCGGACGGCGCGGCGGAGAGCATGGCGACCGGTGTGGCGAGAGGCGTGTCCGTCGACGTGAACGCCGGTGCCGATGCCGCCGGTCCGGAGGGCGCCGGAGGGGATTCCCCCGGTGCGGACCGCGCGATCGGCGCGGACGACGCGGGCACGGAGGGCTGAGGGCCAGGTGGGACGCCACAGCCGGCGCGGAAACGCCCCCAAGGGCGGCACCGCGGAGACAACCGCAGGACAGATCGATCGGGACGGCCGCGTGGCCCGGGACGGTGGCCGCGACGGTCGCGCCGAGCCTGACGGCCGGCCCGGCCCGGGCGTAAGTCCGGGGGCGGTGCCGGGGGTTCGGCAGGCCCAGGGTGCCGTGCCATCGGGGGTCCGGCAGGGCTCCGTACCGCCGCCGGGGCCGCGGCCCGGGCCCGGCCCCGCACCGGGGCAGGCCCATGCGGCACCCCGGCTTCCCGACGGCGCGCCCGCTCGCGGTGTTCCGCGGCTTCCCGACGGCGCGCCGGCTCGCGGCGTCCCGCACCTGCCCGACGGCATGCCCGCGCGGGGTGTTTCCCAGGCTCGTGGCGGGCATCCCGAGCAGCGCGAGGCCGGGGGCGGCTGGGGCGAGTTGCGGGGACGTGACCGAGGCGGACGCGGGGGCCCCGGTGCGGGTGGCGGGGCCGGTGCCGCCACAAGTTCCGGTGTCGGAACCGGGGCCTTCCTGCCCCGGCAGCGCCAGGCGCCGCCGAACGGCCCCCGGCAGGCCTACATCGACGCCTTCGACGAAGTCGACGTTTTCGCCCCCCGCTCCCGCGGCAACGCGCATCCCGTGGAAACCGTGAACTCAGCCGATGCGTACGCCTCTCCGGCCGGACGGGAGGTCGGAGTCGCGCCCCGCGACGGCGCCGCCTCGCCCACGGGCGAGCCCGAGCAGGCCAAGGGGACCAAGGGGCGGACGTTCACCGGCATCGCTGCGGCCGCCGTCACCACCGTGCTCGCCGTCGTCGTCGCCGGACAGGTGACCGACGGCCACGCGGGCACCGGAGTCCGGTCGCAGTCCGCCACCGACGGGAACGGCGCCCGCGCCGCCGGGGGCGCGGGCGCCCCGGCCGCCCCGTCCGTCGCGCCGGAGGCGGCGGCGCTGACGTACGACCAGAAGATGGGCACGAAGTACCCGCTCAGCCCGTCCTTCGCGGGCTCGGGTGCGTTCGACACGGTCCCGGGCGGGGCCAGGGCGCCCGGCACGGGGCAGAAGTACACCTACCGGGTGGACGTGGAGCAGGGGCTCGGTCTCGACGGACAGCTCTTCGCCGACGCCGTGCAGAAGACGCTGAACGACGACCGCAGTTGGGCGCACCACGGCGCTCGCACCTTCGAGCGTGTCTCCTCCGGCAAACCCGACTTCGTGATCACGCTGGCCAGCCCCGGCACCACAGCCAAGTGGTGCGCCAAGTCCGGTCTGGACACCACCGAGGACAACGTCTCGTGCGACTCGGCCTCCACCGAACGCGTGATGATCAACGCCTACCGCTGGGCGCAGGGCTCGGCGACCTACGGGGACAAGATCCACGCGTACCGGCAGATGCTGATCAATCACGAGGTGGGGCACCGGCTCGGGCACGGCCATGTCTCCTGCGGCAAGGACGGCGCGCTGGCGCCGGTGATGCAGCAGCAGACGAAGTTCCTGGACCACGACGGAATCCACTGCCTGCCCAACCCCTGGCCCTATCCCACGAGTTGACGGGCGGCTCCACGGCGCGCGGCCGGCACCAACGTCGACACGGCCGTGCGGCCGGACACGGGGCGGTCTCCGCGGCCCTGGGGGCGCCCGGCCTCCGTCTCCTCCCTCAATCCCCGCCGCACGGGGGCGAGTCCGCCGCCGACCCGCTGCGGGTTCGCGGAGAACGGGATGAGGAACGCCTCTGGGGACGTGGAGGGGCTCGCTGGAGCGCATGGGGCTCGAACGGGCGCACTACGAGCGCCATCCGCACGAGTTCAGCGACGGACGGCGCCGGCGCATGGGCATCGCGCGGGCGCTCGCGGCGGGCCCGCGCGTGATGATGCACGTCGAGCCCGTCTCCGGGCTCGACGTCACCCCTCGGGCCCAGGTGATCGCCCCGCCGGCCGAGTTGCAGCGCGCACTCGTGCTCGCGCTGGTCGTCGTGCGCACGACCCGGCCGTCGTACGCCAGGTCAGCGACCGGGTCGCGGTCCTGCGCCGGGCCGGATCGTCGAGGAGGGCCCGGCCGAGGCGGTGTGCGAGTCCCCGCGGGACACGTACACCCGGCAGCTCCTGGCCGCCGTACCGGCCCTCGATCCCGAGGCCGCCACCCGGCGGCGGGCCGCACGGCGGGAACCGGGGAAGGCGTCTGACGCTTTGTGATCGAACGATCTCCTAGCGCGACGGAACGTCAACCGCCAGGGAAAGTTACGCCCGTTCACCCCTTTTGGTGGCGCGACGGACAACCGTCCGTCGCGCCACCGCCATGTCCGCGTACCTTCTTCCCGCTGCGAGCCGCCGGTGCGACGGCGGCTCCCCACACCGGAAGAGATCGGGGGTGTACGCGTGCGCATCGGACTGGTGACACAGGGTGGTTACCCGTATGTGAGCGGTGACGCCGGACTGTGGTGCGAGCGGCTCGTGCGCGGGCTCGCTCAGCACGAGTTCGACGTCTACGCGCTCAGCCGCAGCCGGCAGCAGGAGGACGAGGGCTGGGTCGCGCTGCCGCCGCACGTCGTCGGGGTCCGTACCGCGCCCGGCTGGACGGCCGACTACGACGGGGTGGTGTACGGGCGCCGCGCACGCCGGCGCTTCGCGGAGTGCTACGGCGAGCTGGCGGCCGTCCTGTCCACCACCGCCACCACCACCGCCACCGCCACGGCCGTCGGCGGGTCGGGGGCCACCCCGCCCGCGACCGGCGACGACGAACTCGACACCGCCGTCCAGGGGGGCGGCCCGGACGACGAGGCGGACCGTTTCGCCAGTGCGCTGTACGGGCTCGCCGAACTCGCCCGCGACGAAGGCGGACTGGTGGGGGCCCTCCGCTCGGAAGCCGCCGTCCGCGCGCTGGAGAAGGCCTGTCGTGCGCCCGGCACCCAGCGCGCGGCGCGCGAGGCCCGCGTACCGGACCTGCTCGCGGTCGCCGCGCGTCTGGAACGCGCCCTGCGCCCCCTCTCCCTCGACTGGTACGAGGACGACGGCCTCGGCGCGGCCGACGTCTGCCACGCAGCGGCCGGCGGCACGGCGGCCCTGCCCGGACTGCTCGCCCGCCACTTCCGCGGTGTCCCGCTGCTGGTCACCGAGTACGGCGTGCAGGTCCGTTCGCACTACCTCGCGGCGGGCGCCGACGGCACCGCGCCCGCCGTACGCGCCCTGCTCGCCGTCTTCCACCGCAGGCTCGCCGCCGAGGTCTACCGGCAGGCAGCCGTCGTCACCCACGGCAACGCGCACGCCCGGCGCTGGCAGGAGCGCTGCGGCGCCGACCGCACCAGGCTGCGCACGGTCCACCCCGGCATGGACGCCGCCCCCTTCGCCGAGGCCGGCGAGTCGCCCGAGGCAGCCGACCCCCTCACGCTGGTGTGGTCCGGCCGGGTCGAGCCCGCCAAGGACCTCGTGTCCCTGCTGCACGCCTTCGCGGAGGTGCGCAAGGAACAGCCGAGGGCGCGCCTGCGGATCGTGGGCGCGGCGGCCGGTCCTGAGGGGGCCGCTTACCTGGGCCATTGCCGGGCGCTGGCCGCCCAGCTCTTCCCCGACGAGGCCGAGGGACCGCACACCGTCGGCGACAACCCCGTCTCCTTCGAGGAGATCGGCGGCCCGGAGGCCCCGACGCAGGCCGCGGTGTACGCCTCGGCCGCCGTGGTCGTCCTGTCGAGCGTCGTCGAGGGCTTCCCGGTCGGCCTCGTCGAGTCCATGTTCTGCGGGCGCGCGACGGTCTCCACGGACGCCGGCGCGGTCGTGGAGGTCATCGGCGGCACGGGACTCGTCGTCCCCCCGCGCAATCCGCGGGCGCTCGCCGAGGCGTGCGTGACGCTGCTGCGCGACCCCGAGCGCCGTGCGCGCCTGGGTGCGGCCGCCCGCGCCCGCGCGCTCGAACTGTTCACCGTCGAGCAGAACATCGCGGCATTTCACGGCATTTACCTGGAGATCGTCTCGCACAGCCCGGCGCGGCACGTCCTCCTCGACGACAGCGGCGACCCCCTGCCGTTCGCCGCCCCGGCCGAGGCCCGTGTGCCCGGCCACTGGACCGGACCCGCCGCCCCCGTCGCGGCCCAGGACGCCCCCGGGCGGCCGGCCGACGCACCGCCGCATCCCACCGTCCCGGCCCTGGCAACGGCTCCGGCGACGAGCGGGCGGGAGGCCCTCCGATGAGCGGCACGGGCGAACCGGACCACCCCGGCACCCCCATCAGCCCCGGTGCCTGGGACGCGCGGTCGCTGCGGTGGCTCGACGAGACGGAGCCACGGCCGGGCGACGACGACCCCGGCGCGCCCCACCACACACCACCGGCGCACACGGCGCACACGGCCTCCGACCGCGGCGCGCCCGCGACGGCGGGCGCCGTGGGCACCGCGGGAGTGGTCACCGCCGGCCGGCGCGGTCCCGCCGACCCCGTCAAGACGCTGATGCACCGGCACCGCGAACTGTGCGAGCGGGCCGTCGACCCCCTGGAGATCGCCGCCGGTCTGGAGGCGCACGGCGTCACCGACCGGACCGCCGCCCGCTTCCGCCACCGGGACGTCTTCTCGCTCGCCGAGGAGATGTACGCGCGCATCCCCCGCGACGGAGAGGAACCCCCGCGCCCGCAGCCCGCCGCCGAAGCCCGGCCGGGCATCGACCGGGCCCTGCTCGGCCTGCTGCCCGGCGTACTGTGCGCGGCGGCCGTCGGCGGCCTGCGCCTCGCCGAGGGTCGCACGCGTTGGGTCGTGGCCGCGGCCGGCGTAGTGGCCGTGGGCCTCGCCCTGCGGGCCGCGCTGCGCCGGGGCCCGCTGAGCGCTCCACGGCGCACCTGCGGCAGCGCGCCGGCCGGTTCGCCCACGCCCGGCACGCGTGCCTGGACCTGCTGGCTCGCGGCCTACGCCCTGCTCGGCGACGGACTCCTCGCGGTGGCCGTGGAAGGCGGCCCCGACGGACTGCCCGACGGCACCGCGGGCGGCCCCTGGCCCGTGACCGCCGCGCCCGTGCTCGCCCTCACCCTGGCCTGCGCCCCGGCCCTCTGGACCGCCCGGCTCTTCGCCGCCCGCGCCCGGCGCAAGCTCTCGGCCAGCCGTGGTCTGGAGGAGTTCGCCACCTCCGTACGGCCCCTGCTGCTCGGCACCTTCGGCCTGTTCCTCTGCGTCCTCGCGGCCCTGCTCGCCGTGAGCGGCGCGGCCCTGCGCGAGTCCGCCGGCTACGCCCAGGCCCTCACGCTGGGCGCCCTGCTGCTGCTCGCCCGTCTCCTCGCCGCGCACGGAGTCACCCGTGCCCCGGCCGCCGCCCTCGCCGTCGCGGCCACGGTCGAGGCCACGGCCCTCGCCACGGTGTTCGCCGCCCGCCTCCCCGGCTGCGACGTCCTGGCCGTCCCGGTCGACAGCCTCGTGGCCGCCCTCGGCCCCGGCAGCATCCCGGCACTGGCCTGCGGAGCCGTGGCCGTCGCCCTCCTCCTCCACGCGACGCACGCACTGACCCGGGCCTCGGCCCACGCGGGAGCGGAGGGCCGGCCGTGACGGGCACACGGCCGGCCCCGCGCACCCGCGGCCGCCCACGGCACGCCCCCGGCGGGCCCCGGGCGGCGCCCGTACCCGCCGGGCGCGAGCCGCAGACAGAGGCCGGTCCTCGGGCCGGCCGCGGGCACCGGCCCCACCACCGGAGCCAACCGCACCACCCCCTGAAGGAGAAGACCAGATGACCACCTCCCGATCCGGATCATCCGGAGCATCCGGAGCCACCGGAGCGCACACCCCGGGAGCCGCCCGATGAGGGTTCTGCTGATCGGAGCCAACGGATACCTCGGCCGTTTCGTCGCCGACCGCCTGCTCGCCGACCCGGCCGTCCAGCTCACCGCGCTCGGCCGCGGCGACGACGCCGACGTCCGCTTCGACCTCGCCACGGGCAGTCCCGGCGCCCTCACCCGCTTCCTCGACGCGGTCCACCCCGGGGTCGTCGTCAACTGCGCGGGTGCCACCCGCGGCGGCGCCCGCGAACTCACCCGGCACAACACCGTCGCCGTCGCCACCGTCTGCGAGGCACTGCGGCGCAGCGGCTGCGGCGCCCGGCTGGTGCAGATCGGCTGCAGCTCCGAGTACGGCCCGAGCCAGCCCGGCTCCTCCACCGCCGAGGACGCCGTGCCCCGCCCCGGCGGCCCGTACGGCGTCAGCAAGCTCGCCGCCACCGAGCTGGTCCTGGGCTCCGGCCTGGACGCCGTCGTGCTCCGCGTCTTCTCGCCCGCCGGCCCGGGCACCCCCGCCGGCTCCCCGCTCGGCCGTCTGGCCGAGGCCATGCGCCGCGCCATGCAGTCCGGCGACGGCGAGCTCAAGCTCGGCGGACTGGGCGTCCAGCGCGACTTCGTCGACGTCCGTGACGTGGCCCGCGCCGTCCACGCCGCGTCGCTGTCCGCCGCGCAGGGCGTGATCAACATCGGCTCCGGCCGCGCCGTCCGGCTCCGCGACGCCGCCGCGGTCCTCGCCCGAGTGGCCGGATACGGCGGTGCCCTGCACGAGCTCGACGGCCCGCCCGGCGCCCACCTCAGGCCCGGCATCGGCCACCCGCGCCCCGACTCGGACCACCCGGCCCCGGTCGCGTACCCGTACCCCGACGGCTGCGGCAGCTGGCAGCAGGCCGACGTGCGCACCGCGCGCGACCGGCTCGGCTGGCGCCCCCGGATCAACCTCGAAGAATCCCTCGCCGACATCTGGATGGAGGCGGCATGTCGTATCTGATCAGCACGCCCCCGGGCATTCCACCGGGCACTTCACCGAGCACCCCGGGCACCGGCGTCCGCACCGGCCTCGGCGTGCCGGGCTGCGCCCACCCCCTGCTCGCCCCGGCCGAGTGGGGCGAGCTGTCGCGGCCCGGCGCACCCCTGCACTGGGTCGTCCTCAACGTCGCCGACGGTCCCGGCGCCCGCCCCGACCCGCACTGCCTCGAGGCGGCCGGGCGCCTGCGCAACGGGGGCGTGCGCGTCCTCGGCCATCTCGACGCCGCGCGCGGAGCCCGGCCCTTCGCCGAACTGGTCGCCGACGCGCACCGGTACCTCGAGTGGTACCGGGTCGACGGCTTCCTGCTGGACCGCTGCCCGACCGACCGCGGCGCCCTGCCCGGGACACGCCGCGTGGTCGCCACGCTCCGCGCGCTCTGTGCCCACCCCCACATCGTGCTCGGCCATGGCACCCACCCCCACCCCGGCTACGCCGAGAACGCCGACCAGTTGGTCACCTTCTCCGGCTCCTGGAGCGACTACCGCTGGTCACAGGTGGCCGAGTGGACCGCCGACCATCCGCCCGAGCGCTTCTGCCACTTCGTGCACGGCGTCCCGCGCGGGCATCTGGAGGAGGCGCTGCGGATCGCCCGCTGGCAGGGCGCGGCGACCATCTGGTTCACCGACCGCACGGACCGCGGCGGCCATGCCGACCCCTGGGAGACCATGCCCGGCTACTGGGACGAAATCGTCTCGCGGGTCGGAACGGGTGTCTCGGAATGAAAAAGGCCGTGGCAGTGTTACGTGAAGACCAACCGTAATGACTGACCGACCAACGGAGTCCCCGTGTCGCTGCCACCCCTGGTCGAGCCGGCCCCCGAGCTCACCGTAGACGAGGTCCGCAGGTACTCCCGCCACCTGATCATCCCCGACGTCGGGATGGACGGGCAGAAGCGGCTGAAGAACGCCAAGGTGCTGTGTGTGGGCGCCGGCGGCCTGGGCTCGCCGGCGCTGATGTACCTGGCCGCCGCGGGCGTGGGCACGCTCGGCATCGTGGAGTTCGACGAGGTCGACGAGTCGAACCTGCAGCGCCAGATCATCCACAGCCAGTCCGACATCGGCCGCTCCAAGGCGGAGTCCGCCCGCGACTCGGTCAAGGGCATCAACCCGTACGTGAACGTGGTCCTTCACGAGGAGCGGCTCGAGGCCGACAACGTGATGGACATCTTCAGCCAGTACGACCTGATCGTCGACGGCACGGACAACTTCGCGACCCGCTACCTGGTCAACGACGCGTGCGTGCTGCTGAACAAGCCGTACGTGTGGGGCTCGATCTACCGCTTCGACGGCCAGGCGTCCGTCTTCTGGTCCGAGCACGGCCCCTGCTACCGCTGCCTCTACCCGGAGCCCCCGCCCCCCGGCATGGTTCCCTCCTGCGCCGAGGGCGGCGTCCTGGGCGTGCTGTGCGCGTCCATCGGCTCCATCCAGGTCAACGAGGCGATCAAGCTGCTCGCCGGCATCGGTGAGCCCCTGGTCGGCCGCCTGATGATCTACGACGCCCTGGAGATGCAGTACCGCCAGGTCAAGGTCCGCAAGGACCCGAACTGCGCGGTCTGCGGCGAGAACCCGACCGTCACCGAGCTCATCGACTACGAGGCCTTCTGCGGCGTCGTCTCCGAGGAGGCCCAGGCGGCGGCCGCCGCCTCGACGATCACTCCCAAGCAGCTCAAGGAGTGGATCGACGACGGCGAGAGCATCGACATCATCGACGTCCGCGAGCCGAACGAGTACGAGATCGTCTCCATCCCGGGCGCCCGCCTGATCCCGAAGAACGAGTTCCTCATGGGCACCGCCCTGGAGAACCTGCGGCAGGACCGCAAGATCGTCCTGCACTGCAAGACGGGTGTCCGCAGTGCGGAAGTCCTCGCCGTCCTGAAGTCCGCCGGCTTCGCCGACGCCGTCCACGTCGGCGGCGGCGTCATCGGCTGGGTCAACCAGATCGAACCCCACAAGCCGGTCTACTGATCACGGCTCCCGCCGACCAGTGGGACAGAAGAAGCCCACGGCTCTGACCATCTCAGATGCCGTGGGCTTCTGTCGTTGCCGGTCGGCATCGGCTGACCTCGGACGGCCCAGGGACGGCCCCGGCAAGGGTGCGCGCGGGCCTCAAAGCCGCCGCTTGTCTCTGAGGTAGGGGACCACCGGAGAACGCGGCTCGTGGCCACGTCGGTCGTCACACTGCTCGGCCGCCCGCGTGTCGGCTCCGGCCCCTTGCTCGCCCTTCCGGGGTAATCGCAGGACAGACTCTCGACGCGCTCCGCCCCCCGAAGCCCTCGTTCCCATACGCTTTCGCCGTCACAGAACGTGAGGAACGATGTGAGAAGCGTGATCGAAGCGCTGCGTAGCACGCGGCGCCCTTTTGTGCTCGGCGCAGTGCTGACTGTCGCGCTGGTGGTGCAGTCGGCCGCACTCGTAGCCCAGCAAATGCAGATCGACAGTCTGCAGACACAGCCCATCGACTTCCAGGAACGCCTCGAGCCCGGTCCTCCCGGCCCGTCCGGGCCGGCCGGTCCTCGCGGACCCAGCGGCCCCATCGGCCCGCCGGGCAAGGACGGGAAAGACGGGAAGGACGGCAAGGACGGCAATGACGGGAAGGACGGCCAGAACGGCCAGAACGGCAAGGATGCCGTCGCTCCGGACTGTCCCCCGTCAAAATCCTGAAAAGGTGTTCGGCCACCGAGGGCGGGGAGATGCCGGCCGGCCTGAGCCCGGCGCCTCCGAGTAGCGCCTTGAGCGCTTTCATCGTCACACAGCGTGAGGAATAACGTGAGAAGCGTAAACGAGGCGTGGCGCAGCCCATGGCGCCGCCTTGTGCTCAGCGCAGTGCTGACTGTCACGATCGCCGCGCAGTCAGCACTGCTCGTCGCCCACCAACAGCGGATCGACGAACTCCGGGCACGGCGCATCGAGCTGCAGGGCGGCCCCGGCGAGCAGGGCTCCCCGGGGCCGCCCGGCCCCTCCGGTCCCTCGGGTCCGCCGGGCCCTACCGGCCCGACAGGTAAAGCGGGGCGGGACGGGAGAGACGGTCATCACGGTAGGAGAGGCCACGACGGAAGAAGGGGGAGGAAGGGCAGGCCAGGGCGCGTTGTCGCCCCGTACCGTCCTCACGAGCTCCCGGCGGCCGTGTCACGGGGAGCGGTCGGGCTCGGTGAGGGTCAGGAGCAGACCGTGCCGACGGCCGGCACCTTTCCGTCGAGCAGGTAGCGGTTCACCGCGTCCTGCACGCACTTGTTCTTGCTGTCGTACGCTCCGTGCCCCTGCCCCTTGTAGGTCAGTTCCACGCCGACACCCTTGCCCAGCGCGTCCGCCATCTTCTTCGCACCCGCGTAAGGAGTCGCCGGATCGCCGGTGTTGCCCACGACCAGGATCGGCGCCGACCCGGGCGCGCTCACGTCGGGATGGTCGGCCGCGCCCGGTACCGCCCAGTCGGTGCAGCTGAGCATGCCCCAGGCGAGGAAGTCGCCGAACAGCGGGGAGACGGCCCGGAACCCAGGCAGTTTCTGCTGGACGTAGCCGGCGGTGTATCGCTGCTTCTGGTCGGAGCAGTTGATCGCGGCGTTCGCGGCGGTGAGGTTGCTGTACTCGCCGTTGTCGCTGCGGCCGTTCATCGCGTCGGACAGCAGCATGAGGATCTTGCCGTCACCGGCGTAGGCCTGTTGCAGACCCTGGGTGAGGGCGCTCCACAGATCCTTGGAGTACAGGGCCTGCGCGATGCCGTTGGTCGCGGCGGTCTGGGTGAGCCGGCGCGGGAAGATGCCCGCGATCGGCTTGGCGTCGAGGCCCTTCAGCAGCTTGGCGATGCGCTGCTCGACGTCCTGTTGGGTGCTGCCGATCGGGCACGGGGCGCTCTTGGAGACGCAGTCCCGCGCGAAGTTGTCCAAAGCGAGCTGGAAGCCCTTGGCCTGGCCGAGCGAGCCCTGCTCGGGGTTCTGCGTGGGGTCCACGACCGCGTCCAGGACCGCACGCCCCACGTGCTGGGGGAACAAGTGGGCGTACACCCCGCCGAGTTCCGTGCCGTAGGAGATGCCGAAGTAGTACAGCTTGGGGTCGCCGAGCACCTGGCGCATCAGGTCCATGTCGCGGGCCGCGTCGGTGGTGCGCACATGGGGGAGGACCTTCGCGGAGTTCTTCTCGCACCCCGCGTTGAACTGCCTGGTGTTGTTCTGGAACCGGGTGCGCTCGGCGGCGTCGTCGGGCGTCGCGTCCTGCTGGAAGTACCGGTCGAGCTGGGCGTCGCTCTCGCACTTCACGCCCGCGCTGCGGCCCACCCCGCGCGGGTCGAAGCTCACCAGGTCGTAGCGCGTGCGCAGCTTGGCGTAGTCCTGGCCGACCGCGGGGAGGGTGCTGACGCCGGAGCCGCCGGGGCCGCCGAAGTTGAAGATCAGTGAGCCGATGCGGGCGCCGGGACCGCTCGCCCTGGCCCGGATCAGGGCGATGTCGATGGTGTCGCCGTTGGGCTTGTTCCAGTCCAGGGGCGCCTTCATGGTGGCGCACTGCCACTTGCCGCCGTTCGGCAGCGGCGACGGCGCGGGGCCGCCGCCCTCCGACGCGGAGGGGGCGGGACAGTCTTTCCAGTTGAGCTGCTGCGTCGACGGGGCCCCGCCTCCGGGACCTCCGCCGCAGCCCGCCAGCGCGGAGGACAGCAGGAGGCCGGTTGCGGTCAGGACGGCGGTGCGCAGCCCGCGGGGGTTCTGCATACCCTCATCCTCACGCCGCGGGCGGCAACTCGCGCGGGACATGGGCCGTCCGGGGTACGACCGTCTCCGGGGAGCTTGCGCCCGTGGCCTGCTCCCTACAGGGCGCCCTTGCGCGTCAGATGGTTGAAGGCCAGCCAGCCCGGCAGTACCGGCAGCCAAAGGGTCAGCAGCCGGAACATCAGCACCGCGGGAGCGGCCACCTCCTTGGGCAGGCCCACGGCGATCAGACCGACCGTGAGAGTCGCCTCGACCGCGCCCACCCCGCCCGGCGTGGGGGCGGCGGAGCCGAGCGCGTTGCCCGCCAGGAAGACGACGGCGACGCCGGCGATGCTGACCGAGGTGGAGGTGTCGCCGAACGCCCGGATCGACGCGTCCAGGCACATCACGAAGCAGAAGGTCAGCAGCAGCATCCCGCCGATGCCGGTGACCAGCTTCTGCGGCCGCTGCAGCACGTCCAGCATGCGCGGCACGACCCCCGCGAACAGCGACCGCACGCGCGTGACGACGAACTTCCGCAGGAACGGCACCGACGTGACCACCAGGACGAGCACCGCGACCGTCAGCAGGCCCGCGATGACCGTGCGGGACGGCGACAGCGACGGCGTCTTCTCGGTGCCGGTCAGATAGCCGAAGGACAGCAGCATCAGGATGTGGCAGCCCAGTCCGAACAGCTGCGAGGCCCCGACGCTCGCCACGGCCAGCCCCGGCCGCACCCCGGCCCGCTGCAGGAACCGCGTGTTCAGGGCGACCCCGCCGACCGCGGCGGGCGCCACGATCTTCACGAAGGAGCCCGCGACCTGAGCCGCCACGGTCCGCAGGAACGGCACCCGCTCCGGCACGAACCCCAGCAGGGCCATCGCCGCCGCCACATAGCTGAGCGCCGAGAACAGCACCGCGGCCACCACCCAGCCCCACTGCGCGTGGGCGAAGAGCGTGCCGAACTCGATGTGCGTGAGCTGCGTCAGCAGGTAGTACGCGCCGATGGCACCGGCCATGAAGCTGATCAGCGTGCGCGGCCGCACCCGCTCCAGCCGGGCCGGCTCGACCGGCGCCTGCGGCCTGATCCGCAGCACCTGGTGCCGGATCTGCGTGAGCAGATCCTCCTCGCGGGCCTCGTCCATGGCCTCGTCGATGGCCCGCTTCTCCGCCCGCGCCTCGGCCCGCACGGTCTTCTTGTCCGGCTTCTCCGGTACCGTCCCGGCCTCCTCGGCGGCCTGTTCCAGCCGCGCCTGCTTGGCCTGCCGGGACGCCTCCAGAACCGCCTCGCGCTCCCGGTGCGCACGCTCCCGGCCCAGCCTGCGCAGGGTCGCGCGGGTGCTGCGGGTCAGTGCGATGGGCTGGAGCATCGGCAGGCAGTCGGCGACCGCGTCGGGGCCCAGGACGCCGACCGCGGAGGACACGGACCGCTCGGCGCCCACCCTGAGGCCGAGCGTGGTCAGCAGTTGGGCGATGTCCATGCGGAGCAGCAGATCGCCGGCCGCGATCTCGCCGCCGCGCATGTCGGTGAGGATCACCCTGCCGGAACGATCCACCAGGATCGCGTCGCCCGCCAGCCTGCGGTGCGCGATGCGCCGCGACTGCAGCGCCCGCACCTGCTGCCAGGTGTGGCGCAGCAGCTCGTCGGTGATCTCCTCGTCGGCCAGCGAGTCGAGGGTGCGCCCGCCGGTGTGCTCGTAGACGAGCATCACGGCGTCGGGGCCGAGTTCGGAGGTGGCGATCAGCTTGGGCGCGTGGGCGCCGGCCGCGATGGCCGCGTAGGCGAGCAGCGCCTCCTGCTCCAGGGCCTGGCGCAGCGACTGCAGGCTGCTGCGGGTGGCGAAGCCACGCAGTGTGAGGTTGCGCCAGACGCGGTAGAAGAAGCCCTGTGCCTGCTGCTCGCGGTCGACGACCGTGACGTCCAGCGGTGGGCCGTCCTCCAGGGTGACAAAGTAGCGCCGGCCTCGGTCGCCGTTGTCGGCGGTCTCCGCGGCCTCCTCGCGGGCCGCGCTCACTGGGTGGAAGCCGACGGTCCGCAGTCCCGCCATCAGCGTCCGGCCGGTGGGGCGCACGTTCGGCGAGCCCACCGCGTACAGCGTGCCGTAGGCGACGGTCCAGCCGATGAGCACCGTCAGGATGATCGAGAACGGTGTCGTGTAGCCGGTGACCAGCATCGAGAACGCGTCGAGCAGCAGCACGATCCACAGCACCGCGCGCCACCGCGGTCTGCGGGACATGCCGACCGCCGTCATGTACGCGATGACGGGGGCGAGATAGCCGTGCACCGGGTCGGTCAGGGCGTGGACGTCGCCCGGGGAGGGCTGGGTGAGCGCCTCCTGGATCGAGTCGGGCGCGGCCTTGGCGACCCACAGGTCGGTGGCGAGTGTCACTCCGTGCGCGAGGACGGCCGCGAGCACGCCGTCGGCGATGCGCAGCCCGTCCCGTTTGATCAACCGTTCGATCGCGAACGCGACCGGCACCAGCAGGATCGCGATGCTCGACGCCAGCCCGGCGATCTTGATCAGCAGGTCGGGCGCCTGCCCGGTGCCCTTGTTGATGTCCTGTTCCAGGCCCGACGTGGTGCCGTGCGCGAACGCGGCGATCGCCAGCAGTACGACGATGCCGAGCAGGCCCACCAGCAGCCGCATCAGGTCCGAGGGACGGTGCACGCGCGCGGGGAGCAGCGGTTCGTCCCCCTCGAGTTCGTCGATGTGCGTCACATCGGCGTCCTCACGGGACCGCTTCTCCGCCCTGCCGCGGGCCTCGGGCTTCCTGCGGTCCGTCGTCTCGGACCGGGCCCCGGGCTTCCCAGGGTCCGACTCCTCGGCCCGGGGCTCCGTCCTCCCCGGGGCCGTCTCCTCGGACCGGGTCCCCGACTTCCCGCGGTCCGGCTCCCCGGCCTTCCCCCGGGCCGTCCCGCCGGGCCGGTCGCCCGTCCGCGTGCCGTCCGTGTCGCCGGTTCCCGGGCGCGACGAGACCCCAGAGGTGCCCTCCGCGTCGTCGGGGTGCACACCCTGCTGCTTCATGGTCTCTTCTTGGTCTCGTATCACCGGTCACCGCCCGCACGATGGTGGCATGCCCCACCGACACACGGGGGCATCAGGGTGCAAATGCGGGGGCGCACAGTCTGCCCGAAGCGCCGCTCCGGGGCGAAGGCCACGCACGGTAACGACCGCGTCACGGTGTCGGTGCGGTGCGGCAGGATGGGTCGGATGAGTGACGAGAGCCTTGCCGACGACGGCCCCCGGGAGCACCTGGAGGCCCTGGGCGCGCTGCCCGAGTACGCCGAGCGGGTCCTCGAGGTCGCCGAACTCATTCCACCGGGCCGCGTCATGACGTACGGGGACGTGGCCGAATGGCTGGAGGAGGGCGGACCGCGTCAGGTCGGGCGGGTGATGGCCCTCTACGGCGGACCCGTCCCGTGGTGGCGTGTGGTCCGCGCCGACGGCGTCCTGCTCCCCGGGCACGAACTGCGCGCGCTGGACCACTACCGCACCGAGGGCACGCCCCTGAAGCAGGCGGGCAGGGCGGCCGAAGGCCACGTGCCGCGCATCGACATGAAGCGGGCCCGCTGGGACGGCGGCCAACGTGCGGAGCGTCACACCTGACAGCTTCCGCCATCGGACGGGGTCGCGGGGAGCCCGTGGGCCGTACGAGGGAATCGGGGCACGTCCGCGCCATGCCGTACGTTCGTGAGCCGAGGGGCACACGGGGCCGGAGCGCCGGGAGGGAAGAAGGGGAAGCCCTGCTTCCGCGTCGGCGGTCGGCGTAGCGTCTGCTCCACGTGCCCCCCTCATCCCGCGGCCACCGCCCTTCCCATCCGGCGGCCCGGCCGCCCGTCGGCGCCGCGCGCCGGCAGTGACCGACAGCAGCCCACCCACCAGGACCGGCGAACCACGTGAGCTCCTCTTCCTCCACCAGGCGCCTGTCGCACCCCCAGGTGCGACAGGGGAACCGTGGCGCTTACCGGCTGGTGCGTACCCCACCGGCCCGACCGGACCCCCCTCGTCTTGACGCCGCACAGCGCGCCGTGGTTGACCACGAGAGAGGTCCGTTGCTCGTCCTCGCGGGGCCGGGCACCGGCAAGACCACCACGCTGGTGGAGTCCGTGGCCGCGCGCATCGCCCGTGGCGGGGACCCCGAGCGGATCCTCGTGCTGACGTTCAGCCGCAAGGCGGCCGTCGAGCTGCGCGACCGCATGGCCGAACGCACCGGTGCGGCCCGCGCGCCCCGGGCGACCACCTTCCACTCGTTCTGCTACGCCCTCGTCCGCGCCCATCAGGACAGCGAGCTGTTCGTGGAGCCGATGCGGCTGCTGTCCGGCCCCGAACAGGACGTGACCGTCCGCGACCTGCTCGCGGGCCAGGTCGACCTGGAGCGGCTGGGCCTCGCGCACGTGCGCTGGCCGGACGAACTGCGCGCCTGCCTGACCACCCGCGGCTTCGCCGACGAGGTGCGCGCGGTCCTCGCCCGCAGCCGTGAACTGGGCCTCGGCCCCGACGCCCTGGCCGCCTTCGCGCGGCGCATCGGCCGCCCCGACTGGCAGGCCGCCGCCGCGTTCCTCGCCGAGTACCTCGACGTGCTCGACCTGCAGGGCGTCCTCGACTACGCGGAACTCGTCCACCGCGCGGTGCTCCTCGCCCGCCGCCCCGAGATCGCCGGCCGCCTCGCCGCGCAGTACGACGCGGTCTACGTCGACGAGTACCAGGACACCGACCCCGCCCAGGTACGGCTGCTGCACGCCCTCGCCGGCGGCGGCCGCACCCTGCTCGCCTTCGGCGACCCCGACCAGTCGATCTACACCTTCCGGGGCGCGGACGTGAACGGCATCCTGGAGTTCCCGCAGGCCTTCCCGCGCGCGGACGGCCGCCCCGCGCCCGTGCGGGTGCTGCGCACGTCACGCCGCTCCGCCGCCGTGCCGCTGACCGCGACCCGCCTGCTGACCCAGCGGATGCCCCTCACCCGCCTCCCGGCCGACAAGGTGCGCGCCCACCGGGAGCTGACCCCGGTCCGCGACGGCGGCCGGGTCGAGGTCTGCACGTACCCGACGCCCGGCACCGAGCTGGACAACATCGCCGACATCCTGCGCCGGGCCCACCTGGAGGAGGGCGTCCCGTGGCGTGAGATGGCGGTCCTGGTCCGCGCCGGCGGCCGTACGATCCCGGCGGTCCGGCGTGCCCTCACGGCCGCCGGCGTGCCCCTGGACGTCGACGGCGACGACCTGCCGCTGCGCCACGAACCGGCGGTGGCCCCGCTGCTGACGGCACTGCGGGCGGTGGCGACCGCGGAGGCGTCGCGGCCCGCCGCCGCACCCGCATCGATACCCGGACCCGCCTCGGCGCCCGGGCCCGGGCCGGAACCGGGACTGGCACCTGAGTCTGAGTCGCCACACGAGCCCGCTCCCGACCCCGAATCCGGCCCGGAACTCGAACTGGCACCCGGGCCGGAGTCGGAACCGGAGCCGGAGCCGGAACCGGAGCCGGAGCCGGACTCGGCTCACGAGCCCGAGCCGGAGCCGGACTCGGCTCACGAGCCCGAGCCGCAACCCGAGTCCGCCTCCGACACCTGCTGGCTCGACACCGAGACCGCCCTCACCCTCCTCGCCTCCCCCCTCGCGGGCATGGACGCCGCCGATCTGCGCCGTCTGGGCCGCGCGCTGCGTGAGGAGGAGCGGGCCGCGGGCAACCTCCTGCCGGCGCCCTCGGACGAGCTGCTCACACGGGCGCTCGCGGAACCGGAGCGCCTGGTCGCGCACGACCCGGCGTACGCGCGGGGCGCCCAGCGCCTCGGCGCGCTGCTCAGGAAGGCCAGGGAGCGCCTCGCGGGCGGCGGTACGGCCGAGGAGGCGCTGTGGGACCTCTGGGAGGGCACCCCCTGGCCCGGACGCCTGGAGCGGGCAGCCCGCCGCGGAGGCGCCGCGGGACGGAACGCGGACCGGGACCTGGACGCCGTGTGCGCGCTGTTCGCGACGGCGGCCCGCGCGGAGGAGCGCACCGGCGGCCGGGGCGCCCTGAACTTCCTGGAGGAGATCGAGGCACAGGACATCGCCGCCGACACGCTGACCCGGCGCGCGGTGCGCCCCGACGCCGTACGCCTGATGACCGCGCACCGCTCCAAGGGGCTCCAGTGGCGGCTCGTGGTGGTCGCCGGCGTGCAGGAGGGCCTCTGGCCGGACCTGCGGCGCCGCGGCTCCCTGCTGGAGGCCGACCGCATCGGCCGCGACGGACTCGCCGCGCCGCTCACCCCCGGAGCGCTGCTGGCCGAGGAGCGCCGCCTGTTCTACGTGGCCGCCACGCGCGCGCGTGAGCGTCTCGTGGTGACCGCGGTGAAGGCCCCCGCCGACGACGGCGACCAGCCCTCCCGGTTCCTCACCGAACTCGGCGTCGAACCCCGGGACGTGACCGGACGCCCGCGCCGCCCGCTCGCCGTGGCGGCGCTGGTCGCCGAACTGCGCGCCACGACGGTGGACCCGCAGGTCTCCGAGACCCTCCGGGAGGCCGCCGCGCACCGGCTGGCCCGTCTCGCCGCGCTCGCCGACGAGGACGGCCGCCCGCTGGTGCCCGCCGCCCACCCCGACCGCTGGTGGGGCCTGGCCGAGCCGACCGAGAGCCGGGCGCCGCTGCGCGACCGCGACCAGCCCGTCGTGCTCTCCGGCAGCGTCCTCGACCAGCTCGCCAACACCTGTGCCCTGCAGTGGTTCCTCGGCCGCGAGGTGAAGGCCGACACGCCCGCGACCGCCGCCCAGGGCTTCGGCAACGTGGTGCACGTCCTCGCCGACGAGGTCGCCTCCGGACGGACCCCCGCCGACCTCGCGGTCCTCATGGAGCGCCTGGAGACGGTGTGGAACGCGCTCGCCTTCGACGCGCCGTGGAAGTCGGCGCAGGAGAGGGAGAACGCGCGCGTGGCGCTCGAACGCTTCCTTGAGTGGCACGTCCTGGAGCGCGCCGGCCGGACGCCGGTGGCCAGCGAGCACGACTTCGACGTGACCCTCGAGGCGGGCGAGCACCAGGTCCGTATCCGCGGCTCCATGGACCGCGTCGAGGCCGACGGCGACGGCCGCGCCTACGTCGTCGACTTCAAGACCGGCAAGCAGGCACCGACCTCCGCCGAGGTCGCCCGCCACCCGCAGCTCGCCGTCTACCAGCTCGCCGTCCGCGAAGGCGCCGTGGACGAGGTCTTCGACGGGCGGCGGCCCGAACCGGGCGGCGCCGAACTCGTGCAGCTGCGCCAGGGCGCGGCGAAACGGGACGGCGGCGAGGCCCTGCCGAAGGTGCAGGCGCAGGAGCCGCTCGAGGGCGAGTGGGTCGGCGATCTGCTGGCCACCGCCGCCGGAAAGGTCCTCGACGAACGCTTCACACCGACCGCCGGGCAGCACTGCACGCACTGCGCGTTCCGGGCCTCGTGCAGCGCGCGGCCGGAAGGACACCACGTCGTCGAGTGAGCGGGTGCCTCCGGAAGCCGTGCTTCGCCGTCCCCGAGTGAGCGGGCGCCTCCCAGAAGCCGGGTCTCGTCGTCGGCGAGTGGCCGTGCGACTCCGCGAGCCGCCGTCGCCGTCGTCGTCGAGTGGACGCTCGCGACCCCTGTGACCGACCGCACCCCACGGGGTGACCTGCGCCTCCGCGGTCCCGCGGCGGCCGCCGGGCACGTGCTGTCAGTGGGCGCCGCTAGCCTCTCTGACGTGCCAGCCCGTATCACCGATCCCGAGCAGCTCAAGGAGCTCCTCGGGATTCCGTTCACCCCGGAGCAGACGGCGTGCGTCATCGCGCCGCCCGCCCCGCAGGTGATCGTGGCCGGCGCCGGATCCGGCAAGACGACCGTGATGGCGGCCCGCGTGGTCTGGCTGGTCGGCACCGGGCAGGTCGCCCCCGAGCAGGTCCTCGGCCTGACCTTCACCAACAAGGCCGCCGGAGAGCTGGCCGAGCGCGTCCGCAAGGCGCTGGTGAAGGCCGGCGTCACCGACCCCGACGCGATCGACCCGGACCACCCGCCGGGCGAGCCGGTGATCTCCACGTACCACGCGTTCGCCGGGCGGCTCCTGACCGACCACGGCCTGCGCATCGGGCTCGAACCCACCGCCCGGCTGCTCGCCGACGCCACCCGCTACCAGCTCGCCGCGCGCGTGCTGCGCGAGGCCCCGGGGCCGTATCCGGCGCTCACCCGCTCGTTCGCGGACCTGGTCGGCGACCTCCTCGCCCTCGACGCCGAGCTGTCCGAGCACCTCGTACGCCCCGAGGAGCTGCGCGTCTGGGACGCCGGCCTGCTCCACACCCTGGAGAGCGCCAAGCTCACCAACGCCGACCTGCGCAAGGTCCCCGAGACGGCCGCCGCCCGCCGCGCGCTGGCCGAGCTGGTGCTCCGCTACCGGGCCGCCAAGCGCGACCGGGACCTGCTCGACTTCGGTGACCAGATCGCCCTGGCGGCGCAGCTCGGCGAACTCCCCGAGGTCGGCCGGACCCTGCGCGAGGAGTTCCGGGTGGTCCTCCTCGACGAGTACCAGGACACCTCGGTCGCCCAGCGCACCCTGCTGGCCGGCCTCTTCGGCGGCGGCACCGGCCATCCGGTCACGGCCGTCGGCGACCCCTGCCAGGCGATCTACGGCTGGCGCGGCGCCTCCGTCGCCAACCTCGACGACTTCCCCGAGCACTTCGCGCACGCCGACGGCCGCCCAGCCACCCGCCGGGCGCTCAGCGAGAACCGCCGCAGCGGCGGCCGCCTCCTCGACCTCGCCAACGGCCTCGCCGAGCCCCTGCGCGCCATGCACGCGGGCGTGGAGGCCCTCCGTCCCGCTCCCGGCGCCGAACGGGACGGCATGGTGCGCTGCGCGCTGCTGCGCACCCACGGTGAGGAGATCGACTGGATGGCCGACTCGATCGCCCATCTCGTCCGCACGGGGAAGGCGCCCGGCGAGATCGCCGTACTGTGCCGGACGGCCGGCGACTTCGCCGAGATCCAGGGCGCGCTGGTCGCGCGGGACGTTCCGGTCGAGGTGGTCGGCCTGTCCGGGCTGCTGCACCTGCCGGAGGTCGCCGACCTCGTGGCCGTCTGCGAGGTCCTGCAGGACCCCGGCGCCAACGCCTCCCTGGTCCGGCTGCTGACCGGCCCTCGCTGGCGCATCGGCCCCCGTGACCTCGCCCTCCTGGGGAGGCGGGCGAGGCGGCTCGTCGCCCACGCGCGCGTGGACGCCGGCGACGACCCGGACCGCCGGCTCGCCGAAGCCGTCGAGGGCGTCGACCCGGCCGAGGTGATCTCCCTCGCCGACGCGCTCGACACCTTCCTGGGGACATCGCTTGACGGCGGCGGGGACGACGACGGGCTGCCGTTCTCCCCGGCGGCGCGCGTGCGGTTCGCCCGGCTCGCCGAGGAGCTGCGCGACCTGCGCCGCTCCCTGTCCGACCCGCTGATGGACGTCCTGCACCGGGTGCTCGCCGTCACCGGCCTCGAAGTGGAACTGTCGGCGTCCCCGCACGCGCTGGCCGCCCGCCGCCGCGAGACCCTGTCCAACTTCCTGGACGTCGCCGCCTCCTTCGCCGCCGGCGACGGCCAGGCGACCCTGCTGGCCTTCCTCGGCTTCCTGCGCACCGCCGCCCAGTACGAGAAGGGCCTCGACAACGCGCTGCCCGGAGGCGAGAACACCGTCAAGGTGCTCACCGCGCACAGGTCCAAGGGCCTGGAGTGGGACGTAGTAGCCGTCCCCGGCCTGGTCACTGGCACCTTTCCCAGCGGCCAGGGCCGCGAGAAGTGGACCGCTCAGGGCAAGGTCCTGCCGCACGCGCTGCGCGGCGACGCGGACACCCTGCCCGACGTCGAGTCCTGGGACTCCCGCGGCATGAAGGCCTTCCACGAGGCCATGAAGGAGCACCAGCACACCGAGGAACTCCGCCTCGGCTACGTCACCTTCACCCGCCCCCGCTCCCTCCTCCTGGGCTCCGGCCACTGGTGGGGCCCCAGCCAGAAGAAGCCCCGCGGCCCGTCCGACTTCCTCCAGGCCCTGTACGACCACTGCGCCGCCGGGTACGGCGAGATCGACGCGTGGGCGGACGAGCCAGGGGAGGACGAGGAGAACCCCGCCCTGCGGCGGGCGGCCGCCGACCAGGTCTGGCCCCTGCCCCTGGACGAGACCGCCCTGGCCCGCCGCCGCGCCGCCGCCGCGACGGTCCTCGCCCACCTCGACCGGCTCGCCTCCCGCGCGGGCGCCCACCCGGCAGCCACACACGCCCCGGACACCCACGAGGACCCGGACTGGCCCACACCCCCGGACGACGAGGAGCCGCCGTACGGCGACCCGCACCACGACGAGCAGCCCTACGGCGAACAGCTCCACGACGAGGACGCGCCCCTCCTGGAGGACGACCCCTTCCAGGAGGACGACCTTTTCCGGGAAGAGGACCTCTTCCCGGACGAAGCGCCCCTTCCCGAGGACGATTTCTTCGGCGAAGCCGGTCCCACGACCGAGGACACGGCCGCCACGCACGCGCGGAAGGGCGCCCGCCCGACGGTCCCCCACCAGGCCGCGCCACCGGAGCAGCCCCCCGTACCGGGGCCCGCCCGCCACCGTCCCGCATCACCCGCGTCACAGGCGTCACCGGGGTCCACTCCATCCCTCTCCCCGGAGGAGGCCCGGGCCGTCGCCTCCTGGGACCGCGACCTCGACGCGCTCACCGGCGAGCTCCGGCGCGCCCGGCAGAGCGTCACGGACGTACCGCTGCCGATGACGCTGACCGCGTCGCAGTTGCTGCACCTGGCCGCCGACCCGGACGGGTTCGCGCGGGAACTCGCGCGCCCCATGCCGCGCCCCCCGCAACCCGCCGCGCGCCGAGGCACCCGCTTCCACGCGTGGGTGGAGGCCCGCTTCGAAGAGCTCACGCTGCCCCTGCTGGAGCCGGAGGAGCTGCCCGGCGGTGACGCCGAGATCGCCGACGAACGCGACCTGGAGATGCTCAAGGACGCCTTCGAACGCACGGTGTACGCGCACCGCACGCCCTACCGGGTCGAGGCCCCCTTCCAGGTGGCGATCGCCGGCCGCGTCGTCAGGGGCCGCATCGACGCCGTCTACAAGGAGGGCGACGGCGACTCGGCGACGTACGAGATCGTCGACTGGAAGACCGGTCGCGACGGCACCGCCGATCCGCTCCAGCTCGCCGTGTACCGCCTCGCCTGGGCCGAGCAGCGCGGCGTCCCCCTGGAGCGGGTCACGGCGGCGTTCCTGTACGTGCGCAGCGGCGAGGTCGTACGGCCCCGGGGTCTTCCGGACCGGGCCGCGCTGGAGCGGCTGCTGCTGGCGGAGCCGCAGTGTGACGAACCGCCCGAACAGGATGTCCTCGCGGGCCGATAGGCTCGGGGCCATGAGCCAGACCCCGGACAGCGCCGTCCGCGCGTACATCGAGCAGCACCGCGCCGCCTTCCTCGACGACCTGGCCGAGTGGCTGC
This sequence comes from Streptomyces sp. NPDC014864, assembly GCF_043081525.1. Classification (NCBI taxonomy): domain Bacteria; kingdom Bacillati; phylum Actinomycetota; class Actinomycetes; order Kitasatosporales; family Streptomycetaceae; genus Streptomyces; species Streptomyces sp. NPDC014864. The sequence goes on from NZ_JBIBWT010000001.1 coordinate 683,588, forward strand.
GCATCCCCTCCGTGTCGGCCCAGCCGGACCACGCCTTTGACGTGCGGCGCAGCGCCGACTGGCTCGCCGCCAAGCTGAAGGAGACCGGCTTCCCGACCGCCGAGGTCTGGCCGACCCCGGGCGCCCCGGCCGTCTTCGCCGAGTGGCCCTCCGACGACCCCGCGGCTCCCACGGTCCTCGTCTACGGGCACCACGACGTGCAGCCCGCGGCCCGCGACGACGGCTGGGACAGCGAGCCCTTCGAGCCCGTCGTCCGGGACGGCCGTCTCCACGCGCGGGGGGCCGCCGACGACAAGGGCCAGGTGTTCTTCCACACCCTCGGTGTCCGCGCCCACCTCGCCGCCACCGGCCGCACCGCCCCTGCCGTGCACCTGAAGCTGCTGGTCGAGGGCGAGGAGGAGTCGGGCTCCCCGCACTTCCGGGCGCTGGTCGAGCGGCACGCGGACCGGCTCGCCGCCGACGCGGTCATCGTCTCCGACACCGGTATGTGGGCCGAGGACACCCCCACCGTCTGCACCGGCATGCGCGGCCTCGCCGAGTGCGAGATCCGGCTCCACGGCCCCGACCAGGACATCCACTCCGGTTCCTTCGGCGGCGCCGTGCCCAACCCGGCCACCGCCGCCGCCCGCCTGGTCGCCGCCCTGCACGACGAGCACGCGCGCGTGGCGGTCCCCGGCTTCTACGACGGCGTCGTGGAGCTCACCGACCGCGAGCGGGAGCTCTTCGCCGAGCTGCCCTTCGACGAGCAGCGATGGCTGCGCACCGCCAAGTCGTACGCCACCCACGGCGAGGCCGGACACACCACCCTGGAGCGCATCTGGGCCCGCCCCACCGCCGAGGTCAACGGCATCGGCGGCGGCTACCAGGGCCCCGGCAGCAAGACGATCATCCCGTCCTCGGCCATGGTCAAGCTGTCCTTCCGCCTGGTCGCCGGCCAGGACCCCGCGCACGTCGAGAAGGCGGTGCGCGCCTGGGCCGCCGAGCAGGTGCCCGCGGGGATCCGGCACGAGATCACCTTCAGCTCGGCCACGCGCCCGTGCCTGACGCCCCTGGACCACCCGGCCCTGCAGTCGCTGGTCCGCGCCATGGGCCGCGCCTTCGAGCAGCCGGTCCGCTACACCCGCGAGGGCGGCTCGGGCCCGGCCGCCGACCTCCAGGAGGTCCTCGGTGCCCCGGTGCTGTTCCTGGGCATCTCCGTCCCGTCCGACGGCTGGCACGCCCCCAACGAGAAGGTCGAACTCGACCTGCTGCTCAAGGGAGTCGAGACCAGCGCATACCTCTGGGGCGACCTCGCGGAGCACTGGCGCGATGCCCCCTGACCAGCGGCCGCCTTCCGGGCCGATGCCCCGCGCGGGGCACACTGGAAGGGCCGCCCCGCACCTCCAGGTCCCACCGGACCCGGTCGCCCGCCGCCGCACGTCCCGCTGAACCGCCGCCGAAACAACCGTTGCACCGGGGGAGTTGGAAGCACCCGTGACCACCTGGACCGACCACAACGCCGATCGACCCATCTCGCTCACCGCGCCCAGCGGCATCGACCGGGCCGCCCACCACCGGCTCGACGAGGCCTGGCTGGCCGCGGCGTGGAGCCACCCCTCGACGCGCTGCTTCGTGGTCTCCGGCGGTCAGGTGCTCATCGACGAGACACCCGACGGACGCACCGAACTCGTCACCACCCCCTCCTTCGAGGCCCCGCTCACCGAGGCGCACCGCTACTTCCTCGGCACGGACGCGGACGGCGCCAGCTATTTCGCGCTGCAGAAGGACGCCCTGCCCGGCCGCATCGACCAGTCGGCCCGCCCGGCGGGGCTGCGCGAGGCCGGCCTGCTGCTGTCGCCCCGGGACGCGGGCCTGATGGTGCACGCCGTCGCGCTGGAGAACTGGCAGCGACTGCACCGATTCTGCTCCCGCTGCGGCGAGCGCACCGTGATCGCGGCTGCCGGCCACATCCGCCGCTGCCCCGCCTGCGGCGCCGAGCACTACCCGCGCACCGACCCGGCCGTGATCATGGCGGTCACCGACGACGAGGACCGCATCCTGCTCGGCCGCCAGGTGCACTGGCCCGAGGGACGCTTCTCCACGCTCGCCGGGTTCGTCGAGCCCGGCGAGTCCATCGAGCAGGCGGTGCGCCGCGAGGTCCACGAGGAGGTGGGCATCGCCGTCGGGCAGGTCGAGTACGTCGCCAGCCAGCCCTGGCCGTTCCCCTCCAGCCTCATGCTGGGCTTCCTGGCCCGCGCCACCTCGACCGACATCGAGGTCGACGGTGACGAGATCCACGAGGCCCGCTGGTTCTCCCGCGACGACCTGGGCGCCGCCTTCGACTCCGGCGAGGTGCTGCCCCCGTACGGCATCTCCATCGCGGCCCGTCTGATCGAACTCTGGTACGGCAAGCCCCTGCCGATGCGGAGCGCCTGACCCGGCACCACGGCGGCCCGACGCGACCGGCGGCGGCCACGCGCGGACCGGCGGTGGTCCGTCGCACCGCGCACCGCATGAGAAAGCGGTCCCTGACACAGGTCAGGGACCGCTTCGCACGCCCGAGTCGGCGTTCCGCCTACGCGCTGATCTTCTGCTTCACCTGGGCGAGCGACGGATTCGTCAGCGTCGAGCCGTCGGCGAAGAGCACGGTCGGGACCGTCTGGTTTCCGCCATTGGCCTTCTCGACGAACGCCGCGGACTCCGGGTCCAGCTCGATGTTGATCTCGGTGTACGCGATGCCCTCGCGGTCCATCTGGCTCTTCAGCCGGCGGCAGTAGCCGCACCACGTGGTGCTGTACATCGTCACGGAACCCTGCATCTCGCTCGCGCTCCTCAGGCAGCTCGGGGAAGGTCGTCCGGAGAGGGAACGTACGCGACGGGGCGGGACATTCCCTCGGGGGTATCGGCCGGACGTGACGCCCGACGCATAAGTACGACCGCGGGCGCCTCCCTGTGGACAACCGGCGCACCCGTCTCCGGCGACCTGGCAGCATGGCCGTGTGACAGCAGCAACGCACTCCCCCCTTTTCCCGCGGGTACCGGACACGGCCGACGCGGTGCTCGAAGGGCTCGACCCCGAGCAGCGCGAGGTGGCCACCGCCCTGCGCGGTCCGGTGTGCGTGCTGGCGGGCGCCGGCACCGGGAAGACCCGGGCGATCACCCACCGGATCGCCTACGGGGTGCGCGCCGGGATCCTCCAGCCCTCCAGCGTGCTCGCCGTCACCTTCACCAACCGCGCCGCCGGCGAGATGCGCGGCCGGCTGCGCCAGCTCGGCGCGCACGGCGTCCAGGCCCGCACCTTCCACTCGGCCGCCCTGCGTCAGCTGCAGTACTTCTGGCCGAAAGCGATCGGTGGCAGTCTGCCCCGGCTCGTCGACCGCAAGATCCAGCTCGTCGCGGACGCGGCCGCCGCCTGCCGCATCCGCCTGGACCGCGGCGAGCTGCGGGACGTCACCGCCGAGATCGAGTGGTCCAAGGTCACCCAGACCGTCCCGTCCGACTACGCGCCCGCGGCCGCGAAGGCCGGCCGTGAGGTGCCCCGCGACCCGGCCGAGATCGCCCAGCTCTACTCCGTCTACGAGGACCTGAAGCGGAGCCGCTCGGTCATCGACTTCGAGGACGTCCTGCTGCTCACCGTCGCCGTCCTCCAGGACCGGCGCGACATCGCCGAACAGGTCCGCGCCCAGTACCAGCACTTCGTGGTCGACGAGTACCAGGACGTCAGCCCGCTGCAGCAGCGCCTGCTGGAGCTGTGGCTCGGCGACCGGGACGACCTGTGCGTCGTCGGCGACGCCAGCCAGACCATCTACTCCTTCACGGGCGCGACCCCCGACCACCTTCTCGACTTCCGCACCCGCCACCCCCATGCGACCGTCGTCAAGCTGGTCCGCGACTACCGCTCCACACCCCAGGTCGTCCACCTCGCCAACGGGCTGCTCGCACAGGCCCGCGGCCGGGCCGCCGACCACCGTCTGGAACTGGTCTCCCAGCGCCCCGCCGGCCCGGAACCCGACTACGCCGAGTACGTCGACGAGCCCGCCGAGGCCGAGGGCACGGCCCGCCGCATCCGCGACCTCGTCGCCTCCGGCGTCCCGGCGAGCGAGATCGCGATCCTGTTCCGCACCAACGCCCAGTCCGAGACCTACGAGCAGGCCCTGGCCGACCTCGGCGTGCCCTACCAGCTGCGCGGTGCGGAGCGCTTCTTCGACCGGCCGGAGGTGCGCAAGGCGGGGGTCGCCCTGCGCGGCGCCGCCCGCTTCGGGGGCAACGACTCCCTCCTCGACGACGCCGTCGACCTGCCGTCCCAGGTGCGCGCCGTCCTGTCCGGCGAGGGCTGGACCCCGCAGCCCCCCGCCGGCTCCGGCGCCGTCAGGGAGCGCTGGGAGTCGCTGGCCGCCCTGGTGAACCTGGCCCGGGACTTCGCCGCCGCCAAACCCGGCGCGACCCTCGGCGACCTGGTGGCCGAGCTCGACGAGCGGGCGAGCGCCCAGCACGCCCCCACCGTGCAGGGCGTCACCCTCGCCTCCCTGCACTCCGCCAAGGGCCTGGAGTGGGACGTCGTCTTCCTGGTCGGCGTCGCCGAGGGCATGGTCCCCATCACCTACGCCAGAACCGACGAGCAGATCGAGGAGGAGCGCCGGCTCCTCTACGTCGGCGTCACCCGCGCCCGCGAGCGGCTGCACGTGTCCTGGGCGCTGTCCCGCTCACCCGGCGGCCGGGCGAGCCGCCGCCCCAGCCGCTTCCTCGACGGACTGCGCCCCGGCTCCGCGTCGGCTGCCGGGCGCGCCCCGGCGGGCGCCGCCGGAGGCGTGGAACGCGGCTTCACCGTGCCCAGGGGCGCCGCCGAGACCCTTCCGCGGCGCGCCCGGCGCACCCCGGCCCGCTGCCGGGTCTGCGGCCGCACGCTCACCGACGCCGGTGAGATGAAACTGATGCGGTGCGAGGACTGTCCCTCCGACATGGACGAGGGACTCTACGAGCGGCTGCGCGAGTGGCGGGCGGACCAGGCGCAGGCCAGTGGACAGCCGGCCTTCTGCGTCTTCACCGACAAGACCCTGATGGCGATCGCCGAGGCCGTGCCCGACGACGAGCGGGAGCTGGCGCGCATCCCCGGGGTCGGCATGCGCAAGCTCCACCGTTACGGCGCCGATGTTCTCGCCCTGTGCGCAGGCCGGGACCCTGCCGGAGCAGAAGAGGGGGACTGATGCCAACTCGTCGAAAAAATAGTTTGCGCATGCCCCGGCAATCCCCATAGGTTCTTGGTCACGGGAACAGCGGCCTTCCTGAGGCCCTGATTCCGTGTTGTACTTGCATATCCAACGGGCTGGTTCGTCCCAGCCCTTGAGACGCCGAGAGGAGGCGAGTCCTGTGATCAGCATCGAGAGCCGCTTCGTCAGCTCCGCCAAAATGACCGATCGCTCGGTCGTCTCCCTGTGCATGCCCGGCGTCTCCCACCGGGGCACCGGTCTGTCCGGCATCCGTGCCGTGCGTCCGGCGTCCTCCCTCGCCCTCGCGGGTCTTCCCGTCCGTGAGCGCAATGAGCGACCGACCAAGGCACTGGAAGCAGTAGCGGCACAGGCGCAGGCCTATGCCTTTACGGCGGCCGGTGCCGGAGCCCGGAAGCAGACGACGCAGCACCACCTGATGTGGGCCTTCCGTGGGCCAGAACCCTGGAGTGATCCAGCCTGATCGCCGATCAGGCCGGCGCCTTCAGGGCCGCGGAACCCCACCCGGGATCCGCGGCCCTTCTGTTTTCCCCGAACGGGGACGGCAGAGCGAAGGGGCCTCGGGCAGCAAGAGAACCCGGTACCCAGCCGACCCCCGGCCCACCGGCCGGACCGACCAGACGAGGAAGACGACCCGTGCAACTCGAAGCGCACGCCCCGTCCGTACCGCCTTCCGAAACGATCCCCCCGCCCGGCCTCACGGAGGACTCCACCTTGACCCCGCTCACGGCGCTCACCGCGCTCGACGACGCCATCGAGAACCTCGGCGTACCCGTCCCCTGCCGTTCCTACGACCCGGAGGTCTTCTTCGCCGAGTCGCCGGCGGACGTCGAGTACGCCAAGTCCCTCTGCCGCACCTGCCCGCTGATGGCGGCCTGCCTCGCCGGCGCCAAGGAGCGGCGTGAGCCCTGGGGCGTCTGGGGGGGCGAGCTGTTCGTCCAGGGTGTCGTCGTCGCCCGGAAGCGGCCGCGTGGCCGCCCGCGCAAGAACCCGGTCACGGCATGAACACCACCGGAACGATCGACCGTCCCCTCACGCACGACCCCCAGAAGCAGGCCCCGATGAAGCCGTCCACCAGCGAGCCCGCAGGCTCCGCGACCGAAGACGTCACCACCACCGGCGCGAACGCGTCGCGTCAGAACAGGACTCGAGAGATGCAACTCATCCCAGAAGCGCTGGCCCGTGCGCATATGCACGAGCGACTGCGTGAGGCGGAGCGGGACCGCCGGGCCGTGCGCCTGGCCGCCGCCCGCCGGATGCAGCGCCGTGCCGAGCGCGCCTCGCGGCGCGCCCGGCGCGCGCTCGCCATCGCGGTCATGCAGTAACCCGTCACACCCACGAGCGGTGGCCTCCTCGTCAGGGGCCCAAGCTCTCCCCGCGGTGCGTTGCGGCCACCGAGCGGCGGACCGGCGGTATCGTCGCGGGGTGACGTGTCTTTCCGGAGGCAGTGACCCCGGCGGCTCCTCCGCGGAGCGCCCCAGCGTCGTGTGCGCGCGCTGCGGCGCCCTGTCCGACGGCCCGCGACCCACCTGGACCTGTTCCGTCGAGGGCGGCGTCCGCCGCTACTTCTGCGACGCCTGCTCCCGCGAGAACCTCAGATCGATCGAGGGACGGCTCGACTCCCCCTGGTGGTGAGCGGTCCCCTCCCGGACCCGACGTTCGGGAGGGTCATGTCCCGGAACGGTTCACGCCTCCGCGGCAGCCTCCTCGTCCTCCGCGTCGGGCGAGAAACCCGGCAGCCACTCCTCCAGCTCGTCCCTCAGCCGCACCGTCGACCCCAGCTGACACAGCACACCGATGGTGCTGAGGGTCACCCGGTGTATCAGCAGGTACGCCGGGGGCAGGTTCAGCTGCTTGCCCAGCTGGTAGGCGGGGGAGCGGGGGTCGGCGATGCGGGCCGCCTGGCTGCGCATCCAGCTCCGGGTGAAGGTGAACTCGTCCGCCCGGGCCGGCTCGATGATCGGCAGGAGGTAGTCGAGCACCGCGTCGGGGTTCAGCTCGATCGACTCCCGGACGAAACCCTCCGCGCAGAGCAGCTCGTAGACCGCCTCCGCCTCGCCGTCCAGGGTCATGCGGAGGGATTCGCCGATCGGCGTCGGCAGGCCGCCGGGAAGGCGGTCCACCGTGCCGAAGTCCAGCACGCCGAGGCGCCACTCGTCCTCACCGCCGGGGCCGCCCGGCAGCAGACGGAAGTTGCCCGGGTGGGGGTCGGCGTGCAGCAGGCCGGTGCGCGCCGGGCCCGAGAACAGGAAGTGGGCCAGGAGCTGACCGGCGCGGTCGCGCTGCTCCGGGGTGCCGTCCGCGATCACCTCCGACAGCGGGACGCCCTCGATCCACTCGGTGACCAGGACCTCGTCGCGCTGGTGGACCACCGCCGGGACGACGATGTCCGGATCGTCGACGAACTCCTCCGCGTGGATCTGCTGGGCCTGGGCCTCCAGGGCGTAGTCCAGCTCCTCGGAGACCCGGTCCCTGAGCTCGGCGATCAGGGGCTTGATGTCCATGCCGGGGATCAGCGGGCCCAGCAGGCGGGCGAAGCGGCTCAGCTGGCTCAGGTCGGACAGGAGGGCCTCGCCGGCGCCGGGGTACTGCACCTTGACCGCGACCTCGCGGCCGTCGTGCCACACCGCCCGGTGCACCTGGCCGATCGAGGCCGCGGCGGAAGGCTTGTCCTCGAACTCCTCGAACAGCTCCCGCCAGTCCGCGCCCAGCCGCTGCTCCAGCACCGAGTGCACGGTGCGGGTCGGCATGGGAGGCGCCGCCTCCTGGAGCTTGGTCAGCGCCGCCCGGTAGGGGCCGGCGACCTCCTCTGGCAGGGCCGACTCGAAGACGGACAGGGCCTGCCCGAACTTCATCGCGCCGCCCTTGAGCTCGCCGAGCACCTTGAACAGCTGGTCCGCTGTGCGCTGTTGCAGTTCCCGGCCGACGAGCTCCGCGGATTCGCCCACGATCCGTTTGCCGAGTCCCCAGGTCGCCCGCCCGGCGAAGCCGAGCGGAAGCGCGGCGAGCTTGGCGGTCCGGGTGACCGCCTTCCGGGGAAGATCAGACATGCGCCCTCCAAGTCCCAGCAGGCCGTGCCGCACCCGCCTGACGGCGGATCCTCGACGACGGCCGTTGCTCCGCCATTGTCTCGCGTCGCTCCCCGTTCTTTGAGGGGTGTTCCGTACTGGGCTTTTCCGTGGCTCCGCAGGGGCAGTCACGATGCGGCCACACCGGGCGGGCGCGCCAGTCCAGGTCGGGTACGGACACCTCCCAGCGAGCGCCCGCGCTGGAGGGGCGTCCGCCGTCGAGGAAGGTGAGCGCGTGCGCGGCCGCCAGGCCGGCGACGGTGGTCGCGAGGGCCAGATCGCACGGCCGCACCGGGCGTGCTCTGCCCGAGCGCCACTGCGCGACCAGGCGTGGCCAGGCCCCGTCCCGGTCCGCGCGGTCCCGGTGCAGACAGCCGGCGCAAGCGGTCTCGCCCGGCATGACGAAGGGCCCCACGATCCCCGTGCCCTCCACCACCCCGGCGTACAGATGCGGTGTTCCGCTCGCGAGGAGGTCCGTGGCCGCGGACGGGTCGGGTGTGTGCACCGCCACATCGTCCCGTGGGGCGAGGATCACCAGCGAGTGACCAGGATCACTCTCCGCCGCCGGGGTGTGGGGGTCGCGCCGCGCCGGGTGGTCCGGGGCGGCACGGCGCACGGCGCGCCGTGCCGCCGCGTCCCTGCGTTCACCGATGGCCTCCGCGGGCAGTCCGCCCGGTGCCACGTCCCACGGCTCGACGCAGCCGCCGTCGCGCACGTCGACCTCTCCGACCCCCGCGCCGGACAGCACGGCCGCCAGCAGGCCGCCCACCCGCCCCGCGCCCCGGACCAGCACCCGCAGGTCGCGCCGGGCGGCCAGGCGCCTCATCGCGTCGCCCGGCGCGCGGGCCACCAGGGAGAGCGAGGCCAGGTCGGGGCGCAACCGGTCCATCACCTCCTTCTTCCCGCGCAGGGCGTCGGCAGCCGCACCGCCTCCCCGCGTGTCGTCGAGGAGTCCGGCTCCGGCCAGCCGCTCCACGAGACCGTCGACATGGCCCTCGGGCAGGTCCATGCGACGGCCCTCCTCCCGGAGCAGGGGCAGCCCGCGCGTGCCGTTGATCAGGTCGAGGAAACTGCCCGTCGCGGTGTCCATCGGACCCAGTGTCATCGCGTGCGCCGGAGTCATCCCGAACTGCACGGTGTTCAGATCGCGCCAGCCGCGCCTGAGGGCGGGTTTCACCATCGGATGCATGCGGACCCCCGTAGAGCCGAAGAAGTGCCGAAGAAGCGCCGGAAGGCGCCGGCGAAGCGCCGGAGCCGGAGCAGGTGGTCGAGAAGGTGCTGAAGGAGTTGCCAGAGGAGTTGCCAGAGGAGTTGCCGAAGGAGTCGCCGAAGGAGTTGCCGAAGGCCGGAGAAAGGACAGACGTCACAGAACGTCCCCAAGTGCCGGGGAACCGGCCCGCGCTTCCCGACGAGTGCCAGCATGCCCGGTCCCGTCCGCCGGCGCCGAAAGTTGTCCACAGCCAGGGGATATTCGTCGTACGAATCAAACGCTGGGTGGGGGATCGGCACGGAACCGTCCCGGACCCGGGACTTCCCCGACTGCAGCGGGTAACGTCGGGGCGTGTCCGCCGACCCACTGCACCGCGCCGGAACGCCACAGCGCGGCAAGACGAGCCCGCCGCCGAGCGGCTCCGGGGCGAGCGCGATCGAGGTCCGCAGGAGCGCCCGCCGCCGCAGGACGGTCTCCGCGTACCGCGAGGGCGATCGCACCGTAGTGCTCATCCCCGCCCGGATGTCCGAGGCGGAGGAGCAGCGCTGGGTGAGCGTCATGCTCGACAAGCTGGCCGCGCAGGAGAGCAAGCGGGCGCTGGGCGACGCCGAGCTGGCCGCGCGCGCCGGGCGGCTGTCGGCCCAGTACTTCGACGGCCGCGCCCGGCCCCGCACCGTCCGCTGGGTCACCAACCAGAACACGCGATGGGGCTCCTGCACCCCTGCGGAGGGCAGTATCCGTCTCTCGCACCGCCTGCAGGGCATGCCGGAGTACGTCGTGGACTACGTGCTCCTGCACGAGCTGGCGCACCTGCTCGTGCCCGGGCACGGCCCGGACTTCTGGCGGCTCCTGGAGGCGTATCCGCGCACCGAGCGGGCCCGGGGTTATCTCGAGGGCGTCGTCGCCGCGAACCGGCTGCCGCATCCGCCGGAGGCGCGCGGGGAGTGACCGCTTCACGGTGGCGGACGCCCGCCGTCGCCCGACAGGGATTCTGTACCGGGTCTGTACCGACTTCGTCCGGTGTCGGATTTTGCCATTAACCTGGCGCGACGCACTCGCTTCGGGATGGGGGACGGTCGTTACGCATGCCCAGGGAATTCCAACGCGGCCACAAGGCCAGGATCAGTGACCTCACCGCGGGCACGGATCTGTACGTAGGCGTGCAGATCTCCGGCCCCGGGCTGACCTTCGACATCAGCTGCTTCGGTCTGGACGCCGACGAACGTCTCTCGGACGACCGGTACTTCGTGTTCTTCAACCAGCCGAAGTCCCCCGAGGAGTCCATCCAGCTCCTGGGCGCCCAGGCGGGCGACACGGAGTCCTTCCGGGTCACGCTCGACCGGATCCCGCCGCAGATCAAGAAGCTGTCGTTCACGGCCACGCTCGACGGCGCCGGGCAGATGTCGCAGATCGGCCCCGGCTACCTGCGCATCGTGGCGGGCGGCGAGGAGGTGGCCCGGTACGCGTTCAGCGGCTCGGAGTTCACCACCGAGCGGGCCGTGATGCTGGGCGACTTCTACCTCAAGGACGTGTGGCGGTTCGCCGCCGTGGGCCAGGGCTTCGACGGCGGCCTGGAGGCGCTGCTGAAGAACTTCGGCGGCGAGGTCGCGGAGGAGGAGAGCCCCGCCCCGAAGCAGGAGCCGTCGCAGGCCGGTGGCGCCCCGGGCTTCGCACCGCCCGCGTTCGGCGCACCCTCCGGCCCGGCCGCGCCCGCTCCGGCGCCGGCCCCCGCGCCGCAGCCCGCCCAGGGCTTCGCCCCGCCTGCGGGTGCGACCCCGCCGCCCCCGGCGCCCTCCCCGTCGGTGCACGCCGCGCCGACCATCGTCGCGCCCATGACCCCGCCGGGCGGCACCGTCCCGCCCCCGTCCCCCGCCCCCGCGCCCTACGGCCAGCAGCCCCCGTACGGCGGGCCCCCCGGCCGGACGGCGCCCCCGCCCCCCGGCTACGGTCAGCCCCCGGCCCCGCACGCTCCGGTCCCGCCGCCCGGCTACGGCCAGCCCACGCCTCCGCCCGGCTACGGCCAGCAGCCCTACGGCCAGGTGCCGGGCCAGCCCGCGCCGTACGGAGCGGCCCCGCAGGGCGCTCCCCGGGGTGCCGGTGTGACCGCCGCGCTGCAGCAGTTCAGGGAGACGCCCACCGGCCAGCGCTGGACGCTGCAGAACAGCAAGCTCGTCCGCGCCGACCTCGGCATGGGCGGCCAGCCCGTGCTGGCCCGGCAGGGCAGCATGGTGCTCTACCAGGGCAAGGTCGACTTCAGCTACAAGGGCGCCGGCTTCGCGGGCCGTGTCGTGGGCAACGCCACCGGTCAGGAGATGCAGCTGATGCGCTGCACCGGCCAGGGCCAGGTGTTCTTCGCCGAGAGCTCCACCCACCTGCACCCCGTCGAGCTCCAGGGCGACGCGATCTGCGTCTCCGCGGAGAGCGTCCTCGCCTTCGACGAGAGCCTGCAGTACGAGGTCCGGCGCGTCGAGGGACACGGCATCCCCGGCGGCGCCCTGTTCACGATGCAGTTCCAGGGGACCGGCACGATCGTCGTCAAGACGCACGGCACGCCCGTGGTGCTGCCCGTGACGCCGACGACCTTCGTCGACTCCAACGCCGTCGTGGCCTGGTCCGCCGCCGCCCAGGTGATCGTCTCCAGCCAGGTGCGCATGCGCCGCAACGCCTACCCGGGCCACACCGGCGAGGGCGTCAACCTCCAGTTCCGGGCCGCGCCCGGCAACTTCGTCGTCGTCCAGCCCTACGAGGTCTGAGGGAGCCCGTCATGAACCAGCCGCTCGCGGGCTACGCCCCCGCACCCGTCACCGCCCGCATGGAGAACCACGGCAGCCACATGCTGAAGGTCGCCATGCAGACCGGCAACGACCTCCTCGCGCGCGTGGGATCGATGGTGGCCTACGAAGGGTTCATCCAGTACGAACCCAATCCGCCGGCCGTCCGTCAGATCGCCCGCGACTGGATCACCGGTGAGGGCGCACCTCTGATGAAGTGCTCCGGCGACGGCCTGCTCTACCTCGCCGACTACGGCGCCAATGTCGTCGTCATCAACCTCGACGGCGACGCGATCTCCGTCAACGCCACCAATCTGCTCGCCTTCGACGCCACCCTCCAGTGGGGCGTCGAGCGGGTCAAGGGGCTGGCGAAGTTCGCCGGGCAGGGCCTGTGGAACACCAAGATCTCCGGGCAGGGCTGGGTCGCGCTGACCTCCCGGGGCAAGCCGATCGTCGTCGACTGCGGCGGCGGCGAGGACGAGACCTACGTCGACCCGGACGCGCTCGTCGCCTGGTCCCCGAACCTGAAGGTGAAGGGCAAGCGCAGCTTCAAGGCGCAGTCGCTGATCGGCCGGGGCAGCGGTGAGGCCTACCAGATGGCCTTCTCCGGCCAGGGCATCGTCGTCGTCCAGCCCAGCGAGGACAGCACCGACCGCCTCCGGTTCCGGGGCTGAGGGGGAGCCAACACACCATGCAGAGCCCGCTTTTCGCCTTCAACGACGTCCAGACCCAGGACCGCTGGAGCCTGCAGAACAAGCAGATGCTGCGCGTCACCCTGGAGGGCCACGACGACATCCTCGCCCGCAAGGGCACCATGGTCGCCTACCAGGGGCTCGTCGAGTTCGACGCCGAGTACCGGAGCAACAGCCAGGCACGCGCGCGTGCGCACACCGGCGAGGGCCTGGACCTCATGCGCTGCCACGGGCAGGGCACGGTCTACCTCGCCAACCTCGGCCAGTACGTCCACGTCATGGACGTCGAGCAGGACGGCCTGACGGTCGACAGCAGCTACGTGCTCGCGATGGACTCCTCGCTGCACCACGAGGTCATCGCCGTCGACAGCCTGTACGGCATCTCCGGCTCCGGGAAGTACCAGCTCAACATCACCGGCCGCGGCAAGGTCGCGCTGATGACCTCCGGCGCGCCGTTGATGATGCAGGTGACGCCCGACAAGTACGTCAACTGCGACGCCGACGCGATCGTCGCCTGGTCCACCGGCCTGCGGGTGCAGATGCAGGCCCAGACGCACTCCTCCGGGGTGTGGCGGCGCCGCGGCAACACCGGTGAGGGCTGGGAGCTCAGCTTCATGGGCAGCGGCTACGCGTTGGTCCAGCCCAGCGAGCTGCTGCCGCCGCAGAACGCCCAGATCGGGCAGGGCCTCGCCGCCCAGTTCGGCATGGGCCAGCAGGGAGCGCGAGGGCAGAACCAGGGGAACGTCTGGAGCTGACGGCCCGCGAGCCAGACGTAAGGGGCGACCGCCTGTGCGGCCGCCCCTCACGCATGAGTCCGGCACGTACGGGTCCGGCAGGTGTGCGGTCGGGTCAGACGCGGGCCCGTGTGGCCGCGACCAGCCGCACGACGGACTCGTCCGCCACGTCCGCCACCTCGTCGTACGCGAACCAGCGCAGGTCGAGCGACTCGTCGCTGATGGCCTCGACGGCACCGGCGGGAGCCAGAGCCGCGTACTGCACGTCGAGGTGCCAGGCGCACGGCGTGTGATGGCGGTCCAGGCGCACCGGGCCGCCGGGCAGGAGCGTCAGCCCCGGGATGCCCGACTCCTCGGCCCCCTCACGCAGGGCGGCCGCCGCCAGCGTGGCGTCGCCCGGCTCGCAGTGCCCGCCCATCTGGAGCCACATCCGCAGCTTCCGGTGCAGGGTGAGCAGGACACGGCCGCGCACCGGGTCGAGGACCAGCGCGCTGGCCGTGATGTGCCCGTCCGCGCACGCCTTCCACAGGCCGTCCGGGTGCGTCTCCAGGTGCTCCAGGTAGACCTGGCGCAGCTCTTCCTGGTCCCCGTACTCCTTGAGCACGAGGACCGCGTCGTCGTACAGGCTCACTCGGCGTCGTCGCCCTCGGCCTCGCCGCCGTCGCCCTTCTCCCGGCCCTTCTCCGGCCCCTTCTCCAGGTCGGGCTTCCCGGACGAGCCGCCCGCCGCCTCGCCGAGCATCCTGTCCAGCTCGGAGAAGTCCGGGTGCTCGTGGTGCACGAAGCCGTCCGGGTCGTCCAGGTCGGTCGCCGTCGGCAGCATGTCCGGGTGGGACCACAGGGCGTCGCGGCCCTCGACCCCGCGCGCGTCCGTGAGCGAGGCCCACAGGCGGGAGGCGTCGCGCAGGCGACGCGGGCGCAGCTCCAGACCGATCAGCGTGGCGAACGTCTGCTCGGCCGGACCGCCCGAGGCGCGGCGGCGGCGCATCGTCTCGCGCAGGGCGTCCGCGGACGACAGCCGGGGCTTCGCGGCCGCATGCACCACCGCGTCCACCCAGCCCTCGACGAGCGCCAGAGCGGTCTCCAGGCGGGCCAGGGCCGCCTTCTGCTCCGGGGTGTCCTCCGGCTGGAACATGCCCTGCTGGAGGGCGTCCTGGAGCTGCTCGGGGTTCTGCGGGTCGAACTGGCCGACCACGTCCTCCAGCTTGGCGGTGTCGACCTTGATCCCGCGCGCGTACCCGTCGACCGCACCGAACAGGTGCGAGCGCAGCCACGGCACATGCGTGAACAGCCGCTGGTGGGCGGACTCCCGCAGGGCGAGATACAGCCGCACCTCCTCCTGCGGCACGCCCAGGTCCTTGCCGAACGCCTCGATGTTCGCCGGCAGCAGCGCGGCCTTGCCGGCCGGGCCGAGCGGCAGGCCGATGTCGGTCGAGCCGACGACCTCACCGGCGAGCACGCCGACGGCCTGCCCGATCTGTGTGCCGAACATGGCGCCGCCCATGGAGCGCATCATGCCGATCAGCGGGCCGGCCATGGCCTGCATCTCCTCCGGCAGCACGTCGCCCATGGCGGTGCCCACGCGCTCGGCGACCGGGTCGACGAGTTCCTGCCACGCGGGCAGCGTCGCCTCGACCCACTCCGCGCGGCTCCAGGCCACCGCGGAGCCGGCGCCGGACGGCAGCGACGTCGCGTCGTCCAGCCAGAGGTCGGCCAGGCGGACGGCCTCCTGGACGGCGGTGCGCTCGGCGGGGCCGACGCTCGCGTCCTTGGTGCCGTCCGCGGTGCCCTGGGACACCGTCTGGCGGGCGATCTGCTTGGCCATGTCCCAGTTCACCGGGCCGCCCTCGTAGGAGAGCATCTGGCCGAGCTGCTGGAACGCGGCGCCCAGGTCGGTGGGGTTCAGCGAACCGAACATGGCTGCGAGCGGATTGTCGGCGCCGGGCCCGCCAAGGCCTCCGGCTCCGGGCAGCCCGAAGCCGAACGGGTTGGCCGGTCCCTGCCCACCACCGCTCTCCTGGTCCTTCTTCTTGCCCTCGTCGCCGTTCTCCGGCTCCTCCGGCGGAAGGCCGAATCCGAATGGGGTGTCACTCACGGGGTTCCTCGGCTGGTAAGGCCACCGGTTCTCTCCGGCGGCGCGGCTGCCCGACAACACCACCCAGCGTAGACACCCCGAGCGGTTCGGGCCTCGGTGCTCCGCCCACGCAACGCCTGCGGCAGGATGGATGCCACCTGGTACGTACGCGTCATTCGCGCCCGTATGGAAGACAACCGCTGGAGACGCCCGGTGAGTTCCCCAGATCCACAGGTTCGCGCAGCGCGAAACCAAGAAGGTACACCCGCCCTGCGCGGGCCCGTCGTCGCGGTCACCGGCGCCGCGAGCGGGGTCGGCGCGCTGCTCACCGAGCGGCTGGCCGCCTCCGAGGAGATCAAGCAGGTCATCGCCATCGACGAGCGGCGCGGGGAGTGCGCGGCCGCCCAGTGGCACATCCTCGACGTCCGGGATCCGGCCATCGCCGACAAACTGCGCGGGGCGGACGTGGTGGTGCATCTCGCCCTCGACCTGGACCTGGAGACCGACGCCGCAGCTCGGACGGCCTACAACGTCCGGGGGACCCAGACGGTGCTGACCGCGGCGGCCGCGGCGGGCGTGCACCGCGTGGTGCTGTGCACCTCAGCGATGGTCTACGGCGCGCTGCCGGACAACGAGCTGCCGCTGTCCGAGGACGCGGAACTGCGCGCGACCGCCGAGGCGACCGGCGTCGGCGACCTGCTGGAGATCGAGCGGCTGGCGAGGCGCGCCCCCCGCGCACATCCCGGGCTCAACGTCACCGTGGTCCGCCCGGCCGTCCTGGTCGGCGGCACCGACACGGCGTTGACCAGGTACTTCGAGTCGCCGCGGTTGCTCGTCGTGGCCGGGTCGCGGCCCGCGTGGCAGTTCTGCCACGTGGAGGACCTGTGCGGCGCGCTCGAGTACGCCGTGCTGGAGAAGGTCGACGGGGAACTCGCCGTCGGGTGCGACGGGTGGCTGGAGCAGGAGGAGGTCGAGGAGCTCAGCGGGATCCGGCGCATGGAGCTGCCCTCGGCGGTCGCGCTGGGCGCGGCGGCCCGGCTGCACCGGATCGGGCTCACCCCGTCCCCGGCCGGGGACCTCGCGTACACGATGTACCCCTGGGTGGTCAGCGGGAGCCGGCTGCACGACGCCGGGTGGCGGCCGCAGTGGACCAACGAGGAGGTCCTCGAGGAGCTCCTGGAGGAGGTGTCCGGACGGCACACGGTGGCCGGACGCCGGCTGGGGCGCAAGGACGCCACGGCAGCGGGAGCCGCGGGTGCGACGGTCGCCCTGCTGGGCGCGGCCGCGGTGGTGCGTCGGGCCCGGAAGGCGCGGCGCCGGATCTGAGCGGGGCCCGCCTTCGCGGTGGGCTCCGTGTCCGCGGTGGGCTTCGTGTCCGGGTGGGTTTGCGTCCTCGGAGGACTCCGCGTCCTCGGAGGGCCGCGGCGAGACCCGTCGGAGGCGGCTCCTTGCAGGAGCCTCCAGCCCGTGCGCGCGCGTGCCGGGCGAAAGCGCTCTTCCCGCTGCTTCCGCGCGTGGGGCACGATGGGGGCATGGCATCCTCCAACGATCACCCCGGCGAGCAGGCCGCCGAGGACCCGGTCAAGCTGATCGGCGTCCGGGAGACTCCCCTCTCCGTCGACGAGGTCTTCCGGGCCGTCGGGGACGACGCGGCGGGCGGTGTCGCCCTCTTCGTGGGCACCGTGCGCAACCACGACGGGGGTGCCGACGTCGACGCGCTCGGCTACTCCTGCCACCCCAGCGCCGAGGCCGAGATGCGGCGGATCGCCGAGAAGGTGGTCGCGGAGTACCCGGTACGCGCGCTGGCGGCCGTGCACCGCGTCGGGCAGCTCGCGGTGGGCGACCTGGCCGTCGTCGTCGCCGTGTCCTGCCCGCACCGGGGGGAAGCCTTCGAGGCCTGCCGGAAGCTGATCGACGACCTCAAGCACGAGGTGCCGATCTGGAAGCACCAGCGCTTCTCCGACGGCACCGAGGAGTGGGTGGGGGCCTGCTGAGGACGCGCCCTCGGCCCGCCGAACTCCCCTGCACTCCTCCGCCCCACCACGGGTTGCGTAACCGCACCCCGGGCATGAGCGTTGTCAGTGCGGATGGTTAATCTGCTGATCACGAAGTTGCGGTCGGTCGCTCGAGGTCGGTCCGTCGGGGTTGGGAGGTCGGCATGGCTGCGCTCGCCTGGTTGCTGATACCGCTGGTGGCCGCGATAGGCGCCGGTCTGTGGGGGAGTTGGGCGAACCGGACCCGTCGGGTCCGCAGCGACGGCCCGGAACTCGACGGGTACGCGCGTTTCCGCGAGGCCATGGAGAGGTCCCACTCCGGCACATGACGGGTTGGCAGCCCTGACGGTGCGCTGACAGGTGCGTCCCGTAGTGTCTAGTCATGCCACGCCGCACCGCGACGATGCTCGCCTCCACCCTGATGCTGATCGCGCTGCTGTGCGCGGGTGTGTTCCTCCCCGTGCCGTACGCGGAGATGAGCCCGGGGCCGACGGTCAACACCCTCGGTGAGCACGACGGCGAGCCGGTGCTGCAGATCGCCGGGCACAAGACCTACCCGACCGACGGTCACCTCAACATGACCACCGTCCGGGTCACCAGTGCCGACTACCGGATGAACCTGGTCGAGGCCGTCTACGGCTGGCTCGCGCACGACTACAAGATCGTTCCCCACGACACGCTCTACCCCGACGGCAAGACGGAGGAGCAGTCGACCCAGGAGAACGCCGAGGAGTTCAGCCAGTCCCAGGAGAGCGCCAAGGTCGCCGCGCTGAAGGAACTCGATGTTCCGGTGCAGTCCTGGGTGATCGTCTCCACGGTGGTCAAGCACACCCCCGCCCAGGGCAGACTGCACGCCGGTGACGTGATCAAGGCCGTCGACGGCACCGCGGTGAAGCAGCCCTCCGACGTCGCCAAGCTGGTCACCAAGCACAAGCCTGGCGAGGACGTCGTCTTCACGATCGTGCCCGCCAAGGAGCAGGCCGCCGCCGAGAAGTCGCGCAAGCCCGCGACCGCCACCAAGGACGTCACGATCAGGACGGCGCAGTCGACCGACACCGGTACCAAGCGCGCCATCGTCGGGATCTCCGCCGGAACGGACCACACGTTCCCGTTCTCGATCGACATCAAGCTCGCCGACGTCGGCGGACCGAGCGCCGGTCTGATGTTCGCGCTCGGCATCTACGACAAGCTCACCCCCGGCAGTCTGACCGGCGGGAAGTTCGTGGCCGGCACCGGGACGATCGACGATCAGGGCAAGGTGGGACCGATCGGCGGTGTCGAGATGAAGACCGTCGGCGCGCGCGACAGGGGAGCCCAGTACTTCCTGACGCCCGCCGACAACTGCGCCTCCGCCGACAAGGACACACCCGCGGGGCTCACCCTCGTCAAGGTGAACACCATCGGCGACGCCCTCGGCGCCCTGGCGGACATCCGCTCCGGGAAGACCGCCGACCTTCCGAAGTGCACGGCCAAGGGCTGAGGCACGGCCAAGGGCTGAGGCCCCGGCCCCGCGGCTCACGGCCGAGGACGGGATCCCCGCGATCCACCGCCGAAGGGCCGAGACGCCGAGACGCACCGCACATGACCGGGGGCGCCCCACCGCAGGGGAGCCCCCGGTCACGTCTTCCAGGGCCCTCAGTCCTCGAACGTCGCCCTCAGGGCGTCCGCCAGCCCCGGCACCAGGTCGGGGCCCGTGAGGACCTCCGTCGGTGAGTCCTTCTCCCGCAGCCGCAGGGCCGACTCCCGCGCGCCGTCCCGCAGGACCGCGACCGTCATACGGACCTCCTGGCGCTCGGGGTGGTCCGCCACCCACTTTGCCAGCTTCGCCCCGTCCAGCCCCTGCGGGACCTGCGTCTCGGCGGACGGCGGCAGCATCAGGCGTTCCACGGTGAGCGCACAGCCGGCCACCGCGTCGGGCCAGGCGATCGTGCCGAGGAAGTCGTCGAGCGGCCGGTCCGCCGGGATCTCGTCCTGCTCGATCGGGGTGAGGCCGGAGGCCTCCTGCTCGTCCCCCAGGCCGAGCTGCTCCGCGAGGGCGGGTTCCTGGACCCGGAGCCGTGCGGTGTCTACGAGGGCGAAGAGGCGAGCGGGCTGGTCCCAGCCGAGGCCGGAGGCGTACTCGTCGATCTCGAGTACGGCCCGGGTGAGGGGACTCGCTGCCATGGGAGTGTTGGACATGGTCACAATCCTGCCTCGTTCCCGCCCGGAATCGGGAACCGAGTAAACCCTCAGTAAGTTGCATAGGTGTGGGCCCGCGATCACGGGGGCACACCGGACGGTCCACGGACACGGGGACTGACGCAACGACAGCGAATCAACAGCGAACTTCGAGGTGCGCACCTTGGCTTTCCAGATGCCGGACCGTGGCGGAGGCCCCACGGGGCCGCGGATCAGAGTGGGCCGCCCGTCCCGGCGCGTCCGGACCCTGCTGATGACCCTGGGCGTCCTTGCCGTGCTCGGCATGGCGTTCACCATGTTCGCCGGGTTCTGGACGGACTGGCTGTGGTACCGGTCGGTGCACTACTCGTCCGTGTTCACCACCACGCTGTGGACCAAGATCGGGCTGTTCCTCGTCTTCGGTCTGCTGATGGCGGCCGCGGTCGGCTTCAACATCTGGCTCGCGCACCGGCTGCGGCCCCCGCTGAGCGCCATGTCGATGGAGCAGCAGAGCCTCGACCGCTACCGGATGGGGATCGCGCCGTACAAGAAGTGGCTGCTGTGCGGCATCACCGCCCTGGTGGGCCTGGTCGCCGGCGCCTCGGCGGCGAGCCAGTGGCGGACCTGGCTGATGTGGGTCAACGGCGTGCCCTTCCACCAGCAGGACCCGCAATTCCACCTCGACGTGGCCTTCTACGCCTTCGACCTGCCGTGGTACCGCTTCCTGCTCGGCTTCGGCTTCGCCGCCACCATCCTGTCCGTGATCGCCGCCGCGCTCACCCACTACCTGTACGGCGGGCTGCGCGTCACCAGCCCCGGCGCGCGCGCCACGGCCGCGGCCACCGGGCATCTGTCGGTGCTGCTCGGCGTCTTCGTCGCCCTCAAGGCGGTCGCCTACTGGCTCGACCGGTACGGACTCGCCGTGAAGTCGAGCGACTTCAAGGCGACCGGCAACTGGACGGGCCTCCGGTACGTCGACGCCCACGCCTACCTGCCGGCCAAGACGATCCTGTTCTGCATCGCCGTCATCTGCGCGCTGCTGTTCTTCGCCACGCTGTGGCGGCGCACCTGGCAGCTGCCCCTCATCGGCTTCGGCCTGATGGTGCTCTCGGCCATCCTCATCGGCGGCCTGTATCCGGCGATCGTCCAGAAGTTCCAGGTCCAGCCCAATGAGCAGGCCAAGGAAGCGCCGTACGTCGCGAAGAACATCAAGGCGACGCGCGAGGCCTACGGCATCGACGACACCCAGGTGTCCGAGTACGCCGGGGAGAGCACCGCCAAGGACAAGTCGAAGCTGCGCGGCGACGTCGACTCGGCGGCGAGCATCCGCATCCTGGACCCGAACATCGTCTCGCCCACGTTCCAGCAGCTCCAGCAGATGCGGAACTACTACACGTTCCCCAACAACCTGGACGTGGACCGCTACGCGCGGGACGGCAAGGTCCAGGACACGGTCGTCGGCCTGCGCGAGCTGAACCTCGCGGGCATCCCGAAGAAGAACTGGATCAACAACCACTTCCGCTACACCCACGGCTACGGCGTCGTCGCGGCCAAGGGCACGGAGGCCGAGGGCAACGGCCGGCCCGTCTTCACCGAGTCCGACCTGCCCTCCAGCGGCCAGCTGGGGACATACGAACAGCGTGTCTACTACGGCGAGAAGACCACCACCTACTCGATCGTCGGCGGTCCCCAGAAGGAGATCGACTACTCCGACGACAACGGTGAGAAGACCACCAGCTACCGGGGCCGGAGCGGGGTCAGCCTGTCCAGCCCGATCAACCGCGCGGCCTACGCGGCGGCGTTCGGGGAGCCGCAGATCCTCTACTCCGGCGCCATCGGCGACGGCTCGCGGATCCTGTACAACCGCACGCCCAAGGAGCGCGTCGAGGCGGTGGCGCCCTGGCTGACCATCGACGGCGACGCCTACCCCGCGGTGGTGGACGGACGCATCCAGTGGATCGTCGACGCCTACACGACCACGAACGGATACCCGTACGCCTCCCGGACGACCCTGGGCGACACGACGGCCGACTCGCTGACCTACAACAACAACCAGCGTGCGGTGGTGGCCCAGCAGAACCAGGTCAACTACATCCGCAACTCGGTCAAGGCGACCGTCGACGCCTACAGCGGCGAGGTCAGGCTGTACCAGTGGGACGACAAGGACCCGGTGCTGAAGACCTGGATGAAGGCCTTCCCCGGGACGGTGAAGCCGAAGACGGACATCTCCCCGGAGCTGATGGCCCATCTCCGTTACCCGCAGGACCTGTTCAAGGTCCAGCGCGAACTACTCACCCGCTACCACGTGCAGGACGCGCAGACCTTCCTCAGCGGCAGCGAGGTGTGGCAGGTGCCCAACGACCCGACCAACAAGTCGGGGAACGCGGTGCCGCCGTACTACCTGACCATGAAGATGCCCGACCAGACCGCCCAGGCGTTCTCGCTGACGACGACCTTCACGCCGAACGGCCGGGACAACCTCAGCGCCTTCATGGCGGTCGACTCCCAGGCGGGCACCAAGGACTACGGCCAGCTCAGAGTGCTGAAACTGCCGACGAGCAAGACCGTCGACGGTCCCAAGCAGGTGCAGAGCCAGTTCAACTCCAACTCGCAGCAGAACATCGCCGAGTTCGTCCGGCTCATCAGAGGCG
This sequence comes from Streptomyces sp. NPDC014864, assembly GCF_043081525.1. NCBI lineage: Bacteria > Bacillati > Actinomycetota > Actinomycetes > Kitasatosporales > Streptomycetaceae > Streptomyces > Streptomyces sp. NPDC014864. The sequence goes on from NZ_JBIBWT010000001.1 coordinate 706,142, forward strand.
GTGACTCGGAGATCGAGTACGGCAACCTGCTGACCGTGCCGCTCGACGGAGGACTGCTCTATGTGGAGCCGGTCTACGTACGCGGCGGTGGACTGAAGTATCCGCTGCTGCGCAAGGTGTTGGTGACCTACGGCGGCACCACCGCGTTCGAGAACACCCTCGACGAGGCGCTCGACGCGGTGTTCGGCGCGAAAGGCTCGACGACCCCGCCACCGGACAACGGCACCGGCAAGCCCCCGGCGTCGAGCAACCCGACGGTCCAGCAGGCGCTCAAGGACGCCCAGAAGGCCTTCGACGACGGTCAGGAGGCCTTGAAGAAGAGCGACTGGCCGGCCTACGGCAAGGCGCAGCAGGACCTCCAGAACGCTCTGAAGCGGGCCGAGCAGGCGCAGTCCCAGCCGGCCCGGCGAAGCGGCAGCACAGGGTAACGGCCGTGCCGTTCGGGCCGGATGAAGACGGCTGACGGAGGTTGACGCTCGAAGGCCCGGATCCCCCGCGGGATCCGGGCCTTCGACGTGTGCGAACGCATGTGCCGCCGTGACGGGTGGCCGTGCCGCCGTGGGGAGTTGGGCGATCTGTGTTTGACTTGTCTCTCTGTGGGCATGTCGACAAAACGCTGAAGTGACCTCACTGGCTGCGGTATACCAGGTGTACCCAGGTTGCAGGTGGTGCGACGATGGACGTTATGGGGGACAAGGCAACTCTGTTCGAGACAGGGCGATTTGTGCAGGCCTCCGATCCCGACGAGATCGGAGGCGAGACCCGGGACGAGACCGGGCAGGCCGCCGACGAGGCCGCCGAGGAGGTACGCCGTCGGCTCGCCGCCGAGGCCGGCGACGTGGAGGCGATGAGTGTTCTCGGGGCCATGCTGCTGCGCCGCGGCGACCTCGACGCAGCCGAGCCCCACCTGCGTGCCGCCACCGCCGCCGGCGACCGCGCCGCCGCCAACAACCTGGGAGTCCTGCTTCACCGGCGCGGATACGCGGACGAGGCCGCCGGGTGGTGGCGGATCGCCGCTGTCGCCGGGTCCGCGGCGGCCGCGCACGCGCTCGGGCGGCACCACCGTGAGCGCGGCGACGAGCCCGCCGCCGAGTACTGGCTGCGCCAGTCCGCCGAGCAGGGGCACGCGCTGGGCGCGTACGCGCTCGCCGATCTGCTGGAGCACCGCGGGGACACGGCGGCCGAGCGCTGGATGCGGCTCGCCGCCGAGCGGGGGCACCGGGAGGCGGCGTACCGGCTGGCGCGGGCCGTGGACCGCAAGGCCGCGCAGGACCCCGACGGTGACAACGGTGTCGGGCCGACGGAGGAGGCCGAGCAGTGGTACCGGCAGGCCGCCGCGCGCGGCCACCGGCGGGCCGCCCTGCACCTCGGGGCGATCCTGGAGAAGCGGGGCGACCTCAAGGAGGCCGGACGCTGGTACCTGACGTCCGCCAAGGACGGGGAGGCACGGGCCGCCTGCGCGCTCGGCTTCCTGCTGCGGGACGCCGGCGACACCGAGAGTGCCGCGGTGTGGTGGCTGAGGGCCGCCCAGGACGGCGACGGCAACGCGGCGAACGCGCTGGGCGCCCTGCACGCCGAGCGCGGGGAGACGCAGACCGCCGAGCGCTGGTACCGCGCTGCGATGGACGCGGGCGACGTGAACGGCGCCTACAACCTCGGGCTGCTCTGCGCCGAGCAGACGCGGACCGCGCAGGCCGAGCAGTGGTACCGGCGGGCGGCCTACGCCGGGCACCGGGAGGCGGCGAACGCGCTGGCGATCCTGCTGCTGCAGGGCGGGGACACCGCCGGGGCCGAGCCGTGGTTCTCCAAGGCTGCGGAGGCGGGCAGCGTGGACGCCGCGTTCAACCTCGGCATCCTCTACGCCGGGCGCGGCGCGGACGCCGAGGCGCTGCGCTGGTACGAGCGTGCCGCGGCGGCCGGTCACACGGAGGCCGCGCTGCAGGTGGGGATGGCCCGGCTGCGCGACGGGGACGAGCCGGAGGCCGAGCGGCACCTGCGGTGCGCGGCCGGCGGCGGGAGCGCGGAGGCCGCGTACCGGCTGGCGGCCTTGCTCGACGCGCGACGGCCGCCGGCGTCCGCGCACGAACTCGGCGAGCCGGCGGTGCACGAGAAGACCGAGTGCGAGGAGTGGTACGAGCGGGCGGCCTCCCAGGGGCACCGCCGGGCCCAGGTCCGGGTCGGGATGCTGGCCGCGGCCCGGGGGGACGTGGTCGAGGCGGCCCGTTGGTACCGGGAGGCCGCGGAGGCCGGGTCGCGCAACGGAGCCTTCAACCTGGGGCTGCTGCTGGCCCGGGAGGGGAGCGAGCCCGAGGCGGCCGTGTGGTGGACGCGGGCGGCCGAGGCGGGGCACGGGCGGGCGGCGCTGCGGCTGGCCCTGGTCTACGCGCGCCGGGGAGAGCTGGCCGAGGGGCAGCGGTGGGCCGACCGGGCCGTGTCGCTCGGACCGGCGGAGGTCGGGGCGCGGGCGGCGCGGCTGCGGGACGCGCTGCGCGAGGAACTGTCCGCCTAGGCGCTGCCGGGACCGGCGGGGCTCCGTCGGTCCACGCGGCCCGGCCGTAGTCCCCCGGCCGGTGCCGGGCCCGCCGACGCCTGCGGACCGGCCGTGCCATCCCGCCCGGCCGGTCCTGCCGCCCCCCTCGCGGAAGCGATTTGCTTCTCGACCCGGCGATCACGTAGTGTTTCATCTGTCGACGCGGGGTGGAGCAGCTCGGTAGCTCGCTGGGCTCATAACCCAGAGGTCGCAGGTTCAAATCCTGTCCCCGCTACTGAAGGCCGAGGGCCGGAATCCGATCAAGGATTCCGGCCCTCGGTTTTTTCGCGCCCGCCCGGCTTCGTGGCGTGTTCTCTCCCCCGGCACAGCAAGAACCCCGGCATCCAGAGGACACCGGGGTTCAGCGAGAAGGGGCGATCAGCGGAAAAGCCGTGGTCAGGCCGCCGCACAGGTCGGGCACAGGCCGCGGTAAGTGACCTCGACGTCCGAGACCGTGAAGCCGAAGCGCTCCGAGTCGGGGAGGTCCGCCAGCGGGTTGCCGACCGGGTGGACGTCCCGGATCGCGCCGCAGCCGGCGCAGACCAGGTGCTGGTGCGGGCGGTGCGCGTTGGGGTCGTACCGCTTGGCCCGCCGGTCCGTGGCGACCTCCAGCACCTCGCCGAGGGAGACCAGCTCACCCAGCGTGTTGTAGACGGTCGCCCGGGAGATCTCGGGCAGCTTGGCGACGGCACGCGCATGGACCTCGTCGGCCGTCAGATGGACGTGTTCGCCGTCGAGGACCTCGGCCACGACGCGTCGCTGCGCGGTCATCCGCCATCCGCGTCCGCGCAGCCGTTCCAGAAGGTCGCTCATGGAAACCAGCCTAACAGCCGGGAAGGCCAGGTTCCGAACGAGTGTGAACTTGGAGCTCAGCTTGACTTAGACATGGTCCATTGTGAGGTCGAGGCCCGCTCGCCGGGCGGACCGGAGCCCCTTTCCGGGAGGCTCCGGCCCGCTCGCGCGCGTTCAGCCGGTCAGTGACCCGGCCGCCGTGGCCGCGGGCTGTCGCGCGGGTGCCCAGCAGCGGATGATGTCGCGGACCGAAACGATCCCCGCCGGTTCCCCGCCGTCGAGGACGACGAGGTGACGGAAGCCGCCGTGCGCCATGGCGCGGGCCGCCTCCTCCAGGGACCAGGACGGGCTGGCGAAGACGACGTCGGTGGTGGTGTGGGCATGGGCGCGCTCCGTGTCCGGGTTCTGGCCCCGGCCGACGGAGTTGAGGATGTCGCGTTCGGTGAGGATGCCGACGCCGCCGGCGTCGGGGTCGAGCACCACGGCCGCGCCCACACGGCGTGCGGACATCAGGGCGGCTGCCTGGCGGAGGGTGTGTGCGGGACCGACGGTGAGGACCACCGTGCTCATGGCGTCACGGACGAGCATGGACTGGAGCCACCTCCTACCGGAACCCGCGACGGAACGGCGGGGACGCCGCTAGTTCACGGATTCACAAATTCACAAGTGGGGGGACTCTCAGAGTCGCAGGCAAAGCGGGAGTCAACAAGAGGGCGCACGCGGCCGGTTGGGGGCGCGGGCGCCAGTCCTGCGCTTCTCAGGGGCGCCGGTTGAGATACGCCAGCAGGTCGTCGTGCAGCAGGCCGTTGGACGCGGCCGCGTTGCCGCTGTGCGGACCCGGCCGGCCGTCGAGACCGGTGAAGGTGCCGCCGGCCTCCGTGACGACGATCGCGGTCGCGGCCATGTCCCACAGGGACAGCTCGGGCTCGGCGCAGAGGTCGACCGAGCCCTCGGCGACCATCATGTACGGCCAGAAGTCGCCGTACGCGCGCGTGCGCCACACCTGGCGGGTCAGGTCCAGGAAGCCGTCGAGCCGGCCCTGCTCCTCCCAGCCGCTGAGCGAGGAGTACGCGAAGGAGGCGTCGGGCAGCTTTCCGACGCGGGACACCCGCAGACGGGAGGCCTGCGACAGGCTTCGGCCACTGAACGCGCCGTGCCCCTTGGCGGCCCACCAGCGGCGGCCCAGGGCGGGGGCGGAGACGACGCCCACGACGGGCTGGTAGCCGCTCTCCCCGGCCTCCATCAGGGAGATCAGGGTGGCCCAGACCGGCACACCGCGGACGTAGTTCTTGGTGCCGTCGATCGGGTCGACGACCCAGCGGCGGGGGCCGGTGCCCTCGATGCCGTACTCCTCGCCGAGGACCGCGTCGCGGGGGCGGGCGCGTTGCAGCTGGCCGCGGATGAGCTCCTCCGCCGCCTTGTCCGCCTCGCTCACCGGAGTCATGTCCGGCTTGGTCTCCACCTTGAGGTCGAGGGCCTTGAAGCGGTCCATGGTCGCGGCGTCGGCGGTGTCCGCGAGGACGTGGGCCAGACGCAGGTCGTCGAGGTAGTCGGGCATGCAACGAACGGTATCTGCCGGGGTCGGGGCGGGGCCACACCGGGCGGGGCCGCCCGCGCACACGGCCGGCCGACGGGCGCCCCCGGAGACTCTCGCGCCCTCTTGACAGTGCTGTCGAGCGCGTCAAATCTGGGCGCAGAGTCGCTCGCCCCGGGGAGGCGATGATGCCTGCAGCGCGGGATTCCCTGTTGGACGCCGCCTATACGGCGCTGGCGTGCCGTCCGTGGGCCGCCGTGCGGATGGTCGACGTGGCGGCGGCGGCCGGAGTCTCCCGGCAGACGCTCTACAACGAGTTCGGCAGCAAGGAGGGCCTCGCGCGGGCGCTGGTGCGCAGGGAGGCGGACGGCTTCCTCGCCGGGGTGGAGCGCGCGCTCGCCGCCCACGCCGGCCCCCGAGAGCGGCTCACCGCCGTCGCCGAGTGGACCGCGTCGGCCGCCCGGGAGAACGCGCTGGTCCGGGCCATGCTCACCGGCTGCTGGAGCGAGCGGCTGCCGTCCCCGACGCTGTCGGCCGTGCCCTCGTCCTCCGCGGTGTCGGCGCAGCGGCGGGCGGACGGCCCGCTGCCGTCACCAGCCGACTTGGTGGCGATCGTCCGCGACCGGGCGGTTGCGGTCCTGTCGGCGCCGTCGGCCGTGCCCGGCCAGGCCGCCCCCTCCGGACCGGCCGCCCGGAGCCGCCGGTCCGGAGGGGGCAGCCTGCCCGGCGCGACGGCCCAGCTCGGCCCGGGCGCGCTGCCCGGTCGGACCGTCCCGCCCGGCCAGGGCGCCAGTGCTCAGGCCCTCTCGCCCTGGGCCGGCGCCGCCGCCCAGCCCCAACCGGTCACCCTGCCCGGACAGACCGTCCAGTACGGCCCAGGTGCCCCGCCCGCCCCTCCGGTCCCGCAAGGCCCCGGAGCCGCTGCCCAGCCCCAACCGGTCATCCCGCCCCCGACCGCCGTGTCCCAGGCGGACGCCGTGGAGCTGAGCCGTACCTGCGAGTTGGTGGTGCGGCTCGCGCTGTCGTGTGTGGCCGCCCCGCCCGGCGAGGGGATCGCCGAACTGGTGCGCGCCACCCTGCACCGGCACCCGCTGTGAACCCGCTCCGGACCGCCCCGCACCCCCCGGAAGCCCCTCCGGGCCCGCTCAGTGCGCGGAACCGGACAGCTGGAGCCCGATCACGCCGATGATGACCAGGCTGATCGAGACGATCTTCAGCGTCGACACCAGGTCGCCGAGGAAGACCATGCCGTAGATCGCGGTGCCCGCCGCGCCGATGCCGGTCCACACCGCGTAGGCGGGACCGACGTCCAGCTTCCTCAGGGAGAGGGTGAGCAGACCGAAGCTGCCCAACGCGAAACTGGCGAAGGCGATGGTCGGCCAGAGTCTGGTGAAGCCGTGGGACAGCTTCAGGCACACGGCGAAGCCGGTCTCCAGCAACCCGGCCACGATGACCAGCAGCCACGCCATGTGCTGTCCTCCCGTACGTCAGCGTTCCGTGACCGCGTCGTCGACCGCTTCGTCGTGTTCCGCCGGGGTTCGGCCCGGATCGGGCTCCGTGCGATTATGCACTTGCCAAGCCGTGGACCTCACAAACCACCCGGAGGTCAGTCGCCTTCCTTGGGCTCCCGGGTGGCCAGCAGCCGGCGCAGCGAGTACAGGCGGGCGGGGTCCGCGTGGCCCTCGGCGACCCACCCGTCCAGCGCGCAGTCCTGCTCGTCGTGACTGCACGCCCGCGGACAGCCCTCGGTGCCCGGCTCCAGGTCGGGGAAGGCGTGGATGACCCGGGACGGGTCGATGTGGGCGAGACCGAAGGACCGGACGCCCGGGGTGTCGACGACCCAGCCCCCGTCCCCGGACAGCGGCAGCGCCAGTGCCGAGGTCGTGGTGTGCCGGCCCCGGCCCGTCACCGCGTTCACCACTCCCGTCAGACGCCGCCGGTCCTCCGGGACCAGCGCGTTGACCAGGGTCGTCTTGCCGACGCCGGAGTGGCCGACGAAAGCGGTGACCTTGCCGTCCAGGTGCTCTCGCACCCGGGCCGCCGCGTCGCCGTTGTCCAGTTCCTCGCGGCTGGTGACGACGTACGGGATGTCGAGGTCCCCGTACAGCTCCAGGAGCTTGTCCGGTGGGGAGAGGTCCGACTTGGTCATGACCAGCAGGGGGTCCAGGCCGCCGTCGTACGCCGCCACGAGGCAGCGGTCGATCAGCCGCGGGCGCGGCTCGGGGTCGGCGAGGGCCGTGACGATGGCGAGCTGGTCGGCGTTGGCGACGACCACGCGCTCGTACGGGTCGTCGTCGTCCGCCGTGCGGCGCAGGACGGAGGACCGCTCCTCGATGCGGACGATGCGCGCCAGGGTGTCCTTCGTGCCGGACAGATCGCCGACCAGGGCGACCCGGTCGCCCACGACCGCGGCCTTGCGGCCCAGCTCGCGGGCCTTCATCGCGACGATCGTGCGGCCCTCGACCAGGCAGGTCAGCCGGCCCCGGTCGACGGTGAGGACCATGCCCCCGGCGGCGTCCTCGTGCTTGGGGCGGATGTGCGTACGGGGCCGGTTGCCCTTGCGGTTCGGGCGGCTCCGGATGTCGTCCTCGTCGGTGTGCTTGCCGTAGCGGCGCATGGCGGTGTCCCTACGCCCCGAGCATCCCGGTCCACAGCTCGGGGAAGTCCGGCAGGGTCTTCGCCGTCGTCGCCACGTTCTCGATCTGCACGCCCTCGACGGCCAGGCCGATGATCGCGCCGGCCGTCGCCATGCGGTGGTCCTCGTAGGTGTGGAAGATGCCGCCGTGCAGGCGGCGTGGGCGGATGTGCAGGCCGTCGGCGGTCTCCGTCACGTCGCCGCCGAGCTCGTTGATCTCCTTGGTCAGCGCGGCCAGCCGGTCGGTCTCGTGCAGCCGCAGGTGGGCCACGCCCCGCAGCGTCGAGGGCGAGTCCGCGAGGGCGGCGACGGCCGCGATGCCTGGGGTCAGCTCGCCGACCTCGCCCAGGTCCACGTCGATGCCGTGGATCGCGCCCGAGCCGGTGAACTGCAGGCCGTGTTCGGTCAGTTCGCAGGAACCGCCCATCTCGGTGAAGATCTGCCGCAGCCGGTCACCCGGCTGGGTCGTCCGGGCCGGCCAGTCCGGAATGACGACCTTGCCGCCGGTCACCAGGGCCGCCGCCAGGAACGGCTGCGCATTCGACAGGTCCGGCTCGACGGTCAGGTCACGGCCGAGGAGGGCGCCGGGCGTGACCCGCCAGACGTTCGGCTCGCCGCCCGACTCCGGGGTGTCCACCTGGGCGCCGACCGCGCGCAGCATGTCGACGGTCATCCGGATGTGCGGCATCGACGGCAGCGCCGAGCCGACGTGGCGGACCTCGACGCCCTGGTTGAAGCGCGGGCCCGACAGCAGCAGGGCGCTGACGAACTGGGACGAGGAGGAGGCGTCGATCTCCACCGGGCCGCCGTCCAGCGCACCGCTGCCGTGCACCGTCAGCGGCAGGGCGCCGCGGCCGTCGTCGTCGATCCGGGCGCCGAGCACGCGCAGCGCGTCGATGACGCCGTGCAGGGGGCGCTCGTAGGACCGGGGGTCGCCGTCGAAGCGGATCGGGCCGTCGGCCAGCGTGGCGACCGGGGGCAGGAAGCGCATCACCGTGCCGGCGTTGCCGACGTCGATCGTGGCCGGACCGTGCAGGCCCGCGGGGATGACCCGCCATGCCTCGCCCGAGCCCCCGCCGGAGGAGCTGGAGGACACCGTCTCCTCGATGCCGACGCCCATCGCGCGCAGGGCGCCGGCCATCAGCAGGGTGTCGCGGGAGCGCAGCGGGCGGCGCAGCCAGCCGGGCTCCGAGGCGAGCGCGGCGAGCACCAGGGCGCGGTTGGTGACCGATTTGGACCCGGGCACGTGGACCGTCGCGTCGACGGCTCCGCTCGCGTGCGTGGCGGGCCAGAGGGCGGTGTGTGCGGGGTTAACGGCCATGGCCCCCACTTTAGTGGCTGGCAGCGGCCGCAAATCCTGAGCAAAGACGCGGAAACCCAGGCGAAGCGCCGGCTTGGCACATGCCGTGCATATATGCGTCATGGACTCGTTCGCGGCCCCCTCACCCCGCGGGCCCGCCGCACGACCACCACCGGCGCCCACGGCCCGGCGGCCTCATCCGCGCACCCTCACCCCTCCGCCCGGGCTTCCGTTCCCCTCCCTCCGTGCTCCTCATCCCTCCAGCAGCCAGCGGCCGCCGCCGATCAGGGAGCACAGCGACACGGCGTGGAACAGGAACAGCCACAGGGCGGCCGGCACGTTCGTCAGCCGCGAGAGCTGGTCCGCGTCCGAGTCCCCGGCACCCCCGCGGGCCCGTTTGGACTGGAGCTCGAAGGCCGGGCGCACCCCGCCGAGCAGCAGGAACCACACCACCGCGTAGGCGAACGCGGCCTGCACCTGCGGCCCGGTCAGCCACGACACCAGTACGAAGGTGCCGCCGGTCAGGAGCACGGTCAGCGCCCCGTAGGCGTTGCGGATCATCACCAGCATCGCCACCAGCAGCGCCGTGGCCAGCCACAGCAGCAGCGTGATGCGCCCGGCGGACAGCAGGGCGGCGCCGCCGAGGCCGAGCAGCGGGGGAGCGGTGTAGCCGGCGGCCGCCGTGAGGATCATCCCGATGCCGTGCGGTTTGCCGCGGCTGACCGTCAGGCCGCTGGTGTCGGAGTGCAGGCGTATGCCGGTGAGGGTGCGGCCGGTGAGCAGTGCCACGAGCCCGTGGCCCCCCTCGTGGGCGATGGTGATCGCGTTGCGGGAGACGCGCCACAGGGTGTGCGGGACGACCATGGCGAGCGCGGCGACCATGGTGGCGATCACCACCCACAGGTCGGGGTCGGGCTGGATGCCGACCAGGCGGTCCCAGAGGTCGGGCAGCGCGATCGAGGCGGTGCTGTCCATGTTTCCCGGTGGCTCCCTGTCGTGGAACGGAGTCTGGCAGTGTGGCACGCATGTGCGGACGGTATGCAGCGAGTCGCGGACCCGAGGATCTCGCAGGCGTCTTCGGGGTCGAGGTGGGGGTGCCCCCTGTAGGAGCGGAGTCGGGAACCCGGGAGAGGGAGACGGAGGAGACCTTCGCGCCCGACTACAACGTGGCTCCGACCAAGGAGGTCCACGTGGTCCTGGACCGCCCACTGAAGGACGCGGGCGACGGGCGCCCGGTTCGGCAGCTGCGCAGGCTGAGGTGGGGTCTCGTGCCGTCCTGGGCGAAGACCCCGGAGGGCGCGGCCCGGATGATCAACGCGCGTGCGGAGACCGTGCACGAGAAGCCGTCGTACCGCCGCGCCTTCGCCGCCCGGCGCTGCATCCTGCCCGCCGACGGCTACTACGAGTGGGTCACCGGCGAGCAGGAGCGCGAGCTGGAGGTGGAGGGCAGGCGGAAACGGCCGCGCAAGCAGCCGTACTTCGTGACGCCGGCTGACGGCTCGGTCTTCGCCATGGCCGGGCTCTACGAGTTCTGGCGGGACCGGACGCTGCCCGACGACCATCCGCGGGCCTGGTGGGCGACCTGCTCGGTGATCACGACGGAGGCGGAGACGGCGCCCCTGGCGGTGGCCCCGGCCGAGGGACCGCGCACCCTGGCCGACATCCACCCGCGGATGCCGCTGATGCTGACACCGGACCGCTGGGACGCCTGGCTGGACCCGGCGCGGACGGACGCCGGCGATCTGCGCCCGCTGCTCGCCCCGCCGCCCGAGGGGCTGATGCGCGCGTACCCGGTGAGTACGGCCGTCAGCAACGTCCGCAACAACGGGCCGGAGCTGCTGAAGGAGCTGGCGGCCCCGGAGGAGGGCACACTCTTCTGACGTGAGCGATGAGACCGGCGTGAACCACGAGAGCGGCGGGACGGACGAGACCGTCGAAACGGTCGAGACCGACGTGGGGACCGCCCGCGTCACCTGGCACCGGTCCGGGGAGGCGCGCCTCGTCCTCGCCGTCGGCCACGGCGCCGGCGGCGGCATCGAGGCGCGGGACCTCCAGGCACTCGCCCGGACGCTGCCCCGGCACGGCGTGACCGTGGCGCTGGTCGAGCAGCCCTGGCGGGTCGCCGGGAAGAAGCTCGCCCCCGCGCCCGGGACCCTGGACACCGGCTGGCGCGGCCTGTGGCCCGCGCTGACCGCGCCCGGCCTGCCGGTGGTCGCCGGGGGCCGCAGCGCGGGCGCGCGCGTGGCCTGCCGTACCGCGACGGAACTCGGCGCGCGCGCCGTCCTGGCCCTGAGCTTCCCGCTGCACCCGCCCGGCAAGCCGGAGAGGTCCCGGGCCGGTGAACTGCTCGGCGCCGGGGTGCCCACCCTCGTCGTACAAGGGGGCAACGATCCGTTCGGGAAGCCTGGGGAGTTCCCGGAGGGCGACCACGAGCTGATCGAGGTGCCGTACGCCGATCACGCCTTCGCCGTGCCGAAGCGGGCGGACCTCACCCAGGACCGGGCCCTGGAGATCATCACCGAGGGCGTCGCCCGGTGGAGCGCGTCACTCGGATGACGGCGGGGAATGCCGGGCCGGTGGCCGCTGTTGAGGCCGACGTGAGCGCTGGTGACCAGCGCCGTCGTCGTGGAGAGGAAGTCCGCCGCATGGGTTCGACCGTATGCCCGAGCCGCAGCAGCCGTACTGACCTGGACTGGACGGTGCTGCACGCGGCCAGGACCGGCTCCGTTCGAGCGGCGGGCGGACCGGATCGTCGTCTATCCTCCGAAACGAGTGGGACAGCTTTCGGTGGTCCTGCGACATCGCTTGAGGAGGTGGGTCCGGTTCCCGGTACCGACGCAGGGACCGACAACGGCCAGGCGGAGCTGCCTGAGGGCCAGAGCACGGGCGCGGAGTCGACCGCGGAGCGCACTGCGCGCTTCGAGCGGGACGCGCTCGAATTCCTCGACCAGATGTACTCGGCCGCGCTGCGCATGACGCGCAACCCGGCCGACGCCGAGGACCTGGTGCAGGAGACGTACGCCAAGGCCTACGCGTCCTTCCACCAGTTCCGGGAGGGCACCAACCTCAAGGCGTGGCTGTACCGGATCCTGACCAACACGTTCATCAACTCCTACCGCAAGAAGCAGCGCGAGCCCCAGCGCAGCGCGGCCGAGGAGATCGAGGACTGGCAGCTCGCCCGCGCCGAGTCGCACATGTCGACCGGCCTGCGCTCCGCAGAGTCGCAGGCGCTCGACCACCTGCCCGACTCGGACGTGAAGGAAGCCCTCCAGGCGATCCCCGAGGAATTCCGCATCGCCGTCTATCTCGCGGATGTGGAGGGCTTTGCGTACAAGGAGATCGCGGACATCATGGGGACACCCATCGGTACGGTGATGTCCCGGCTGCACCGGGGCCGCCGGCAACTGCGCGGCATGCTCGAGGACTACGCCCGCGAGCGCGGGCTGGTCCCGGCCGGTGCCGGAGAGTCGAACGAAGCGAAAGGCTCGGGCTCATGAGCTGCGGAGAGCCGCACGAGACGGACTGCAGTGAGGTACTCGATCATCTGTACGAGTTCCTCGACAGTGAGATGCCGGACGTCGATCGCACCAAGTTCGAGCAGCACTTCGAGGAGTGCTCGCCGTGCCTGGAGAAGTACGGCCTGGAGCAGGCCGTGAAGAAGCTGGTCAAGCGGTGCTGCGGCCGTGACGACGTGCCCGCCGACCTGCGCGCCAAGGTGATGGGCCGGCTCGACCTGATCCGCTCCGGCCAGATCGGGTCCGAGCGGGACGTGGCCGCGGCGCCCGTCACTCCCCGGGAGTCCTGACCTCCCGAGCGGCCGCGCTCCCGCCGTCATCACTCGAACGTGCTAATCCGCGGGTTATCTGCCCGCGGACGCCCCCCTGCTGGTCCTAGGCTCGCTGGCCGTGGACACGCATGACCGGGGAGGGCGTCATGGAGGCGGTTCCGCCACGAGCCCGTGCGTACGTCGTCTGCGTCGCCCTCGCGGCCCTGCTCTGCCTGATGCCGCTGCCCGTGCTGCGCACGCCCTGGTGGGCGGTCCTCCTGCTCGCCCTGGTGTACGCGGGCTGCGAGGAACTCGCCCGGCGGCGGTTCGGCGGCACCTTCTACCCGGTGCTGCTCGCCGCCGCCTTCCTGCTCCCGCCGCCCGCCGCCGCGTTCGTCCCCCTGCCGGCCGCCGCCCTCGTCCCGGCCGGCCGGCGGCCCGAGGGGCTGCGGCGGACCTGGCGGGCGGCCCAGCTCGCCGTCGCCGTCTGGGCGGCCGCCCGGGTGCACTGGGGGCTCGGCGGCCGGGACGCCGTCGTGCACTCCGACTTCCCCTACGTCCTCCTGCCCGCGGGCGCCGCCGTGCTGGCGTTCTGCCTGGTGCTGACCGTGCTGGACGGCTGCATGCGCGCGCTCGCGGTGGGCGTACCGCCCGCCCCGCTCGGGCAGCGCGGGGCCGCACCGGCCCGGCGGGCCTGGAGCGGGTTGTTCCTGCGGTCCCTGGCGCCGGTCGGGGTGCACGGACTCGCGGGGCTGATGATGGCCGTGCTGTGGCGCAGCCCGTACGGGCCGGTCGCCGCGCTGCTCGTACTGCTGCCGATGTGCGTGTCCTGGTGGGTGTACGCGCAGTACCACCGCGAGCGGGCCGCCCACCGGGCGACGATCCGGGCACTGGTGCAGGCCGTCGACATCAAGGACGGGTACACGCGCGGGCACAGCGAACGGGTCGGCCAGGCCTCCATGATGATCGCGCGCGAGCTCGGGATGGACGACGAACGCGTCGAGGTGCTCCGCTTCGCCGGGATCCTGCACGACGTGGGCAAGCTGGGTGTCCCCACCCGCCTGCTGCGCAAGGACGGGCCGCTGACCCCCGAGGAGCGGCGGGTGATCGAACTGCATCCCGAGTACGGGCACGAGATGGTGCGGGGGATCTCCTTCCTCGGGGAGGCCCGGTCGGCGATCCTGCACCACCACGAGCGGCTGGACGGCAGCGGCTACCCCTACGGGCTGACGGGCGGCCAGATCCCCGAGTGCGCCCGGGTGGTGGCCGTCGCGGACGCCTTCGACGCGATGACGTCCACCCGGTCCTACCGCCGGGCCCGGCCGGTCGGGGCCGCGCTGGAGGAGCTGGAGCGGTGCGCCGGGGCCCAGTTCGACCCGCGGATGGTCACGGCGCTGGTGCGCGCCCTCGGCAGGCACGGCTGGCGCCCGGCGGTCACGGCGGAGAACGACACGGCCGCCGGGGCGCCGGCGCCGCCCGCTCCCGGCCGCCAGGAAGCGCGCCGATGAGCCTGCCGTCCCCGACCGTCCTCATCCGCGGCTGCGCCTTCCTGCTCGCCCTCGTCTCCCTGGCCGTCACCCTCCTCACCGGCCTCCACGAGCGCGGGGCCGCCCTCGCCTTCGGGGCGCTGGTGCTCCTCGGGGAGCTCACCCGGTGGACGGGCGAAGGCGTCCGGGAGGCCGCGCCGCTCGGGGCCGCCGGGGCGCTGTCGTACGCGCTGCTGGGCGAGGACGCCGGCCGGCCCACCCACCACGGGGCCTTCCAGGTGGTCGCGGTGGTGCTCGCCGCCTCGCTGCTCGGCAGCGTTCCGCACATCGCGCGCGGGCACAGCCCGACCCTCGACCACCTGGCGCGGCGCACGCTCACCGTCTCCTTCGCGGCGGTCTGCTTCCAACCGCTGTACGGCGTGGGGGTCTTCCGGGCGTGGGGCGGCCCGGCGTACGCGCTGGTGCTGCTCGCGCTGCTCGTGCTCAGCGCGCTGTGCGACGCACTGCTCGCCGCGGCGCTGGCGCACGGCCGTACCCGCTGGCCGTTCGGGCCGCTGCTGCGGGAGGAGCTGCGGGGCCTGCTCGGGATCGGGTCGGCCGTCTGCGCGACCGGCGCGGTGATGGCCCTGGCGGTCGCCGTGGCGGGGCTGTGGGCGCTGCCGGTCTTCTCGCTGCCGCTGTTGCTCACCCAGCTGTCCCTGCGCCGGTACGCCGCCGTGCGCACCACCTACCGGCAGACCATCGCCTCCCTGGCCCGGGCCACCGAGGTCGCCGGATACACCCCGGCCGGGCACGCCCGGCGCGTCGCCGCGCTCAGCCGGGCCGTCGGGCGGGACCTGGGGCTGGCCGGGCCCGAGCTGACCGTGCTGGAGTACGCGGCGCTGATGCACGACATCGGGCAGCTCAGCCTGGTCGACCCGGTGCCGTCGGGGGCCACCGCCGGGCTGCCCGCCGAGGAGCAGCGGCGCATCGCGCTGCTCGGCGGCGCGGTCGTCCGGCAGACCGGGGTGGACGCGGCGGTCGCGGTCGTGGTGGAGCGGCAGGCGGACCCCTGCCGGGACCAGCCGCTGCCGGCCCGGATCGTGCGGGCGGTGAACGCCTACGAGGAGAAGGCACGGGACGCGGGGCCCGGCGGGCCGCTCACGGCGCTGGAGGAGCTGCGGCTGGGCACCGCGGGCGACTACGCCCCCGAGGTGGTCGACGCGCTGGCCCGGGTACTGGCCCGGGACTGTCTGACCTTGCCCGTCCCGGGGTAACCCATGGGTAATGAGCGACCTTCCGACCGTACGTGGTTGGATGCGAAGGAGAGCGTGTCCGGGGGCATGAGCCAGCCCACAGAACGGAACTGGCAGGCGGGAATCGTGAGGATCTTCGGCAAGGGACGGCACCGGCCCTCCGCCTCCTGGCGGCAGGCCACCGACCGGGCTTTCACCCTGATCGGCGACGGTCGGTACGAGGACGCGGGCGCGCTGCTGACGCGCGCCGCCGATCTGGAGCCCTGGCTGTCGGAGTCCTGGTTCAACCTGGCCCTGCTGCACAAGTTCCGGCACGACTGGGAGCAGGCCAGGGCGGCGGGCCTGCGGGCCGTGGCGCTGCTCGAGAAGGAGACCGGGGCGCCCGACTGGTGGAACGTGGGCATCGCCGCCACCGCCCTGCAGGACTGGCCGCTGGCCCGTCGCGCCTGGCAGGCGTACGGGCTCAGGGTCCCCGGCGGCGCGACCGCCGCGGAGGAACCGGCGGGCATGGAGCTGGGCAGCGCGGCGGTGCGGCTGTCGCCCGAGGGCGAGGCCGAGGTGGTCTGGGGGCGCCGGCTGGATCCGGCCCGGATCGAGGTGCTGTCCATCCCGCTGCCGTCCTCGGGGCGGCGCTGGGGCGAGGTCGTGCTGCACGACGGTGTGCCCCACGGGGAGCGGACCACCGCCGTCGGGCACACCTACCCCGTCTTCGACGAGATCGAGCTGTGGGCGCCCTCGCCGGTGCCGACCTGGGTGGTCCTCCTGGAGGCCGCCACGGAGGCCGACCGGGAGGCCCTGGAGCAACTCGCCGCCGACGCCGGCTTCGCCGCCGAGGACTGGTCGTCGTCCGTGCGGCTGCTGTGCCGGATGTGCTCGGAGTCACGGATGCCGTCCGACGAGGGCGACGGCGTCCACCTCGACCCGCACGACCACAGCGAGCCGGGGCACCCTGGGCCGCTCGGCCACCGCACCGACGGGCAGCTGTGGGTGCCCGAGCGCGAGTGCGGCATCGCGGCGCCGGCCGCGCTGGTGCGGGGGCTGCTGGACGGGTGGGTGGCCGACAGTCCGGACTCGCGGGACTGGCGGGACCTCGAAGAGGTCTGTTAGCGCACGTCCACCGGACGGGGAGCGGCCGCGGACCCCTTTAGGCTGTACTGGCAGAGATTCCCCAGGCTTGCAGGAAGGCACACGTCGGTCATGGCGCAGCAGGACACCGATCAGCAGCACGCGGGCGTGCTCCCCGTCGACGACGACGGGTTCGTCGTCGACACGGAGGACTGCGAGGAGCGCGAGACGGCGTGGCGCGAGCGCGGCACCTCACGGCCGATCACGGTCGTCGGGAACCCGGTGCTGCACAAGGAGTGCAAGGACGTCACCGAGTTCGGCGAGGAGCTCCAGCAGCTGGTCGCGGACATGTTCGCCAGCCAGCGCACCGCCGAGGGCGTGGGCCTGGCCGCCAACCAGATCGGCGTGGACCTGAAGGTCTTCGTCTACGACTGCCCGGACGACGAGGGCGTGCGGCACGTCGGCGTCGTCTGCAACCCGAAGCTCGTCGAGCTGCCCGCGGACCGGCGCCGCCTGGACGACAGCAACGAGGGCTGCCTGTCGGTGCCGACCGCCTACGCGCCGCTGGCCCGCCCGGACTACTCCGAGGTCACGGGGCAGGACGAGAAGGGCAACCCGATCCGGGTGCGCGGCACGGGCTACTTCGCGCGCTGCCTGCAGCACGAGACCGACCACCTCTACGGCTACCTCTACATCGACCGGCTCTCCAAGCGCGAACGCAAGGAGGCGCTGCGGCAGATGGCGGAGAACGAGCCGCGCTACCCCGTGGTGCCCAACGACTGACGCGATGGTCGACGGCCGGCATGGTCGTCAACTCCTGAGATACGAAACACCCGTTGGGGTGAAAGGGTTCTGTCCCCGCGACGCCCGGCCGGTCACCGCCGGCCGGGCGCCGCGCGTGCGTGCGTCGCACATTCGATCCTTTGTGCGCCTCTGTCGATTCATATTCAGACACACAAGGGGATATTCTCGGCACCCCGGGGTAGTGAGTGGGCCAAATCCGTTCCCAGACCGGTCAGTTGTGGTGCTGAATGGGAGGGCGGGGATACGCGACGGCGCACGCCGGGCACGACGACAGGGGCGGGCGCCACCGGCGGCTGAGAGGGGTTTGTTCGTGCCAGCTTTCCCACACAGCACCACATCGACATCGACTTCTGCAACGGTCGCAGTCCCACCTTCGCTCGCTCTCCCGGTGATCGAGGCCGCGTTTCCCAGGCAACTGCATCCGTATTGGCCCCGACTCCAGGAGAACACCCGGCGTTGGCTGCTCGAAAAGCGGCTCATGCCGGCGGACAAGGTGGCGGAACACGCCGACAGCCTGTGCTACACCGATCTCATGGCGGGGTACTACCTCGGTGCCCCCGACGAGGTCCTGCAGGCGATAGCGGACTACAGCGCGTGGTTCTTCGTCTGGGACGACCGTCACGACCGCGACATCGTGCACGGCCGACAGGCCTGCTGGCGGCGGCTCAGGCGCGCGCTGCACGCGGCTCTGGACTCACCCGGAGACCATCTGCACCACCGGGATCCCCTGGTCGCGGCCTTCGCGGACAGTGTGCTGCGGCTGTTCTCGTTCCTGCCGCCGACGTGGAACGCCCGCTTCGGCCGGCATTTCCACGCGGTGATCGAGGCCTACGACCGGGAATTCGTCAACCGCACCGAGGGAATCGTGCCGACGGTCCGGGAGTACCTGGCGCTACGCCGGCTCACCTTCGCGCACTGGATATGGACCGATCTGCTGGAACCCAGTGTGGGCCTCGAACTCCCGGACGCCGTGAGGAAGAATCCCGCATATCGGCGCCCGGCGCTGCTGAGTCAGGAATTCGCCGCCTGGTACAACGACCTGTGTTCGCTGCCCAAGGAAATCGCGGGCGACGAGGTGCACAATCTCGGAATCAGTCTCGTAAAGCACGAGAGAATGACCCTGGAAGAAGCGGTCGCGGATCTCAGGCGCCGCGTCGAGCAATGCATCTCGGAATTCCTCGAAGCGGAAGAGGTGGGATTACGGTTCGCCGACGGCCTCGCCGACGGCACGGTGCGGGGAAAGGAACTCGGTGCCGCCGTGCGGGTCTGTCTGGGCAATATGCGGAACTGGTTCAGTTCCGTCTACTGGTTCCACCACGAGTCGGGCCGGTACATGGTCGACAGCTGGGACGACCGGTCCACGCCCCCGTACGTCGACAACGAAGCGGCAGGTGAGAAATGACCGTCGACTCATCCCCCGAGTTCCCGGTTTCGACGGAGGCGGCGCCCCCCGCGCCCGAAGCTCCGTCCACGACGGCGTCCCCGCTGCCGGAGCCGCCCCTCGCCGGCGGCGCGGTACCGGCCCTCGGCCACGGTCTCGCCCTCGTCCGCGACCCGCTGGCGTTCATGGCCCGGCTGCGCGACCACGGCGACGTCGTCCGGCTCCGGCTCGGCCCCAAGACGGTGTACGCCGTCACCGCGCCCGCCCTCACCGGCGCGCTGGCGCTGAGCCCCGACTACATCATCGCCGGCCCGCTCTGGGAGTCCCTGGAGGACCTGCTCGGCAAGGAGGGCGTGGCCACGGCCAACGGCCCGCTGCACCGGCGCCAGCGGCGCATCATCCAGCCCGCCTTCCGGCTCGACGCCATCCCCGCCTACGGGCCCGTCATGGAGGAGGAGGCGCACGCGCTGGCCCGGCGCTGGAAGGCCGGGGAGACCATCGACTGCACCTCGGAGTCCTTCCGCATCGCGGTACGCATCGCGGCGCGCTGCCTGCTGCGCGGCGCGTACATGGACGAACGCGCGGAGCGGCTGTGCGGGGCGCTCGCGACCGTCTTCCGCGGCATGTACCGGCGGATGGTGGTCCCGCTCGGGCCGCTGTACCGGCTCCCCCTGCCGGCCAACCGCGAATTCAACCGCGCACTGGCCGATCTGCATCTCCTGGTCGACGAGATCATCGCTGAGCGCCGTGCATCCGGTCAAAAGCCGGACGATTTGCTGACGGCATTGCTTGAGGCGAAGGACGAGAATGGTGAGCCCATCGGGGAGCAGGAGATCCACGACCAGGTCGTCGCGATACTCACCCCGGGCAGTGAAACCGTCGCGTCCACGATCATGTGGCTGCTGCAGGTGCTCGCGGAACACCCGGAACACGCGGACCGGATCCGTGCCGAGGTCGAATCCGTGACCGGTGGTCGATCGGTCGGATTCGACGACGTCCGCAGGCTCACGCACACCAACAATGTCATCGTCGAGACGATGCGTTTGCGGCCGGCCGTCTGGATTTTGACGCGGCGGGCGGTCACGGACACGGAACTCGGTGGCTATCGCATTCCGGCCGGAGCGGACATCGTGTACAGCCCGTACGCGATCCAGCGCGATCCGCGCTCGTATGCCGACAACCTGGAGTTCGACCCCGACCGGTGGCTTCCGGAACGCGCCAAGGACGTGCCGAAATACGCCATGAGCCCGTTCAGTGTGGGCAACCGGAAGTGTCCCAGCGACCACTTCTCGATGGCGCTGCTGAGTCTCGTCACGGCGGTGGTGGCGACCCATTTCCGTCTGGAGCAGGTGCCCGGGTCGAGCGACGCGACCCGGGTGGGCATCACACTGCGCCCGAACCGGCTGATGGTGAGGGCCCTGCCGCGGTGACCGTGCCGCGGTGCCACCGGGAGTCCCGGGAGACGCCCAGGAGACCAGGAAGGAGGCGGGGCCCTCAGCCGGCACCCATGGGGAGGATCAGAAGTCCTCGTCCAGGTCGACGGTGCCCTCCACCGCCACCTGGTACGCCGAGGGGCGCCGCTCGAAGAAGTTGGTCAGCTCCTGAACGCCCTGCAGTTCCATGAACGAGAAGGGGTTCTCCGAGCCGTAGACCGGAGCGAAGCCGAGGCGGGTGAGGCGCTGGTCGGCGACGCACTCCAGGTACTGCCGCATGGAGTCGGTGTTCATGCCCGGGAGGCCGTCACCGCACAGGTCGCGCGCGAACTGCAGCTCGGCCTCGACGGCCTCCCGGAGCATGTCGGTGACCTCCCGGTGCAGCGCGTCGTCGAACAGCTCCGGCTCCTCCTTGCGGACGGTGTCGACGACGTCGAAGGCGAAGGACATGTGCATCGTCTCGTCGCGGAACACCCAGTTGGTCCCGGTCGCCAGGCCGTGCAGCAGGCCCCGGCTGCGGAACCAGTAGACGTAGGCGAAGGCACCGTAGAAGAACAGGCCCTCGATGCACGCCGCGAAGCAGATCAGGTTGAGCAGGAAGCGGCGGCGGTCGGCCCTGGTCTCCAGCCGCTCCAGCTTCTCGACCTCGTTGATCCACTTGAAGCAGAACTCGGCCTTCTCCCGGATGGACGGGATGTTCTCCACGGCCGCGAAGGCGGCGGAGCGGTCGTCCGGGTCGGGCAGGTAGGTGTCCAGCAGCGTCAGATAGAACTGGACGTGGACGGCCTCCTCGAAGAGCTGCCGGCTCAGGTAGAGCCGCGCCTCGGGGGAGTTGATGTGCTTGTAGAGGGTCAGCACCAGGTTGTTCGCCACGATCGAGTCGCCGGTCGCGAAGAAGGCGACCAGACGGCCGATCAGGTGCTGCTCACCGGGAGTCAGCCGGGCGAGGTCGGCGACGTCCGAGTGGAGGTCGACCTCCTCCACGGTCCAGGTGTTCTTGATGGCGTCCCGGTAGCGCTCGTAGAAGTCCGGGTAGCGCATCGGACGGAGCGTCAGCTCGAAACCGGGGTCGAGCAGGTTCTGGGATCGGGCGGTGCTGGGCATCACTGGCAGGCCTCGCAGGACTCGGGGTTCTCCAGGGAGCAGGCCACGGCGTCCGCGGGGGCCGGCTGTTGGACGGGGACGGGGGTCTGCGCCCGGGCGGCGCGGGCGATCCGGGTCGCCGGACGGGAGCGCAGGTAGTACGTCGTCTTCAGGCCCCGCTTCCAGGCGTAGGCGTACATCGAGGAGAGCTTGCCGATGGTCGGCGTCTCCATGAACAGGTTCAGCGACTGGGCCTGGTCCAGGAACGGGGTCCGGGCGGCGGCCATGTCGATCAGGCCGCGCTGCGGGATCTCCCACGCCGTGCGGTACAGCTTCCGCACGTCCTCGGGGATCCAGGCGAAGTCCTGCACCGAGCCGCCGGAGTCGCGCAGTGCCTCCCGGGTGCGCGCGTCCCACACCCCGAGCTCCTTGAGGTCCCGCACCAGGTAGGAGTTGACCTGGAGGAACTCGCCGGACAGCGTCTCGCGCTTGAAGAGGTTGGAGACCTGCGGCTCGATGCACTCGTAGACACCGGCGATCGACGCGATGGTCGCGGTCGGCGCGATGGCCAGCAGCAGCGCGTTGCGCATGCCGACGGCGGCGATCCGCTCGCGCAGGGCCGCCCAGCGCTCCGGCCAGTTGAGCTCGACGCCGAAGTGGTCGGGGTGCAGGACACCCTTGGCGGTACGGGTCTTGTCCCAGGCCGGCAGCGGGCCGTTGCGCTCGGCGAGGTCGGCGGAGGCCTCGTACGCGGCGAGCATGACGCGCTCGGCGATACGGGTGGACAGCTGCCGGGCCTCCGGCGAGTCGAAGGGCAGACGGAGCTTGAAGAAGACGTCCTGCAACCCCATCGCGCCGAGACCCACCGGACGCCACCGGGCGTTGGACCGGCCCGCCTGCTCGGTCGGGTAGAAGTTGATGTCGACGACGCGGTCGAGGAAGGTGACGGCGGTGCGGACGGTCTCGTCCAGCCGCTCCCAGTCGATGCCGCTGCCCGTGACGAAGGCGCCCAGGTTGACCGAGCCGAGGTTGCAGACCGCCGTCTCCCCGTCGTCGGTGACCTCCAGGATCTCCGTGCACAGGTTGGAGGAGTGGACGACGTGGCCCGGCTCGGCCGTCTGGTTGGCGGTGCGGTTGGCGGCGTCCTTGAAGGTCATCCAGCCGTTGCCGGTCTGCGCGAGGGTGCGCATCATCCGCCCGTACAGGTCCCGGGCGGGCAGCGTCCTGCGCGCCAGCCCCGCCTCCTCCGCCCTGCGGTAGGCCGCGTCGAACTCCTCGCCCCACAGGTCGACCAGCTCCGGCACGTCGGCCGGGGAGAACAGCGACCACGGCCCGTCCGCGTCGACCCGGCGCATGAACTCGTCCGGGATCCAGTGCGCGAGGTTCAGGTTGTGCGTACGGCGGGCGTCCTCACCGGTGTTGTCGCGCAGCTCCAGGAACTCCTCGATGTCGGAGTGCCAGGTCTCCAGGTAGACCGCGGCCGCGCCCTTGCGCCGGCCGCCCTGGTTCACGGCGGCGACCGAGGCGTCCAGGGTCTTCAGGAACGGCACGATGCCGTTGGAGTGCCCGTTGGTGCCGCGGATGAGGGAACCGCGCGAGCGGATGCGGGAGTAGGCGATGCCGATGCCGCCGGCGTGCTTGGAGAGACGCGCGACCTGGTGGTAGCGGTCGTAGATGGAGTCCAGCTCGTCCTTGGGGGAGTCGAGCAGGTAGCAGGACGACATCTGGGGGTGCCGCGTACCGGAGTTGAACAGCGTGGGCGAGGACGGCAGGTAGTCCAGGCGGCTCATCAGGCGGTAGAGCGCGGAGACTTCGTCGGCGGACCGCGTGGTGGCGTCCTCCGCCAGACCGGCGGCGACGCGCAGCAGGAAGTGCTGGGGTGTCTCGATCACCTTGCGGGTGATCGGGTGCCGGAGCAGATACCGGCTGTGCAGGGTGCGCAGGCCGAAGTAGCCGAAGCGGTCGTCGGCCCGCGGGTCGGCCAGCGCCTCGAGCCGCTCGGCGTGCAGCCGTACGAACTCGGCGGTCCGGTCGGCGATCAGGCCCTCCCGGTGGCCGATGTCGATGGACTCGGTGAAGCAGGTGACGCCCTGTCCGGCGGCCTCGGCGCGGATGCCGATGGCCAGCAGCCGGGCGGCCAGCCGGGAGTACGCCGGGTCCTCGGAGATGAGACCGGCGGCCGCCTCCGTGGCCAGCTCGCGCAGTTCGGCCTCGTCGGCGCGCGCCGACCGTCCGCGCAGCGCGGCGGCGGCGACGCGGCCGGGGTCGGCGTCGGGGAGATCGGCGGTCAGCCCGGTCAGGGTGCGCAGCAGCGCGGCACCGGGGCCGTCGGTGTCGGTCTCGGCCGGTGTCGCAGAGGCCGGATCGGCCGGCGCGATGGTCACGTGGGGCTCTCCCTCGCTCGCACGGGGGGCCTCGCCGAGGACAGGGGCAGCACACGAGCGCACGGGGCGTCGCGTCCACCGGCCCATTCCACGAGGCCCGGACGTCAGGGCACCCGGACCGGAGGGCCGGGCGCGCTGTCGGCAGGTCCTCGGACTGACGCGGGCGCGGGGCCGTCCGGGGACGGACACGCACAAGTACACCGTTGCGGGACAGTTCCGGATTCGCACCGGATTCCCCTGCGGCGACAGCGAGCATGAGCATACATCTTGTGCCGGGTCGCGACGCCACCCCCAGATGTAGTGCCGCCGCCGTGTCAGAGCGTCAACTCCTAGGTGAGGAGAGTGAGGGCGGGGACGCGGGTACGGCAACGGGCCGCCGGATTGCTCCGGCGGCCCGTGGGGTGTGCGGCGGCTCAGTGCGAGGCGCCTGCCGTGGCCGGCGGCAGCTCGACCTCGACGCCCGGGTCGCCCGCGTCCGCCGTGTAGTCCTCCGGCCTGGTCTCGTCGACGCCCTCCGGCGCCTTGACGGCCTTCAGGACCAAGGTCAGGACCACCGTGACGACCACGTTGAGCACGAACGCCGTCAGACCGATGTAGCCCATGTCGCCGATGCCGGGGATCTCCGCGGCGGAGCCGCCGAAGTGCTTCTGCGTCGGCGAGGCCACCCCGTACGCGGCGAGTGTGCCGTAGACCATGCCGACCGCCCAGCCCGCGAGCAGCGCCCAGCGGTGGAACCAGCGCGTGAACAGGCCGCCGACGAGCGCCGGGAAGGTCTGCAGGATCCAGATGCCGCCGAGCAGCTGGAAGTTGATCGCCACGGTCTTGTCCATCGTCAGGACGAAGACCAGGGCGCCCACCTTCACCAGCAGCGAGACCAGCTTGGAGACCTTGGTCTCCTGCGCGGGTGTCGCGTCCGGCTTGACAAAGTCCTTGTAGATGTTGCGGGTGAACAGGTTCGCGGCCGCGATGGACATGATGGCCGCCGGCACCAGCGCGCCGATGCCGATCGCCGCGAAGGCCACACCGGCGAACCAGTCGGGGAACATCTGGTCGAACAGGGCCGGGATGGCCAGCTGGCCGTTCTGCACCTTCACGCCCGCCGCGATCGCCATGAAGCCGAGCAGGGCCAGCAGGCCCAGCATCAGCGAGTACAGCGGCAGGATCGTGGTGTTGCGGCGGATCACGTCACGGCTGCGCGAGGACAGCGTCGCGGTGATCGAGTGCGGGTACATGAACAGCGCGAGCGCGGAGCCCAGCGCCAGCGTGGCGTACGTCCACTGGCCCGCCTCCGGGGGAGCCAGCGCGCCCCGCGGCTTGCCGGTCGCCGGGTTGGTCTGCGCGAAGGCGTCACCGGCCTTGGCGAAGATCTGGTCGAACCCGCCCAGCTTGATCGGGATGTAGATGATGGCCACCGCGATCACGATGTAGATCAGCGCGTCCTTCACGAACGCGATCAGGGCGGGGGCGCGCAGACCCGACGAGTAGGTGTACGCCGCCAGCACGCCGAACGCGATCAGCAGCGGCAGGTCCTTCACGAACACGTTGGAGGCCGCGCCGCCGCCGACGCCCATCACGTCCAGGACGGCCTGGATGCCGACCAGTTGGAGCGCGATGTACGGCATGGTCGCCAGCAGACCGGTGAGCGCCACGGCCAGCGACAGGCCCTTGGAGCCGAAGCGGCCGCGGACGAAGTCCGAGGTGGTGACGTACCCGTGCTTGTGCGACACCGACCACAGACGCGGCAGGAAGGTGAAGATCAGCGGGTAGACGAGGATCGTGTACGGCACGGCGAAGAAGCCGGCCGCGCCCGCCGCGTAGATCGCCGCCGGGACGGCCACGAAGGTGTACGCGGTGTACAGGTCGCCGCCCAGCAGGAACCAGGTGATCCAGGTGCCGAACGACCGGCCGCCAAGACCCCATTCGTCGAGGCTGTGGGCGTTGTCCGCCTTGCGCCAGCGCGCGGCGACGAAGCCCATGACCGTCACGAGCAGGAAGAAGAAGACGAAGACGCCGAGTTCGACGCCGTGAACTCCGTTGTTCATTCCGAGGCACCTCCGTCCTGGGTGCGGGCGGCGGCGCGGGAGCGCTGGTCACGCTGCCACAGCTGGTAGGCGGTCATGGTCAGCGCGGTGGAGATGATCACCCACAGCATCTGGTACCAGTAGAAGAACGGGATGCCGACGAAGGCCGGGTCCGTCTTGGCGTAGGACCCCACCCACAGCAGCGCCACGAAGGGCGCGAGGAGACAGAGGGCGATGACGACCCGGACGGGTGTCACCACCGCTCTGCTGACATCGGGGGAATCGGACATGTTTGCGGCTCCACTCTCTGTCACCTGGCTATGCGCGGCAATCTAGCCACGGCGTCCGGAAAGCGAAAAGGTCTTTCCGTATAACAGTTCGGCAGCGTGAGCAACCGTGGGGTGGAAACGGTCGTCGCAGGTCAGGGCATGTGCACAATCGCACACACCTGTCTGCCGAGTGGGCCCCTCGTCGTGGGCATACGTCCGTCCTGACGGGGTACACGGACGGGCTGCCCGCCCGGTTCAGTCCTGCGGCCGCTTGAGCCGAGCGACGAACTTGTAGCGGTCGCCGCGGTAGACCGACCGCACCCACTCCACCGGCCTGCCCTGCCGGTCCAGCGAGTGCCGGGAGAGCATCAGCATGGGAAGGCCCACGTCGGTGCCGAGCAGTCCCGCCTCGCGCGGAGTGGCCAGCGAGGTCTCGATGGTCTCCTCGGCCTCCGCGAGGTGGACGTCGTAGACCTCGGCGAGGGCCGTGTAGAGGGACGTGTACTTCACCAGGCTGCGCCGCAGGGCGGGGAAGCGCTTCGCCGACAGGTGCGTGGTCTCGATGGCCATCGGCTCGCCGTTGGCCATGCGCAGCCGCTCGATGCGCAGCACACGTCCGCCGGACGTTATGTCGAGCAGTTCGGCGAGCCGGTCGTCGGCGGTGATGTACCCGATGTCCAGCAGCTGCGAGGTCGGTTCCAGGCCCTGGGCGCGCATGTCCTCGGTGTAGGAGGTGAGTTGCAGCGCCTGGGAGACCTTCGGCTTGGCGACGAAGGTGCCCTTGCCCTGGATGCGCTCGAGCCGGCCCTCGACGACCAGTTCCTGCAGGGCCTGGCGCACGGTCGTGCGCGAGGTGTCGAACTCGGCCGCCAGCGTCCGCTCGGGGGGGACCGGCGTGCCGGGCGGGAGCGTGTCCGTCATGTCGAGCAGGTGCTTCTTCAGGCGGTAGTACTTGGGCACGCGCGCGGTACGGACGGTCGTCCCACCCTCGTTCTCCGCACTGCTGACGTCGGTGCTCATGCTCCGCCTTCCCGGCTCCAGTGCCGAAGCGGCCGACCTGCTGATCGGCCGCGGCTCACATCGTGGCACGGCTTCGCGCGCCGGGTGGCCACCCGTACGCTCCGTGATCTCCTCTGTATACCGCCGTGACCCCGGCTGGTCTAGTCCATGGCGGGTCCGGGACGAGTGGTCCAGGCGGACCGGGGCGCGGGGGCACCCGCGCGGATGCCGGTGGTCCAGGGGAGTCGGGCCGTCCGTTTCTGCCGGACGAGCAATGAAAGGTCCCTGCATATCGCGGTCCCGTAACGGACGGCGGGAGCCCGTCGGAACACCCTTGACAGCCCTATTGGTCTGGGCCAAGCTCCCCGTACTGGTCTACACCATTGGTCCAGGTCCCGGCCCCGAGGGCGGTTGCGCTGACGCTCAAACCGCGGGGAGGCAGGGGGGTTTGTGGCATCCCTGAGGAGGGTGGCGTGAGGCGCAAGCTGGTTGCCGCGATCGGTATCGCGGGCATGATGGTCTCCATCGCGGCGTGCGGGAGCGATGACGACAAGGGATCGGGCAAGGGCGGCGCGGACGCCAAGGAGCTGACCGTCTGGCTCACCGTGGACGCGCAGAACAACTGGCCGGAGCTGGTGAAGGCCGCCGACGCCGCGGTGCAGAAGAAGCACCCCGGCCTGAGGATCAAGCACGAGTACTACGGCTGGCCGGACAAGAACACCAAGCTCGACGCCGTCCTCGCCACCGACAAGGCCCCCGACGTGGTCGAGATGGGCAACACCGAGATGCTCGGCTACATGGTCAAGGGCGCCTTCGCCCCCGTCGACCCGGCGAAGTTCACGGGCTCCTCCGCCTGGCTCGACGGCCTGAAGGCCTCGGTGACCTACGACGGCAAGACCTACGGCGTCCCCTACTACGCCGGCGGCCGCGTCGCCAACTGGCGCAAGGACGTGTTCGCCGCGGCGGGCGTGAAGTCCGTGCCGAAGACCTACCAGGACCTCACCGCCGCCCTGGACAAGGTGCAGAAGAAGCAGGGCGGCAAGTTCAGCGCCTGGTACCAGCCCACCCGCGACTGGTACGCGGCCATGTCCTTCGTCTACGACGCCGGCGGCTCCATAGCGAAGGAGGAGGGCGGCACCTGGAAGGCCGGTCTCTCCTCGCCCGAGTCCCTCAAGGGCCTCACCGAGTTCAAGAACGTCGTCGACAGGTACATGCACGGCGACAAGACCAAGGACGAGTCCGACCGCTACATCGTCTACGGCCAGGGCAAGTCCGGCATGATCTTCGGCGCCGCCTGGGAGGGAGCGACCGCGGCCGACCCGAAGAACGACAAGACCGGCAAGCTCAAGGACAACCTCGAGAACTTCGTGATGCCCGGCCCGTCCGGCAGGAACATGCCGGTCTTCCTGGGCGGTTCCGACCTCGCCGTCCCGGTGAAGTCCAGGGCGCAGGACCTCGCCGCCGAGTGGATCAACGCCTTCACCGGCCCGTCGGGCCAGAAGGGCCTGATGGGCAAGGGAAACCTGCCCAACAACAAGACCGACCTCACGACCCTGAAGAACGACCCCGCGACCGCCGTCCCCGCCACCGCGGCCGAGTCCAACTGGTTCGTCCCGATGGCCCCGGGCTGGGGCCAGGTCGAGAAGGCCCAGATCCTGCAGACCATGCTGCAGAACATCGGCACCGGCAAGAAGTCGGTCGAGGCCGCCGCCAAGGAGGCGGACGCCGCGATCGACAAGGTCATCAACGCCAGGTGACCGGGCGCGGGGCCCTGCCGTCGGGCGGGGCCCCGCTTCTCGTACGACCGAGCCCTGTACGCCCGAGTCTCGTACGCCCGAGTCTCGTACGCCCGTGAGGGACCGCTGAGGAGCGCGCGATGAGTGCCGCAGACACCACCACCCCCGCCAAGGCGCCGCCGCCGCGGCAGGCGTCGCAACCGGCCGCCCCGGACCGGCCGCGCAGACCGCGCACCCCGGGCGGCGGCGCGACGCCCTGGCTGCTGCTCGCGCCCTGTCTGCTGATCCTGGCCCTGGTCATGGCCTATCCGCTGGCGCGGCTGGTCACCCTGTCCGTGCAGAAGTTCGGCCAGCCCCAGCTGTGGGGCTTCCAGCCGGCCGAGTGGGTCGGGTTCGCCAACTTCACCGCCGTGCTGGGCGACGGCGAGTTCTGGGCGGTCGTGCTGCGCACGGTCGTCCTCGCCGTCGGCTGCGTGGTCTTCACGATGGTCGCCGGCATGGCGATCGCGCTGCTGCTGCAACGGGTGTCCGGCTGGCTGAAGACCCTGATCAACATCGTGCTGGTGGCGAGCTGGGGCATGCCGGTCATCGTGGCCACCACCGTCTTCAAGTGGCTCTTCGACTCGGACTACGGCGTCCTCAACGCGCTGCTGAGCAGGCTGCCGGGGATCGACATGATCGGCCACAACTGGTTCGCGAGCGGGCCGCAGGGCCTGGCCGTGATCATGCTGCTGGTGGTCTGGGGCGCCGTGCCCTTCGTCGTCATCACGCTGAGCGCGGGTCTCACGCAGGTGCCCAAGGAGCTGGAGGAGGCCGCGCGGCTGGACGGCGCGAGCTCCTGGGGCGTCTTCCGCTACGTCACCCTGCCCGTCCTCAAGCCGATCGTCGTGATGCTGACGACCCTGTCGGTGATCTGGGACATGGGCGTCTTCCCGCAGGTGTTCGTGATGCGGGGCGGCCATCCGGAGGCGGAGTTCCAGGTCCTCAACACCTACTCCTACGACCGCGCCTTCGTGGTCAACGACTACGCGCAGGGCTCGGCGATCGCCCTCGTCACCGTCCTGCTGCTGCTCGGGGTCGTCGCCGTCTACATGCGCCAGATGCTGAAGATCGGAGAGGTCGAATGAGCGGGACGACCACCCTCACGTCTCCCGGCCGCCCGAGGCCGAGGCTCGGCTGGAACCTGCTCGGCCTGCTCGTCCTCGTCACCGCGGGCTTCCCCCTGTACTGGATGCTCGACACGGCGTTCAAGCCGGCCAAGGACGCCATCGACGCCGAGCCGAGCCTGCTGCCCACCGGCCTCACCCTCGGCAACTTCCGCCGGGCGCTGGACATCGCGGACTTCTGGGGCCCGGTCGGCCGCAGCCTGGTCGTGTCGCTGACGGTCGTGGTGATCGGCATGGTGGTCGGGATGCTGGCCGCGCTCGCCATCTCCCGCTTCGTCTTCCGCGGTCGCAGAATCGTGATCGTGGGCATCCTGGCCGTCCAGATGGTCCCGCTGGTCGCCATGATCATCCCGGTCTTCCTGCTGCTCAACGACCTGGAGCAGTACGACAGGCTCACCGGCCTCATCATCACGTACCTGACCTTCATCCTCCCCTTCACGGTGTGGACGCTGCGCGGCTTCATCGTCAACATTCCACGGGAGCTGGAGGAGGCCGCCATGGTCGACGGCTGCTCCCGCACCGGCGCCTTCCTCCGGGTGGTTTTCCCGCTCCTCGCCCCCGGCATGGTCGCCACCTCGGTCTACGGTTTCATCCAGGCCTGGAACGAGTACCTGTACGCCCTGATGCTGATGAGCCAGGAGCACCAGACCGCCACCGTCTGGCTCGGCAACTTCACCACCAAGCACGGCACCGAATACGCCCCGATGATGGCCGGAGCCACGATGATGGCCGTACCGATCGTCGTCCTGTTCCTCCTCGTCCAGCGCAAGATGGCCGCGGGTCTGACCGCGGGCGCCGTGAAGGGATAACGCCACCCGATGACGACATTCGCCAGCGGTACCGACACCCTCACGCGCGACGCGCTGACGGTCCTCCAGCCCGGCTTCACCGGGACCACCGCCCCCGACTGGCTGCTGCGGCGGCTGGGGGAGGGCCTCGCCTCGGTCGGCCTGTTCGGCCGCAACATCACCTCGTCCGCGCAACTGGCCGCGCTCACCGCCCAACTGCGCGCCGAGCGGGACGACGTGCTGGTCGCCATCGACGAGGAGGGCGGCGACGTCACCCGCCTGGAGGTGCGCACGGGCTCCAGCTTCCCCGGCAACCACGCGCTCGGCGCCGTGGACGACGTGGAGCTGACGCGCTCGGTCGCCCTCGAACTCGGCCACCGCCTCGCCGCCTGCGGCGTCAACCTCAACTGGGCGCCCTCCGCCGACGTGAACTCCGACCCGGCCAACCCCGTCATCGGCGTCCGCTCCTTCGGCGCCGACCCCGCACTGGTCGCCCGGCACACCGCCGCCTACGTCACCGGACTGCAGTCCGCGGGCGTCGCCGCCTGCACCAAGCACTTCCCCGGGCACGGCGACACCGCGGTCGACTCCCACCACGCGCTGCCGCGCATCGACGTCGGGGGCCCGGTGCTCCAGGCCCGCGAACTGGTTCCGTTCCGCGCGGCGATCGCCGCCGGCACCAAGGCCGTGATGAGCGCGCACATCCTGGTCCCCGCCCTGGACCCGGACCGCCCGGCCACGCTGTCCCGCGCGGTCCTGACCGAACTGCTGCGCGGCGAGCTGGGCTACGACGGCCTGATCGTCACCGACGGCATGGAGATGCGGGCCGTCTCCGGCACCTACGGCATCGAGCGGGGCAGCGTCCTCGCCGTCGCGGCCGGCGCCGACGCGATCTGCGTGGGCGGCGGCCTGGCGGACGACGAGACGGTACGGCGCCTGCGGGACGCCCTGGTCACGGCGGTCCGCGCCGGTGAACTCCCCGAGGAACGGCTCGCGGACGCTGCGCACCGGGTGCGCGGCCTGGCCCGCTGGACGGCGGGGCGGCCCGGCGCGGCGCGGGACGCCGCCGGGCACGAGGTCGGCCTGCGGGCGGCCCGCCGCGCCCTGCGGGTCACCGGCGGGGCGGGCTTCTCCCCGCTCACCGAACCTCCCTACGTCGTCGCCCTCACCCCGGTCGCCAACATCGCCGTCGGCGACGAGACCCCGTGGGGCGTGGCCGCGGAACTCCGCCGGCTCCTGCCCGGGACGGAGACGGGCAGCTTCGCGGGCGGGGACGCCGGACGCGCGGCCCTGGACGCGGCCGGAAGCCGCCGGGTGGTCGCCGTCGTCCGCGACGAGCACCGCCACCCGTGGATGGCCGCCGCCCTCGACACCCTGCTCGCGGCCCGTCCCGACACGATCGTCGTCGAGATGGGCGTCCCCCGGGCGGCACCCCGGGGCGCCCTCCACCTCGCCACCCACGGCGCGGCCCGCGTCTGCGGCCGGGCGGCGGCAGAGGTGATCACGGGGACGGGAGACTAGGCCACGTCTCCAGGAGTCCGCCGCGTCGGACCCGGGCGCGGACGGCCCGTAGGACGAAAGTGCCGGCCACCCCCGACGGGGCGGCCGGCACCTTCGCGTCGCTCGGCGCCGCCGTCCGGGACGGCGGGCCGGACAGGGGAGCGGTCGGCGGGGATCAGAGCCCCTGCCACCGCGGCTTGTCGGCGTAGGTGTGCCGGAAGTAGTCGGCGAGCTTCAGCTCGGCGGCGGCGGCCTCGTCGACGACGACCGTGGCGTGCGGGTGGAGCTGGAGCGCCGACGCCGGGCAGACGGCGGCGACCGGGCCCTCGACGGTCGCGGCGACGGCGTCCGCCTTGCCCTCGCCCGTGGCCAGCAGCACCAGGTGCCGCGCCTCCAGGATCGTCCCGATCCCCTGCGTGATCACGTGGTGCGGCACCTGGTCGACATCGCCGTCGAAGAAGCGCGCGTTGTCGGCCCGGGTCTGCTCGGTCAGGGTCTTGATCCGGGTCCGGGAGGCGAGCGACGAGCACGGCTCGTTGAACCCGATGTGCCCGTCCGTCCCGATGCCGAGCAGCTGGAGGTCCACCCCGCCCGCCTCGGCCAGCGCCCGGTCGTACGCCGCGCACGCCGCCGGTACGTCCTCGGCGGTGCCGTCGGGACCCAGGAAGCCCTCCATCGTGATCCCGAGCGGCTCCAGCACCTCGCGCCGCAGGACGGAGCGGTAGGACTCCGGGTGGTCGGCGGGCAGCCCCACGTACTCGTCGAGCTGCGCGATCCGCGCCCGGGAGGTGTCCACGGCACCGGCGCGGACCTTGGCCGCCAGTGCCTCGTAGACGGGCAGCGGCGTCGAGCCCGTCGCCACGCCGAGCAGGGCGTCGGGCCTGCGCCTGAGCAGCTGCGCCATGGCCTCGGCGATGAGCTCGCCGCCCGCCTCGGCGTCCGGAACGATGACAACTTCCACGCTGGGCCTGCCGATCTGAGAAGACTGAGGAGAGGGACAGGAGTGGGACCGGACCCGGTTGGAAGGCCCGTATGAGCGACCATGTGGTTTAGACCAATCTAACAGAGCCGGCCGCGCCCGGGGCGGCCCGTCACGGGGCACGCCGGCCCCTTCACGTTTGTCTAGTGGTCGCTCTAGAATGCGCGCCATGGTGAGCGGTGGCGAGGACGCCGGGACGCGGGGCGGACCCGTCTCCAGGCCTCGCGGCCGCCCGCGTTCCTTCGACCGCGAGACCGCGTTGCAGAAGGCGGTCCTGGCCTTCTGGGAGCACGGCTACGAGGCCACCTCCGTCTCCGACCTCACCCGCGCCATGGGCATCGGCACCCCGAGTCTGTACGCCGCCTTCGGGGACAAGCGGGCGCTCTTCGCGGAGGCCGTCCGCGCCTACGCCGAGCGGTACGGCTCGTTCGGCGACCGCGCCCTCGCCGAGGAGCCCACCGCCCGGGCCGCCGTCGGGCGGATGCTGCGGGAGGCCGCCGCCGAGTACACCGCCCCCGGCCGTCCGCGCGGCTGTCTCGTCGTCCACGCGGCGACCAACTGCGCGACCCCGGAGGTGGCGGAATCCCTGCGCGAGCGGCGCAACGCGTCCATCGCCGCCTTCGAGCGCCGTATGGAGGCGGGGGTGGCCGCGGGGGAGCTGCCCGCGGGCACCGACGTCGGCGCGTTGGCCCGGTACGTCGGCGCGGTCGTCCAGGGCATGTCCCAGCAGGCGCGCGACGGTGCGTGCCGCGAGGAACTGGAGGCTCTCGCCGAAATTGCCATGGCCATCTGGCCCCGTGGATGAGCCGGGCGGGCTAGGCTGCGGGGTGGATGCGGACGCCCGCCGGGGTCCGCTCGGTTGGCCGACCCGGCTCTCACCGGAGCGACGGACCGTCGAAAAACACCGATGAACGTCTTCCCGCTCATGGACATGCCGAAGTGGTCTAGTCCAGAATGCGGGGAAGAGACCTGAACAGCGAACGCGCGCGGCATCGCCCACGCGCCACAGGTGAACGCAAAACCTCCGTCTTCCCCGCACAGGAAGACGGACCGAGGAACCGGTGCTCTCTGCCCTGACTGCCCCGGCTCCTCATCCTTCGGCCGACCGGGACCGCACACCCCGCGGCCGATGTTGCTCCGGGCTGCGGTGCCGGGAGGGTTGAGGGTCCCTCTCAGGCGCCGCGGCCCGCGGGTGTCTTCGGGGCCCGTCCGGCTCCGCCGGCGCGGGTGGCCGATTTCGAACGGTGGCCGAACGCCCAGGTACGCTCGCAGACGTGCCCTCCATGAACGAACTCGTACGCCAGCACACCGCTCTCGACGACTCCGACCTCGAGTGGCTCCATCTGCTGGTCTCGGAGTGGCAGCTGCTCTCCGACCTCTCCTTCGCCGACCTGGTGCTGTGGGTCCCCACCCGCGACGGCACCCGGTACGTCTCCGTCGCGCAGATGCGGCCCAACACCGGCCCCACCTCGTACCAGGACGACATGGTGGGCCATCTCGTCCCGCGCGGCCGCCGCCCCCTGCTGGACGCCGCGCTCGACGAGGGCCGGATCGTGCGCGAGGGCGACCCGGAGTGGCGCGAGGAGGTCCCCGTGCGGGTCGAGTCGATCCCCGTCCGCCGGGAGGGCCGGGTCCTGGGCGTGATCGCGCGCAACACCAACCTGCTCACCGTGCGGACCCCGAGCCGGCTGGAGCTGACCTATCTGCAGAGCGCCTCCGACCTCGCGCAGATGATCGCCGCGGGTTCCTTCCCGTTCCCCGACCAGCAGGTCGACATGGACGCCTCGCCGCGCGTCGGCGACGGGCTGATCCGGCTCGACGCGGACGGCAGTGTCCAGTACGCCTCGCCGAACGCGCTGTCCGCCTACCACCGGCTCGGTCTCGCCGCCGACCTCGTCGGCCACCACCTCGGCCGGACCACCGCCGAACTCGCCCCGTCCCGGGCCCCGGTGGACGAGGCGCTCGTCAAGCTGGCCAGCGGCTGGGCGCCCCGCGAGTTCGAGATCGAGGCCCACGACGGGGTGATCCAGTTCCGGGCGATCCCGCTCAAACCCAAGGGGACGCGGATCGGTTCGCTGGTGCTGCTGCGGGACGTCACCGAGCTGCGCCGCCGCGAGCGGGAGCTGATCACCAAGGACGCGACCATCCGGGAGATCCACCACCGGGTCAAGAACAACCTGCAGACGGTGGCGGCCCTGCTCCGCCTCCAGGCCCGGCGGATCGAGTCCGAGCGCGGCCGGGAGGCCCTCGAGGAGGCGGTGCGCCGGGTCGGGTCGATCGCGATCGTGCACGAGACGCTGTCCCAGAACCTGGACGAGCGGGTGGAGTTCGACGAGATCGCCGACCGGGTGCTGTCGATGGTCGCCGAGATCTCGCCGGGCAAGGTCGCCGGCCGGCGCAGCGGCCGCTTCGGCATCCTGGACGCCGAGGTCGCGACCCCGCTGTCGATGGTGCTGACCGAGGTGCTGCAGAACGCCCTGGAGCACGGCTTCCGGCAGGGCGAGACCGGCACGGTGGAGGTGTCCGCGGTCCGTGGCGGCACCTCGCGCGAGGCCCGGCTGCTCGTCACCGTCCAGGACGACGGGGTCGGACTGCCGGAGGGCTTCGACCCGCACCGCTCCGGCAACCTCGGTCTGCAGATCGTCCGCACCCTGGTCGAGGGCGAGTTGGGCGGCACCTTCGACATGGTCCCGGCCCCGGAGCGCGGCACGCGCGTGATCCTCGACATCCCGGTGGCCCGGAAGTAGCGTGCCTGGCCCGGAAGTAGCGTGCCCCGCCCGGAAGTAGCGGGCCTGGCCCGGAAGCACTGCGCCGCACGGGAGTTGGGGCCGGCCGCGGCCGACTCCCGCACAGCAGAAAGCCCCGGACCGCGATGCGGTCCGGGGCCAATGCTCGCTGTTGTGTCAAGCGCGGGGATACTGCGCGCTGCGGCTCGGGGGCGGGAGATGCGTGCGTGCTGCACGCGCCGCCAAGCTCAGGCTGTCAGCGGGGTGGCGTGGGTCAGGCGGAGGCCTGACGGGCCCGGTTGCGGGCGGCGCGGCGCTTCATGGCGCGGCGCTCGTCCTCGCTGAGACCACCCCAGACGCCGGAGTCCTGACCGGACTCGAGCGCCCACTGCAGACACTGCTCGATAACCGGGCAGCGACGGCAGACGGCCTTGGCTTCCTCGATCTGCAGCAGCGCAGGACCGGTGTTGCCGATGGGGAAGAAGAGCTCGGGGTCTTCCTCGCGGCAAACGGCGTTGTGACGCCAGTCCATGGCTGCTACCTCTCCTTGGTATTACGTGCGGGTTGCTTGTGAATGTGAACGCTTTCACGAATCCCTCAACAAGTGAAGGGCCGACCGTCAGGATTACCTGGCGTGGTCCTGTGGATTGAAGAGGGGTTCCGGTGATCTCTGGGGCCCGGTGTATTGGGCCGCCCCGATCGCCAGATAGAGACTGGCAAACCTCAGCGGCGGATACAACCCCTTCCGGAAAGTTTTTTTTGATTCCTCGGTGTCGACTAGGTCACAGCCGTACTTCCATGGGGTGGATGCTGGCCTAAACGTTCGAGTGTAAGGACTTTGGCCTCTTCCGCTCACACAATCACACGCAGTGCACGGCGTACGCCTGTGAACGTCACGCTCGTGCGCAGCCCCAGGTGGTCACCGTCCATCTGCAGGGGCAGCGGCACCTTCGAATGCAAGGTGAACCCGCTCAGGTCGTGCAGTGAGACCGCATGCTTCCCATGCGGTCCCCGCTCCGGGGACGAAGTGAGCAACTGGGTCCCATACCGGGCAACCGCGGCCGTGGACAGACGGCTGAGACCGAGTACGTCGAGGCCTGTGTCGAACGAGGCCTTGGGCGACGTGTACATGGGGCGATTGCCGAGATACGTCCAGGGCGACGTGTTCGAGACTATGGCCACCACCAGATCGGAGACCGGGTCCTGGCCGGGCCGCTCCAGTGTGATGCGGCCGTGCCGGCGGTTCGGCTCGCCGAGGAACTGGCGGACCACCTGCCGCACGTACAGGGCGTGCGTCGACTTCCTGCCGCGCTCCCGCTGCTGCTCCACCCGCCCGACGACGCCCGCGTCGAAACCGAGCCCGGCGTTGAAGGTGAACCAGCGCGCCGGGACCTCCGCGTCCGGAGTGCCCGGCGCCCCCGAGGCGAGGCCCAGGCCGATGGTGCGCTCGCTGCCGGTGGCGAGCGCGTCCAGCAGGGCGCCGGTCGCCTCCACGGCGTCGTTCGGCAGCCCCAGGGCGCGCGCGAAGACGTTGGTGGAGCCGCCGGGGACCACGGCGAGGCGGGGCAGCTGCTCCGGGTCGGGTCCCCGGTGCAGCAGGCCGTTCACGACCTCGTTGACGGTGCCGTCGCCGCCGAGGGCCACGACCAGGTCGATGTCGTCGCTGTCCGCGGCCTGCCGGCCCAGGTCGCGGGCGTGGCCGCGGTACTCCGTGGTGACCGCCTCCAGCTTCATCTCGCTGGCCAGCGCGTGGATCAGGACATCGCGCGTACGTGCGCTTGTGGTGGTTGCCGCCGGATTGGCCACGAGAAGTGCACGCATGGGGTGCAGCGTACCTACTGCCTGGTACTCGGCCCAGGGCGAGGTAGGGATCGGGTAAGAGACGGTGCGTGAGCCCGGCCGCGGGGGCCGTCGGCCTGGCCACCGGCGGCCGTAGCCCGAGGGCTACCCTTCAGGGGTGAGCAGTGAGCAGACCCCCGCCCCCGAAGCCCCCGGCACCGTGGACGCGGCCGGCCCCCGGCCGCGACGGCTGACCTACGCGGCGGCGCTGGTCGCGCTGGAGGGATTCGCGCTGCTCGCCGGCGGGGTGTGGATGCTCGTCCTCGGGGTCACGGGCGACGGCGGCGACCGCCGGCAGGCCGTGACCGGCGGGATCACGGTGCTCGTGCTGGCCCTGCTGCCGCTGCTCGCCGCCCGCGGGCTGCTGCTGCGCCGCGGCTGGAGCCGGGGGCCGGCGGTGATCACGCAGATCCTGGCGCTGCCCGTCGCCTACCAGCTGCTCCAGGCCGACAGCGTGGCCGTCCCGGCGGGCATCGCGCTGGCCGCCGTGGCCGTGGCCGCCCTGGTGCTGCTGGTGAACCCGGCGACGACCCGGGCCCTCGGGATCAAGGGTCCGGGCCGTGCCCGGGAGATTGAACGGCGGTAGGCGCACCGGCCGCCCGCCCGTCCGGGCCTCGGCCCGGGCCCCTGTGCGGACGATCTGCGTGCGACGACCCGCGCGCAATGACCTCCCTGCGCGCTACTCCTCGACCAGCAGCTTCTCCCGCAGCTGGGCCAGCGTCCGGGCCAGCAGCCGCGAGACGTGCATCTGCGAGATGCCGACCTCCTGCGCGATCTGCGACTGGGTCATGTTGCCGAAGAAGCGCAGCAGCAGGATGCGCTTCTCGCGCGGCGGCAGGTCCTCCAGCAGCGGCTTCAGCGACTCGCGGTACTCCACGCCCTCCAGCGCCTCGTCCTCCGCACCGAGGGTGTCCGCGACCGCAGGGGACTCGTCGTCCGTGTCGGGGA
The DNA here is from genome assembly GCF_043081525.1 of Streptomyces sp. NPDC014864. Taxonomy (NCBI): domain Bacteria; kingdom Bacillati; phylum Actinomycetota; class Actinomycetes; order Kitasatosporales; family Streptomycetaceae; genus Streptomyces; species Streptomyces sp. NPDC014864. Next base: position 744,542 of record NZ_JBIBWT010000001.1, read on the forward strand.
CGTCCAGGGACAGCGTCGAGTACGCGTTGGCGGACTCCAGGCCCTCCAGGACCTCCTCCTCCGAGATCGCCAGCTTCTCGGCGAGCTCGTGCACCGTGGGGGAGCGGCCGTGCAGCTGGGACAGCTCGGCCGTCGCCGTGGTGAGCGCGAGGCGCAGCTCCTGCAGCCGGCGCGGAACGCGCACCGCCCAGCCCTTGTCCCGGAAGTGCCGCTTGATCTCGCCGACGACCGTCGGGGTCGCGTACGTCGAGAACTCGACGCCGCGGTCCGGATCGAACCGGTCGACCGACTTGATCAGGCCGATGGTGGCGACCTGGGTGAGGTCGTCCAGCGGCTCCCCGCGGTTGCGGAAGCGGCGGGCGAGGTGCTCGACGAGCGGCAGGTGCATACGGACCAGCTGGTTGCGCAGCTCCGCGTACTGGGGGCTGCCCTCCTTCAGCGCGCGCAGCTCGACGAACAGCGCGCGTGCGCCGCTGCGGTCCTGAGGCTCGTGCCTCGCGCCGTGCGCGTTCGGCACGCTCGGCTCGTCGTCTCGCTCGTGCTCGCTCATCGTCCCGCCCGTTGCCCTTCCCCGAGCCCGCGCCTCCGATCGGCCCGGGGAGACCCGGCCCCGTGCCGGTGGAGCCGCGCCCTGCGCGGCATCGTCCTGATCCCGCGGCCCCTCGCCCGGCAGGCCGGGCACCGGGTGGTCGTCCTCCGGATGCGGTCTGGCCTGCTCGGGGATGCCGTCGATGCCGCTCGCCGGACACCGGGACCCGGCCGCTTCGCCCTGTCCCGAGCCTCCGGTCCGTCCCCCTTCGGCGCCCGCGCCCGAGCGGGAGGACTCCCACGCGCGAGGGGGAATCCCGCCCTCGTTCGGCAGCTTGCGCGTGCCCCGCTCTTCGTCCCGCACCGGCCCGTCCCCGTTCCTCACGCCGGCCCGGGTCCCGCGCCGCGCTGTTTGTAGAGGCTGATCGAAACGGTCTTGTCGTCGTCCACGGCCGAGGAGACCTTGCCCGCCAGCGCGGACAGCACGGTCCAGGCGAAGGTGTCCCGCGACGGTGCGTGACCGTCCGTGGTCGGGGCCGACACCGTGACCTCGAGCGAGTCGTCGACGAGCCGGAAGACACAGCTGAGCACCGAGCCGGGCACGGCCTGCTGGAGCAGGATCGCGCAGGCCTCGTCCACCGCGATGCGGAGGTCCTCGATCTCGTCGAGGGTGAAGTCCAAACGGGCGGCGAGACCGGCCGTGGCCGTACGCAGCACCGACAGGTAGGCACCCGCAGCCGGCAGCCGGACTTCCACGAAGTCCTGGGCCGCGGGCTCGCCTGCGATCTGGGACACCCTCACCTCCAAGGTGGTACAAGCTTTCTCGGGCCGGGGGCCGACCCCCGGTCAACGCGATACGTGGTTCAGCGGTGACGCTACCGCGCTCTCGACATTCCTGTCCCGGGACCCCAACCGTTGCTGTCACTCATAGTAAAACTACGGATACGCTCCGTGGCTAGAGGTCTGCGGGCCCAAAAGGGAACAGCACGCGCCGGGTTGACGTACCCAGACGTCAGACGGTCGAACCGTCCCGCGGCCCGGTCACACCAGTACGTGATCCACGAAGCACCAGCGCCAGTCCTCACCCGGCTCGAAGGTCCGCATCACGGGGTGACCGGTTTCCTTGTGGTGCCGCGTGGCGTGCTGCCCGGGCGAGGAGTCGCAGCAACCGACGTGGCCACAGGTCAGGCACAGCCGCAACTGCACCGGGTGCGTGCCGTTCGCCAGGCACTCCGGACACGTCTCGCTCCGGGCCCCCGGCTCCGGGTGCGGCAGCGTGCCGACGTGCGTGCACTGTTTCATGATTGCCAGATTACGACGGGCGCGCGGGTGACCGCGCGGAAAAACGAGGGTGGGCGAGGACGATGGACGTATTGCCGCTGCTGTTGCTGGTGGCGGGCAGCGCCGCGGTGGCCGGTGCCGCCCGCCGCACACCGGTACCGGCACCGCTGCTGCTGGTCGCCGCCGGGCTGGTGGCCTCGTACGTCCCCGGGGTGCCGGAGTACACCCTCGACCCCGAGGTGGTCCTTCCGCTGCTGCTGCCGCCGCTGCTGTACACGTCGGCCATCGACAGCTCCTACCTCGATCTGCGCGCGCAACTGCGGCCCGTGGCGCTGCTGTCGGTCGGGTACGTGCTGTTCGCGACCTTCGTGGTCGGCTGGGCCGCGTACCTGATCGTGCCCGGGCTGCCGCTGACGGCGGCCCTGGTGCTGGGCGCGGTGGTGGCGCCGCCGGACGCGGTCGCGGCGACGGCCGTCGCGCGCCGGGTCGGGCTGCCCTCCCGGATCACCACGATCCTGCAGGGCGAGTCCCTGCTCAACGACGCCACCGCCATCACCGCCTACAAGGTGGCCCTCGCCGCCGCGGTGGGCGAGGGCGCCACCTGGGCCGGAGGTGTGGGCGCGTTCCTGATCGCGGCGGTCGGCGGTGTCGGTGTCGGGCTGGTGCTGATGGCGCCGATCCACTGGCTGCGCACCCACCTGAAGGAGCCGCTGCTGCAGAACACGCTCTCGCTGCTGATCCCGTTCGTCGCCTACGGCGTCGCCGAGCAGATGCACGCCTCGGGTGTCCTCGCGGTCGTCACGGTCGCCCTCTACCTCGGCCACCGCGCCTGGGAGGTCGACTTCGCCACCCGGCTCCAGGAGGACGCGGTGTGGAGGATGGTGGCGTTCCTGCTGGAGTCGGCCGTCTTCGCCCTCATCGGACTGCAGCTCCAGTTCGTCCTGAGGGGGCTCGGGGAGTACGAGGGCGTGAAGGCCGCCTGGTACGCGGTCGCCGTCTTCCTGGTGGTCGTCGCGACCCGGTTCGTGTGGGTGTACCCGGCGGCGTTCCTGCCCCGGCTGCTGTCCCGGCGGATCCGGGAGCGCGAGGAGAACCCCACGTGGAAGGGGGCGATGGTGACCGCCTGGGCCGGGATGCGGGGCGTGGTCTCGCTGGCCATCGCCTTCTCGATCCCGGTCACGGTGCACGGCGGCGTCCCCTTCCCGCAGCGCAACCTGATCCTCTTCCTGACCTTCACGACGGTCATCGGGACGCTGGTGGTGCAGGGGCTGACGCTGCCACCGCTGATCCGGCTCCTGAAGTTCCCCCCCCGGGACGCGCAGGCGCAGACCCTGGCCGAGGCGAATGCCCAGGCGCAGGCGTCCCGGGTTGCCGAGCAGCGCCTGGAGGAACTCCTCTCCGACGAGCGCAACGCCCTGCCCCCGCCGCTCGCCGACCGGCTCCGCTCCGTCCTGGAGCGCCGCCGCAACGCCGTCTGGGAGCGGCTCGGCCAGGTCAATCCCGTCACCGGCGAGTCGGTCGACGACACCTACCGCCGGCTGTCCCGGGAGATGATCAGCGCCGAGCGCTCGGTCTTCGTGCGGCTGCGGGACAGCCGCCACATCGACGACGAGATGCTGCGGACCCTGCTGCGCAGGCTGGACCTGGAGGAGGCGGCGGCCTATCGGGAGGCGGCATGAGGGGCGCTCGCGGGGGCGTGAGCGGGTGCGGGGCGGTCGCGGGCGGGACGGTCGCGCAGGGGCGCTCGCTCGGGGTGCTCCCGTGGGGGTGTTCGCGCGTGGCACGCTCGCGGGGGACGGCTCGCGCGCGGTCGCGGCCGAGCGGAACCGGCGCGGTGGATCAGGGCCGGTCCGGGAAGGGGCGGCCCGTGACGACCGCGGCGACCGTCGTCCCGCGCGGGAAGGTGCCCTCGTCGGCCAGGCGGACGAGGGCGTACAGCAGCTTGGCGACGTAGAGACGCTCGACCGGGAGGCCGTGGCGGCGGGTGAAGTCCGCGGCGAAGGCCTCCAGTTCGGGTGTGGTGCGCGCGTAGCCGCCGAAGTGGAAGCGGTCGTCCAGCCACCACTCGCCCCTGCGGCCGCCGAAGGCACGTTCCTGCAGGGCCGCGGTCTCGGCGGCCAGGAAGCCCCCCTTGAGAACCGGTATGCCGAGGGCGCGCCGGCCCGGCCCCAGTCCTGCGGCCAGTCCGGCGAGCGTGCCGCCGGTCCCGCAGGCCACGGCGGCCACGTCGGCGTGGTCGTCACGGAGTTCCTCGCCGAGCGCCCGGCACCCCCGTACGGCGAGGGCGTTGCTGCCGCCCTCGGGGACCACGTGCACGTCGTCGGCGTCGAGCGCGGCGGTCCGCAGCAGCGCCGTGAGCGTCTCCGGCTCGGTCTTGCGTCGATACGTCGACCTGTCGGCGAAGAGCAGGCGCATCCCGTCGGCCGCGCACCGGGCCAGCGAGGGGTTGAGGGGGCGGTCGGCCAGCTCGTGGCCGCGCACCACGCCGACCGTGGGCAGGCCCAGCAGGCGGCCCGCGGCGGCGGTCGCGCGCAGGTGGTTGGAGTACGCCCCGCCGAAGGTGACGATCGTCCGGCCGGCCGCGGCCCGGAGGTTCGGCGCGAGCTTGCGCCACTTGTTGCCGATCAGCTCCGGGTGGATCAGGTCGTCGCGCTTCAGTAGCAGCCGCAGCCCGTGCCGGGCGAAGCGGTCGTCGGCGAGCTCCTGCACCGGCGAGGGGAGCCGGGGGGAGAGGGCCGCCGGGCCGGGAGCGACGGGGCCGGGGCCGGTGGGGTCGAAGTCGGCGGGGCCGGGGGCGGCGGAGCTGGTCACCCGGCCATTGTCGCCGCCGTGCCCTCGCCGACAGTGATCCATTCCCGCTCTTTCGTGTAATGGCACGAACACGCTGCGTGATGGAAGGCTTGTGCCTGCACATCGATGCCCGGTGCTGATCGATGCCGGGCACGAAAGGGAGGGCAATTCTCTATGTCGGTAGGCGAAGAGGTCCGCACGGAGCAGGGCAGGCCGCAGCAGAGCCTCGGCACCACGGCCGCGCGGAACCTGGCCACCACCACCAAGTCCGTTCCCCAGATGCAGGAGATCAGCTCCCGCTGGCTGCTGCGGATGTTGCCGTGGGTCGACGTCCAGGGCGGCACGTACCGGGTGAACCGGCGGCTGACCTACGCCGTCGGCGACGGACGCATCACCTTCGTGAAGACCGGCGACCGCGTCGAGGTCATCCCGGCGGAGCTCGGCGAACTGCCGGCGCTGCGGGGCTACGAGGACGAGGAGGTCCTCTCCGAACTGGCCTCCCGCTGCCGGCAGCGGGAGATCGGCGCGGGCCAGGTCATCGCCTCCTTCGGCCACCAGGCCGACGAGGTGTACCTGCTGGCGCACGGCAGGGTCGAGAAGGTCGGCACCGGCCCCTATGGCGACGACCAGGTGCTCGGCGTCCTCGCCGACGGCGCGTACTTCGGTGACCAGGTGCTGCTCGACCCGGACGCCATCTGGGAGTACACGGCCCGCGCGGACACCCCCTGCACGGTCCTCGTCCTGCCCCGTCACGACGTCGAGCAGGTCCTGGAGCGCGCCGACTCCCTGCGCGCCCATCTGCAGCGGCAGCGCTCGATCCCCGCCCAGCGCACCAACAAGTTCGGCGAGAAGGAGGTGGAACTCGCCGCCGGCCACAGCGGTGAGCCGGACATCCCGCACACCTTCGTCGACTACGAGGGCAGGCCCCGCGAGTACGAGCTGAGCATCGCGCAGACCGTGCTGCGCATCCACAGCCGCGTGGCCGACCTCTACAACCAGCCGATGAACCAGACCGAGCAGCAGATCCGGCTCACGGTGGAGGCGCTGAAGGAGCGCCAGGAGCACGAGCTGATCAACAACCGCGAGTTCGGCCTGCTCCACAACTGCGAGTACGACCAGCGCATCCAGCCCCACGACGGCGTGCCGGGCCCCGACGACATGGACGAACTGCTCAGCAGGCGGCGCAGCACCAAGCTGTTCCTCGCCCACCCGCGCGCGATCGCCGCGTTCGGCCGCGAGCTCAACAAGCGGGGACTGGTCCCCGAGACCATCGACATGGGCGGCAGCCGCATCCCCACCTGGCGCGGTGTGCCCATCTTCCCGTGCGGCAAGATCCCGGTCACCGAGGCCCGGACGAGCTCGATCATCGCCCTGCGCACCGGCGAGGAGGAGCAGGGCGTCATCGGGCTGCGGGCGTCCGGCCTCCCGGACGAGATCGAGCCGAGCCTGTCCGTGCGGTTCATGGGCATCAACGAGCAGGCGATCATCAAGTACCTCGTGACCGCGTACTTCTCGGCGGCGGTCCTGGTGCCGGACGCGCTGGGTGTCCTGGAGAACGTCGAGGTCGGCCGTTGGCGCTGACACCTCACGCCCGCCCACGGTGTCCCGGCCCGCGTGGCCGGGTACACCCTGGGGGTACGTGCCCGGAACCGGCAGCGCCAGCGCCACCGTCCGCGGATTCTCCGAGGGGGATCGGATGGTCGAGTTCATGACGGAGACGACACAGCGTCCCGCCGGGACGCAAGGCCCCACCGGGGTGCCGCGCCCCACCGGCGCGGCCCGGCAGGCTGGGGAGGAGGCCGGCCGAGGAGGGGACCGGCCTGCCGCGACACTGCCCCACCGAGCGGTCGGCCGCCGGACGGAAGGCCGGGTGGACGCCGCCGACGCACAGGACGCGACGGTGATCCTGGAGCGTGCCCGGACGGTGGTCGATCCCGAACTGCGGTCCGCAGTCGCCTCGCTGCCCGGCGCGATGCGCCGGATCGCGCGCTACCACTTCGGCTGGGAGCAGGCGGACGGCACCCCGGCGGCGGGGCACGGGGGCAAGGCCATCCGCCCGGCGCTCGTCCTCACCGCGGCCGCCGCGCTCGGCGGCCCGGGGGCGCGGACGCAGGCGGCGCGCGCCGCCGCGGCCGTGGAACTGGTCCACAACTTCACATTGCTGCACGACGACGTGATGGACCGGGACGCCACCCGCCGGCACCGGGCCACCGCGTGGACGGTGTTCGGTGACAACGACGCGATCCTCGCCGGGGACGCCCTTCAGGCACTGGCCCTGCGGCTGCTCGCCGAGGACCCGCATCCGGCGTCCCCCGCGGCCGCGGCCCGGCTCGCCGCCTGCGTCGTGGAGCTGTGCGCGGGCCAGCAGGCGGACACGGCCCTGGAGCGACGCGACCCGCGCGAGGTCACGCTCACCGAGGTGCTCGCGATGGCCGAGGCCAAGACGGGCGCGCTGCTGGGGTGCGCGTGCGCCGTCGGCGCGCTGTACGCGGGAGCGGCGGAGGAGGACGTCGAGGCGCTGGACGCGTTCGGCCGGCAGGCCGGGCTCGCCTTCCAGCTCATCGACGACGTGATCGGCATATGGGGCGACCCGGACCGCACCGGCAAGCCGGCCGGCGCCGACCTCACCGCGCGCAAGAAGTCCCTGCCGGTGGTCGCCGCACTCACCTCCGGCACCCCGGCCGCCGCCGAACTCGCCGAGTTGTACGCACGCCCCCACCGGGAAGGAGAGAGGGAGCGGGTCACACTGGCCGTCGAGCGGGCCGGCGGACGTGACTGGGCGCAGGCCCGGGCGGCCGACCTGATGGGCCGGGCCCTGGACGAACTGGCCCGGGCCGTCCCGGACCCCGCCCGGGCGGGCGGCCTGCTCGCCCTGGCCGAGTTCGTGACCCGGCGCACCAGCTGAGTCCGCGTCCGGCCCCGCCGCGCCGACCGTCCGGTCGGCGCGGCACCGAAAGACCCCGGTGCCCTCGGGTCCGTACGGCTCCTGACCCCGTACGGCCGCCGCGGGCACCGGTCCGGCGGGTCCCGCACTTCCCCACGGTGTGCGGGGCCCGCCCTTGTCGCCGGGCGCGAACCACGCCCGCACCCGCACCGAGTACCCTCAACGCCCGTACGGGGCAACCTAGTTGAGGCGAAGGGGTGGCAGATGGGCGTGGCGATCCGGACGGCGGGGGAGAGTGACCACGAGCTGGTCGTGCGGTTGCTGGACGAGGCCTTCCAGGACGACCCGGTCAGCGGCTGGGTCTTCCCCGGCGACGACTACCGCCGCGCGACCCACCACCGGCTGATGGCGGCCTTCACCGACATCGTGCTCGCCGAGGGCCGGATCGACATCACCGCGGAGGGCACGGCCTGCGCGCTGTGGCTGCCGGTGCCCGCCGGAGGCGACGGCGGGCACTCGGGGGACGGCGGCACCGGAGCGGACGACGCCGTAAGGCTGCGCCAGAGCGTCGACCCGGCCAACGAACGCGTGGAGTGGATCGCCCGGCTGATGGCCGAGGCGCACCCCGCGGACCGTGCTCACGAATACCTGTGGATGATCGGCGTCACCCCCGCCCGGCAGGGTGAGGGGCTGGGCACCGCGCTCGTCCAGCACGTCCTGGACCGCTGCGACCGCGAGGGAGTGCCCGCCTACCTGGAGGCCAGCAGCGCCCGCAGCACCAGGCTCTACGAGCGCCTCGGGTTCGCCCCGACCGGCCGCACCCTCGACCTGCCGGACGGCCCGAGCATGTGGCCGATGTGGCGGGAGCCGCGCGGCTGACCCCGTCCCGGCTCCTCGTGCCTCACTTCTCGGGCACGATCGCCGCCACGATCCGCTCCACCATGCCCTCCGGCGTGCCCACTCCCGGCAGGACGCCGTGCAGGACACCCGGCAGGGTCAGATGCTCCAGGATGAGCCCGAGCACCGCGAGGTAGAGCACCGTGACGGTCTCGTCGCCGCCGGGCAGCCCGGCCGCGCGGTGGAACTCCACGGCCTCCTCCAGGTCCCCGCGCACCGACCTGGTGAAGGAGTCGCGCAGCGCGGGCCGCCGGGTGGCCTCCAGGCGCATCTCCAGCAGGGCCAGGTAGCCCGTGCGGTCCCGGGTCGCGCGGGCCAGCAGGTCGTGCATGAAGGCGGTGACCAGGGTGCGGTCCCTCGGCCGGGCCATCAGCCGGGCCAGCACCTCCGGGTCGGGTGCGAGACGGATGTGCAGCCGGGCGTCGATCTGGCGCAGCAGGTCGTCCCGGCCGGTGAAGTAGTTCGAGGCGGTGCCCACCGGTACGCCTGCCGCGGCGTCCACCGCGCGGAACGTCAGCCCCCGCGCGCCCTCCCGCGCGAGCACCGCGACCCCTGCGTCGACCAGGGCCGCCCGCCGCTCCGGATTGCCGGCCATGCGGAATCCCTTCTGCCACTTGCTTCCGGTGCTGGAAATCCCTTGTAACCACTACAAGTGAAGCACTACAACTGGAGTAGTTTGACACCCTACGGAATGAGACCCGCTTGCGAAAGCTCACCTATTTCGTCGCATGCTCCATCGACGGCTTCATCGGCGACCCGGCCGGCGACGCCTCCTCGATGTTCGCCTTCCTGGACGAGGAGTTCCTCGGGTATCTGACGTCGACGTACCCGGAGACCATCGCTGCGCAGGGCCGTGCCGCGCTCGGCGTCGAGGACACCGCGGACCGGCACTTCGACACGGTGGTGCAGGGGCGCGGCAGCTACCGGCTCGCCCTCGACGCCGGGATCACCAGCCCATACGGTCACCTGCGCGAGTTCGTCGCCTCCCGCACCCTCGGTGCCGCACCCGGACCGAACGTGGAGGTGATCGCCGAGGACCTGGTCGGCAGGATCCGCGAGCTGAAGACGGAGGAGACCGGCCTCGGCATCTGGCTCTGCGGCGGCTCGCAGCTCGCGGGCGAGCTGCTCGACGAGATCGACGAACTGGTCATCAAGACGTACCCGCAGGTCTACGGCTCGGGCATGCCGATGTTCGGCTCCGGCTTCGCCGTCACCGACTTCACCCTGGAGTCGGTGCGCACCTTCGCCAACGGGGTGATCGTCCGTACGTACGCGCGCCGGCGCTGACCGTTCTACCCTGGGGACATGGGCGGCGAACGACACGTCTGTCCCGACTGCGGACAGCCTGTGGAGACGGTCATCGGGAGGCACAAGACCCTGGGGGCCTGGGTGCCGGTGTGGGGGCCCGGGCCGTGCCGGAACCCGGCCTGCGGGTCCCACGCCGGAGCCGCGCCCGAGGCGGCTCCCGAAGCGGCCTCGCCGGAGCCGCACGAGTCCGCTCCGGCTCACGAGTCCGCTCCGGTTCACGAGTCCGACCGGGCTCACGACTCCGCCCCGGCCGGCGAGGTGGGCAGGGAAAGCCCGGCGTAGACCTCGTCGAGGACGGTGGGCAGCAGGGCGTTGGCGGTGGTCCGGCCGTCGGGCGACAGGGTCAGGTTCGTCCAGATCACGAGCGTGACGTCGTGGTCCGGGTCGTGGCCGACGAACGAGTTGAAGCCGGGGAGTTCGCCGCCGTGGTAGTACATCGCGGCGTGCGGACCGAAGCGCTGGTGGGCGATGCCGTACCCGTACTTCTGCCCGTCGGGCGCGGCCGGGTCCTCGGCCCGCGGGCTGTGCAGCCACTGCCGCTGGAACGCGGGGCCGAGGACCTTGCCCCTCACCAGGGCCCGGATCCAGATGGCCAGGTCGTCCGCGGTGGAGACGGCGCCTCCGGCGGCGGTGGCGTAGGAGGGGTTCTGGTGCGTGCAGTCCCTCGGCCGGAGCCTCCCGGACCGGGCCGCCGCCTGCGTGCCGGCGGGGTAGGGCCGGTCGACCAGCGCGTAGGCCGTCCCGCCGTACATGTAGCCGTGCGCGAAGGGAGCGGGGAGGGACACGTCCTCGGCGCCGGGCAGCGAGGTCCCCGCCAGGCCGAGCGGGGCGAGCAACCGGTCCCGGAACTGCCGGGCCAGCGGGTGGCCGCCCGCCTTCTCGGCGACGAGGCCGAGCAGCGCGTAGTTGGTGTTGCTGTACTCGTAGGAGGTGCCGGGCGCGAAATTCGGCGGGTGCCGGAACGCGAGGGCCAGCATCTCCCGCGGCGTGCGGGCCCGGCCCGGGTCAGCGTCCAGGCTCGCCGCGAGTTCGGGCGCGTCGGTGTAGTTGTAGAGCCCGCTGCGCATCCTCAACAGGTCGGCGATGGTGATGTGTTCGCCGTTCGGCACCCCTGGGACGTAGGCGGACACCGGGTCGCTCAGCCGGAGCCTGCCGTCCTGCGCGAGCAGAAGGATCAGCCCCGAGGTCAGGGTCTTGGTGTTGGAAGCGATCCGGAAGTGGTCGCCCGTGGTGGGCGGCCGGGCGGTGCCCCGCTCCGTCGTGCCGACGGTCGCCCGGAAGGTCCCCTGCGGGGTGCGGAGCAGGACCACCGCGCCGGGAACCATGAGCTTCTTCGCCGCACTCGCCACGGCGGACCGGAACGCGGCCGGGTCGATGGGCTTCAGCGCCGGAGGAGTGGGGTCGGAGGCGCGGGCCGTCGCCGCGGGCGAGGAGGGCGAGTCGACCGGGGCGGCGAGCCCCGAGGGCAGGCCGCAGCTCACGACGAGGAAGGCCGCGCACGAGGCCGCGACACCGGCTCCCGCCCGGCGCGGGAGGTTCGGCGTGCCGTGGTCGGCTCGCGGGTTCCTCATGCCGTCGTCGCAACCGCCTACTCGCCGGTCCCGCCGGGCGGCCGGGCCCGCTCCGGAGTCCGGGCGGCGGGCCGGTCGCCGCGCGTGTCACCGGTCGCCGGACCGTTCCATGAACCGCAGCATGTTCCCGGCGGGGTCCCGGAACGCGCAGTCCCGCACCCCGTAGGGCTGGTCCATCGGCTCCTGGACGACGTCCGCGCCGGACTCCTGGACCCGTGCGAAGAGGGCGTCGCAGTCGGCCGTGGTGAAGATGACCCCGCGCAGCACGCCCTTGGCCAGCAGGCGGGCCATGGCCTCCTTGTCGGCGGGTGAGGCGTCCGGATTCGCGGCGGGCGGCTCCAGGACGATCTCCACGTCCGGTTGCAGCGGCGATCCGACGGTCACCCACCGCATCCCCTCGAACCCGACGTCGTTGCGGACCTCCAGGCCCAGCACATCCCGGTAGAAGATGAGCGCCTTGTCGTGGTCGTCGACGGCGATGAAGCACTGGCGGAGTTTGAGGTCCATACCCCCAACCTAGGACCGCCGCGGCGCTCCCGCCCGACTGGGCCGCGTGAACGTGCGGGCGACACACGCCGGGATCACCGCACTCTCCTCGTGCGACCGGGCCCGGTAGGCGCTCGGCGTCTCGCCGACCAGCTCCGTGAACCGGGAGCTGAACGATCCCAGCGAGGTGCAGCCGACCGCCATGCACACCTCCGTCACACTCAGGTCCCCCCGCCTGAGCAGCGCCTTCGCCCGCTCGATGCGCCGGGTCATGAGATAGCCGTACGGCGTCTCCCCGTAGGCCTCCCGGAAGCTGCGCTGGAAGTGGCCCGGCGACATCAGCGCGGTGCGCGCCAGCGCGGCCACGTCCAGTGGCTCGGCGTACTCCCGGTCCATACGGTCACGGGCCCGACGCAGCCGTACCAGGTCTTCGGGAGTCATGCGGCCAGCATGGCACGGGAAGGGCGCAGAGGTGGGGAGGTCCTGCAACTCTCCGGTCCCGTGGAACCCGGTCCGCCTGCGGCACCACGCGGCGGCCCGCCCCTCAACGGCACAGGACGTCAGGGGCGAACCGCCGAACCGCTCATCGACCGAATCCGCTGACGAATCGAGGTCGGAAAGCGGATGAGTTCTCAGATGCACCTCGGAACTGATGGGCTCGTTCCGGGGGAGCCCATCATGAGGTCCTGCTCACCCACGGTCACGCTAGTGCGAAATCATGCGAGACGTCGATCACGGTAGCGTTTCTGCTTTCGGAACAAGCGCGACTCGACGTGGCGCCGTACCTGTCCCTGGGGATGGGGGTGACCCATTTGCCGTAGACCGTGTACTTGACCCCCGTGCTACTGAAGCACTCAACGACTGCTCGGTACTTGTGGGAAGTCGGACTGTTGGTGTACCCGCATTTCACATTACCTGTGGCGTTGCCGTTGGACTTCCATTCCTTGCACCTGGGGACCGACGCGGCCTCCGCCGATTCTGCCGCGAGCAGACCTGATATCAATGCCGCTCCGGTGAAAGCGGCAACAGCGGCCACTCTGAGGGAATGCATCTTTCCTCGCTTCTGTCCTCGAATCACATGGGATGCGCTCATGCGATCCATCGGTCTGTGATGGCTGGACTGCCGAATTGGAAATTTCCGGGGGCGTGTCGCGGAAGCACGCACGACGAACTGGCGGGCCCCGGAATTCGAGGCAGCCCAAGAGGTCCGTCCCCGGAGCACGCGCCGAAGGGAATGCCCTGCAGGGACGGACACCCCGCGGCACACCCGCTCGGGGTGTGCCGCGGGACACCGCGGCTCAGCGCCGCATCCTAGGGTTTGACCAGGGCGTTTTCCTTGCCGATGCCTGAGCCGTTGCCCTCGGTGTACAGACTCAGTTCACCGTCGGACCAGCGGACGACGCCGGTGACGAGCATGGCGTGCTCCCACAAATCGTTGGGGGCCTTCCACTTGTGCTCGCCCCAGGTGTCACCGGTGCCGGTGAAGTCGTCGTACAGCGTGAGCTCACCGTCCGACCAGCGCACCACGAGGTCCCAGGTGTCGTTCTGGGTGTAGTCACCGGAACCGATCTCGACCGCGTGGGTCCACAGCTTGTTCGGGTTGACGACCTTGATCTCCTTGCCAAGGCTGGTCCCCGTGTTCTGGTACACCGTCAATTCGCCGTCGGACCAGCGCACGACGAGGTCGTCCTGCCACTTGTTCCCGCCGTAACGGCCGGCGGTCATCGCCTCGGCGTGCTTCCACGTCGCGTTCGGCGCGACGATCTGCTTCTCGCCGTGGAAGCCGTTCTCGTCCACCGACGGGTACAGCGTGACCTCGCCGTCCGACCAGAGCACGAGCAGGTCGGAGCCGTTGTCACCGGTGAAGTCGCCGGCCACGACCTGCTTGGCGTGGTCGGCCCACAACTTGTTCGGCTTTTGGACCCTGATCTCCTTGTCGAAATAGTTCAGGCCCTTGTCCGCGCCGCGGTAGATCGTCAGCTCGCCGTCCGACCACAGGACGAACATGTCCATGCGGTCGTCGGGGACGGGCCCTTTCAGGGCGAAATATCCGGAGGCGATGTCCGTGGCGTGTTTCCACGTCGACGCGGCCGGCAGCACAACAGGGGCCGGCATTTTCCCCGCCACCGCAGCGTCGTAGATTCGCTTGAGGTCGCTGTCGAAGTACGACGAGTAAGACGTGTCGTCGCTGTGCCCGCCCGTCTGCCAGCCACCCGTCACGCCGATGACCTGTGGATGGTCGCCGCCGATGATGAAGGGACCGCCGGAGGTTCCGCGCACGTAGCCCTTGCAATCGATCTGGGAGAAGGTGCCGCCCTTCCAGTCGCCGGAACTGGCGGTGGTGAATTTCTTCATCGGCGACGTGCAGTCGAGCGGGTCCTGATGGGGCTTGTATTTGCCGTCGTCGTCCGGCAGCCAGGGATAGCCGATGACCCTGGTCCTGGGATGGTCGAAGCCCGTGCCGTAGCCGATCGGTATCGCTCCCACCACGTCCTGGACCTTCTTGCCGTCGGAGCGGGCATCGGTCTTCAGCAGCGCGAAGTCCAGGTCCGTGTAGTCGTGGTCACCGCCCTTGCGCAGGTAGCGGGGGTCGGCATAGATCTGCCCGACTTCGATCGGGAAGAGACCGTACGGTTTGGGGTCGGCCCGGTGGTGCTTGGGCACGAACACGAGCTTCTTGTGCTGGTCTGTGCTGTCGAAGCAGTGTGCCGCGGTCAGCACCAAGTCCTTGCCCGGGGAAGGGACGACGGTTCCGGCACAGAACCGGTACTTCAGGTCGCTGTCCTGCCAGAAGAACGTGCCCACCTCCTTGATCCCCTCGAAGGTGTGCGAGGGCGAGGTCCGGGCGACGCCCTTGCTGCGGCTGGGACCGGCCGTCTGCCCCGGCAGTGACTGGTCCTCGTCGACCGGGACTGCCTGTGCCATGCGCTCCGGCGTCCAGAACTTCTCCAGTTCCGTCGCGGGTGTCGTGTCACCGGGAGTGCCGCTCGCGCTCGGCGCCGGGCTGGGCGTGTCCGGCGGGCCGGACACGGACGGCGACGCCGTGGTCGCCTCCGCGCTCGTGGAGGGCGCGCTCGGCGCCGCCGGAGTGGTCGGTGTCGCCTCGCTCGAAGGGGAGGCAGATCGTGACGGGCTTAATGGTGAGCTGCTCGGTCCCCCGGTTACCGAAGGTGTGGCATCGGCCCACGCGGACGTCGGGATGAAGGTGGCCGCTATCGCGGTGGCAACGGCCAGGCTGGATCTCAGCCTCAAAATTCCCCCTTGCTCAGATGCTCACGGACCGTGGTCAGCGGCCCGATCCATTGCGATCGTGGACCCTATCCGCACCCACCATCGAACGTAAAGGCGATTCCATGAAGCAACCAAGGGAGCGTGAAACGGCTCTAACCGGCTGGACAGTCGAGGACACCGAGAGGGGAACCGGGGCATGCGCGCACCCGCACAAGCACGGCCGGTCGGGCTTACCTTCGCGGCGGCTCTGCTCGGCCTGATCACCGTGTCCTGCGGCAGCGGCGGGAGCACCACACCAAAATCAGCCGCCTCCCGTACCACCGCCGAACACGGCTACGAAGCGGCGTACGACGCCGGATGGCGTGCGGGCGAACAGCTCTTCAAGGACGGTGGCAAGGGCGCCGCGATCCGCGAAGTGGTGTGGGGAGGATGTGTCCGCCGGTCACTTACTGCTCAGCCGCACAGTGTCGTGGAGAAGGACCGCGGGGCCTGGGTGCTGGGCTGCAAGCAGGCCGTGGGATCGGGAAGGGACCGCCGTCCGCCGACCGGCTGGGTGACGCGCCGCGAATCCGATCCGGACCTTCTGGCCCGGTTCCGGTCCTGGGCCGTTGCGAACGGAGTGAAGCAGCCCGCGCAACATGCCAGTCGGGCGGTCATTGTCCACCTCGGGGACCGGGATTACGACGTCGAACTCGCCACCGCCTACACCGACAGCAGTGCGAAAGCCGAAGTGAAGCAGCTGGCCGACGCGTTCGTGACCTGGTGGGACGGCGACGACGGCGACGACGCCAGAGCGTGGAACCTCATCGTCTCCACCCGGGACGGCGAGCACCTCATCACCCGCAGGCTCTGACGGCGAGCCGCACAGGGTGGCCCACGACCCGCGCCACTTCTTCGCCTCCGCCCTCATCGCCGGCGGAGCGAGCGCCAAGCAGGTTCAGCTGGACCTCGGCCGTGTGTCCGCCGTCATCACGCCCGCGGATGTACGCCCACCTGTGGCCGGGCGAAGAAGACCGCACCCGGGCCATCAGGGACGCCGTGATCGGCGGGCTGCGGACCGGGTGCGGACCGGAAGACCATGCGACCAAAGAAATCGCAGGTCAGATGGAGTGATCCAGGATCACGCCTTCTTGGTCTCCCAGAAGATCTTGTCGATCTGGGCGACGTAGTCCAGCGCCTTCTGGCCCGTGGCCGGGTCGGTGGAGCCCTTGGCCGCGGAGAGGGCCTTGAGGGTGTCGTTCACCAGCTGGTGCAGCTCCGGGTACTTCTCGAAGTGCGGGGCCTTGAAGTAGTCGCTCCAGAGCACGGAGACGTGGTGCTTCGCGAGCTCGGCACGCTGCTCCTTGATGACGGTGGCGCGCGCCTGGAAGTGCGGGTCGTCGTTGGCGGCCATCTTCTCCTGGATGGCCTTCACCGACTCCGCCTCGATGCGGGCCTGGGCCGGGTCGTACACACCGCAGGGCAGGTCGCAGTGCGCGCTGACCTTGACCTTGGGGGCAAACAGGCGGGAAAGCATGGAGCGTTCCTTCCTCGTGATCGTCTTCTCAGGTGGGACATTACTCCCTGCAAGGCTCGTTTTCGCGAGTGCCCCCTTGGGCTTAGGACAAAAGTCCGGGGTCAGACTGAGACTGGTGGAGGAAGAACCGGGGAGGTGCCGGGTGATGCCGGAGCTGTCGCAGGAGACCGGCCGCAGGGGAGCGGCGCTGCCGTTCGGGCTGGCCGAGGTGACCGGGCCGTCCATGGTGCCGACGCTGCACCACGGGGACCAGCTCGTGGTGCAGTACGGAGCCCGCGTCCGGCCGGGGGACGTGATCGTTCTGCGTCATCCCTTCCAGCAGGACCTGCTCGTCGTCAAGCGCGCGGCGGAGCGGCGCGAGGGCGGCTGGTGGGTGCTCGGGGACAACGCGTACGCGGGCGGCGACAGCACCGACTACGGGACCGTGCCCGAGGACCTGGTCCTCGGCAAGGTGTGGTTCCGCTACCGGCCGCGCGGGGCGGACCGGCGCTCGCCGCTGGCGCTGGCACGCTGGGCGCTGTCGGCCGCGAGGCCCGTGCTCACCGACCGGTCCGCCTCCAGGCGCTTTCGGGCCCGGTAGGCGGCCACGTTGGCGCGGGTCGCGCAGCGGTCGGAGCAGTAGCGCCGCGACCGGTTGGTCGAGGTGTCCAGGTAGGCGTTGCGGCAGGGTGCGGCCTGGCACAGGCCGAGCCGGTCGACGCCGTACTCGGTGAGGTGGAAGGCCAGGCCCATGGCCGCGATGGCCGCGTAGCCGGCGGTCGCGTTGGACGGGTGGTCGGCCAGGTGCATGTGCCACAGGGGGCGGCCGTCGTCGTCGCGGTGGTCGTGCCCGGAGATCTGCGGGCTGACCGGGAACTCCAGCAGCAGTGAGTTGAGCAGGTCCACGGCGAGGGTCTCGTCGCCCTGGTCGGCCGCCTCGAAGACCGCGCGCAGCCGGCCCCGCACCGAACGGAAGCGCGTGACGTCGGCGTCGGTGGCGCGCCGGGCCGCCGACGCGTTGCCGCTGAACAGGTCGCGGACGGCCTCGACCGAGGTCAGGGAGTCCTTGCCCCGGGCCGGTTCCTCGCTGTTGACGAGACGCACGGCGTAGTCCGAGTAATAGGCCAGTTCCACCTTGTGGTCCTTATGGAGGCGCTCGACGGTCATGGGTACGGTCGGGTAACAGCCGGTCGTGCTTCCAGGGTATTACGGGCCATTCGATCCTCGCCGAACCCACCGCCCGCCGCCTCGAGGTCTGCGGCGAGCATGCCGACGGCGACACGTCCCCCGCCGGGTGGCACGCGCGCGTGCCGCGCGAGAAGGGCTTCGCGCGGGCCCGCCCGGTGCGGTGCTCGCCCTCAGACGCGCTGCTGCCGGCGGAGCCTGGACCTCAGGTTCTCCTCAAGTTCCTTTCTGGGGAAGTGTCCTCGATGACAGGCTCGTGACGAAAGATCGTCAAGCGCTCCGGGTCTGACCAGCCCACCGCCTCGTGGCGGCAACGTGGCCCCACTGACGACATCCAGGGGTTTTCCCGTCCTCGGGGGGCGGCGCCGGTCGAAGACCGTGAGCACGTGAAGGGGGAATCATGCGGGGAGTGAGGGCTGCTGCGACCTCAGCAGCGGCGCTGGCACTGGCACTGACGGGAAGCGTCGTCGCCACTACGCCCGCTCAGGCGTACAGCAAGGTCTGCACGGTTGACCAGAATGCGTACAGCATCTGCTTCGACGGCGACGGCGACAAGTTCATCGTGGACGACCTGAGGGCCGACGGTGAGCGGGCCGTGGTCAAGTGGTACGCGTACGACGGGTCCGGTCGGGAAGGCGAGTGCGAAGACGCGAACGGCTCGTTCAACGGGCCGGTCGTGTGTGACTACGACTTCAAGGAAGGGCGCACCAACTACGTGTCCTTCATGGGATTCACCCGCAAGGGCAAGACCGGCGCGAAGCACAACGAGTCATGGGCCTACACGGGGTACATAACCCCCAGGTAGTCACCGGTCGAAGCCGGGCCATGGACAGTGGGCCCTGCCGTACCGGAGCGGTACGGCAGGGCCCACCGTGCTTCCTAGAGCACCTTCGACAGGAACGACTGCGTGCGCTCGTGCTGAGGGTTCGTCAGCACCTCACGCGGGTGGCCGGACTCGACCACCACGCCTTCGTCCATGAAGACCAGGCTGTCGCCCACCTCGCGGGCGAAGCCCATCTCGTGCGTGACGACGACCATCGTCATGCCGGACTCGGCCAGGTCGCGCATGACGTCGAGGACGTCGCCGACCAGCTCCGGGTCGAGGGCCGAGGTCGGCTCGTCGAACAGCATCAGCTTCGGGTCCATCGCCAGCGCCCGGGCGATCGCCACGCGCTGCTGCTGGCCGCCGGAGAGCTGCGAGGGGTAGTGCCCCGCGCGGTCGGCGAGACCGACCCGCTCCAGCAGCTGCATGGCCCGGTCCCGGGCCTCGCCCTTGCCCACGCCCTTGACCTGCACCGGCGCCTCGATGACGTTCTCCAGCGCGGTCATGTGCGGGAACAGGTTGAAGCGCTGGAAGACCATGCCGATGTCCCGGCGCTTCATGGCGACCTCGCGGTCGCGCAGCTCGTAGAGCTTGTCGCCCTGCTGCCGGTAACCGACCAGTTCGCCGTCGACGTACAGACGGCCCGCGTTGATCTTCTCCAGGTGGTTGATGCACCGCAGGAAGGTCGACTTGCCGGAGCCGGAGGGACCGATGAGGCAGAACACCTCGCCGGGCCGAACCTCCAGGTCGATGCCCTTGAGGACCTCGACCTGCCCGAAGGACTTGTGGACGCCTTCGGCCTTGACCATCGCCACCGACGTGTCCTTGGGGGTCTCGGTCTTGCTGAACCTGTCGGTCATGCCATGCCTCCCTTCGGGCGGCCGAAGGAGAATACGCTGGCCTTGATCTTCTGCCACGGTGTGGGCGGCAGGCTGCGGCTGGAGCCGCGGGCGTAGTACCGCTCGATGTAGTACTGACCCACGCTCAGCACCGACGTCATGAGCAGATACCAGGCTGCGGCGAGGAAGTACATCTCCACCGGGGCGCCGGAGGTCTGACCGATGTCCTGGGCCACCCGGAACAGCTCGGAGAACTGGACGACCGACACGAGCGAGGTCGTCTTCAGCATGTTGATGACCTCATTGCCCGTCGGCGGCACGATCACGCGCATCGCCTGCGGGATGACGATCCTGCGCAGCGTCCTGGCGTGACTCATGCCCAGCGCGTGCGCGGCCTCGGTCTGGCCCTCGTCGACCGCGAGCAGGCCGGCGCGGCAGATCTCCGCCATGTACGCGGCCTCGTTCAGACCGAGGCCGAGCAGCGCGGTCAGGAACGGGGTCATGAAGTCCGACCACTGGTCCTTGTAGAGCGGACCGAGGTTGATGTATTCGAACACCAGCCCCAAGTTGAACCAGACCACGAGCTGCACCAGGACCGGCGTGCCGCGGAAGAACCAGATGTAGAACCACGCGATGGACGAGGTGACCGGGTTCTTCGACAGGCGCATCACGGCCAGCAGGATGCCGCCCGCGATGCCGATTGCCATGGACAGCAGGGTCAGCAGAAGCGTCTTGCCGACACCCTGCAGGACGCGGTTGTCGAAGAAGTAGTCGGGGATCGCGCCCCAGTTGATCTTGCCTTGGGCGAATGCATAGATGATCGCGGCCATGATGGCGATCGCGATGACGGCGGAGACGTACCGCCCGTAGTGCCGGACCGGGATGGCCTTGATGGCCTCCGCGCCCGCCGGGGGCGTGCCCTTCGGCCCCGCCGTCTTGTCGATGTCAGTCACGGGTATTGCCTCTCAGTGCCCGCTCGGAGCGGTCACTTGCCGCCGTTGACGACGGAGCTCTTCACCGCGCCGTCCTCGGCGCCCCACTTCGTCAGGATCTTCTCGTACTCGCCGTTCTTGATGATCGCGTCCATCGCGGCCTTCAGCGCGTCACGCAGCTGCGTGTTGTTCTTGCCGACCGCGATGCCGTACGGGGCGGCCTCGACCTGGTCGCCGACGAGCTGGAAGTCCTTGCCGCCGCCGGAGGTCTTCACCGCGTAGGCGGCGACCGGGAAGTCCGAGGAGGCCGCGTCCGCGCCGCCCGAGCGCAGACGGGTCTGGGCCTGCTGGTCGTCGTCGAAGGCCTCGATGGTGAGCTTCTTGCCGCCCGGGCACTTCTTGGCCTCGGCCTTGGCGAGGTCCTCCGAGACGGTCCCGCGCTCCAGGGCGATCTTCTTGCCGCACAGGTCGGACCAGGTGGTGATGCCCTTGGTGTCGCCCTTGCGGGTGTAGATCGACACACCTGCGGTCAGGTAGTCGACGAAGTCGACGCCCTCGCCGACCTTCTTGCCGGTGGTGGGGTCGACACCCTCCTGGCGGCTCTTGTTGTCCGTCATCGCCGACATGGCGATGTCGTAGCGGTTGGAGCGGATGCCGGTGAGCAGGGCGTCGAAGGTGCCGTTCTGGAAGTCGAACGTCACCCCGAGCTGCTTGCCCATCGCGGCCGCGAGGTCCGGGTCCAGACCGACGACCTTGCCGGAGTTGTCCTTGAACTCGACCGGGGCGTAGGCGATGTCGGAGCCGACCCGGATGACGCCCTTCTCGCGGATCGACGCCGGGAGCTTGCCGGCGAGCGGCGCGGAACCGGCGGACGAGCTGCCGGACGCCTCGTTGTTGTCCTTGGTCTGGTCACCGCAACCGGTGAGGATCAGGGCGCCTGCGACCGCGATCGCACCGACCGCAGCTAGCCGGGAGTGCGCGGCGGTCGGACGGCGGGTGGAGCGTGCGGTCATGATGGGTTCCTCCGGCGGATGGGTGGCGTTGCCGATGGGTCGACGAGAACACACACCTTCGGGTGTCGCGACCTCGTGTGATTGACCGCATCTTGCCATTTGAATGGCGATATTCAGGGGGCCCGCTATGTCAAAATCGGATAACGGGCGACCCCCGAACCCCGCGAAGCCGGTGCGACAAGGCCGGATCATCTGCGGGAATGTCTCCTTCCGGCCGGAAGATCTTCGGTGCATCTCAGGATGCGGTCAGCAGGACCGCGGTGTTTGAGGGCGCTTGAGCGCTTGTCAAGCGATCGACGAGTGCTTGTCCCCATATTGGGCCAAGTGTCGGGTCGCCGTCATGTGACCTTCGCGTTATGGACTCGTCGTCGACACCGTCCGTCCGGTATGAAGGTTCTTTACACCCCTCATCCGGGGCTCAAGGGCGCGTGTGCGGCGCGCCCGTCGCGTAGGCGCCCGACACGATCACCGAACCGGGCCCACGCGGTCCCGCCCACCCCTCAACCAGGAGTGGCCACCCTCAAACCATGAATACTTAAGGGGTAAAACCAAGTGGCAGCGGAGATCGTCAATCCTCGCAGCGACGGCAGTGCGGAGCGGGACGGCGGGGCCGAGCCCCTCGATTCCTTCGACCCGGCTTTCGCGCTGCACCGCGGCGGCAAGATGGCAGTGCAGGCCACCGTGCCGGTCCGTGACAAGGGCGACCTGTCCCTGGCGTACACGCCCGGCGTCGCGCGGGTGTGCACCGCCATCGCCGAGCAGCCGGAACTGGTCCACGACTACACGTGGAAGTCGTCCGTGGTCGCCGTCGTGACCGACGGCACGGCCGTGCTCGGACTCGGGGACATCGGCCCCGAGGCCTCCCTTCCGGTGATGGAGGGGAAGGCGATCCTTTTCAAGCAGTTCGGAGGCGTCGACGCGGTGCCGATCGCGCTCGCCTGCACGGACGTCGACGAGATCGTCGACACCGTGGTCCGGCTGGCGCCCTCCTTCGGCGGCGTGAACCTGGAGGACATCTCGGCGCCGCGGTGCTTCGAGGTCGAGCGCAAGCTCCAGGAGCGGCTCGACATCCCGGTCTTCCACGACGACCAGCACGGCACGGCCGTCGTGACGCTGGCGGCACTGCGGAACGCGGCGCGGCTGAGCGGCCGGGCCCTCGGTGACCTGCGCGCGGTCATCTCCGGCGCGGGGGCGGCGGGTGTCGCCATCGCCAAGATGCTGGTGGAGGCCGGGATCGGTGACGTCGCCGTCGCCGACCGCAAGGGCGTGGTGTCGGCCGACCGGGACGACCTGACCCCGGTCAAGCGGGAGTTGGCCTCGTTCACCAACAAGGCGGGTCTGTCGGGTCCGCTGGAGGACGCGCTGGCCGGCGCCGACGTCTTCATCGGCGTCTCCGGCGGTACGGTGCCGGAGGAGGCGGTGGCGTCGATGGCCGAGGGCGCCTTCGTGTTCGCGATGGCCAACCCCAACCCCGAGGTGCACCCCGACGTCGCGCACAAGTACGCGTCCGTGGTGGCCACCGGGCGGTCGGACTTCCCGAACCAGATCAACAACGTCCTGGCGTTCCCCGGGATCTTCGCGGGCGCGCTGCAGGTCCGGGCGTCCCGGATCACCGAGGGCATGAAGATCGCGGCGGCCGAGGCGCTGGCCGGTGTGGTCGGGGACGACCTCGCCGCGGACTACGTGATCCCCTCGCCGTTCGACGAGCGGGTCGCTCCGGCGGTGACGGCGGCGGTGGCCGCGGCCGCCCGCGCGGAGGGCGTCGCGCGTCGCTGACGTGAGCCGGATGGCCCCGCCCCTGTCGGGCGGGGCCATTTCCGTTCTCCGGTGCCCGTGCGTCCCCCGGACGAGTCGTCGCGTTGGCAAGAAGACGTGTGTCACAGGTGCCTGTGGTTCCGTCGGTCGGGGCGCGCACCTATCGTCAAGGTCATGTTCGCTGTCTACGCCGCCCGAATCGACCGCGACCAGCCGCTGAGCGGTCTGGAATTGGGGGAGCGCCCGGCCCCCGAGGCCCGTCCCGGCTGGAGCACGGTCACTGTGAGGGCAGCCTCGCTGAACCACCACGACCTCTGGTCGCTGAGGGGCGTGGGGCTGTCCGAGGACAAGCTGCCCATGATCCTCGGCTGCGACGCCGCCGGCGTCGACGAGGACGGCAACGAGGTCGTCCTGCACTCCGTGATCGGCCAGACCGGTCACGGCGTCGGCCCGAAGGAACCCCGCTCCATCCTCACCGAGCGCTACCAGGGCACCTTCGCGGAGCGGGTCGCCGTTCCGACCTGGAACATCCTGCCCAAGCCCAAGGAGCTCTCCTTCGAGGAGGCCGCCTGCCTGCCCACGGCCTGGCTCACGGCGTACCGCATGCTCTTCACCAACGCGGGCGTGCGGCCGGGCGACTCGGTGCTGGTCCAGGGGGCCGGCGGCGGTGTCGCGACGGCCGCCATTGTGCTGGGCAAGGCGGCCGGTCTGCGGGTCTTCGCCACCAGCCGGGACGAGGCCAAGCGCAAGCGGGCAGTGGAGCTCGGCGCCGTCGAGGCGCTGGAGTCCGGGGCACGGCTGCCGCAGCGCGTGGACGCCGTCATCGAGACCGTGGGCGCGGCCACCTGGTCCCACTCGGTGAAGTCGCTGCGGCCCGGCGGGACCGTCGTCATCTCCGGTGCCACCAGCGGTGACCGGCCGTCCCAGGCCGAGCTGACCCGCATCTTCTTCCTGGAGCTCAAGGTCGTCGGCTCGACGATGGGCACCAAGGACGAGCTGGAGGACCTGCTCTCGTTCTGCGCCGCCACCGGCGTACGTCCCGTCATCGACGAGGCGCTCCCGCTCGACCGGGCCCGCGAGGGCTTCCAGAGGCTGGAGTCGGGCGACCAGTTCGGCAAGATCGTCCTCACCAACTCCTGAACTCTGGCGCGGGCGCCGCGCGCTCCTCGGCCGCCGACGGCGGGTCCGGACCTCCGGGCCCGCCGTTTCGTCTGTCCAACCCCGCGTGCGTCAACCATGGTTGACAAAGGGCGTCTGTCAACGTAAGTTGACATCATGACCGAGGCAACGGAACTCGCCGAGCGCGCGGGCGACCGCGACCCGCGGGTCGGGCTGCGGGCCGTCGCCGCGCTGCGCCGGCTGCTGGAGCAGCTGGAAGCGGTGCAGGTGCGCAGCGCGCGCAATCAGGGCTGGTCGTGGCAGGAGATCGCCGCCGAGCTGGGCGTCAGCAGGCAGGCCGTGCACAAGAAGTACGGGAGGCAGTGATGTTCGAACGGTTCAGCAAGGACGCCCGCGCCGTGGTCGAGGGCGCGGTGCTGCACGCCGAGCGGGCGGGTGCCGGCCGGGTCGAGGAGTCCCACGTCCTGCTCGCCCTGCTCGACCGGGAGGGCAGCCGCGGGTCGTTCGCCCTGGCCGCGCTGGGCCTGACCCCGGAAGGGCGGCGGGCGGTGGCGCGGGAGGTGGCCGAGGCCCGGCGCAGGGGCGGGCTCTCCCGGGCCGACGCGGACGCCCTGTCCGGGCTGGGCATCGACCTGTCCGCCGTCGTCTCCCGGATCGAGGAGACCCACGGGGAGGGGGCGTTGGCGCCCGGGTCGAAGGCCGGCCCCGGCCGCGGGTCCGGGCGGCGGCCGTTCAGCCGCGGGGCCAGGGAACTGCTCTCCCAGTCGCTGCGGGTCGCGCTCGGGCATCGCGACCGGTACATCGGCGACGAGCATCTCCTGATCGCCCTGACGGCCCGCCCGGGCGTGCCGTCGGAGGTCCTCGCCGATCACGGCGTGACCTACGGGTCCCTGACGCGTGTGCTGTACGCCGGGGGAGAGGCGCAGGCCGGCTGACGGCCGGCCCTCGCACGGGCCCCGGCGCGACGGGGGGGCGCCCGTCGAGCCGGGTGTCCGTCAGACCTTCGGGCGGCGCAGGGCCGCTCCGATGTGGGCCGCCGCCGTGGACAGATGGCGGCGGGCCTCGCGCAGCTGGTCGGGAGTGACGCCGTGGTCACGGGCGGCGTCGCGGATGTCGTCGCGGAAGCGGTCGAGGAGCCGGTCGAGGTCGCGGGCCGGGTCACCGGTGAAGTCCTCGTGCGCCCAGGCAGGTTCGTACGCGGCGGGGAAGTCCTCCGGGGTCCGCGTGTAGTCGGGGCCGGCCGCGGGCGTGGCGGCGGCGCCGGTACCGGAGTCGCCGGTCGTCGACGGGCCCGCGGGGGACGCGCCGGTCGTCGAGCGTCCGGGCGCGGACGTGCCGGTCGCCGTAGTGCCGTTCGCCGGGCGACCGAAGCCGAAGTCCTTCCCGAACTCGCCGAACTCCTTGGCCAGTTCGGTCAGACCCTCGCGCACGCCCGTCGGCCAGTCGCCCCGCGCGAAGTGGTCCTGCACCTGCTCCTGCACCCGCCGGGCGACGCGCTGCAACTCCTCCTGCGCCTGGGCCCGCGCATGCTCCTGGGCCTCCTTCGCCTGGCGCCGGGCGCGCTGGGCCTCGTCCCGGGCGCGCCGGCTCTCGTCCTTGGCGCGCCGGGCCTGTTCCTTCCACTCCTGCCGGACCCGCCGCATCTCCTCCTTGGCGACGCGCCACGCCTCCTTGTCGCCCAGGTCGCCGTGACCGCCCGCGCCGGTGCCGGGGCCCTGCCGGGCCTCGGAGGCCGCCGCGCGCATCTCGCGCCGCAGGTCGCCCGCCGCGCCGCGCACATCGGCCCGGATCTCGGCGGCGAGCTCGGCGACCGACTCGCGGATCTCCAGCTCCAGGTCGGCCAGCTCACCGCTGCGGTCGGCCAGTTCGGCGCGGCCCGCGTCCGTGATCGCGTACACCTTGCGGCCGCCCTCGGTGGTGTGGGTGACCAGGCCCTCGGCCTCCAGCTTGGCCAGGCGCGGGTACACGGTTCCCGCCGACGGCGCGTACAGCCCCTGGAAGCGCTCCTCCAGCAGGCGGATCACCTCGTAGCCGTGGCGCGGGGCCTCGTCGAGCAGCTTGAGCAGATACAGACGCAGGCGGCCGTGGGCGAAGACGGGGGGCATCTCAGAGCACCTTCTTGTGGGTCGTACCGTCGGTCGTGCCCTCGCGCGGGGCGTCGGTCGGGCGGAGGTGCTCCGACTCCCACGGCTCGTCCTCCGCCGGCGGGCGCCGCAGCAGCGCGATCGAGCCGGAGACGGTGGTCGCCTTCAGCCGGCCGTGCCCCGTGCCGAGGCGGCCGGTGATGCGCTTCGCGCCCCACTGGCCGCTGACCCGGAGGTCCTCGAAGGCGTTGGACACCGTCCCGCTCGCGGTGTTCGCCTCCACCCGAGTGTCCGCCGGGTGGGGCAGACGGATGGCGATCTCCCCGGAGACGTTGGTCAGGCTGATGTCGGTGGGGCGGCCCGCCGGGTCGAGGTCCACGATCATGGACCCGCTCACCGAGTCGGCCTTCACCGAGGAGCCCGCGCCCTCGACCACGGTCAGGTCTCCGGAGACCGAGTTGAACCGCAGGTCGCCCGAGAGGGCCTGCGCCTCCACGCTGCCCGACACGGTGTCCGCCCGCACCGGGCCGGTGAGTCCCACCAGGGTGGTGTCGCCGGAGACGCCCTTCACCTCCGCGTGTCCGTCCAGCCCGGAGACCGTCGCCGCGGCACCGACCACCCCGAGTTCGACGCGCGCCTGCGCCGGAACCGCCAGGGACACCACGGCACTGCGCCGCCAGCCCTTGCGGTCGAGCCACTTGAGGAAGCCCTTCCACGGCAGGTCCTCGTAGGCGACCGTGAGGGTGCCGCCCTGCTGGGTGACGATCAGGGGCGGGCCCTCGATCTCCGAGACCTCCAGCCGGGCGGAACCCTCGTCCGTGCCCACGACGTTCACCGCGCCGTTGACGATGCGGACGTGGAGCTCGGACACGGGCTCGTCGAAGGTGAGCTTCCCGGGCTCGCCGACGGACCACTCGGGCATGGTGCTGACCTCCTGGGACGGGCCGGACCGCGCGCAACCGCCGGGCCGGGACAGGGCCGGACATTGACAGGACACGCCATATCGCGTCTTCCGCTATTCACGATATATCGCGGCCAGGGAAAGTCAAGACACCCGATGCGGTGACGACATACGGCATGAATCGGACCCCAAGAAACGCGCGCCCCCACGGAACACGCGGAACACGAGGACACGCAGAACCTGCCTGCGGGAACCCAGAACCCGCGGCCCCGCAGAACCCGCGGCCCCGCAGAACCCCCGCCCGACCCCCGAAGAGGAGCCCCAGGTCCCCTACTCGTCGTCCTCGTCGTCCAGCCGGGCCAGCCACGTCGCCAGTCGCTCCACCGGCACCTCGAAGTCGGGGTTCAGGTCGACGAACGTCCGCAGCTGTTCGGCGAGCCACTCGAAGGTGATCTCCTCCTCGCCGCGCCGCTTCTCGAGTTCCTCGATGCCTCGGTCGGTGAAGTACACGGGTGCTCTCCTGATGCTGGGCCCGCGGGCCTCGGGTCGTACCCCTCCAGGTTAGGCGCCCCGGACACGCCGAAGGGCCCGGCCCCGAGCGGGAAACTCGGGGCCGGGCCCTGTGCCGTCAGGCCGGTGGTGCGCAGGATCGGCCGGTCAGGCCTCGAAGACCTCGCGGACCAGCTGCTCCTGCTCCGCCTGGTGCCGCTTGGCGGAGCCCACGGCGGGGGAGGAGCCGTGCGGGCGCGAGATGCGGCGCAGGCGCTCACCCGGCGGGATGTCCGCGCCGACGGCCAGGTCCAGGTGGTCGATGAGGTTCAGGGCGATGAACGGCCACGCACCCTGGTTCGCCGGCTCCTCCTGGACCCACAGGTACTTCTCGGCGTTCGGGTACTTCTTGATCTCCGCCTGGAGCTCGGCACCCGGCAGCGGGTACAGGCGCTCGATGCGGATGATCGCGGTGTCCGTCACGCCGCGCTTCTGCCGCTCGGCCTCCAGGTCGTAGTAGACCTTGCCGGCGCAGAAGACGACCCTGCGGACCGCGGCCGGGTCCACCGTGGCGTCGCCGATGACCGGGCGGAACTCGCCGGTGGTGAACTCCTCCGCGGTCGAGGCCGCGGCCTTCAGACGCAGCATCGACTTCGGGGTGAAGACGATCAGCGGCTTGTGGTGCGGGTTGTGCACCTGCCACCGCAGCAGGTGGAAGTAGTTCGCCGGCGAGGTCGGCATCGCGACCGTCATGTTGTTCTGCGCGCACAGCTGGAGGAAGCGCTCCGGGCGGGCCGAGGAGTGGTCCGGGCCCTGGCCCTCGTAGCCGTGCGGGAGGAGCAGGGTGACGCCGGAGGTCTGGCCCCACTTCTGCTCCGCCGAGGAGATGAACTCGTCCACGACCGTCTGGGCGCCGTTGACGAAGTCGCCGAACTGCGCCTCCCACATGACCAGCGCGTCCGGGCGGGCCAGCGAGTAGCCGTACTCGAAGCCCATCGCCGCGTACTCGCTGAGCAGCGAGTCGTAGACGTTGTAGCGGGCCTGGTCCTCGGACAGGTACAGCAGCGGGGTGAAGTCCTCGCCGGTGTTGCGGTCGATGATCACCGCGTGGCGCTGGCCGAAGGTGCCGCGGCGGGAGTCCTGGCCGGACAGCCGGACCGGGACGCCCTCCAGGAGCAGCGAGCCGATGGCCAGGGTCTCGCCCATGCCCCAGTCGATCGTGCCGTCCTCGACCATGGACGCCCGGCGCTGCAGCTGCGGGAGCAGACGCGGGTGGACGGTGATGTGGTCGGGGACGTTGACCTGGGACTCGGCGATGCGCTTGACGACCTCCGTGGAGACGGCGGTCGGGACGGCGACCGGGAAGCCGTCCAGCGGCTCCGGCGCGGGCGAGGCGGCAGGCTGCGAGGTGGCCTCGCGGACCTCGGTGAAGACCTTCTCCAGCTGGCCCTGGTAGTCCTGCAGCGCCTGCTCGGCCTCTTCCAGGGTGATGTCGCCGCGACCGATGAGGGACTCGGTGTAGAGCTTGCGCACCGAGCGCTTCTTGTCGATCAGGTCGTACATCAGCGGCTGCGTGAAGGCCGGGTTGTCCGACTCGTTGTGACCGCGGCGGCGGTAGCAGATGAGGTCGATCACCACGTCCTTGTTGAACGCCTGGCGGAACTCGAAGGCGAGCCGCGCGACGCGGACCACGGCCTCCGGGTCGTCGCCGTTCACGTGGAAGATCGGGGCCTCGATCATGCGGGCCACGTCCGTGGCGTACATGGAGGAACGCGAGGACTCCGGGGCCGCGGTGAAGCCGACCTGGTTGTTGATGACGATGTGGACCGTGCCGCCGGTGCGGTAGCCGCGCAGCTGCGACATGTTCAGGGTCTCGGCCACCACGCCCTGGCCCGCGAAGGCCGCGTCGCCGTGGATCGCCACCGGCAGGACGGTGAAGTCCGTGCCGCCCTTGTTGATGATGTCCTGCTTGGCGCGGGCGACGCCCTCCAGGACCGGGTCCACCGCCTCCAGGTGGGAGGGGTTCGCGACCAGGGAGACCTTGATCTGCTCGCCGTCCAGGCCGGTGAAGGTGCCCTCGGCGCCCAGGTGGTACTTCACGTCGCCGGAGCCGTGCATCGACTTCGGGTCGAGGTTGCCCTCGAACTCGCGGAAGATCTGCGCGTACGACTTGCCCACGATGTTGGCGAGCACGTTCAGGCGGCCGCGGTGGGCCATGCCGATGACGACCTCGTCCAGGCGCGACTCGGCCGCGCTGTCGATCACCGCGTCGAGCAGCGGGATGACCGACTCGCCGCCCTCCAGGGAGAAGCGCTTCTGGCCGACGTACTTGGTCTGCAGGAAGGTCTCGAAGGCCTCCGCCGCGTTCAGCCGGCGCAGGATGCGCAGCTGCTCCTCGCGCTCCGGCTTGGAGTGCGGGCGCTCGACGCGGTCCTGGATCCACTTGCGCTGCTTGGGGTCCTGGATGTGCATGTACTCGATGCCGGTGGTGCGGCAGTACGAGTCGCGCAGCACGCCGAGGATGTCGCGCAGCTTCATCATCGACTTGCCGGCGAAGCCGCCGACGGCGAACTCGCGCTCCAGGTCCCACAGGGTGAGGCCGTGCTCGGTGATGTCCAGGTCGGGGTGCTTGCGCTGCTGGTACTCCAGCGGGTCGGTGTCGGCCATGACGTGGCCGCGGACCCGGTAGGAGTGGATCAGCTCGAAGACGCGGGCGGCCTTGGTGACGTCGTCGTCGTGGCTGGCGTCGATGTCCTTGAGCCAGCGGACCGGCTCGTAGGGGATGCGCAGCGACTCGAAGATGCCGTCGTAGAAGTCGTTCTCGCCGAGCAGCAGGTTCGCGACCTGGCGGAGGAACTCGCCGGAGGCGGCGCCCTGGATCACCCGGTGGTCGTAGGTCGACGTGAGCGTCATGACCTTCGAGATGCCGAGCTTGTTGAGCGTGTCCTGGCTGGTGCCCTGGAACTCCGCCGGGTAGTCCATGGAGCCGACGCCCATGATCACGGACTGGCCGGGCATCAGACGCGGCACCGAGTGGACCGTGCCGAGGCCGCCGGGGTTGGTGAGGGAGACCGTGACGCCGGTGAAGTCGTCCATCGTCAGCTTGCCGTCGCGGGCGCGGCGGACGATGTCCTCGTAGGCCTGCCAGAACTCGAAGAAGTTCAGCGTCTCGGCCTTCTTGATCGCCGCGACGACGAGCTGGCGGTCGCCGTTGGGCTTGACCAGGTCGATCGCGAGGCCGAGGTTGACGTGGGCCGGCTTGACGAGGGTCGGCTTGCCGTCCTTCTCGCCGAACGACCAGTTCATCGACGGCATGGCCTTGATGGCCTGGACCATCGCGTAGCCGATCAGGTGCGTGAAGGAGATCTTCCCGCCGCGGGCCCGCTTGAGGTGGTTGTTGATGACGATGCGGTTGTCGAACAGCAGCTTCACCGGGACCGCGCGCACGGAGGTGGCCGTGGGCAGTTCCAGGGAGGCGTTCATGTTCTTGGCGACCGCGGCGGACGGGCCGCGCAGCGTCACGAACTCGGGACCGTCGGGCGCCTCGGCGGCGGGCGTGGCCTTGGCCTGCGGCTTGGCGGCGGCCCGCGCGGGCGCCGGGGCCTGCGCGGCGGGCTTCGCCGGGGCCGGAGCCTGGGCCGGAGCCGCGGCGGCGGGCCGGGGAGCGGCCGGTGCCTGCGCGGCGGGGGCCGCGGGCTGGGCCGGGGCAGCCGGAGCGGGCGCCGCCTGAGCCGGGGTGGCGGTCTCTGCGGCCCCCGCGGCCGCAGTGCCCGTACCGGCGGGCGCCGAAGAGCCGGCGGCAGCGGCCCCGGGCTTGTAGTCGGCGAAGAAGTCCCACCAGGCGCGGTCTACGGAGTTCGGGTCCTGGAGGTACTGCTGATAGATCTCGTCGACGAGCCACTCGTTGGGACCGAACGCGGCAGCGGGGTTCTTCCCGGCTTGGTCGTCGGTCGTGGGGGCACCGCCCGGCCGGAGGCTGGGGGAGCTCGAGTTACTGGGGGACTGTGGCGACACGGCGGCAACCGCCCTCTTCCGCTTCACAAGGTGATGGACAGCGGAAATAAAGGCTACGCCCCCAAGACCGTGAAGGTCAGGTCGGGCCCGTTCATCGTCGCGTAAGTCACATTGAAAGCCGTGTTTCGGGGCTTGAAATGGCGGGAAACAAGCGTGGTTCCGCTATGAAAGGGAAGGCGCAACCCGGGTCCGGCCCATGGAAGGGCGCGGTCCCCGGCGATCCTCTGCCTGATCACACGTGTCCGCCTGCGGCGACCCTGGTGGATCTTGAGGTTCCGGTTCGAACCCTACGTCAACTCGACCCCGTGGGGAGCCCCGGAAGGGTGACCTGGATCCGGCAGCCACGCTCGGATTCGGCCACACCGATCCGGCCGCCGTGCAGATCCACCGCCCAGCGGGCGATCGCCAGTCCGAGACCGGTGCCGCCGTCGCTGCCGGGGCCGTGCGGACGCCTCACCGCGCCCCGGTTGAAGCGCTCGAAGACGCGGTGCCACTCGGAGCGCGGAATACCGGGCCCCTCGTCGAGCACCTCCAGCTCCAGGGACTCCGGCTGCGGCCCGCGCCGCGCCCTCACCGTCACCCGGCCGTGCGGCGGGCTGTGCTTGACCGCGTTGTCGATCAGGTTGGCGACCACCTGGTGGATGCGCTCGGGGTCCGCGTGCGCGCTCAGCTCCGGCGGGGTGACGTCGAGGTGCAGATGGACGTCGGTACGCGTGTGGCTGCCGGAGCCGGAGGCGATGCCCGCGCGCGCGGAGGCCACCATGTTGGCCTCCTTCAGCACGCCCGACAGATACGGCCACACCTCGAACCGCCGCTTCTTCAGCGGTACGACCCCGTTGTCCAGCCGGGAGAGGTCCAGCAGCGTCTCCACCAGCCGGCCCAGCCGCTCGGTCTGCTTCAGGGCCGTGCGCATGGTCTCGGGGTCGGCCTCGGTGAACCCGTCCACGATGTTCTCCAGCACCGCGCGCAGGCCCGCGATGGGCGTGCGCAGCTCGTGGGAGACGTTGGCCACCAGTTCCTTGCGGGCGCTGTCCTGGGCCGCCAGCTCGTCGGCCATGAGGTTGATCGTCTGGGCGAGGTCGCCCAGCTCGTCCCGGCGGTTCTCGCGCACCCGGCGGGTGTAGTCGCCGTGCGAGATGGAGCGGGCCACCGTGTTCATCTCGTCCAGCGGCGCGGTGAGCGAGTGCGCCACGAACTGCGTGATGAGCAGGGTGGCGATCATCGAGAAGACCATGATGAAGCGCAGCTCGGTCTTGGTGTGCACCGCGATCATCGACAGACCGGTGGTGATCAGCACCGCGATGACGACCAGCGCGCCGAGCTTGGTCTTGATCGAGAACGGGCGTACGCCGCCCCAGGGTTCCTCCCCGGGGCCTCTCCGTGTCGCCGGCCCCCCGCTCATGGCGTCGGCGTCTCCAGGGCGTAGCCCACCCCGTGCACCGTGCGGATCCGCTCGGCGCCGATCTTCCGGCGCAGCGCCTTGATGTGGCTGTCGACCGTCCGGGTGCCGGAGGCGTCCGCCCAGTCCCACACCTCCGCGAGCAGCTGCTCGCGCGAGAGCACCGCGCGCGGGGTGTTCGCCAGGCACACGAGCAGGTCGAACTCGGTGGGCGTGAGGTGGACGTCCTCGCTGCGCACCCGCACCCGGCGCTGCGCGTGGTCGATCTCCAGCTCGCCCAGGCGCAGGATGCCCGAGCGCGGGGTGGTCGCGGCGATCGCCGCCCGCTCCACCCGGCGCAGCAGCACGTGCACCCGCGCGGCCAGCTCCCGCATAGAGAACGGCTTGGTCATGTAGTCGTCCGCGCCGACCCCGAGCCCGACCAGCATGTCGGTCTCGTCGTCCCGCGCGGTGAGCATCATCACCGGCACCGGGCGCTGGGCCTGCACCCGGCGGCAGACCTCCAGGCCGTCGAAGCCGGGCAGCATGATGTCGAGGATCAGCAGGTCGGGCTGCCAGGCCTCGGCGGTGTCGACGGCGGACGGGCCGTCGCCCGCGGTTTGCACGAGGAATCCCTCGGCGCGCAGACGGGTGGCGATGGCGTCCACGATGGTCGGGTCGTCCTCGACGACCAGAACGCGACGCTGTGCGCCGGGGGTCGCCGTCGTGCCGTTGTGCGCGGTGTGTGTCTGCTCCATCGCCCGCCCCTGGGGTGTGCTTTCCGGAATCCGTGGGGTGATCCCATGACTGCGATTGACGCTTGAATGATCGGCGTCAGGAAAGCAGCGTACGGGGAGTCACCTCGGCATTGCTATCCAGGTCGGACGGCGAGGTGGACGACGTCCGGAACGCCCCGGGCAACGGGGATCTCTTCGGTGCGCACCTGCTGGAATCCGACATTCCGCAAGCTTCCTTCAAAATCCGGAGAGGGCTGGGCGGACCACACCGCGAGCACTCCGCCGGGCCTCAACACCCTTGCGCAGCTTCCCAGTCCGGCGGGTGCGTAGAGCCCCTCGTTGCCCTCGGTGACCGTCCAGCCGGGGCCGTTGTCGATGTCGAGGCACAGGGCGTCGAATGTGGCGGATGTCTCATTGACGTAGTGAACCAGATCACTTTCGACGACCTCCGTCCGCGGATCGGCGAGGGCCTCGGCGGTCAGGGCGGCGAGCGGGCCGCCGCGGTGCCAGTCGACGACGGCGCGCTCGCGTTCGACGACGGTGATCCGCCCCCACCGGGGGTCGGCGGCCGCGTGCGCCAGGGAGAAGCCGACGCCCAGGCCGCCGATCAGTACGTCCGGTGCCGGGCGTCCGTCCAGGGCGGCGAGCGCGGCGTCGACGAGCAGGCGTTCGGAGCGGCCGTCGGAGGTGTCCATCAGGAAGCAGCCGTTGGCGATGATCTGCAGCAGCGCGCCGTGCCGGCGCAGCACGACCTCGCCGTGGGGGCCCTCGCGGCGGTCCAGCACCACGGGCGAGTCGTACGAGGCGGTCATGAGGCCATCCTGCCCCAACGGGGCTTTGCCGCCACCTGAATTACCGGTGCCCGGGGGGTGGTGTCGAAGCAGAGGGGCCGGACGCCGGAGCAAGGTCAGAAGTTGCTGTGAATCGGCGTTCAGGTGGCGTCGGTCATAGACAGTGGCCGGTGGGGCGCCAAGGGTGGGGCGTGACGGAAGGAGCGCCTCGGCGTGGAACGGACTGCGACGACTGACGGTGCGGCCTCTTCGGCGTCTTCGGGCGTTCCTCCCGCGGCCGGGGCGAACGGGGCCCCTCCGCTCGCGCCGGGAAAGAGCGCGGACCGGGACGCGGGCGCCGGTGCGCGCGCGGGCGCGGCCGTCGACGCGGACCCGGGGCTCGCGCAGGTCGCGCATCTGCTCGACGGAATGCCGCGACAGCGGGGCCGGGTGCCGGACGCCGGCACGGACGGGGCCGTCGGCACGGCCGCCCCGCCGGAGACCGAGGGGACCCGGGGGACCGCACACATCACGCCGGCGGCGCGCCTCGACGGGCGGCGCGGGCCCGGCGGATTCGCCGGCACCCGTCGCGCGCTGCGCCCCTGGCGTCTGCTGCCGGACCCCACCGGCACCCCCTTCACCTTCGGCTACGCGGCCGTGCTGGCCGTCACCTCGCTCGTCGCCCGCTGTGTGGACCCCGCCCTGATGAACGTCCTGTACCAGGGCTCCAGCACGGATGTCGCCCACCTCGTGCGGACGCCCCTGCTGGTGCTCACGAGCAGCGCGCTCTGGGTAGCGGGTGGGATCGCCTCGCCGTACGCGCTGTGCTTCCTGCTGGTGCTCACCGCGCTGGAACGCCGGGTGGGGGGTCTGCGCACGGCGGGCGTCTTCCTGTTCGGACATGTGCTGGCGACCCTCGCGACCGAGGTCCCCGTCGGGCTCGCGGTGCTCGGGGGCCTGCTGCCCGACAGTTCGCTGCACCGCCTGGACTACGGCATCAGCTTCGGCGTCGCCGCCGGTGTCGGCGCACTGTCGGGCCTGCTCGCTCCCTGGCTGCGGTGGCCGCTGCTCCTCGGGTTCCTCGGAATGCAGGTCCCGGACCTGATCGCGTACACCGACCCGATGACGAGCTCGGGGCATCTGATCTCCGTGGGCCTCGGCGCGGCGAGCTGGCCGGTCGTTCGCCGCTGGGCGCGGGCGCGCGTCCAGAGCCCGGCCGCCGCCACGGCCTGAGCCGACGTAGGGCGTCAGGGCACCAGGGCACCAGGGCACCAGGGCGCCACGGCCGGCGTCCGCGCCGGCGCGTGAGCCCCGCGCCCCACCCCGTAGCGCCTCGACTCCCCCTCTCGTGCGCTCCTGCGTGCCGCGAAGAAGGCGCGAACGGCGCGGCTTTCCCTTGATCGCTCAGAGCGAACGGGCGTCTGGGAACAATGACGAGCTCCCCAGCATTGAGTCGGCATAGCTCAACTTGACTGCCGAAGGGGAGATCATGGCTGCTGAGTCCACGGCGTTCACACCGCTCACCCTGCCCGTGCTGCCGCTCGACGACGAGGTCGTGCTGCCTGGCATGGTGGTCCCGCTGGACCTGAGCGACGCCGAAGTGCGGGCCGCGGTGGAGGCCGCCCAGGCCGCCGCCCGGTCGGAGCCGGGCAAGCCCAGGGTCCTGCTGGTGCCGCGCATCGAGGGGACGTACGCGAGGACCGGCGTGCTGGGCACCGTCGAGCAGGTCGGCAGGCTGGCCGACGGCGACCCGGGTGCGCTGGTCCGCGGTCGCGGGCGGGTGCGGATCGGCGCCGGGACCACCGGCCCCGGCGCGGCGCTGTGGGTCGAGGGGACGGCGGTCGAGGAGACCGCGCCGGACACTTCCCCGGGTTCTCCACTCCGTTCCAACGGGGGAGACCCCTACCCCGGCCAGGTCGTGGAACTGGTCAAGGAGTACAAGGCCCTCGCCACCAGCTGGCTGAAGAAGCGCGGCGCCTGGCAGGTCGTCGACCGGGTCCAGGCCATCGACGACGTCTCCGCCCTCGCCGACAACTCCGGCTACTCGCCCTTCCTCACCACCGACCAGAAGCTCGAGCTCCTGGAGACCGCCGACCCGGTGGCCCGGCTGAGGCTCGCCACGCGGCAGCTGCGGGACCACCTCGCCGAGCAGGACGTCGCCGAGACCATCGCCAAGGACGTCCAGGAGGGCGTCGACAGGCAGCAGCGCGAGTTCCTGCTCCGCCGTCAGCTGGAGGCCGTCCGCAAGGAGCTGCGCGAGCTGAACGGCGAGCCGGACGGTGAGGAGTCCGACGACTACCGCGCCCGGGTGGAGGCCGCCGACCTGCCCGAGAAGGTCCGCGAGGCGGCCCTGAAGGAGGTCGACAAGCTGGAGCGGGCGTCCGACCAGTCGCCCGAGGGCTCCTGGATCCGTACCTGGCTCGACACGATCCTCGAACTGCCGTGGAACGAGCGGACCGAGGACGCCTACGACATCCGGGGCGCCAAGGCGGTGCTGGACGCGGAGCACGCGGGTCTGGACGACGTCAAGGAGCGGATCACCGAGTACCTCGCGGTGCGCAAGAGGCGCGTCGACCGCGGTCTCGGCGTGGTCGGCGGGCGGCGCGGTGGCGCCGTGCTCGCGCTCGTCGGGCCGCCCGGCGTCGGCAAGACCTCGCTCGGCGAGTCGGTCGCGCACGCCATGGGGCGCCGGTTCGTCCGTGTCGCCCTCGGCGGCGTCCGCGACGAGGCCGAGATCCGCGGCCACCGGCGTACGTACGTCGGCGCGCTGCCCGGCCGGATCGTCCGCGCGATCAAGGAGGCCGGGTCGATGAACCCGGTCGTGCTGCTCGACGAGATCGACAAGGTCGGCTCGGACTTCCGCGGCGACCCGGCAGCGGCCCTGCTGGAGGTCCTGGACCCGGCGCAGAACCACACCTTCCGCGACCACTACCTGGAGGTCGAACTCGACCTGTCCGACGTCGTGTTCCTCGCGACCGCCAACGTGCTGGAGGCCATCCCGGAGGCGCTGGCCGACCGGATGGAGATCGTCCGGCTGGACGGCTACACCGAGGACGAGAAGGTCGTCATCGCGCGCGACCACCTGCTTCCGCGCCAGCTGGAGCGGGCGGGCCTGCACGAGGGCGAGGTGACGATCGAGGAGGGTGCGCTGCGCAGGCTGGCCGGCGAGTACACCCGCGAGGCGGGCGTGCGGGCCCTGGAGCGGTCGGTCGCGCGGCTGCTGCGCAAGGTGGCGGCCCGGCACGAACTGGGCGAGCGGGAGCTGCCGTTCACCGTCACCGACGCCGATCTGCGCTCCCTGATCGGCCGGCCGCACCATGTGCCGGAGTCCGCCCAGGACCCGGCCGAGCGCCGTACCGCCGTCCCCGGGGTGGCGACCGGCCTCGCGGTCACCGGTGCCGGCGGTGACGTCCTGTTCGTGGAGGCGTCCCTGGCCGACCCGGAGACCGGGGCTGCGGGCCTGACGCTGACCGGTCAGCTGGGCGACGTGATGAAGGAGTCGGCGCAGATCGCCCTGAGCTTCCTGCGCAGCCACGGCGCCGAACTGGAACTGCCGGTGGGCGACCTGCGGGACCGGGGCGTGCACATCCACTTCCCGGCGGGCGCGGTCCCCAAGGACGGCCCGAGCGCGGGCATCACGATGACCACCGCGCTGGCGTCGCTGCTCTCCGGGCGCCTGGTCCGCACGGACGTGGCGATGACCGGCGAGATCTCGCTGACCGGCCGGGTCCTGCCGATCGGCGGTGTGAAGCAGAAGCTGCTGGCCGCCCACCGCGCCGGGGTGCGGACCGTCGTCATCCCCAAGCGCAACGAGGCCGACCTGGACGACGTCCCGGCCGAGGTGCTGGACCGGCTCGACGTCCACGCCGTGACCGACGTCCGGCAGGTCCTGGAGCTGGCGCTCGCGCCCGCGTCGAGCGGGGCGGCGCCGGAGGTTCCGGTGGCCGCGTGACGGAGGCCGCCGGATGAGGCAAGGCCCGGGTCCCGTGAGGGAGTCCCGGGCCTTCGCCGTGCGCCGGGAGGCGGGTCAGCCGTTGGCGAGAGCCTGCACCCGGTCCAGCCCGCCGTTGAACCTGTCGTGGTCGCCGACCGTCGGGCCGGACGAGGTGTACTGCCACATGGTGTAGTAGCCCCAACCGGCCGGCAGCGTCCCCGGATCCGAGGCGTACCGCGCGATCCACAGGGGGTTGTTCGCGGCGAATCCGCCGTAGTTGCCGGTGCACTGGGTCCACCAGCTGGTGGCCGTGTA
Source organism: Streptomyces sp. NPDC014864 (assembly GCF_043081525.1). Classification (NCBI taxonomy): domain Bacteria; kingdom Bacillati; phylum Actinomycetota; class Actinomycetes; order Kitasatosporales; family Streptomycetaceae; genus Streptomyces; species Streptomyces sp. NPDC014864. The sequence continues at coordinate 783,301 of NZ_JBIBWT010000001.1, forward strand.
GATCACCGCGTCCCGGCCGGTGCGCGCCTTGTACGTGTTCAGGAAGTCGGCGATCCAGCCGACCATCGAGCTCGCCGTCCTGCCGTAGCAGGCGGCCCCGTACGGGTTCCACTCGATGTCGAGGGTGCCCGGCAGCGTCATGCCGTCCCGCGACCAGCCGCCGCCGTGGTCGACGAAGTAGTTGGCCTGGGTGGCGCCGCTGGTGGTGTCGGGGGTGGCGAAGTGGTAGGCGCCGCGGATCATGCCGATGCCGTAGGAGCCGTTGTACTGCTGGGTGAAGTAGGGGTTCGTGTAGTACGTCCCCTCGCTCGCCTTCGTGTAGGCCCACCGGACGCCGCTGTTCCACAGGGTCGGCCAGTCGACGTTGCCCTGGTAGCCGGCGACGTCGACGCCCTCGGTCTGCGTGACGGCGGTGGGTGCGGGGGCGCCGTCCCGGCCGTCGTGCGCCAGGACGCCCATGCCCATGTGGGCGGAGCCCCGGGCGGGGTGGCCGGCGGCCGAGGCGGGGAGTGCGAACAGCAGGGAGAACGCGGCGATCAGGGTTCCCGCGACGGTCAGCCGCCGTACGCGGGCCGTTCCGGATCTGTGCACGGGCATGACGTGCCTCCGAGGCTCGGTGGTGCGCGGTGGGGGAGAACGCGAGACATGCCGGCCGGAAGGGGAGAACGAACCGCCGTGGGCCCGGCGTTCGTTGGTGGCGTGGGCATGTCATTCCTTGCCTGCGGAGGACGCTACGCACGTAGAACCGGGGTGGGAAGGGGGTCCGGGGGCTGCCGTTGGTCTACGCCTGCGAAATACTTGCGGAGCTGCGACGACGGCGGCGGCGGGCGGAAACTTTCACCCCCGGGAAGACACCGGGAACCGGGAGAACGAGGCGGGGCTGACGTGCACGAAGAGGCGAACGGCGACGGAGACCGGGGTGGCGCGCCCGACGCGGCGCCCGGCGGTGTGGAGCGCGAGTTCCTCTCCCTGGAGCGGGAACTGACGGTGCTGCTGCGGCGCGCCCGCGCCAACCAGGGTGAGATGGCCCGCGAGGTCCACCCCGACCTGGAGTCCTCCGCCTACGGCCTGCTCGTCCGGCTCGACGAGTGCGGCGGCCAGCGCGCCACCGACCTCGCGGCCTACATCGGCGTCGGCAAGGCCACCATGTCCCGCCAGTTGCGCGCCCTGGAGGAACTCGGCCTGGTCGCCCGGGAACCGGACCCGGCGGACGGGCGCGCCTGGCTCGTCGCCCTCACCGACGAGGGCCGCGGCCGCGTCGGCCGGGTCCGCGAGGCCCGCCGGGCTCGCTACGTCAGCCAGCTCGCCCACTGGAACCGCCGCGAGGTCTCCGAACTCGCCCGCCTCCTGCACGAACTGAACGACGTCATGGAGAAGTAGCCCGGGGCAGCTCCGCGAACACCACCGTCGCGTCGTCGTGCGTCTTGCTGCGGCCCAGGCGGGCGCGCTCCTCGCGGTCGGCCCTCTCCAGGGAGCGGACGCGGTCCACGAGCGCGTGGGCCCCCTCCTTGCGCACGAGGGCCACGCACTGCGTCCAGTCCCCCTCGTGGAACTTCTCCACCCAGCGGGCCGCGCCGTCCGTCAGAGCCGTCAGTGAGCGGATGCCGGAGCGCGGGAGGGTGCCCGTCACGGCGCGGGCCGCCACCGAGGGGTCCGCGGCCGCGGTGAAGAAGCCGCCCTCCTTGTTGCGCACCGTGGAGTCGACGAGCGCGTCGGTGGCCAGCGAGGCCGGGGGCAGCCGGGCCAGGCGGTCGTCCAGGAGGGGGGTGACGGTGCCGTCCGACGCTTCCACCAGGAGCGCCGAGTCCGACAGGACCAGGTATTCCACCGCCTCCGGCGACCAGCGGGCGACAACCACGGTCGCCTGCGGGGTGCGCGGGTGAGAAAGGTCACAGGTGTCCGCGTGGGCCCCGGCGACCCGCGAGACTGCCCGCGTGAGGATCTCCGGCAGAGTCAGATCTCCGCAGGAAACGGTCAGTTCGGTCAGCGCCCCGCCGAGCCGGGCGGTGAACCAGGGGACCGAATGCAGACACCCCGTCCCCGTTCCGGGCGGGGTCACCCCGTCCAGAACCACGAGGCAGCCACCCTGCCCGGAAGCGGGCAGGCCGACACTCGCGAAGTCCTCGTTGGGACGATCCGGCAGACCGGGCTCCGAAACGACTTCAGTACGCATCCGGCCAGTCTGCACGAGGCCTTCACAAGGTTTGCGAAAGGCTGGCAACCGCCCCGGAATGTACGCGCCATCGCAGGTCACACGCCTGTTTTGGGTTGGAATGGATCACTCCGGGAAGGCGTGGTGGCGAATACTGCCAAAGCCTGCCCCGCACGTCCAACCGGCCCGCCGCGCAGGGCTGTCACGCCCGTCTGGGGAACTTGCCCGCCAACTCCCCTCCGATGTTCACTCCTTCGGGTGGCCGGTCGGACGATGCGGGACCACTGCCCACCGGCACTGGGAGGGTCGGAAACCGACGGAGGTCCCCCTGCTCGCGCGAAGTCGGGAGCTCGGGGGAGGGTGTACGCACCAGTCGCACCAATTGACGGGGCGCCACCCGGGCCCATGAGTACACGAGCACAGGAATGCGAGCACCGGTGCAGAAAACGCGGCCTCGGCGCACAGGCAACCACACGACCTCCGCGGGAGGCCCGCAGCAGTCCCCCGCCACGCCCCCCGTCGGCAAGGGCCGTCCCACCCACGTGCGCAACCGGCTCATCGCGGCCGTCGCCGTCGTGGCCGCGGCCGTCGCCGGGGCGGGCGCCCCGTCGGTGATGGCCGCCTCCGGGCAGGTGAGCGACTCCCAGAATCTGGTGACGCTCGCCGGACGGACCCAGGACGCCCTCGCCCTCGCCCACGCGCTGGCCGACGAACGCGACGAGGTCACCTCCTACGTCGCCGCCGGCCGCCCCAAGGCCAAGGCGCCCTCCGAGCAGCGCAGCACCCGCGTCGACCGGCAGGTCGAGGAACTGCGCGCCGACCCCGACACCCCCGCCTGGCTGCGCTCCGACCTCGACGGCATCGCGGGCGTGCGCCGCGCGGCGCTCACCGGGCAGAGCACCGCCCTGCAGACCCACCAGGCCTACTCCGCCGCCATCACCGAGCTGCACCGGCTGCCTGCCGAGCTGGCCGAGCGGATGCCCCAGCGGGCCGGCTCCGGCGCGTACGCGCTCGCCGAGCTGGACACCGCCGTCCAGCAGGCCGCCGCCGCCCGCGGCCTCCTGCTCGCCGCGCTCAGCGTGCCGCACTCCACGCAGGCCGTCATCGACCCGGCCACCGGACTGCCCACCACCACGGGGGCCGCCTCGGAGGCCGACGCCAAGGAACGCGACGCCCTCAGCGCCGCCGCCCAGCAGGCCCGGCTGCGCTCCGACGCCGCCCTCGCCGACTTCCGCGACACCGCCCCCGAAGCGGCCAAAGCGGCGTACGACTCGACCGTCACCGGCCCCGAGGTCAACAGCGCGGCGAAGTACCTCGCCCAGCTCACCGACCAGCCCACGTTCTCCGACCGCGACCGCGCCACCAGCCTGAAGAAGGCCGACGCGGCGCTCAGCGCCCGGGTGGACCTGATGCGCGGCGCGGAGTCCTCCCTCTACGACCACCGCACCAAGGACCTGGCCCAGCTCCGCGACGACGACGTCACCGCGCTGGAGATCCGGATCGCCCTCCTCGGCGCCCTGCTGCTGGTCGCCACAGCCATCGCCACGGCACTGGCCCGCACCCTCACGCGCCCGCTAGCGGTGCTGCGCCTGGGCTCCGCCCGCCTGGCCGGCGCGGTGGACCCGGCGGCTGAGGAACCCCTCAAGTTCACCGGCCGCAACGACGAGTTCGCCCAGGTCGTCCGCTCGGTCAACGCGCTGCACGCGCACGCCGTGGCCCTCGCCGAGCGCATCGCCGGCCTGGAGTCCGACCGCAAGCACCTGGAGGCCGACCGCAGGCACCTGGTCGGCCAGCGCCAGACGATGGCCGACGCCCGCGAGGAACTGCGCGCCGAACTCGCCGACTCCGCCGCCCAGCTGGAGCGGCTGCGCGGCAGCATCGGCAGCACCTTCGTCAGCCTGGCACTGCGCACCCTCGGCCTGGTCGAGCGGCAGCTCGGCGTCATCGAGAGCCTGGAGGAGCGCGAGCACGACCCCGAGCGCCTCTCCACCCTCTTCAAGCTCGACCACTTCGCCACGGTCATGCGCCGGCACAGCGAGAACCTCCTCGTCCTCGCCGGGACCGAGCACCTCCAGCAGAGCGCCGGCCCGGTCCCGCTCGTCGACGTGGTCCGCGCCGCGGTCAGTGAGATCGAGCGGTACGAGCGGGTCCGTATCGCCGCACTGCCGCCGCACGCCCACATCGCCGGCTTCGCCGCCGACGACCTCAGCCACCTGCTGGCCGAGCTGATGGAGAACGCCACCGCGTTCTCGCCGCCCGACCAGCCCGTCGAGGTCTCCGCCTGGCTCCTGGAGAACGGGGAGATCATGCTCTCCGTCCAGGACGAGGGCATCGGCATGACCGACGAGCGGATGGCCCGCCTCAACGCCCGTCTCGCCGAGTTCGACCCCGGGGCGTCCTACGACCAGGAGGACGAGGACGGCCTCGGCCTCGGGCTGTACGTGGTGGCCCGGCTCGCCCACCGGCACGGTGTACGGGTGCAGCTGCGCGAGCAGAAGCAGGGCGGCGTCGCCGTGGTCGTCGTCGTACCGCGGAGCCTGCTGGCGGCCGCGCCCGCCGTCGGGGCCCCGTCGGCGCGGCCCGCGGCCGGGGGCGCCCAGAGCTACTCGCTGCCGGGCGCTGACGCCGAGGCCAACTCCAACGTGCTGTACGGCCGTGGGCAGGGCGAGGACCCGCTGGTGGCCCTGGCGGAGAAGGCGGTGCAGCGCTCGGAGACCGCGGAGGCGGCCGGCACGGCCGGGACCGCCGACGCGGCCGAGGCGCCGGCGGCGCCCCACGGCGCGGCCGAGGCCGTTCCCGCGGCGCCCGCCCCCGGCATCGCGCCGGAGGAGTCCCCCGCCGAGACGACCATGGAGCTGACGCTCCCGGCGCAGGCCTCCGAGCCGGACCCCCTGCCCGTGCGGCCCGGCTCCGGCCCGGCTCCGGCCCATGCCCGCCCCACCACGGCCGCCGCGCCGGCACCGCACGCGGCCGCCGGCGGGAACGCCCCGCACACCCCGGCCGCGCCCGCCCACGAGACCTCCCCCCCGGCACCGGGCGGCCCCACCCGCGCCGCCGCGGGCGACTTCGAGGTGCACGAGCGCGCCGAGGACGAGGCCGAGGACCCGGTCACCGCCAAGGGCCTGCCCAAGCGCACCCCGAAGATCACCGCACCCACCCAGGCCCCGCGGCAGCGCACCGGGTCCGTGGACGCCGAGGCACTCCGCCGTCGCCTCGGTGGCTTCCGTCAGGGAGCGCAGGCCGGATACCGCGACGTCGAGGCGGAGATCGCCGGAACCCAGCGGCCGGACCGACACGGAAACGTCGAAGAAGCCACGGGGGGCACAGTCGAGGAGGCAAGCAGTTGACCGCGCCCAGTACCTTCGGACTGAGCAGTGAAGCCCGCAACCTGCACTGGCTGTTGAGCAACCTGGTCGAGGAGGTGCCCGGGATCCTCTCGGTCGCGGTGGTCTCCTCCGACGGTCTGCTGCTGCTCTCGTCCGACCCCGGCCGCAACGCCGAGGCCCGCCAGGCCCCCGGCGAGCGGCGCGGCGGGCCACGCGGCTCCGCCGCGGACCTCGCCACGATCGTCTCCGGCATCGGCAGCCTCACCGTCGGCGCGGCCAAGCTCATGAAGTTCGGCCGGGTCAGGCACACGATGGTCGCCATGGACGAGGGCAGCCTGTTCGTCATGGCGATCAGTGACGGCTCGCTGCTCGGCGTGCACGGCTCCGCGGAGTGCGACATGAGCGTGGTGGCCTACCACATGGCGCTCTTCGTGGGCCGTGCCGGACACGTCCTGACCCCCGAACTCCGCAGCGAGCTGAGGAAATCCCTGGAGTCCGAGTCGGCGGGGAGCGCCCGATGAGCAGTACGTCCAAACATCACCTTCCGGTCCGCGGCGGGGAACGCAAACCCGCCCGCGTCCGCCCCTATTCGCTCACCGGCGGCCGTACCCGCTTCGGTCACGTGCTGCTCGTCGAGACCTTCGTGACGAGCACGGCCGAGCTGGAGGCCGCCGAGGAGCGCAAGGAACTGACGAATGGTTCCCTCACCACCCGGGTCATGCCGGAGATGCGGGCCATCGTCGAACTCTGCCGCCGCATGCGGACGGTGGCCGAGATCGCCGCGCTGCTGCAGATGCCGCTCGGCGTGGTCCGTGTGCTCCTGAGCGACCTCGCGGACCAGGGCAAGATCCGTGTATACGGAACCGGTACCGGGCACGGCGTGGGCCGGCCGGACCGCGCACTGCTGGAAAGGGTGCTGAGTGGACTCCGTCGTCTCTGACTCCGCCTCCGTCGGCGTCTCCCCGCTCCCCACCGTGCCGGGGGAGCAGGAGCAACTGCAACCGTGGCAGACGGACCGCACACGCGCCCCGATCGCCACGAAGATAGTGGTGGCCGGCGGCTTCGGCGTCGGCAAGACCACGCTGGTCACCTCCGTCTCGGAGATCACGCCCCTGCAGACCGAGGCGATGATGACCGAGGCGAGCGAGGAGACCGACGACCTCACCGCCACACCGGGCAAGCAGACCACCACCGTGGCCATGGACTTCGGCCGCATCACGCTCGACGACGACCTGGTGCTCTACCTGTTCGGCACGCCGGGCCAGCAGCGGTTCTGGTTCATGTGGGACGACCTGGTGCGCGGCGCGATCGGCGCCGTCGTGCTGGCCGACACACGCCGCCTGAAGGACTGCTTCCCGGCGCTCGACTACTTCGAGAGCTGCGGGCTGCCGTACGTCGTCGCGGTCAATCACTTCGAGGGCACCGAGGTGTTCGACGCGGAGGACGTGCGCGAGGCCCTCACGATTCCCGCACACATACCTGTCATGATCATGGACGCGCGGCGCCGCATCTCGGCCATAGAGACCCTGCTGGCCCTCGTCGCCCACGCACTCGAGGAAACCCCCGAGTAGTCCGACTCGAGGACCCCGAGCAGCACCCTCGGGGAAACCCCCCGAGCAGTCCGGAAGTCAGCTTTAGGAGACACCCCCGCATGCGGAAGATACTCGTCGTGGGGGCCGGTCAGTCCGGCCTCCAACTCGCCCTCGGCCTCCAGTCGCACGGGTACGAGGTCACCCTGATGTCCAACCGGACCGCGGACGAGATCCGCGCCGGCCGCGTCATGTCGACGCAGTGCATGTTCCACACGGCACTGCAGCACGAGCGCGACCTGCAGCTGAACTTCTGGGAGTCCCAGGCCCCGAAGATCGAGGGGCTCGGCGTCTCGGTCGCCGCCCCCGGCTCCTTCGACCCGGGTCCCTCGCAGCGCGCGATCGACTGGGTGGGACGGCTCGACGGGTACGCGCAGTCGGTCGACCAGCGGGTGAAGATGGCCGGCTGGATGGAGACCTTCGCGCAGCGCGGCGGCCAGCTCGTCATCCACGGCGCGGCCGTCGGCGACCTCGACTACTTCGCCCGCGCCTACGACCTCGTCCTCGTCTCGGCGGGCAAGGGCGAGCTGGTGTCGATGTTCGAGCGCGACGCCTCCCGCTCCCCGTACAGCGAGCCGCAGCGCGCCCTCGCGGTGTCCTACGTGCACGGGCTGGGACCGCGCCCGGAGCACCCGGAGTTCGACGCGGTCCGCTGCAACCTGGTCCCCGGAGTCGGCGAGATGTTCGTGATGCCGACGTACACCGTCTCCGGCCGCGCCGACATCCTCTTCTGGGAGGGCATCCCCGGCGGCCCGCTCGACGTCTTCAACGGCGTCAAGGACCCGGCCGAGCACCTCTCCCTGACCCTGCGGCTCATGGAGAAGTTCCTGCCCTGGGAGTACGCGCGGGCCACCAAGGTCGAGCTGACCGACGCGGGCGGCACGCTCGCCGGCCGCTACGCCCCGACCGTGCGCAAGCCGATCGGCCGGCTGCCCGGCGGCGGCCTGGTCCTCGGCGTCGCGGACGTCGTCGTCGCCAACGACCCGATCACCGGCCAGGGCTCCAACTCGGCGTCCAAGTGCGCGGCCGCCTACCTCGCCTCCATCCTCGAACAGGGCGACAAGCCCTTCGACGAGGAGTGGATGCAGCGCACCTTCGACCGCTACTGGGCCACCGCCCAGCACGTCACCAAGTGGACGAACGCGATGCTCGCCCCGCCGCCCGAGCACATCCTCAACCTCATCGGCGCCGCCGGCCAGCTCCAGCCGGTCGCCGACCGCTTCGCCAACGCCTTCAACGACCCGGCCGACTTCGAGAACTTCTTCTACGACCCGGCCATGACCCAGGCCTACCTGGCGGAGGTCTCCGGCGCGAGCGCCGCGTAGTACCCCTGGTCCGACCCCTTCAGGGCATCCGCGGGGAGCTCCGGCGGCGCGTACCGCCGCAGGGGCTCCCCGTCCGGGTCGGGCCGCACCGCCCCGAGCACCGGATTGGCCGCGACGGGCGACACCTTCACCCTGGTGCCGGGCCGCGGCGCCTGCACCACCCTGCCGTCGCCGAGGTAGAGCGCCACGTGCGTGGCCTCGGGGAAGTAGATCACCAGGTCGCCGGGCCGCAGCTCCGTCAGCGGGATGCGCTTCAGGCGGGCCCACTGCTCCTGGCTGGTGCGCGGGATCGCGGTGCCCGCGGCGCCCCAGGCCCGTGAGGTCAGCCCCGAGCAGTCGTACGCCGAGGGTCCCGCCGCGCCCCACTGGTACGGCTTGCCGAGCTGGCGCACCGCGTAGCGCACGGCCTGCTCGCCCTCCTGGCTCGGCGGGGTGTCGGCGCCGAGCGCGCCGGACGCCAGCAGCCTCTGCTGCGCCGCGGTGACCCCGTTCGCCTCGGACTCGGCCAGCGCCTTGAGCTGTTCGGCGGTGAGCGAGGCCAGCAGCTTCTCGACGTCGTGCAGCCGGTTGCGCACCTCGTCCCGGGCCTTCTGCTGCCGCGTCGCCAGGGCGGTCCGCGCGGCGAGCGCCTTGCGCGCCTGGGCGGCCAGGTCGTCCGCCCGTTTCTCGTCGGCGGTCAGCCGGCCCACCGTCCCGGCCCGCTCCCGCGCCAGCTGCCCGATCACATGCCCCTCCTCCAGCGCGTGCTGCGGATCGCGCGCCAGCAGCAGCCGTAGGTAGGGGGAGAGACCAGTGGTGCCCTGGTACTGCTGCCGGGCGAGCCGTCCGGCCGCCCCGCGGCTGTCGTGCAGGGAGCGCCGGGCGCGCGTCAGCGCGGCGTCCAGCCGGTCGGCCCTGGCGCGCTCTTTCGCCAGCTGCCCGGCGGTGGTGCGGTAGGTCCGGGCGGCCTTCTCGGCCTGCCCGTAGAGCCGCTGAAAGTCCGTCAGCATCGCCGCCGCAGAACGCTGTCCGGCATTCGGCGGCTGCGGCGCGGCCGTGGCCGACACCGGGACGAGGGCGGCCTGGGCCGCCACCGCCGCGACGCACACCAGACGCGGCACGCTTCTTGACACGTCATCACCTCCGCTGCGCAAGCGGGCCTTCCGCTCCGCACCGTGAGCATGCGACGGATGAGATGACTTTAGGTCAGATGTACGCGAAACGGCTCAACACGGTCACTCCTGAGTGTCACCCGGGCTGCGGCCGGCCGTGGTGTCCGGTTGGCTGCCCCCCGACGGACGCGGCTTCGACCACGGCCACCGCGGGCGCCCACCCCGGCCGCCCGCCGGGTCGAACAGGTACTTCCAGCCCTGGGTGATCCCCAGCCGCCTGCTGTGACCGCGGGGCACCCGGCGGTAGACGAGCACGGTGGGCGGCCCGCCCGCGGCGTCCGGGACCGGGATGCGGTACGTCTTGGGCGGGTGGCCGGTGGGCCCGACCAGCACGGGCAGCACCCGGCCGTCCATGGGCCCGCCCTCGAAGGGGGTGTCCTGACTCTTCACGGCACCAGTGTCAGCCATCCGCCGACGCCAGGGCGGCCACCAGCGCCGCGGTCTGGGCGTCCCGGGCCGCGGTCACCGTCATCACCGCCACGAACTGCTCCACCAGCCAGTCCCGCAACTCGCCGACGGGCGGCTGCTTCTCCTCGTCCAGCCAGATCAGCGAGGCGGCCTCCACGGCCGTGATCCACATCCGTACGGTCATCCGCAGCCGCGGGCCCGGCGCGGCGACGCCGAGGTGCCGGAAGATGTGCTCGGCCGCGGCCCGCCGCACGCCGTCCACGATCGCGGTCGTCCGGGACGTCTCCACCACGCTGCCGCCCTGGAGCAGCGCGCTGAAACCGGCGTCGTGCTCGTCGACGAAGGTCAGGTAGCGGTCCAGGGCGCGGGCCAGACGGGGCTTGACCGGGCCCTCGCGGGGCTCGTCGAAGCAGTGCTGGAGCTCCTCCGCCGCGGAGCGCAGCGCGGCCTCGTACAGCTGCTGCTTGCCGCCGGGGAAGTACCGGTACACCAGCGGGCGCGAGACCCCGGCAGCCTCCGCCACGTCGTCCAGCGAGACGTCCTCGGGCACCCGGTGCGCGAACAGGGACAGCGCGGCGTCGAGGAGCTGGGCCCGGCGTTCCTCGACGCTGAGTCTGCGGTAGGCGGGGGTGGGGGCCTGCGGGGTCATGAACCGCAGCGTAATCGCTGACCCCGCACCCCGTACGGCACGCACGCCCCCGGTGGCCGGCGCCGGGGTCGTGGGGCGGCGCTTCAGGCCAGCAGCCCGGACGACTTCCACAGCCGCCGCCCGACCCCGCGCAGCACGCCGATGTCGTCCAGGAAGTCCGTGAGCCGCTTGGACCCCGTCTGCATCACCTCACGCCGGTGGCCGCTCGCCTTGACCTGCGCCATCGCCTCCCGCTTGTCCAGGCCCACGTTCGTGTAGACCTCGGGGTTCACGAAGGCGACCGAGAACACGCGGGCGAACTCGCCGGAAGTGACCCGGGTGAACTCCTGGGACCACTTCGGCGCCGTCACCATCTGGCGCCGCAGCTCCTCACGGGCGTACCGCACATGGCGGGCCTCCTCCACGACGTGGATCCGCGTGACGCCCCGGATCAGCGGCTGCACCCGCTCGTCCGGGAAGGTCAGCCGCTGCATCCAGTCCAGGACCTCCTCGCCGAGCAGCGTGGCCGTGAAGGACCCGGGGGTCGTGGAGATCGTCTTGAACAGGCGCCCCAGGTTCTGGTGCGCCCGGCTCACGGGGTACCAGGGCGTCCCGCCGCGCGCGATCACCCGGGCGAACATCTTGGAGTGCCGGCACTCGTCCTCGATCTCCGTCAGGGCGTACCGCACGTGCGCGCTCGTGGCCGCCTTGTCGTAGATGTGCCGGACCAGGAGCTGCATGAGGATCAGCTCGAACCAGATGCCGAGCGAGGCCAGCGCGGCCGCCTCGTGCTGGGAGAGCAGGATCCGCTGCTCCTCGCCCATCCGCTTCCACAGCGGCGTGTCGTACAGCGAGACGAGCTCCGGCGGCCAGAACCACTTGCCCTCCTCGAAGGGCGCGTCCCAGTCCAGCTCCTTGTCCGGGTCGAAGGAGTGCTTGGCGGAAGAGTCGAGCAGCCGCTCGGCCACCTGCTCCCGGTCCTTGAGCAGGCCGAGCGCGTCGCGCAGACCTGCGAGCGCGTCGGCTTCCGTCACGGTCGTCATGGCTGTCCCACCTCGTTACCCGGGGTCACATGTTCTCCGACTCTTATGAGACTGCTTGTCAGCAAGGCCGTCAATCCCTTGCACATGACTTGTTGACCCGGCGTCTACGTGTGAGCCTGCGAGGTATGCCGACCTACGACCTGTACGCGAAGGACCCGGGTGACCCCAACTGGCAGGTGCCGGCGACCGGCGCGGCCCGCTTCAGCTGGGAGTACGACGACGGCCGCGACCGGCTGCTCGCCCTGTACCAGAAGGGCAAGGACAAGCAGTGGGACGGGCAGAAGCGGATCGACTGGGACCTGGAGGTCGATCCCTACGACGCCCTCGGCACCCCCGAGGAGTCGATGACCCTCTACGGGACGCCGTACTGGGACAAGATGACCGAGCGGGAGAAGGGGGAGCTGCGCCGGCACTACGCCTCCTGGCAGTTCAGCCAGTTCCTGCACGGCGAGCAGGGCGCGATGATCTGCGCCGCCCGCATCGTGGAGTCCGTCCCCGACCTGGACGCGAAGTTCTACTCGGCGACCCAGACGATGGACGAGGCCCGGCACGCCGAGATCTACGGCCGCTTCCTGCACGAGAAGATCGGGATGCTCTACCCGATCAACGACGACCTCCAGTCCCTGCTCGGCGACACCCTGCGCGACAGCCGCTGGGACATGCCGTACCTGGGGATGCAGGTCCTCATCGAGGGCCTGGCCCTGGCCGCCTTCGGCATGATCCGGGACACCACCACCAAGCCCCTGCCCAAGCAGATCCTGGCCTACGTCATGCAGGACGAGGCCCGGCACGTGGCCTTCGGCCGCATGGCGCTGCGCGACTACTACAAGGAGCTCACCGACGCCGAACTCCGCGAGCGCGAGGAGTTCGTCATCGAGGGCTGCTACCTGATGCGCGACCGGCTGCGCGGCGTCGAGGTGCTGGAGAACTTCGGCATCCCGAAGGCGGAGGCCGAGGAGCTGAGCGAGCGCTCCGAGTTCCTGCAGCTCTTCCGCCGGCTGCTGTTCAGCCGCATCGTCCCCTGCGTCAAGGACATCGGCCTGTGGGGCAAGCGCCTCCAGCAGGCCTACGTCGACATGGGCGTCTTCGAGATGGGCGACTCCAACCTCGACCTGCTGATGGCCCAGGACGAGGAGATCGCGGAGCAACTCGACGCGGAACGCTTCGCGGCGGAGGAGCGGGAACGGGTCGCGGAGGTGACGGACGCCATCGAACAGGGCCAACGCCTCGGCGGCTGAACCCGGCCCACGCACCCCCGGCCCACGCACCCCCGGCCGACGCACCCTCGGCCCACGCACCCCGGCCCGCGCACACCCGCCGGGAGCCACCGCCGGCGGGTGCTCGCGCCGCGGTGGGCGTCGGTGCCGCGGTGTGCGTAAGTGCCGCGGCGGGTGTCCGTGCGCGGCGGGTGTCAGCGCTTCGGCCGGCTGTGCAGCACCGCCTGCATCACCCGCTTGGCGATCGGCGCCGCCGTCCCGCCCCCGCTGATGTCCCCGCGCCGCGCCGACGCGTCCTCCACCACCACGGCTACCGCGACCCGCGCGTCCACGTCCCCGTCGCCCCGCGCCCAGGACACGAACCAGGCGTACGGCGTACCGGAGTTGCCGAGGCCGTGCTGGGCGGTGCCGGTCTTGCCGCCCACCGTGGCACCCGGGATCGCCGCGTTCGTGCCGGTGCCCTCGGCGACCACGTCGGCCATCAGCTCCTGCAGCCGCACGGCCGTCATCGGCAGCATCACCTGCCGCGCCGGCCGAGACCCGGCCGCGGACACCGTGCCCCCGCCGCGGCGCGTCGTCCGCTCCACCAGATACGGCGTCCGCAGCTGGCCGCCGTTGGCGACCGCCGCCGCCACCATCGCCATCTGCAGCGGCGTGGCCCGCGTGTTGTACTGCCCGATCGACGACAGCGCCAGCTGCGCCCGGTCCACCTGGGAGTCGAAACTGCTCGGCGCGACCGAGAACGGGATCCTGATCCCCTTGTCGTTGAAGCCGAAGGCCCGCGCCGTCGACCGCATGTCGTGGACGCCGACCTCCACCCCCAGCTTCGCGAACACGGTGTTGCACGACCACTCGAAGGCATGGCGCAGCGAGGCGTCACGGCAGTCGTCCGCCTCGTTCGCCAGCCGGGTCCTGGTGCCGGGCAGGGTGTACGGGTCGGGCGAGCGGGTCCGCGCGTCGAGGTCGGTCACCACCCCCGCGTCCAGCGCCGCCGCGGCGGTGACCACCTTGAACGTCGACCCCGGCGGATACGTCTGGCGCACCGCCCGGTTGAGCATCGGCTTCTCCGGGTCGGCGTTCAGCCGCGCCCACGCCGCCGTCACCGTGGGCCCGTTGCCGGACAGCTCCGCCGGGTCGTACGACGGGGCGGAGACCAGCGCCAGGATCCGGCCGGTGGCCGGCTCGATCGCCGCGACCGCGCCCCGGCGCGTCCCCAGCCCCTCGAACGCGGCCCGCTGGGCGGCCGGGTTCAGCGTCGTGACCACGTTGCCGCCCGGGGGGAGGGACCGCGTGAAGTCGTTCCACAGCGGGAACGCCGAGAGCATCGGATCGGTGCCGGCGAGCACCCCGTCCTCGGCGTGCTCCAGGAAGGTCGTCCCGTACCGCTGCGAGGCGAACCCGGTGACCGGCGCGTACAACGGCCCTGCCACATAAGTCCGTTCGTAGCGGAGTTGCTCGCCGGTGTCCCGGGAGCCGGTGACCGGGCGGCCGCCGACCAGGATCTGCCCGCGGGGCTGCCCGTAACGGGCGATCGAGGAACGGCGGTTGAAGGGATTCTCCTCGAACGACGGCGCCCGGAACAGTTGCAGCCAGGCCGTGTTCACCAGCAGCGCCACGAGCAGCAGGACGCAGAAGGCGGCGGCATGGCGGATGTACCGGCTCACGGCGCGCCCTCCTCGCGGTTCACGGGGCGACCCGGCCGTCGTACTGGCGGCGCGCCACATGGCTCACCCGGATCAGCAGCGCCACGATCGACCAGTTGGTGACGACCGACGAGCCGCCCTGCGCCAGGAACGGCATCGCCATGCCGGTCAGCGGGATCAGCCCCGTCACCCCGCCCGCGATCACGAACACCTGCAGCGCCACGATCGAGGCGAGCCCGACCGCGAGCAGCCGGCCGAAGGGATCGCGCAGGGCGAGGCCCGCCCGGAAACCGCGCTCCACGAGCAGCCCGTACAGCAGGAAGAGCCCGGACAGCCCCGCCAGGCCCAGCTCCTCGCCCGCGGTGGCCAGGATGAAGTCCGACTTGGTCGCGAAGCCGATGAGGACCGAGTGGCCGAGGCCGAGCCCGGTGCCGAGCAGCCCGCCCGCCGCGAACGAGAACAGCGACTGGGTCACCTGGTTGGGGCCCACGCCCGCCTCGATGGAGGCGAAGGGGTGCAGCCAGTCCTCGACACGGCTGTGCACATGCGGCTCCAGCCGGCCGACGGCGACCGCCCCCGCCACGGCCAGCAGCAGCCCCAGCGCGATCCAGCCGGTGCGGCCGGTGGCGACGTAGAGCAGGACGACGAACAGGCCGAAGAACAGCAGCGAGGTGCCGAGGTCCCGCTCCAGGACCAGGACGACGACGCTCAGCAGCCAGATCGCCAGGACCGGGCCGAGCACGCGCCCGGTGGGCAGTTGCAGCGGCCCCACGCGGCGGCCCGCGAAGGCGAGCGCGCTGCGGTTGGCGGCCAGGTACGCGGCGAAGAACACCGCCAGGAGCACCTTGGCGAACTCGCCCGGCTGGATCGAGAAGCCGCCGATCCGGATCCAGATGCGGGCGCCGTTCACCGCAGGGAAGAGGATCGGCAGGGTGAGCAGCGCGAGCGCGGCGACCACGCAGACGTACGCGTAGCGCTGGAGCCAGCGATGGTCGCGCAGCATCAGCACCACGAGGATGAACAGCGCCACGCCCAGCGTGGACCACACCAGTTGGACGGGCGCGGCCTCGTCGCCCGGTGTCTCCAGGTCGAGCCGGTAGATGAGCACCAGGCCCAGACCGTTCAGCAGCACGCCGATGGGCAGCAGGAGTGGGTCGGCGTACGGGGCCCGCAGCCGGACCGCGCCGTGCGCGAGCAGCGCCAGCACGCCGAGTCCGGCGCCGTAGCCGGCGGCGCCGGGCGGGACCGTGCCGGACCGGGCGAGGCCGACCGCGCAGTAGCCGTACACGGACAGCAGGACGGCCAGGACGATGAGGGAGAGTTCGACGCCGCGGCGCCGGGGGAGGCGGACGGTGGGCGCGGGCGGGTCCGCCGTGGCCACGGTGGTTCCGGCCTTGGTCATGTCCGGAACCTACCCAAAAGTCGCTTCCGGTCGGCCGCAGCGGTGGGCGCCAGCGTGGCGCGTCCCCGGGGGTGGGGCTCGAACGCACCGGACCCCGTGCCCGGGTGCGGTCCGCGCAGGGGCACGGGGTACCTCCGCCCGAGGTGGGTAGGCCCGCACGGGACGGGCGAGTCCGGCTCACCGCCACCCTAGGAGCGCCGGGGTCCGGCCGCCCGTCACACTGCGCCATCGGGGACGGCGCCCCCGGTCTCCGATCCGTCGGTCCCCGGCGGCCGGTGAGGCAGCGTCAGGGTCGCCACCGCCCCGCCGTCAGGGGCGTCGGCGAACTCCAGCCGGGCGCCCAGCACCTCCGCCTGACCCAGCGCGATCGTCAGCCCGAGGCCGTGCCCCGTCGCGCCGCCCTCGGTGCGGAAGCGTTGCGGGCCGTGCGCCACGAGGTACGCGGGATAGCCGTCCCCGTGGTCCCGCACGGTCACGACCGGCCCGTCCACGGTCAGCACCACCGGCGGCCGTCCGTGCCGGTGCGCGTTGGCCACCAGGTTGCCGAGCACCCGCTCCAGCCGCCGCCGATCGGTCTCCACGCACACGTCCCGCAGGATGCGCACGGTGACGCCGGACCCGGTGTCCGTGCCCGCACGGGCCCCAGTGTTCCCGGTATGGGCCCCGGCCTCAGCGGCTGCCGCCGCTCCCCCCGCTTCCGCCGCGGGCGCCGTGGCACGTACCACCCGCTCCGCCAGCGCGCCCAGCCGCTCCGTGTCGAGGTCCAGCCGCTCCCGCCCGGTGTCCAGGCGCGAGATCTCCAGCAGGTCCTCGGTGAGGGTGCGCAGTGCGGCCACCCGGTCGCGCACCAGCTCCGTCGGGCGCCCCGGCGGCAGCAGCTCGGCCGCCGCGTGCAGACCGGTCAGCGGGGTGCGCAGCTCGTGCGCGACGTCCGCGGTGAACCGCTGCTCGGCCAGCAGCTTGCCCTGCAGCGACGACGCCATCGAGTCCAGCGCGGCGGCGACCGCGGCCACCTCGTCCTGCGGGCGCGTCGGGTCCTTCGTCCGGGGGTCGTGCACCCGCGCGTCCAGGTCGCCCGCGCTGATCCGCCGGGCGACCCGGGCCGTCGCGTGCAGCCGCCGGGTCACCCGGGTCACCGCGAACGCGCCCACCAGCAGGGTCGCCCCGATCGCCAGTCCCGACGACCACAGGATCGCCCGGTCCAGGCCCGCGATGGTGCGCGCGTTCTGCGCGTAGTCGACCTCGACGGCCAGCGTCCGTCCGTGGTCGGCGGGCCCCGCCGCCCACATCGTCGGCCGACCGTCGTGCCGGTCGACCATCGTGCCGCGTTCCCCGCCCGCGGCGAGCCTCCGCAGCGACCCGGGCAGGCCCGCGGGATCGACACCGGCGCCCGGCGGCAGGGTGTCCCCGGCCTCGAAGGCGCTGGTGGCGTCCCGCAGCCGGGACAGCGCCAGCGTCCTGGCCCGGCCGACGGTCTGGTCGGTCACCGAGACGTGCACGAGCACGCCGAGCAGCGCGGCGAGCCCGCAGGACATGACCGTGATGAAGGCCGCGGCCTTCACGGCGAGCGCCCCGGCCCAGCGGGGCAGCACCAGCCTCACCGCAGACTCGCGGAGGGCGTGGCCGACGGACGGGGCGAGGCGGCCGCCGAGCCGGACTCCTCCGGCAGGGGCGGTCCGGAGGACGCCCCTGGACCGGCGGTCTCCGGCGAGGCCGGCCCGGCGGAGCCCGAGGCCCCCTCGCTGCGCGCGGGCGCGGGCTTGCGCCGGGCGGGGCGGCCGGTGCGCAGGAACTCGTCGCGCGAGAACACCATGGCCCGCTGCTCCGGGTCCCACGACCACGTCGTGCGGTACTCGTACCCGGCGATCCCGGCGGGCGAGCGGATGATCACCGCCCGTCCGGCCAGCTCCACGCCGATCACCGCGTCGTCGTTGGCGAAGACCTGCTTCAGCCGGTGCCCCTCGAAGGTGTAGACGCGCACCGCCGTCTGGTTGGTCGGGTACAGGCGGAAGCCCAGCGTCATGTCCTCGCGCCCGTCACCGGTCAGGTCGCGGTAGTACGCCCGCAGCACCGGACACCGGGCCCGGTCCCGGCCGCCCGCGCAGTCCGCCAGCCGGGCGGCCGTGTCGCGGTAGGGCGCCTTGCCGCCGCGGTAGTCGCCCGGGTGCGCGGCGACCTCGGCGCGTACGACGGCAACCGGGTCCACCTCGCGGGTGTCGTCCCCGGGCGCCGTGACGCCCTTCACCGTCTCGATCTGGAGTTCGTCGTACGGCCAGGCGGGACTCGCGGCCGGGGTCAGCGAGGGCCACAGCCGGGCGGGGCTGACCGCGGTGGGCGTCGGGCCCGCGCCCCGCAGCCCGCCGGCGTCGCCACAGCCCGCCGCCGTGGCCAGCAGCAGGCCGACGAGGGCGGTGACGAGGGCGGGACGTCTGGAAAACACTGCGCTCCGGTCGGGAAGTCCTTCTGCTTCACCCGATGGACGCCGGCGGCCGGCCCCCGGGTGCGTGCGCCGCGCCGGGCACATGCCGGGCGATGCCGGGTCCGCGCCGAGCGGTAGCGGGCACATGCCGAGCGCGAGCCGGTGACGCGCCGGGCGGTCCCGCCCGCGCGCCGGGCGCACACCGATCATGTGCCGGGCACACCTTACGCATCTTCCGACGAAACGATTACTCGGCCAGCTCCTCCAGTAATCGGGCCGTCGGCAGCCCCGCCCGCAGATAGGCGACGAACAGGTCGTTGTGCAGCGCCCAGGGGGAGCGGCGGGCCCGGACCAGCCGGATCGCCTCCTCGGCGGAGCGCCCCCGCCGGATCAGCGCGTG
Organism: Streptomyces sp. NPDC014864; assembly: GCF_043081525.1. Classification (NCBI taxonomy): domain Bacteria; kingdom Bacillati; phylum Actinomycetota; class Actinomycetes; order Kitasatosporales; family Streptomycetaceae; genus Streptomyces; species Streptomyces sp. NPDC014864. Next base: position 802,004 of record NZ_JBIBWT010000001.1, read on the forward strand.
CGCGACGACCAGACCCGAGCGGTTGTACCCGTGGAAGCAGCGGACCAGGACCCGGCGGCCGTCGTCCAGCGCGTCACCGGCGGCCCGCGCCAGCCTTATGACACCCGCGAGCTGGGTGCCGTCCAGCGGTCCGTCCGGGATCGGCCACACATGGTGCTCGACCCCCGGATCCGGTCCGTGTCCCGGCAGCCTGAGCAGGGTCTGCACCAGATCGAACTCGTCCCGCACGACGGCGAACTGCCGCGCCCCGGAGCGCCCCTCGAACTCGTGTCCGCCCATCCAGAGGCCGGGCACGATCTCGCTCCACGGACTGCCCGGAGCCGGTACGTCGGGTTGCTTCCCTCGGGTCCGCAACGACGCCTCCCAGATGCCCTCCCCACCGCTCTCAAAGGTAGCCGGGTTCTTGCCCCTGGAGCACCCCGCCTGTTCCCATGGTCGTGGGGTGATGGTGCATGAGTGGACTGCGCGTCATACCGACCTGGCGCCACGGACAGGAACGGCTGTACGTCTGCCGCGCCGACGGCAGCAACGTCGCCTGGTACGACCGTGAGGCCGCCCGGGTCAACCTGCTCGGCGAGAGCCACCGCGACGACGTACTGGAGGCCCTCGGCCCCTTCCTGACCGGCCCGGTCACGGTGGGCCCGCCCCCGGTGCCCAACCCGGCCGAGCTGGCGCGGCTGAGCCTGCATCCCGACGACGACCTCGCGCCCAACCGCCCCGGCGAGGCGCTGCTGATCGCCCTCGACCGGGACCCGGGCCCCGCGCACCGCCTCCGCCCGGACCCGCGCCGCCGGGCGCTCGCCGCCGAGCAGACGGTCGGCGAGGCCCTGGACCGCCTGGACGGCGCCGGCTGGCACACCCTGCACTCGATCCCGCTGCCCGGCGGCGGCCGCATCCACCACCTGGCGATCGGCCCCGGCGGCCTCTTCGCCGTCCACACCCTGAACGCCCGCAAGCAGCGGGTCCAGGTCGCCGACCCCATGGTCACGCTGAGCCGCCACGAGCCGGAACCACTGCTGCGCCGCATCCGCGCCGAGGCCGACCGCGCCTCCTACGCCCTCACCGCCGAGGTCCACGCCCTCCTGGCCCTCACCGGCCCCGCCGACCTGCGCGTCACCGCCCCGCCCCGCGACGTCCGCGTCCTGCGGGACACGGAACTGCCCGGCCTGGCCCGCCTGGGCGGCGTCCTCAAACCGGCGGACGTGGAGGGCCTGCACGCCATGGCCCGCGACCGGCGGACCTGGGGAAAGGTCTGACCGAGCCCCGGGCGGCACCCCCGGCGGCCTTCAGCGGCCGTCAGGAACGGCCTTCAGCAGTCTTCCGCGGCTGACAGGAGCGGCCTTCGGCGGCCTTCAGGGCAGCGGACGGGCGCGCCCGCCGTCCAGCAGCGGAGCCAGCAGGTCCCCGTGGTCCCGCACCCGGGGCGCGAGGTCGTCGGCCCGGAACTCCAGCGCCCGGGGCACCCGGCACGCCTCGACCTCCTCCCAGGTGAGCGGCGCCGAGACCAGCGGCTCGGCCCGCGCCCGCAGGGTGTAGGGGGCCGCCGTCGTCTTCCGCGCGGCGTTCTGGCTCCAGTCGACGAAGACCTTGCCGGGCCGCAGACTCCGGGTCATCCGGTGCAGCACCAGTCGCGGCATGGCCTGCTCCGCCTCCACGGCCAGCCCCTTGGCGTACTCCGACGTCCGCTCGCTCGACGCGTCCCGCACCGCGGCCAGGAGATGCAGGCCCTTCGACCCGGACGTCTTGGCGTACGCCTCGATCCCGTCCCGGGCCAGCCGCTCCCGCAGCCACAGCGCCACCCGGCAGCAGTCCACCATGTCCGCCGGCGGCCCGGGGTCGAGGTCGAACACCAGCCGGTCGGCCTGCCCCGGCGCCTGGATCACCCACTGCGGCGTGTGGAACTCGGTCACCAGATTGGCCGCCCACATGAGACTGGGCAGGTCCTGCACCAGCACCATCCGGGCCGGGCCCTCCGAGCGGGGCACCTCGGCGGTGGTGACCCACTCGGGCGTACCCGCGGGCACGTTCTTGACGAAGAACACCTCCCCGTCCGGGCCGTCCGGATACCGCAGGAAGGACAGCGGCCGGTCCCGCAGATGGGGGAGCAGGACACCGGCGACCGTCGCATAGTAGTGCAGCACCTCGCCCTTGGTGGTCCCGGTCGCCGGATACAGCACCTTGTCCAGGTTGCTGAGCGCGAGCCGTCGCCCCTCCACCTCCGTGATCGGCGCCATACGATAAGAAAACCACGAAATCGTGACGAACCGTTTTCGAGCGATGTCCGAAGTGATGGGGAAGGTGCTGCACGTGCGATCCATCTGGAACGGCGCCATCTCGTTCGGCCTGGTCAGCATCCCGATCAAGCTGGTGAACGCCACCGAGAGTCACACCGTCTCCTTCCGCCAGATCCACACCGAGGACGGCGGCCGCATCCGCTACCGCAAGGTCTGCGAGCTGGAGGACCGCGAGGTCACCCAGGGGGAGATCGGCAAGGGCTACGAGGAGGCGGACGGCACGATCATCCCGATCACCGAAGAGGACCTGGCCCATCTGCCGCTGCCGACCGCACGGACGATCGACATCGTGGCCTTCGTCCCGGCCGAGCGGATCGACCCACTCCAGATGGAGAACGCGTACTACCTGGCCGCGAGCGGAGCCCCGGCCGCCAAGCCGTACACCCTGCTGCGCGAGGCCCTCAAGCGCAGCCGGAAGGTCGCCATCGCCAAGTTCGCCCTGCGCGGCCGCGAGCGTCTGGGGATGCTGCGCGTGGTGGACGACGTCATCGCCATGCACGGCCTGCTCTGGCCCGACGAGATCCGTGCCCCCGAGGGAGTGGCCCCGGACACCGACGTCACCGTCCGCGACAAGGAGCTGGACCTGGCGGACGCCCTGATGGACACCCTGGGCGAGGTGGACCTGGAGGACCTGCACGACGAGTACCGCGAGGCGCTGGAGGAGGTCATCGCGGCCAAGGTCTCCGGCGAGGCGATTCCCGAGGCCCCCGAACCCGCCCGCGGCGGCAAGGTCCTCGACCTGATGGCCGCCCTGGAGAGCAGTGTCCGCGCTGCCCGGGAGTCCCGCGGGGAGGAGGTGGAGCAGGCCCCGGAGCAGGCGGGTGCGGAGGCGGGGGAGAAGGCCGAGGTCCGGCACCTCCCGCGTGGCAAGACGGCCCGCGCCACCCCGAAGGAACCGGCCGGCCGGAAGTCGGCCTCCACCACGAAGAAGACGGCGGCGAAGAAGTCCGCGTCCGCGAAGAAGACGGCGGCGAAGTCGGCCCGATCCCAGGAATCGAAGAAGACGTCCGCCTCCGGCAAGACCGCGGCCAAGAAGACGCCGGCCAAGAAGACGGCGGCCCGCAAACGGACGGCGTGAGCGGGGCGGGGGCACGCCTGGGCGGACCCCGACCCCTCCGTCCTGCGCGTGCGGGACGTGCTACCGGACGCGCCGCAGCGCCAACACCGCGTTGTGCCCGCCGAACCCGAACGAATTGCTCAGCACGAGATCCCCGTCCCCGGGCAGCCTGCGCGCCGCCCCCGTGACCACGTCGAGCGCGATCTCCTCGTCGACCTCGGCGCACCCCACGGTCGGCGGCACCAGCCCGTGGTGCAGGGTGAGCGCCGCCGCGACCGCCTCGACACCACCTGCGGCCCCCTGAAGGTGCCCGAGGTGCCCCTTGAGCGCGGTCACCGGCACCCCGCGCCGCCCGAGCACGGCCCGCAGCGCACCGGCCTCGGCCAGATCCCCCTCCACGGTGGCGGTGGCGTGCGCGTTGACGTGCACGACATCGACGACGTGCCCGCCCGCGTCCCGCAGCGCCCGCCGCAGCGCCAGCGCGACCCCGCTTCCCGACGGGTCGGGCGCGGCCATGTGATGCGCGTCGGCGGACAGCCCCCATCCGGCGGCCTCGCAGTAGATCCGGGCACCGCGGGCCCGGGCGTGCTCCTCGGCCTCCAGCACGAGCAGACCGGCCCCTTCCCCGTTGACGAACCCGTCCCGGTCCTTGGCGAAGGGCCGCGACGGCGAGGTGCCGTCCTCAAGACCGTGGTCGGACAGAGCCCGCATCGCGGCGAACGAAGCCATGATCGCCGGCGTGACGACCGCCTCGGCGCCGCCCGCGAGGGCGACGTCGACGCGGCCGTACCGTATGCGGTCGATGGCCTGCCCGATGGCCTCGGTCCCGGAGGCGCAGGCGCTGGTCACGGTCCGGGCCTCACCGGTGATGTGCAGGTCGAGCGAGACCTGTGAGGAGGCCTGCGAGGGCACGGTCATGGGCGTGGTGAGCGGGGACACCCCTCGGGGCCCCTTGTCCCGCAGCCGGCGGTCCCCGCCGACCAGCACGGAGGCGTCCCCGAGGATGGCGCCGAGGCTGACCCCGACCCGCTCGGGATCGAGTCCGCTCTCCCGGGTCCCGCCGTCGGCGAAGCCGGCGTCGGCCCACGCCTCCCGGGCCGCGAGCACGGCGAACTGGGCGGCCCGGTTCATCCGCCGCGCGGCCGCACGGGGCAGCAGCCCGGCGGGGTCCACGGGCACCACCCCGGCCACCCGCACCGGCAGCTCCGCGAACTCCTCCCCGGTCAACTCCCGTATCCCGTGCCGTCCGTCGAGCAGCCCCCGCCACAGCTCGCCCGCCCCGACACCGAGCGGCGTGAGCGCCCCGAGGCCGGTCACGACGACCCGCCGCGGCCCGGCCCCCGAGGGCTCGCGGGTCGGCCGCGCGTGATGCCGTACGACGTACCCCTCCCGATCGGCGCCCGCGGCCCACCCCCGCACCTCGGCGTCGGAGACGGTCTCACCGCTGCCGGAGTCGAGATCCCGGTGCCATACGCCCCACCGGCGTACGTACGTCTCCTCGACGCCCTGCGGATCCACCGCCCGCAGCCGGCTCACCCGGTCCCCGTCCCGGAACACGACCTCGTCGAGCCGCGGCGACGACACGGACGGAACGCCCTCCACGTCCACCCGCCGGGAGGCGACGACCACCTGTTGCCCCCGCTCCAGGACCTCCTCCCGGTCCACGCCCCCGAGTGGCGGCCGCAGGGTCACGCGAATCGTCTCGGGCGACTCGGGCAGCGTGTGCATCACGGCACACCACCGCCGCCGCTCCACGTCCTGTGGCGAGAGGGCGACCAGATCGCCGGGGACGACCTCGGCGGCGCTAACTGCGTGGGGAGCGAGGGGCACTTCTGGCATGTCGGGCGAATGGGGCATATCTGTACAGCTTCCTGTGGCGCGAAGTGGCGTATGGCGGACCATCACGAGTGAAAGGGGCGAAGGCCCGAAAAACCATGGAAATAGATATGGGTCCCAAACAGGACGGGTGTACGAATACCCGCAACGCCCATGAACAGCCGCCGACTTGAGCGAGAAGCTCCGCCCCGATGTGCGACAGCTCACGCGAAGTGGGCGACGCGTGTGAGCCCCGCCACGTCCGCGACGGCGACCAGCGAAAAATGAAGCGAGACGAGACGCCGTGCCGGGCTATGTTGCCCATGCTGTTCGAAGGGGGAGACGTGGCGAAGCTCAATCAGATCATCGCCGTGGAAAAGGGTGTCAAGAGCAAGTCGCTCCAGGACATCACCGCGGCCCACCACAAGGTGCAGAAGCCCGCGCTGCTGGCCGGCATCTCGCGGACGTACCAGCCCAAGGACGAGGAGGGCGAGCAGTTGCCGCCCGAGTCGACCCGCGTCCAGGTCAAGGCCGAGGAGATCCTGCGGGAGATGTCCGCGTCGCTGACGCGCCTGTTCGACGTGACCGCCACGAAGGACTGGGCGAACTGCGCGGCCCGCGCGGACGTGACCGTCGACGGAAGGACCGTCGTCGCGGAAGTCCCGGTCAGCTACCTGCTGTTCCTGGAGAAGCAGCTCACGGACCTGCACACCTTCGTCAAGAAGCTCCCCGTCCTGGACGCGGCCGAGTCCTGGTCGCTCGACCCGTCGACGGACTGGTGGAAGACGGACCCGGTCCGCACGATCCGCACGAAGAAGGTCCCGCGCAACCACGTGAAGGCGGAGGCGACCGAGAAGCACCCGGCGCAGGTCGAGGTGTACTACGAGGACGTGGCCATCGGCTACTGGACCACGGTGAAGTTCTCCGGAGCACTCCCCGCGAGGCGGGTGAACGAACTGCTGGAACGGGTCGAGAAGCTCCAGCAGGCGGTCAAGTTCGCCCGCGAGGAGGCCAATGGCGCCGAGGTCACCGACCACCGGGTCGGCGACGCGGTGTTCGGCTACCTGTTCGGCTGAGGCCGGAGGAAGGCAGCTTCTGAATCGCCCCCGTGTGCGAGCGCGGGGGTGCGCACCGGGCAGAGGCCGGATTGAGGACCGGCCCGCGCCCCGAGCGCAAGCTGAAACTGAGGTTCAGCCTGAAGTCAGCGGTGACAGTGGAGGTTCGAATCCTCCCCCCGGCACAGCACGCCCACGTACGGGCCGGGGTGGCCCAACCGGTAGAGGCAGCCGCCGTCAGACTCAGACTCTCGCTCCAGCTTCAGCATCCGCCACCGATCGCCGGATCGACCGAGTACGGACGACCGCCGCCGAATGCGAGTTCGACTCTCGCCTGCACCTCTCCACGGTGCGGTAGTTCAAAGGAAGAACACGACGGCCTGACAACTGATCCGCACTCTTAAACGCCATCGGCGTGCGCACCAGGGTGGCATCCCCAGGGACCCGGGAGCTGGATACGACTCCCGGGTCCCGCCACGTCCGGCCCCTCGCGGCCCTCGACCGCTCCTCTCGGGCGTCCAGCGGCCCCAGGCATCGCTGTGACCGTCGATGGACAGCTCGAAGATCCCGTCCGGCCCACGCCTCGCTCCGTGGACACTACACTCACCTGTGTGCGGCACGTCACATCTTGTCGCGCGTGAACCAGCCGGGTCGGGGAGGCCCGCGCTGTGAGGTTGCGCTAGTTGGGGGCATTGTGCACGAAATGATCAAGGGCTCGAATGTGACTCTGGGAGCCTTGAGTGAGAACGTCGGTTCGGTGATCGTCAGTCTGGGCTGGGGAAGCCCGACCGGCGAAGGCGACGCGGACGTGTCCGTTCTGATGCTGAACGCCGACGGCAAGGTGCGCAGCGACACCGACTTCTACTTCTACAACAACCCGGTCGCCGCCGACGGAAGTGTGCAGCTTCTGGGCAAGACGCCGACGGCGGACGGCAACGAGGACCGCATCAGCTTCGACTTGACCGCGGTCCCGTCCGAGGTCGACCGCATAGTCGTGGCTGCCAGCAGGTACGAGGGAGCGCGCTTCGGGGAACTCGAGGGTGTGCGGTTGTCGTTGGCGGACGGTGCCGGTGACGACCTCCTCCGCTTCGCCATCGACGAAGCCGACTCGGTGAGCGCGATCATCTTCGGCGAGCTCTACCGGCGCGGCGGAGAGTGGAAGTTCCGCGCCGTCGGCCAGGGCTACGATGCCGGTCTCGCCGGTCTGGCAACGGACTTCGGCGTCGACATCGACGACGACGCGGGCGCGGTGGAGGCGCAGGAAGGTACCGCGGCGGACGATCAGGGGTACAGGACGCCCTCGACCGCGGCTGGCGAGCCCAGTCCGCCGGAGGCGCTGGGGGCCGTCCCGGCTCCTCGTACGTCCGACGACGACGCCGAGCAGAAGAGGCCGACGGCACGGCCGCGTACCGCCAAGAAGAAGGTCACCCTGCCCAAGGCGGCCAAGAAGACCCTGGCGGAGAACGAGTCCTGGAAGGGGGCCCGCCTCTTCCCGGTGTCCGCACTCAAGAGCGACCGGGACCGTGAAACGCGTGCCACCTCGGTATTGCTGTCGGTGATGGCTCAAGTGCCGGAATTCGGCCGGAGACTCACGGCTGCCTTCGGCGCGCCGGCCGGCCGTATGGAGACCTTCACCGAGGTCACCCTGCCGCACGGTGATACCCCGCGACGCCCCGACGGCGTGATCCGCGTCGAGCGGGCGGGCAAACTGTGGACCGCTCTGGTCGAGACGAAGACCAACGGCAACAGTCTCAAGGCCGAGCAGGTCCAGGCGTACATGGACATCGCCGCGCGACGGGGCTACGAGTCCGTGATCACGCTGTCGAACGACGTCGCGTTAGAGGGCAGCCCACTCGTCGACGTCAAGATCGACGGACGACGCAAGCACAAGGTTGCCCTCTGGCACCTTTCCTGGGCGGAAGTCGCTCATCAGGCACAGATGCTGATCCGGCACGAGGGTGTCGGCAATGCGGCGCATGCCTGGCTTCTCCAGGAGCTGCTGCACTACCTGCAGCACGAGAACTCCGGATGCCACGGCTTCCAGAACATGGGCCCGGCCTGGGTACCCGTGCGCAACGGAATCGACGAAGAGACCCTGTGCCACGGAGACCGGCGCGCGCTGGAGGTCGTCGAGAGCTGGGAGCGGCTCATTCGCCAGGTATGCCTCGGGCTGGGTGGCGAATTGGGCCAGAAGGTGCTGCCCGTCCAGCGCGCCAAGCGGGGCACCGACCCGGGAGCGCGCCGGCTCCGGCTCGCCGATCAACTGTGCCGCGACGGCAGACTGCAAGCGGAGCTGCGCATCGAGGGAACGCCGGGCATCCTGGCGATCAGCGCGGACCTCCGTACCGGCAAGCTGCGCACCTCCATCGAGATCCCGGCACCCGAACAGGGCTACCCCCTGTCCTGGGCGAAACGGCTCGTCCGGCGCCTGGCCGAGGCGCCGGCGGACCTCCACGTCGAGACACTCGTCGAAGGGGAGACGGGCGGTCCGCGAGGCACTCTGGAACGGCTTCGCCCCGAGCCCGCGGACATGCTCCCGAAGGACAGCGGCACCCGTATCACCGGCTTCCGCCTGTCCTTGCTCAAGGGCATGGGGAGCAGCCGCGGCAACGCCGAGTCCGGCTTCATCCGCAGCGTCGACGACGCGGTGCACCGCTTCTACACCACCGTGGTGGTCCACCTGGGCTGAGCCGCCGCGCCACGTGCATCAACGGCTCAAGCAGCCCCAGCCTTGAGTACCGCTCGAAGCCGAGACGATTTCGAGTCCAACCGTGACGCTTGTGAGGCTCGGCGGGGGCATGCTTGCCGCGTCATCCAATTCGATGTCAGGAATTGACACGAACTATCAGGAGTGTCCCGTGATCTCAAGGAAGATCCGTAAGGCCGCATCCGCCCCCGCCGCCACCTCCGCACCCCAACAGCGCAGGAAGGTGATCGGCGCCATAGCGGGCCTCGCCGTCGCCGCCACGCTGACTGGCATGGCCGTCCCGGCGGCGGCACAGAGCCAGGGCCCGCACGGCGCCGCGTCCGCCCACGCGCGCCCACACCATCTGTCGCCGCGGCAGGTCTCCTCGGCGTTCTACGCCAGCTACAACGGCGACTTGGCCGCCGGCTTCGATCGCTACATCTCGAAGGACCTGGTACTCCACGGGTTCGACGGACCCGCGAAGCGTGAGGACTGGGTCCAGGCCGACCTCGCCATCAAGGCGGGAATCACCGACTACAAGATGACCGTCCAGGACCAGATCGTGGAAGGCGACAAGGCCGTCACGCGCTGGAGCTTCGGAGGCGTCCACACCGGGACGATCTTCGGCATTCCCGCCTCCGGCCACGAGGTCCACCTCAGCGGCATCTCCATCGACCGCGTGAAACACGGCCAGATCGTCGAGCACTGGTCGGAAGGGAACTTCGACAGGTTCCTGAACGAGCTCCGCGGCGGGACGCCGGCCAACACCGTCCACCGCAGCACCGAGTAGCGCTGAGCGGTCTCCCTTCCCGGGCCCTGGCGGAAGGCTCGTCCCACGCCTGGTGGCGGATGTCTCCGAGGACCTTGCACGCATGATGCGCTCCGGCGGGCTCGGGACGTGGGAACGGCGGCGAGCGGCGGACTTCGGGACCGTGGGTGCTGCTACGTTGCGGCTCGGGCCCGCGCGCGAGGGGGTGGAATGGACGTCCTTGGGGTCGACGCCTGCGGTAAGCAGGGGTGGGTCGGGATCAGGCTCACGGACGGCGCGTACGCGGGCAGTCTGGTGGATCTCCGGCTCGAGAGGCTGATCGAGCGCGCCGGCGAGGTGGACGCGGTCGCGGTGGACATGCCGTTGGGCCTGGTCGAGAGGGGCTGGCGTGCTGCGGACCTCGCGGCCAGGGCGCTGCTCGGGGTGCGGCGCAGCAGTGTCTTTCCCGTAGCGCCAAGGGTGGCGTGGGAGGAACAGGACTACACGGCGGCCGCCGGCCGGTGCCAGGAGCTCACCGGTAGTCGGCTGAGCCGACAGGCATGGGCGCTGAGACCGAAGCTGCTCGAGGCGCGGGCGTGTTGGCTCGCCGATGAGCGGATCCACGAGGTGCACCCCGAGGTGTCCTTCTACGCCTTGGCCGACGAAGTGCCGCTGGCTTACGCCAAGAAGACCTGGCGCGGCCAGAACCTGCGCCGCTCGCTGCTGGCCGCGGCCGGCCTCGTGCTACCGGACGAGCTTGGCGAGGCGGACCGCATCCCCGTGGACGACGTGCTCGACGCCGCTGTCGCGGCCTGGTCGGCGAACCGGATCGTGCTCGGGACAGCGAATCGGGTCCCTGAGGTGCCCGAGCCGGATGCAGAGGGGCGCCTCGTCGAGATTCGATACTGATCCACCCCTCACCTTCGACGACTCGCTTGCTCGCAGCCCGGCCACGCGTACAGCTACTGGCCCCCGGACAAGCACGACGCCTTGCTGGAGCCGGCGTGGGCCTTCGCGGCGCACAAGTCGCAGGGCTCGGAATGCGGTACGCCCGCAAGTCGATGCACGTGTCCGCCGACGGCACGCCGATGGCTTCGAGGACCGAGGTCGTCATCGAGGGTCTCCTCGACCGCCCGGCACTGGGACTGAGGCTCTGCGAGGAGCCGCTCACCGGCGCGACGGCCGTGTCGTCCGTCCCGACCTCACCGTGGCCACGAAGGACGGCCGTACGGTCTTCCGGGAGCACGCCGGCATGCTCGACCTCCCCGACAGTGCGCGGAAGTGGGAACGCGAGAAGGAGTGGTGGGCGAATAACAGCATCGGTCCATGGGCAAGGCCGCCGGTCCGAACGGCACCTTGATGTGGACCGACGACCTCGACGGCACCGACGCCCGAGCTTGGCTCACGCTCGCCTCCCAGATCTCGGACGCCGAACCGACGGACCCCGGGACCGCAGCTGCACGTGCGCGGAGGGCGAAGAAGACCGCTGCTCGACGAACCAGGTCATGAGCGCGAGTGGGCGATCGGCGACGAATGACCGGGCCCAGCACTTTGCTCGACGCGCCCCGATCCAGACTCGGGCGCTCCACGCACGTCGTCAGATCTTGATCACTGTGATACGCCCGCCGCACAGTGCCGCGACGTCCTCGGGATCGGAGGTGAGCACCGTGACGGGGCCGGGCGCGGTGAGGGCGGTGGCGCTGAGGATGGCGTCGATGGCGCACTTGTGGCCGTGGAGGCCGGCGTCGGCGAGGAGCGCGGCGGCGTGCCGGGCGACCGACTCGGTGACCGGTTCGACGACGAGGCGGGAAAGGGTCCACTCCAGCGCCGGGCGGTTGATCCGGGGATGGACTACTTCTACGAGGGTGGCTGCCGAAGTGATCACACGAAGGTCATCGGCGCGAGCCAGGGCGAGCCAGCCGGTCACTGTACGGTCTCGCAGGACAGCCTTGGCCAGCCCTTCGCTGTCGAGGACCAGGGTGCCGCCGGGGACGGCGGGGGTACGAGTCACGCTGCGGTCGCTCCGTGCCGCGTCCGCTGCTCGCGTGCCTGGTGGAGCTGGTCCCGCAGGGACTGGATCTCTTCTTCCGTGATGGGTCCGTGCTCGGCCTCGGCCACCTGGATCAGCTCATTGAGGTTGTCCCGTTCGATCTGGCGGGCCACGGCCGCGGCCACATAGGCGGACAGCCCGGAGGGTCCGCTGCGGGCCTTGGCGGCCTCCGCGATGTCGCGCGGCATGGTGATGGAGTACTTGCCGGTAGGCTCACTCATGCTACTGATCCTACCTCTCATCCTCCCCCCTGCGGGCCTCGCGCGCTCTGCCTCCCGGCGTTGCTGCTGCAGCGATGGGTGGGCTGGAGGCAGGCCGTGGAGGCCATGCGGCGTTCGACAGGTCAGACACACGGTGCTCTCAGGAGGAGGCGGCGTGGGCCGCGAACGGTGAGCGCAGCGCAGCCCTACCGAGGACGGGCTGCGTAGAACCGCGCTCTGCCGACGGTCCGTGAACCCCCGGGTGGTCAGTCGTGGTCACTCGGACGGTGAAGCCCGGCCGGCACCGCGCTGGGCGGGGTGGCGCGGAAGATCTCCGCCACCGCCGTGTTCAGGGCCGTCACGACAGCGACGACACCCGCCGCGACGGGATGACCCACGCCGTACAGAGCGGCGGCACCACCGCCGAGCACCAGCGCCTTCACCACCAGGACCAGCGGAAGCCGCGGCCGCAGCCGGGCCCGGGGCGCGGCGAACAGCGCCCAGACCATGATGGCCAGCAGGGGCGTTCCCACTCCGAGCAGGATCCGGAGAGCACCCTCATGCCCCGCACCGAATCCCCACCAGCCCAGAAAACCCAGCGCTGCGAGCTCAAGCAAGAACGCCAGGACTTCGTTCGCGCCGTACCAGGGCCGTGCACTCGGCCCGGCCACACCACCGGTGTCCCCCGCCATCCGATCCTCCCGCTGCTCCGGCACGCCAGCATGGCACGGCGGCGGTCATGGCGTGGACGGAGCGAACCACTTGAGCTGGATCGATCGAGGGGAACACCCGTAGACCGGCGTGCCCGGACAGGCCGGGTGCCGCGGTCGAAGATGATCGCGGTAAATTTTCCCCCGAAACCTACCCAAAAGGTATTGACTCGTGGCGTCCGGCGTGCATCGTGGTGAGTAGGCCATAACACCGAAAGAGCTGCAAAGTCGATGAGGACGTCTAGTCGGCGAAGTGACTTGGACAGGATGTGGTTCAGGCCCCCGGCAAGCCGGCGCGATACCGAGGCGACAGTGACGACTGAAGCTTCAGGACACGCGCAGTACTACCGGGGACTGTTTTTTGCCCTCAGAGCCTTTGTGCGGCTGGGCGCCAGAGCCTTTGCGTGGCTGGGCGCCGGTGCCGAGGTTCTGGCATGCCCGCGCCCACCGGAACCGAAGAGCAGGGGGCATGGCCCGTCCCGCCGTGCCTGAGGCCCAGGTGCAGGAGCGCGCGGCCGGCCCGCTCGGCTAGAGCACCCTGGTCATGAACACGCTATTCGGATCGGGCCGGTAGTCGGCGAAAGGTTCGCAGTAGTCGAACCCGTACTTCGAGTAGAGCCTTCTGGCCGGCAGGAAGAAATCGGCCGAGCCGGTCTCGAGGCTCAGCCGGGTGAAGCCGAGACGCTGGGCCTCGGTGAGGATGTGTTCCAGCAGCCGGGAGGCGATTCCGCTGCGGGTGCGCGTCGGCGCGGTGCGCATCGACTTCAGCTCGGCGTGGCGAGCGTCCAGTCTTGTGATCGCGCCGCAGCCTACGACGGCGTCGCCCTCCCGTGCCGACCAGAAGGTGACCTCGGGGCGGCGGAGCCCGTCGAGATCGAGAGCGTGCTTGCTCTCCGGGGGCGTAAGGGACCGCATTTGCTGGACGTGCTCGGCGAGGAAATGGGCGATCTGCGGACCAGACAGGTCGTCCACGACGATCCTCATCTTGCTCACTCGTCCCCCCTGCATCGAGACCCAAAGCGTCGCGTCACTTTAGACGTCATCTCATTTGGGGCGTTCGGTGGGCTCGTGGTGTGGGGACGTTGAGCGGCTGGTGCCGGATGAGCTGTGGGAGTTGTTCCAGCGAGTGGTGCCGGAGGCGCCTGTGCGGCCGCAGGGGGGTGGCCGTCGTCGGCATGGTGACCGGGAGGTGCTGGCCGCCATCGTGTTCGTGGCCACGTCTGGCTGCACGTGGCAGCAGTTGCCGTCGGCGTCGTTCGGGCCGTCGGGCGCCACGGCCCATCGACGCTTCGCCGAGTGGACGAAGGCCAGGGTGTGGGCCAAGCTCCATCGCCTGGTCCTGGACGAACTCGGCTCCCGCGGCGAACTCGACTGGTCTCGCTGTGCGATCGACTCGGTGAACATGCGGGCCCTGAAAAGGGGGATTTGACGGGTCCGAATCCTGTCGACCGGGGCAAGTACGACTCGAAGATCCACTTGGTCACCGAGCGGACCGGTCTGCCCCTCTCCGTCGGGATCTCGGGGGCGAACCTCCACGACAGCCAGGCCCTGATCCCGCTTGTGAAGGGCATACCGCCGATCCGCTCCCGCCGCGGCCGACGACGGCGCAAGCCGGGCAAGCTCCACGCCGACAAGGGATACGACTACGACCACTTGCGGCGATGGTTACGGCAGCGCGGGATCATCCACCGCATCGCCCGCAAGGGAATCGAGTCCTCGCAGCGGCTGGGCCGCCACCGGTGGACCATCGAACGCACCATATCCTGGCTCGCCGGCTGCCGCCGCCTCCACCGCCGCTACGAGCGCAAAGCCGAGCACTTCCTGGCCTTCACCAGCATCGCCTGCACCCTCATCTGCTACCGCAGACTCACCAAATGAGATGACATCTTAGCTTGGCGTTTAACGTCGCTGGGCTTGGTGTTCCTTGATCGACTCGGCGCGTTTGACGGTCTTGCCGACGTCGTGGCGCCTGGCCTGTTGCTTGTTCTTCGAGCCGGGTGGCCGTCCGGGGCCTGGGCGGGACGGTTTCGGTGCGGCTGCCGGGCGGGCCACGGTCGCGCGGACGTTGCGAAACCCCCGGCGGACCCGGGCGGGGGTGAGGCAGCGGGATTTTGCGGGCCGTTCCCAGGGGCGGCGGAGGTCCTCGGCGAGGGGCCGGGCGAGGCGGAGCTGGGTGTGGGCGGCGATGATCAGCCAGGTCCACAGGTCGGCCGTGTCGGGATTCCTGACCTTCGGGGCGGTCCAGCCCAGGGTCTGCTTCATCAGCCGGAAGGTGTGCTCCAGGTCGAAGCGGCGGAGAAAGGACTGCCACCAGCGGTCCACGTCTGCCGGTGCGGCGGCGGTGGCCGAGCACCACAGCCAGACCGGTTTCGGGTCCCGGTCACCGGGCAGGCGCTCGACTTTCAGGCGGATCAACGTGCCGTGCAGAATGGGGAGTTCTTCCTTGGCGTGGTTCAGCCAGGGTCCCCGGTGGGTGAGCCGGGGGTGCATCCGGGCCCAGGCCGTCGCGGTGGCCGTGCCGTAGCGGGTGGTGCCCGTGGCGGTCGTGACGTCGGGCTCGTGCCAGCTGTCGGGCTTCTTGAACGTGAGAACGCCGCCATGCCGGCGGGGGCGCCCGCCCCGGGGACCCGGCCGGGCGGGGCCGGGGTCGCGGAGCATGACCCGGTCCGAGCGCAGACGCCCGACCAGCACGACCGGCAGGCCGGCGAGAGCGTGGGTCAGGTAGGCGACGTCGTAGCCGGAGTCCATCACGATCAGGATGTCCGGGTCACCCGGTCTCCAGTGGCCTGCGCTCGTCAACCGATCGACGGTATTGCGGAGTTGGGCGGCAGTGACGGTGGTCGCGTCGTCGGCCGGGCCCAGGCGGACCGCGTCCAGCAGAGCGACCCAGGAGGTGCGGCCGGACTCCAGGGCCGCGACGAAAGAGTAGGGCCAGCCGGGCACCAACTGGTCCGAGCAGCGGTCGCCGCGTCCGTAGACATGGCAGAAGAGCCGGTCGGCGCTGGTGGGAGCGTCGGGGCGCAGCCAGTGCGACACGTCCACGGCGAGCACGATCCGCCCGTCGGCCGCCTTCGGCAGCGGCAGGCCGGCCAGCGCACGGCGCAACCGCGTCGGCTCCAGCCAGCCCCGGTCCAAAGCCGCGTACAGCGCACCGTGCCCGCGCCGGTGCTCGACCTCCAGCGACAGCTCGACCAGGGTCTTCACCGGCCCGTCCGCGCACAGCACCGCGTCGGTGAGCTCGAAGAGTGCGTCCTGGCGGGCGTAGAGGCATTCGTAGAACTCGACCCGAAAGCGGGACAACACGTCCAACGCCTCGCCTGCGGGCGCGTCGACAGACAGACTCATACACAGCGGCCGTTCTCTTGTACTTCGTGACTCGACATCTCGAAGCGTGGAGAACGGCCGCCTCCACTGTCCCGGAAAGAACCGCAGATCAGCAGGTCGGGTGACCTGCGACGTTAAACGCCAAGTTTAGAGGCCGTTCTCTTTCCGAATGCCGTGTGCGGATTCCGCTGGTCAGGCATGAGATTGCGGCTGTGGCGGGACTCTCGACTCGTTGCTGATCGAGTCGGTGTGGGGGTGGCGGATGCCGTCGATGCGGGCGGTCTTGGAAACGCGGCGGAAGGCCGCTGCCGTGCGGGTGGATGAGCTCGAAGCCGAACTGAATCGGGTGCGGGCAGACTTGGCGGATGCCGAGGAGGTTCTCAAGCTTCGGACGATCGGCCTCGAGCAGTATCTGGAAGCGCTCGCCGAGGAGGAACAGCCGGCCGAGACGGTCGTTGGCCCGTCGCCGAGGACGCCGGTGGGCCCGCGCCGTGCGGTGCCGCATCGACAGAACGCGGCCGGGGTCGAAGACCTGTCGGTGGACTACCAGGCGGTGATGGCAGCTGCGGCCGAAGCCGGGAACGACGGGCTGGGTGCCCGGCGGGCGGCCGTGGTGCTTGGCTGGGACAGTGCCTCGGCCTCACGTGTCGAGGGCGCGAGAGCACGGCTGAAGAGGCTGGTGGAACGGGGCTGGCTGGTGGAGACGAAGCCCGGGAGGTTCACCCTGCCGTCAGGACTTCAGGCCGACGAGATCGTGCGGCCAGGCGGCGGCTCATCAGGGCGATCATCGACCAGCGGATGACGGCTTCGCTCGTGTCGGGGCGGCGTTCGTAGTCCCTGACCAGGCGGCGGCTGCGCAGAAACCAGGCAAAGGATCGTTCGACGACCCAGCGGCGTGGAAGGGGCTGGAAGCCTCGGACGTCGTCGCTGCGGCGGACGATGTCGAGGACGAGGCCGAGGTGCTGGCTGGTCCAGTCGGTGAGGTGGCCGGTGTAGCCGCCGTCGGCCCAGACCCGGGCCAGCCGTCGGAAGCGGGTGGCCGCCGCTGGCAGAAGGGACCGGGCGCCGTCCCGGTCGGTCACGGACGCCGGTGTGACCAGCACGGCCAGGAGAAGTCCGAGCGTGTCGGTGAGCAGGTGCCGCTTGCGACCGTTGATTTTCTTGCCTGCGTCGAAGCCCCGTGAGCCGAAGGTGACGGTGGCGTCTGCCTTCACCGACTGCGAGTCCACGACCCCCGCGCTCGGCTCGGGGCTGCGGCCTTCGCCGGCGCGGACGGCTTCCCGCAGCCGGTCGTGCAGCTCGGTGACCAGTCCCGTGTCCCGCCAGCGGGCGAAAAAGGCGTAGACGCGCGGCCAGGGCGGGAAGTCTGCGGGCATTGCCCGCCACTTGATGCCGTTGTCGACGAGGTAGCGCACTGCATCGATCATCTGCCGGTGGCAGTAGCCCTCCGGACGCCCGCCCCGGCCCGAAAGCCAGCCCGGCACCGGCAGCAGGTCCCTGACCACGGCCCACTCGGCATCGCTCATGTCCGAGCCGTATCGGCGCCGGCGCTGCGGCCGGTCGACGGCGTTTCCGAACCTGTGGGCGAGGCAGTCACACCCACGAGTGGACGAACTGGACTCGGCAACCACGATCACGCGACACTTCGACAACAGGGCCTCTTGCTTCTCGCTGGACTCGACATCCGCGAGCTACCAAGAGGCCCTTCCTTCATGCATCCGCCCCGGACAACTCACCCGAACCAGGCCCCCGTTCGAACCTGCCCGACCGCACGAGCGGATAGAGAACAGGCAGTTAGGTGGCCTCCGGTTGGAGCTGATCACCAGGTTCCGGGGGCCTCATCGTTGCTGAGGTACCTCGAGGCAGTGTGTGATCGTGCGCTCTTCCGCTGATGATCTGCCAAGAGTCCTGGCCGCATGCTGGCTGTGCTGGATCGCTGTACCGGCAGGTGATCAAGTGGGGGTCATGGAAATGATGGGGCTCGTCCAGCCTCGTCCCGTGACGTTCACTGAGGCCGAGTAGATCATCGATGAAGATGGTCACGGCGGGTCCGAGGGGAATCCTGACGGGATGGCTCGAGTGCATGTCAGCCCGGAACTCGACGGGTGGACCTTGGTCATCGGCCCGTGGTGCGACCCGTGCGACGCCGAGCGCAGCGGTGATGTGCTGAGGCTGTGCAGGGACGTGAGCGTCCGCTACGGGCAGGCCCAGGCGTATTACTACGGCTCCCAAGGCGATGGTTCGGCTTGGCTCGTTGCTCAGGACGGCGTCCGAGGCCACGGGATCAGGCGAGCACGAGGACGAGTGGAAGTGGGCCGCCTTTCACCTCGCTCCCGAGATCGCCGCGGCAGCTTTCACTTTAGCGGCGCTTCCCTCGCGTTTGCCGCTGACCTTTTTTGCGGGATGCAAGCAGCTTTTGTGCCTCATGTCGGTTGCCCGCAGCTGTTAGCGCGACAGCGAGGTTCTCGGTTACGTGCTGGGTGAATTGGTGCTCGCTGCCTAGGACTCGACGGCTACGACTACGTGTGTCCTTGAGTAGTCGCACTGCCTCCGTGTGTTCCCCGAGGCTGTTCAGGGTGGAGGCGAGGTTGTTTGCGGATTGGAGGGTGTCGGGGTGGTCCTCGCCCAGGACGCGGCGCCGTCGCTCGAGCGTGTCCGTGTGCATGCGGCGGGCTTCCGCGCGTTCTCCGAGGCTTTCCAGGGTGGTGGCGAGGTTGTTTGCGGAAATGAGGGCGTGGGGGTGGTCCTCGCCCAGGACGCGGCGCCGTCGCTCGAGCGTGTCCGTGTGCATGCGGCGGGCTTCCGTGTGTTCCCCGAGGCTATTCAGGGTGGTGGCGAGGTTGTTTGCGGATGTGAGGGTGTCGGGGTGGTCCTCGCCCAGGACGCGGCGCCGTCGCTCGAGCGTGTCCGTGTGCATGCGGCGGGCTTCCGCGCGTTCTCCGAGCCCGTTCAGGGTGGTGGCGAGGTTGTTTGCGGATGTGAGGGTGTCGGGGTGGTCCTCGCCCAGGACGCGGCGCCGTCGCTCGAGCGTGTCCGTGTCCATGCGGCGGGCTTCCGCGTACTCCCCGAGCCTTTCCAGGGTGGTGGCCAGGTTGCCTGCGGATGTGAGGGTGTCGGGGTGGTCCTCGCCCATGACGCGGCGCCGTCGCTCCAGCGTGTCCGTGTGCATGCGACGGGCCTCCGCGTACTCCCCCAGGCTGTACAGGGTGGTGGCGAGGTTGTTTGCGGATTGGATGGTGTGGGGGTGGTCCTCGCCCAGGACGCGGCGCCGTCGCTCGAGCGTGTCCGTGTGCATGCGGTGGGCCTCCGCGTACTCCCCGAGGCTGTGCAGGGTGGTGGCGAGGTTGTTTGCGGATGTGAGGGTGTCGGGGTGGTCCTCGCCCAGGACGCGGCGCCGTCGCTCCAGCGTGTCCGTGTGCATGCGGTGAGCCTTCGCGTGTTCCCCGAGGCTATTCAGGGTGGAGGCGAGGTTGTTTGCGGATTGGATGGTGTGGGGGTGGTCCTCGCCCAGGACGCGGCGCCGTCGCTCCAGCGTGTCCTCGTTGAGGCGGCGGCCCTCAGAGTGCTTGCCGACGTCGACAGTGGCGTGGCCCCGGGTTTCGGCGATAGCGAGAGTGTCTGGGTGATCCGTCCCCAAGGCCGCCGTCCAGGTGGAGTGGACAGTGATGGTCAGGTCGCGGGCTGCCTGTGCTTGTCCGCTTAGGACGAGGTAGCGAGCGGCCTTGAGGAAAGCCTGGCGCAGCGAAGGCTGATGCATGGTAGTGCGCGGGTGCGCCGTGAGGTGGGAGGTGAGGGCGGCCCATTGGGGCCAGGCGGCCGGCGTGTCGGGGTTGCCGGGGTTGACGGCAGCCAAGAGGGTGGCGACGTCGTCCTGTGCCGCGGTGACGTCGGCTGGGGCGGTGTGGTCGCGGACGATGGCTTGAGTGAGCCGGTGGATTTGGAAGGTTTCGTGGTCGACGCGGGCCAGGCCGTAGCGGTTCAAAGGCTGAAGGGCGGACCGTGGCCACAGGATGTCCTCTGTGTCGACGGTGAGGGTTGAAAGCTGGTCATTGACAGTTTCTAGCCAAATGGTGGGAATGGGGTCAGGGCCCAAGAACGCAGCGAGCCGAAGCAGCGCAACGGCGCTCGGATGGTCAGCTGCCAAGCGGGACGCGGCGATGTCTACCGTGGCCGCCAGAGTGGTGGGGTAACCGGGTGGGCTCCCCTCGGCCATCAGCTTGGTGGTCTTGTCGGCGAGCAGGCGGCGGTAGCGGATCGGCGGCACGCCGCCGGTGATGACGCCGGCGGCCTGGGCGAGGGCGAGGGGAAGGTCCCCGAGGTCGTCTGCGAGGGCGTCGGCCTGTACTTGGTCAATACCGGGAATGCGGGCGGTGAAGTAAGCCAGGGAGTCGGCGCGGGGAAAGACGTCCAGGTCGTGGCTGCGGATGATGTCGCGCCATCCGGGGTTGCGTGAGGTGATCAGGACGTGGCCGGGCCCGGAGGGAAGCAGCGTCTCGAAGTCGCTAGGCTCGTCGGCGTTGTCCAGGATGATCAGCCAGCGGTCCTGGGTGCGCAGGTGCTCCAGCAGTGTGCGGGTGTTGTGTTCGGCGCCGATTTTGGCATTAGCGATGCCGAGCCGCGTAGCCAACTCGTTGTACTGGATGTGCACTTGATCCGTCTGCTCGGCATCGATCCACCACACGATGTCGTACTGGCTGGCGAAACGATGGGCGTACTCAAGCACGACCTGTGTCTTGCCGATACCGCCCAGCCCACGTAGGGCCTGCACCACAGTACGTTGGCTGCCGAGCAGTTCTTCGCGTACCTCGGCGATCAGGTTCTCGCGGCCCGTGAAGTGCAGGTTGCGGCTCGGCACGCTCCATACCCGCGGCTGGCCTGCTACGGCAGGCATTCGGGGACGTTCATCGGGGGAGCCGGCGGGGGAAGCGCCTGCCGGTCCGGGCGTATGTGCGCCGCCAGGGAAAACCGGCGGTGTCCGGGGGCCGGTCGGGCCGTTCACTGCGTCCAACAAGGCGGCGATCGCGGCTGGCTCGTCCAGGCCATGCAGATCCTTGCGGATCACGGCAGTCAGGATGTCGGGAACATCAGTGCCGCCTAGGGGTTCGATCGTCAGCGGGATGAGTCGCCCCCGGTCACCCACGACCGATGTCCACTCCTGATGGGTCCACCGAGAGCGGTGGAAGTAGTTATTGGAGAACAGCGCCACCACCACGGTCGCACGCTGCAGCGCGTCGGTCATCCGCTCGACGAAGTTGTCACCCGTACGCCAGTCCCACACGTCCAGCTCTACGTGGTGGCCAGCGTCTCGCAAGTGCCATGCCGCCCACTCTGCCCAGGCTCGGTCCGGGCCGGCGTAACTGACGAACACTGACTCGGCCACTGACTTCCCCCATTGCGCTAACCTGCGCGTCCGCCATGGACACCGCGCCCATGATCCTGCGTCTACGGTGCTCGCAGGGCGTGAATCGTCAAAACCGCAGCTGTCCGGGGCAGCGTGCGTGGAGCGGGCCGAAGGGTGGAGCGCAGCGCGCAGCGGAGCCGGGGCTTGATCGAGTTAGGTATGCCCGTGTCGGCTACTCGCCCCTTGCGAGGCGGCCCAAATCGGAAGGCGTCTCCGGCTCCTGCGCCCATCGAAGGGTCGCCTTCGCCGACGGGCTGCAACACCCAGGCGTGTGCAGCCGTCTCTGACCGGACAGCCCGGACAGCGGCACTTTGAGCTGTCTGGTCCGTTTGTGCAGGTGGGAGCCCCCACGTACGCCTGTTCTGTCTGGTGCCAGCCCGCCGTGGTCGGCGGGAGGGTTCGGAGGGTGTGTCGGAGGTGTGTCGCGAACATCGAGAGAAAACGAGAGAGGGCGGGAGTCAGGGAGACTGACTCCCGCCCTCTTCTGTCGGCGTCCGCCCTGCTCAGCGCTTGATCTGTGCTGATCCGTGGCGAGTGCCCCCGGCAGGATTCGAACCTACGCACACCGCTCCGGAGGCTCCTTGGTACCTGGGTAACGCAACAGGTCACGGCCACTGCATGCGACACATCAGGCGGGGCGAGTCCACGAATAGTCCACTGCAGGATGAGTACCGCTTTGGGAGTTCGGTCGATCCTCGGCACTGCCAGGGAGCAACCCGGCCAGGCTGGCCATGTCGGGCACGCTCGCTCAGGGGGTGTCCGTCGTCCGGGCCGGATATGTGCCGCACGCGGTGTGGACCCGGGAGACGGCGGTCAGGTAGCGGGCGCGCTCCGCCGCGGTGAGGCTGCGGCCTACCCGCTTGCACAGCGCCGCGATCCAGGAGTCGACCGATGTGTCCCAGGACAACACCTCGCCGCCCTCGGTGGTCGACCACAGATGCTTCCCGTCGGGCGAGAAGGCGAGGCGGCTCTGCACGCCCGTGCCGCCGGTGCCGGACCAGGAGAAGTCCGGGGCCGGGAGGACCGTGTCCGCCAGCCGGTCACCGGTCCTGGCGTCCCACAGCCACACCGTGCCGTCTCCCGACAGTGTGGCCACCCAGCGGCCGTCCGAGTCCACCGCGAGACCGCTCCCGCCGGACCCGTCCGACCGCCACTGCAACGCCCCCGTCCGGGTGTCCCACCTGGTCAGCATGCGACCGTCGACGTCCGCGTACAGGCTGCGGTTCTGTTCGGAGAGGGCGAGCGCGTCCACGGTCCCGTCGCCGACGTCCAGTTGGCGGAGCAGGCGGCCCGACGGCACGTCGTAGACACGGACGGGGCCTTTGTCCGAGGCGATGGCTGCGAGGGCGCCGTGTTCGCTCAGGGTCATCGTGTACTCGGTGAGGCCGGTCTTCTTCCGGTCGTCGTCCGACAGACGGGGTGCGGTATGCGGGAGAGCCGTGGACAGTTTTCCGGTTTTGGGGTCGAAAGACAGTACGGCTCCGTCCGTGGTCAGGACCACGGCTCGGCCGTCCTGCCCGTAGGCGACCCGGGTCTCTCCTACGGTGTCGCTGCTCTCGGGCAGAGGGACGGCCGCAGTTTTGCGCAGCGCTCCAGAGGCCTTCTTCCACACTGTCAGTCCGGTGTTCGACACGGCGTACAGGGTGCTGCCGTCCGGGCTGAGGGCGACGTCGTCGTACGGTATCTCCTCTTCGTTGCTCGGAAGGTCTTTGCCCGCGGACCAGAGGTGCAGCGTGGACGGGGAGTCTGCTGTGGTCTCCTGGCTCCAGGCCACCTGGCCGTCCTCGCTTACGGAAAGAGGCGGCGGGTATTCGGCTGTCGCTCCGTCGACGATCCTCGCGCCGTGTCTGTGCAGGGTAGGCCCCGCTTTCCCCAGGTCCCACAGGGCCACGGTGCTGCCACTGGCCGAGGCCAGACGCTCGCCGGAGCCTGGTGAGAACGCCAGCAAGGAGGGTGCTCTCACCCCGGGAAGCGAGTTCACGACCGCGTGGGAGGGGTCCTTGTCCACCCTCCTGGCCACGGTGAGACCTTTGCTCGTGCCGATGGCGACCTGGTGGTTGTCGGACACGGCGAGGCTGAGAGCCTCTTCGTCGGGCAGGGTCGGCAGGACGATCCCGCAGTTCCCCGCAAAGGGGTTGGGGGACTCCCCTTCACCTAGTTGCCCGACCGTCGCCAGGGATAGTCCGCCGTACTTCAGGAACCCGAAGCAGTTCCCGCTCGGTGACGCGGCGGGCACGAAACCACCGGCGGGGTACAGGGTGCCGTCGAATGAATGGAGTTGGTGCAATCTGCCGTCGTATAGACGCCAGCCCCCGAAGGTGACCAGGGTCAGTCTCCTGCCCTTGTCCTGGAAGGCAAGATCCGCCGCCTCGCCGGCAAGACCGGTGTCGACGTGCGCGTACGGTGCGTCGCTCTGCTCTCCGAACAGTCTGAGTGCTCCCTTGTCCTCGAAGACGGCCAGGTTGTGGCTGGAGGCCTGAAAGTTAAGACCGGTGACACCAGAGGCGCCGGCGGGGAGCCGGCGCGTGTAGTTCCCCTGCACGTCGCGTACGACCGTCTCGCCGGAACTGCTCCCCACGGCCAGCAGACGGTCGTCGTCGCTGAACGTCAGGGAGGTGACCTCGCCGTGGACGGAGATCTTCCCCAGCCGACGGCTGCCGTCGGACGTCCAGACGGTCACGGAGCCCTTGGCCGTGCCCACGGCCGCGAACTGCCGCGAGGCAGTGAGAGCCAGGGCTGTCACCGTCGCGTCGCCCCGGACAAAGCGCACCAGATGGGGACTACGGGTTGTGAGTTGGTACAGCGCTGAGAGGGTCTCCGGTGTGTCTTGAGTCTGGTAGGCCTGGAGCGCCAGCAGCGAGGCCAGGTCCAAGTCGTCTCCACTCAGGTTGACCGCGGTGGCCGCCAGTTGGCGGGCGGTCGCGAGACGTGCCTGGTCACGCGCGGTGTTCCGCTGCACGAAGGCGTACACGGCGGCTGCCGACGCCAGGACCGCCAGCGTGGTCGTGACCGCCAGCATGGCCTGTCGGAAGCGCTGCAATTTGCGGCGCTGGGAGACGTCCTCACCGATCAGCTCGTCCTTGGGGCGGCCGTGCAGCGGTGCTGCCAGGTCGGCCACGCACTCACGGAAGCGCGGGTCCCGCGGGGCGTCCTCGTGGCCCTCGCTCAGCCACCGGAGGTCCACCCAGCGCGGCTCCTCGGAGAAGTAGCCCCGCAGGGCGTCCGGCATACACGTGCTGCGCTCCCAGTCGAAGTCCTGTGCCGTGTGGTCCCAGTGGAGTTCGCCGCCGGTGACGACGAGCAGCAGGTTCGCGGCCCGGGGCCCCTGCCGCCACCAGGCGATCTCCTTGGCCACCCACGGGGAACGCGCGGACTGGGGTGACGCCAGGAGGACCAGGAACTCGGATTCGCCGAGCGCCTGCTCCACCGTGCTCCACAGGCCTGGATTGGCGGATAGGGCGGCGTTGTCGAGAAACACCCGAAGAGCTCGCACCTTGTTCCAGGGCTTGGCGAAACTGTGCAGGGCGTCTCTCAGCCAGCGAGCTCGGTGACTATCCGCTTCGTGACTGTACGAGATGAATGCCGTAAAGCTCATCGGCGCGCTTCTCCGTCCTTTCGCCGCAGGTGCGGAACCGTCCCTGGCATCCTGGCCTAACGGGTCGCCAACTACCATGTGGCGTAGCCGCATTGGGCCTGTCGTCGTGGCCGCCTTGTGATGCTTTCCAAGCCGGAGGCGAAGAGATCAGAGGGGGCAGAGTGAGCGGTACGGCGAACGGACTGCGGGACGATGATCTTCCCGCGGTGTTCCGGTCCTCCGACGGGGCGTCGCTGGCCGGGCAGCGCCGCTACCTCCAGGGCACGAAATGGCGCTTGGTGCTCGCGGTGGCCGCCGCGCTCTGTGGTGTGCTCAACCAACGGCCGGCGTTGATCGCCCTGGTGCTGATCTTCGTGGCGACGGTCTGCGTGGAGATCTGGCTGCTCACGGAACGCCCGGAGCAGGCTTGGTACGACGGCCGTGCCCTGGCCGAGTCCGCGAAGACCCTTGCCTGGCGCTACGCGGTGGCAGGAGCGCCCTTCTCCGCTGAGTTGTCGCAGGGGGAGGCGGCACACCGTTTCAACGAGAGGCTGAAAGAGCTGTTACGGGAAGCGCCCGCTACGAGCTTGGCCCCCGTGGGGCTGGTCGCCGTCACGGACGCGATGAACGTGCTGCGAGCCCGCTCCTTCGCCGACCGGAAGAACGCCTATCTGCGGGACCGCATCGAGGACCAACAGCGCTGGTACGCGACCAAGGCGAGCTGGAACGTGGCACGGGCACGGCGGTGGCGCCTGCTGCTGGTCGCCGTCGAGGGGCTCGGCCTGGCCGCGGCCGTCCTGCGCCTGACCGGAACCCTGACCTTCGACCTGGCCGGGGTCCTGGGGGCCGTCCTGGGGGCCGGGGCGGCCTGGTTCGCGGTCCGGCAGTACGAGACGCTCGGCCGCGCCTACACCTTCGCGGCCACCGAGCTGAGCATCATCCATGGCCGGCTGTCTCAGGCGGACGAGGGCTACTGGGCGCAGGAGGTGGCCGACGCGGAGGAAGCGATCAGCCGGGAACACACGATGTGGAGGGCTTCTCGCGGCGCCGGATGACCAAGACCGGCCCTTATGGCGCGGTCATTTCTGGGACAACGCGCCTCGACCGAGCCGGGCACCTGGGTGCCTGAGCCTCAGCCGACGACAGTCAGCCACGATGGAGAGCGCGCCGACCGATCAGGCGCGCGTGTGTCTCGTTGTGCCGTCTCCATCTTCAGCCACGCTGCCGTGCCGTCGACCAGAGCAAGTTGCGCCAGCGGAAGCGCGGCAGTGAGACCTTGGCCGATGGCCCCTTCGTCTCGAAGCAACTTGGGGGCTCTGCCTCGGGACGGTGTGGCGCCTCTGGCATCGACGCCGCCCCCCCCGCAGAGGTCCGTTGGCCGCAGGCGAGCAGACAGTCACGGTGCATGTCAGCGGCCTCGATCGTCTCTTCTCCTCGGGGAATCGCAACCTGTGGAATATGCTGGCGCACCGGGGCTACGCGTAAACAAGATGGCTCCAGGGGTTGCGTGGACTACCGTGTAGTTGTGAGTCGTTGTACAGCCCCGGTCCAGGGTCATCGGAGCGCCAGCGGACGTGCGGCGTGCCCCGCGTGCAGCGGCGGGGGCTACGAGTACTCATCGTCCCGGTCCTACTACCCGTCGCCGGTTTACACGTCGCGGAGCAGTAGCGGGGGCAGGGCGACCAGTGGGGGCAGCTCCAGTAGCGGCAGAACGCGGGCGCCTTGGTCACCGAGCACCTCCTCCGTGACTTACACGCCTGCCGAGGTGAAGGGGCTGAGTCCTGTTCGCGACGCCGCCGTGTTGCGCGCGCGTCAACAGCCTGACCTTCGCGATGTCTTCCTCTGCCACGCGTGGGATGACCGGCGTGGTGCTGCCAAGGAGTTGTGCGGACTGCTGGAAGCAGAGGGCGTGTCGGTCTGGTTCAGCGAGAAGGACATTGTGCTCGGCCAACCGTTCATGCGGGAAATCGACAAGGGCCTGGCGAGGTCGCGTACGGGTCTCGTCTTGGTTACCCCTGCGCTACTGACACGCCTCGAGCGCGGTGGCGTCTCTGACAAGGAGCTCTCGGAGCTCCTTGCACGTGACCTGCTGCTCCCTGTCGTGCATGAGACGACCTACGGCGAACTCCGGAACATTAGCCCCTTGCTTGCATCCCGAAATGGGTTGGACACGGCGGATGATTCGATGGCAGTAATTGCCACCAAGATCGCCGAGCTGGTCGCCGTTGAGGACGACCTGATCGCACCGCCCACACCGACGAGCTAGCCGTCCGGCGGCGTGCCTGGGCGTCGCTCCGCCTCACCGGCGCCAAGCCCAAGGCACGCGAGTCGGTGGCGCGCGCTGCTGCACAAGGGCCTCAGACCAAGATCCGTTCGAGGCCTTTGCTGTGGTGCCCCCGGCAGGATTCGAGTCTGCGACACCCGCTTTAGGAGTTCGATCGCTGCTCGGCACTAGGACCTGTCTGACAAATGATCTTGGCTCGGTTCGCGGAGCCAGAGGATGAGTGCTGCGAGGTGGAGTCCGGCCCGGTAGCGAGCGGCGAGTT
>NZ_JBIBWT010000002.1:0-532974 GCF_043081525.1 Streptomyces sp. NPDC014864
CCGTCGGGCCGGTGGTGGAACCACTCCGGGTGCTTGAGCACCCAGGGGTGGTCGGGGGAGCACTGCAGGGCGAAGTCCAGGGCGACCTCCAGGCCTACCTCACGGGCCCGGGCCACGAAATGGTCGAAGTCCTCCAGCGTGCCCAGGGCGGGGTGGATCGCGTCGTGGCCGCCCTCGGGGGAGCCGATCGCCCAGGGCACGCCGACGTCGTCGGGGCCGGGGGTGAGGGTGTTGTTGCGGCCCTTGCGGAAGGTGGTGCCGATGGGGTGGATCGGGGGCAGGTAGACCACGTCGAAGCCCATCGCGGCGATCGCGGGCAGCCGGCGGGCGGCGGTGCGGAACGTGCCGTGCGGCTGCTGCGGGGTGCCCTCGGAGCGGGGGAAGAACTCGTACCACGACCCGAACAGCGCCCGCTCCCGCTCCACCAGCAGCTCGCGGGTGTCGGAGACGGTGACCAGCTCCCGCAGCGGATACCGGGCCAGCGCCGCGTCCACCTCCGGCGTCAACCCCGCCGACAGCCGGGTCATGACCGGCAGCGAGTCGTCGCACATCACCTCCGCCGCCGCGCGCAGGGTCTCGCGCTCCGGCCCCTCGGGTGCCCCGGCCGCCGCCCTGGTGTGGAGTTCGACGCCCTCCTCCAGGACCAGTCCGGTGTCCAGTCCGGCCGGGACCTTGATGCACGCGGTGTGCCGCCAGGTGGCGACCGCGTCGCCCCAGGCCTCCACGTGGTACGTCCAGCGCCCCGGCGAGCCGGGCGTCACCTCGGCGCCCCAGCGGTCGCTGCCGGGCGCCAGTTCGCGCATCGGGGTCCACGGGCCCGGGCGGCCCCGGGGATCCGTGAGCACGACGTTCGCCGCCACGGCGTCGTGGCCTTCCCGGAACACGGTGGCGGTGACCTGGAACGTCTCGCCCACGACCGCCTTGGCCGGGCGCCTGCCGCACTCCACGGCCGGACGGACGTCCCGCACCGGAATGCGGCCGATGACCGGGGTCGAACTCATGGGTGTCACCTCCATCGTGCTCGAGGCCGGGCTCTCGCCCGGCCGGGAACCGCGGTTCTGATACGGAGGGCGGGAGCCCCGACTTCCCCGGGGAGGCCCGGCTCCCGCCCGGGGCGCTATCTCCCGGCGGGAGACGGCCGGCCCTTCGCCTTCCGGCGGCGCCGCCCGGCGACCGCGCCCACGTGTGGGCGGCCGCCCTGCTCGCGCAGGTAGACCACGAGACTGCTGCGCAGATACCGCTCCGCGGCGTCCGCGGCCTCCCGTGCGCAGCGCTTCCCCATCAGCACGCACAGGGTGTAGCCCGAATCCTCGAAGGTGGCCCGCACGTTGCGGTCGTCGGGCGATGCGAGCATCGCGCGTTCCCACGCCCGGTAGCGCCGCAGATGCCGGGCGACTTCGGCTTTGGCGGGTAGCAGCATGGCGCCGTTCACCTTTCGGAGCGCTCGATGGGCACGTCTCCCCGACGGTCGGGGCGGTGACCGCGCACGCAGAGGCACGGTCCCGTTTACGGCGCTCGAGACTTTCACTCATGGTGCACGTTCAACGACTCAGCGTCCTGTTGGATCTTCAACCAGCACGCCGACCCGCTCCCACCTGCTCGTGTTGCACGAATGGCGTAGCGCGCTCAGGGTGGAGATGACTCAGAGGCAATCAGTGCTCACGCTCCGCTCTCGGGGCCGGGCCCGCGTAGGGCGGGAGGGAGCGCGAGCCTCGCCGGTGAGGAGCCAACGACGATGAAGACCGCAGTGCCCTGCTACTACCACCTCGACGTGGAAGTCAGTCCGGAACGCGTCGGGCAGGTCAGGCGCATCCTGGCCGCCCACCTCCGGTTCTGGGATCTGGAGGACCTCGTCGAGCCCGTCTGCGGCGGCGCCGAGCTGCTGCTGAAGGCCATCGACGAACACGCCAGGGACAAGCACACGTCCATCGAGATGTGGTGGACCGGCCAGCACCTGATCACCGCCGTGGCGGAGAACAACCACGACCTGCGCCCCGACCAGGACCTGCGCGCCTGCCTGGCCCGGATCGCGGCCACGAGCGACGGCTGGGGCTGCTGCGCCTCCCAGACCGGCAGCAAGGTGATCTGGTTCTCGCAGCGCGCCCGCGCCGGTGTGCGCGCCCCGCTGGTCCCCAAGCCGCCGACCCCGAGCCTGCGCGAGGGCCTGACGCCGCCCCGCGAACTGCCGGTCGCCGCTCTCGCCTCCCCGGCGAGTGCGCCGGAGGGCGTCCTGGAGGCCGCCCGGTGACCGCGCGCCCGCGCCGGAAAGGGGTGCCCGTGTGGAGCGGGTACCCCTATCCGCTGGGCGCCGCGTACGACGGGCAAGGCACCAACTTCGCGCTGTTCAGCGAGGTCGCCGAACACGTCGAGCTGGTCCTCGTGGACGACCGCGGCGCCCATCGCGCGGTGCCGCTCGCGGAGGCCGACGGCTTCGTGTGGCACGGCTACCTGCCCGGCATCGGGCCGGGCCAGCGCTACGGCTACCGGGTGCACGGCCCGTGGCACCCGGCCGCCGGCCACCGGTGCAACCCGAAGAAGCTGCTCCTCGACCCCTACGCCAGGGCGGTGGACGGGCAGACCGACGACCACCCCTCGCTCTACGAGCGTGCCGCACACGGTCCGGACCCCTCCGACAGCGCCGGGCACACCATGCTCGGCGTGGTCACCGACCCGGCCTTCGACTGGGGCGACGACCGTCCCCCGAGACGCTCGTACGCGGAGACCGTGATCTACGAGGCCCACGTCCGCGGCCTGACCCGCACCCACCCCGACGTCCCGCCCGAACTGCGCGGCACCTACGCGGGGCTGGGCCACCCCGCGGTGATCGGGCACCTCACCTCCCTGGGGGTGACGGCCGTCGAGCTGATGCCGGTCCACCAGTTCGTGCACGACGGCGTCCTGCAGGGCCGCGGCCTGGCCAACTACTGGGGCTACAACACCATCGGCTTCTTCGCGCCGCACAACGGCTACGCCGCCCACGGCACCCGCGGGCAGCAGGTCGACGAGTTCAGGACCATGGTCAAGGCGCTGCACGCGGCCGGGCTCGAGGTCATCCTGGACGTGGTCTACAACCACACCGCCGAGGGGAACGAGAAGGGCCCGACGCTGTCCTTCCGTGGCATCGACAACGCCTCGTACTACCGCCTGGTCGACGGCGACTGGGCCCACTACTACGACACCACCGGCACCGGCAACAGCCTGCTGATGAGGCACCCCTACGTGCTCCAGCTGATCATGGACTCGCTGCGGTACTGGGTCACCGAGATGCACGTGGACGGTTTCCGCTTCGACCTTGCGGCCACCCTGGCACGCCAGTTCCACGAGGTGGACCGGCTGTCGGCCTTCTTCGACCTGATCCAGCAGGACCCGGTGATCAGCCGGGTCAAGCTGATCGCCGAGCCGTGGGACGTCGGCGAGGGCGGTTACCAGGTCGGCAACTTCCCGCCGCTGTGGTCGGAGTGGAACGGCCTGTACCGCGACGCGGTACGGGACTTCTGGCGCGGGGAGGACCACACGCTCGGCGACTTCGCCTCCCGGCTGACCGGTTCGGCGGACCTGTACGCGCACAACCGGCGCCGCCCGCGCGCCAGCGTCAACTTCGTGACCGCGCACGACGGTTTCACCCTGCGCGACCTCGTCTCGTACAACGACAAGCACAACGAGGCCAACGGCGAGGGGAACCGGGACGGTGAGAGCGACAACCGGTCCTGGAACTGCGGGGTCGAGGGGGACACCGACGACCCGGCCGTCCTGGACCTGCGCGCCCGTCAGCAACGCAACTTCCTGGCCACGCTCCTGCTGTCGCAGGGCATCCCGATGCTCTGCCACGGCGACGAACTCGGCCGCACCCAGGGGGGCAACAACAACGCCTACTGCCAGGACGGCGAACTGTCCTGGGTCGACTGGCACCTGACCGAGGAGCAGCGCGAACTCGCCGACTTCACCCGCCGGGTGATCGGTCTGCGCGCCGCCCACCCCGTGCTGCGCCGCCGCCGCTTCTTCCAGGGCGAGGCGCCCGCCCGGAGCGGCCGGCCGCTGCCCGACCTGGTGTGGCTGCGGCCGGACGGACGGAAGATGGCCGAGGAGGACTGGCAGCGCGCCGACGCGCACTCGGTCACCGTGTTCCTCAACGGGGACGCGATCGCCGAACCCGACCCGCAGGGGCGGCCCGTGGTCGACGACTCGTTCCTGCTGCTGCTCAACGGCTTCTGGGAGCCGGTCGACTTCCGCCTGCCGGGGTCCGCCTACGGCGACCGCTGGACGACGCTCATCGACACCGCCGAGCCGCAGGGCCCACCGGACGAGGCGGAGCACAAGCCGGGCGGGCACCTACGCCTGGAGTCGCGCAGCCTGGTGCTGCTGACCCGGCCGCCCGCAGCGCCCCGCGCGACCCGCCGCTGACGCGGAAGTGCCGGTGCCGGCCCTCTGAGGGGCCGGGCACCGGCACCGTGCCGGGTTCGTTCGTCGGCTCGTCCGCTCGTCGGGCGGATGGCCGGGGCCTCAGCGCTCGCGCTCGCGGCGTGACGTCACCGTGAACTGGGCGCCGTCCGGGTCGCGCAGCACCGCCTCGTCGGCCCCCTCCCGCAGCACGCTGCCACCGTGCTTCTCCGCCGCCCGGACACAGGCGGCCACATCGGCCACCTTGAAGTGGATCTGCCAGTGCGGCCGGATCGTCGGGTCGGGTGCCGCCTCCAGCGCCCCGGACTCGATCCGCGCCACCACCTCGCCGTGGCTGCGCAGCACCACCTCGTTGCCCTCGTAGCGGACCTCGCAGCAGCCGGGCCGCGCCGAGGCCCAGTCCAGGACCTCGCCGTAGAAGATGGCGGAGTCGAAGGCGTCCCGCGTGTGCAGCCGGATGAAGGCGGGCGCGGCCTTGCGCCAGGTCTCCCAGTCGGTGAACAGGTCGCCCTCCCAGATCCCGAAGGTGGCCCCGTCCCGGTCCGCCAGCAGGGCGGCGCGTCCGGGCGGGAAGGAGATCGGGCCGACCGCGGCCGTCCCTCCGCGCTCCTGCACCCGGGACACCGCGTCGTCGGCGCTGGGCACCGCGAAGTACGGGGTCCAGGCGACCGGCATCTGCCACATGGTGGCCACCGCCGCTATCCCGGCGACGGGCGCCCCGTCCGCCAGCGCGATCCGGAAGCGGTCACCGAGCTTCGCCGAGCGCCACTCCCAGCCCAGCACCGCCCGGTAGAAGTCCTCCGTGGCCTCCAGGTCGCGGCTGGTCAGACTGACCCAGCAGGGGGCGCCGCACAGCGAGTGGGTGTCCACGACGTCCGTGGGACCGGAGGGTGTCGCATCGTCGTTCATCACACGTCCTGGGCTCGTCGACCGGCGGACCGCCGGTCTCCCACCAGTGTCCGGCCGGCCCTTGCGGGGCGCCTGCCGAGTACCCGTCCGGCCGCCGCGAAACGGCGTCCACGGTCCTCGCGGCCGGGGTGCTCAGCCGCTCTCGCGCACGGTCTCGGTCAGCAGTTCCTCACGCAGTTGTGCGAAGCAGCCGCTCAGCAGACGCGAGACGTGCATCTGCGAGATGCCGAGCTGCTGGGCGATCCGGCTCTGCGTCATGCCCCGGAAGAACCTCAGGTAGAGGATGGTCCGCTCGCGCTCGGGGAGCGCCTCCAGACAGGGCCTCACGGCGACCCGGTCCACCACGAGGTCGTAGCGCGCGTCGGCCTCGCCGAGCGCGTCACCGAGCGCGTAGCCCTCGGTACCGGGGACCTCCGCCTCCAGGGACAGCGCGGCGAAGCAGTCCAGGGCCTCCATGCCGGTGCGCACGTCGTCGACGCTCAGCTGGGCGTGCTCGGCGATCTCGGCCACGGTCGGCGCCCGGCCCGGTGTCGTCTGGGCCAGCTCCTTCACGGCCCGCCGGACGCGGTTGCGCAGGTCCTGGACCCGGCGCGGGACGTGCAGCGTCCACATGTGGTCGCGGAAGTGCCGCTTGATCTCGCCGGTGATGGTCGGCACGGCGTACGCCTCGAACGCGTAGCCGCGCGCAGGATCGTAGTGGTCCACGGCCTTGACCAGGCCCAGAGCGGCCACCTGGTACAGATCCTCCAGGGACTCCCCACGGCCGCGGAACCGGACGGCGATCCGCTCCGCCATCGGCAGCCAGAGGTGGACCAGCTCGTCCCTGAGGGCCTTGCGGTCCGGCCCGTCGGGCAGGCGCGCGAGCCGTTCGAAGTCCTCGGCGGTGTCGGGAGCGTCGTCGTGCGGATGGGTTCTCGTGCTGCCGGTGGTACGCATGGCGCTGCGCCTCCCTCAGCAGGGACATCACGGGAGACGCGGCTCGGCCCGGGCGGAGAGACACCGGGGCCCGGCGCGCCGGCTCCCACGGACGTGCCTCCTGTCCGAAGCACTGAAAGGGGGATTCCCGATTCCGGCGAATTCGAAACGGTTTCGGGAATGCGGTGACGGTGTGCGACCGGCCGCTTCTGAATTGTCGAACAGGGGTCACGCAATTCTTTGTCGTGGAATCACGTCGGCAATGCTGCGCATTTCAATTACTCCGGCGCATTTCGCGGGACTCCGGTGCGGAGTCCTGCCTTGACCTGCGCCGAGCCGCGTGCGGGCGCCGCGAGACCCTCCCCGTGGCCGCTGATCTCCAATCAGATCCTCACCCGACCCGGGGCGTTCCCGCCGACGGTCTCCCGTACATCGCCTGCATATCGTACGGCGGGGTCGCGCAATCCGCGATGCGTCTCGTGATCTTCCTTGGAATCACCGGCAGGGGATGCGTGGACGACACCGTCCGCCGGGGCGCGCCGGGCGATCACGACGTGCGACCGCCCGGCGTCCGGCCCGCCGGCGGAACCGGTCCGCCGACTCGTCCCGGGCGCCGGTGGACGTGATGTGCGGCACGCGCCCGGCGGCCGTCGGCGCCGCCCCGGAGCGGATTCTTCCTGCGCACGGCTTGATCGTCGATCAATGAGGGCGAATTCCCTGGCCACAGCGCTTTCCGCGCATTTGACAGTGGCTCGGACGCACAGATAGGAAGCTGCTTCTGGAAGTCGAAAGGTGCACTGTGTACGAGCCGAACGTGGTCGGGGACTGGCAGGAGTACGACGGGCATGCCGGTCTGCGGGTCCGCGTCCACCGCCTGGAGCAGGCCGAGCCGCCTCGCGGACGCGACGACGCCGCCGAGGGACTGACGTACTTCCGCCTCCGGGTCACCGTCGAGAACCGCGGCGACCGGACCTTCGGCGTCCACCTGGAGGACGGGCAGATCGACGTGCGGATCGGCCCCGACGGGGAGGGCGCCTTCGTCGACTGGCGCAACTCGCAGTTCATCGAGGGCTACGACGTCTATCCGCTGCGCCGGGTCACCGCGGTGCTGTACGCCGCCGGACCCGAGGCCGCACTGTCCCAGGTGGACGTCCAGATCCAGCTGCGGGTCGACGAGGAGTGGGCCGACCGCCGGCTGTGGGCCGGCGGCATCGGCGTGCACGAGGAGGCCGTCCAGGCGGGCGCCCCCGCCGCCTGCGGACCGGGCGGGCTGGCGCACCAGGTGAGCAACTTCTTGCGCGACCAGGCGGAGCCGGGCGCCACCGGCTGACGGCGCCCGCACGTGCCGCGCGCCCGGCCCGCGCGCCTGGGCGGTCGCGCCCGGGCATGCACGTCAGTGGGCGATGCCGTCGATGATCTCGCGGGCGCCCTGACGCAGCAGTGCCACGGCGACCGAGGTGCCGAGCGTGGCCGCGTCCAGCGGGCCCGCCCACTCGTGCGCGTTCAGCCGCGTCTTGCCGTCCGGGGTGAACACACAGGCGCGGAGTGAGAGTTCACCGCTGCGGTCGACCTGCGCGTAGCCCGCGATCGGGCTGTTGCAGTGGCCCTGCAGGACGTGCAGGAACATGCGCTCCGCGGTGGCCGCGCGGTGGGTGGCGCGGTCGCCGAGCACGCCGACCGCCTCGATGAGCTCGGCGTCCCCCTCGCGGCACTGCAGCGCGAGGACGCCCGCGCCGATCGGCGGCATCATCGCGTCGGGGGAGAGGATCTCGCTGATCACGTCCTGCCGGCCGATGCGCTCCAGCCCGGACACGGCGAGCAGCAGGGCGTCCGCCTCGCCCGCCGCCAGCTTCTCCAGCCGGCGGTTGGCGTTGCCCCGGAACGGCACGCACCGCAGCTGCGGATGGGTCGCGGCCAGCTGGGCGACCCGGCGCACCGAGGACGTGCCGATCCTGGTGCCGGCCGGGAGCTCGTCGAGGGGCAGTCCGCCGGGATGCACGAGGGCGTCGCGGATGTCGTCCCGCTTCAGGAACGCGGCGAACGTCGTGCCCGCGGGCAGCGGCCGGTCGGCGGGCACGTCCTTCAGGCAGTGCACCGCGAGGTCCGCCTCACCCGCCAGCAGCGCCGCGTCGACCTCCTTGGTGAAGGCGCCCTTGCCCTCGACCTTGGACAGGTCGCCCAGCCACTTGTCGCCGGTGGTGCGCACCGGCACCACCTCGGTGCGCACACCCGGGTGCGCGGCGGCCAACTCGGCGCGGACCCGCTCCACTTGGGCGAGAGCCATGGGCGAGTCGCGGGAGACGACACGGATGAGTTCGGGAACGGACATGCGGGACACGATAGACCGTCGCCGGGGTTGTCCGGGCCGTAACCCGCATCCGTGCCCCGGGACCGCGGGCGCCGCGCGTCCGCGTCCCCCGGGCAGGCGTTCCACCCGACTTGACGCGGCGTCAACCGCCGTTGCCGGTCCCGTCCGGCAGGTCCGGCAGGTCCGCCGCCGCCTCCTCGGGCGCGAGGTCGGGGCGCAGCCGCAGCCAGGACGGCTGACGCAGCATCCCGGCCCGGGTGCGAACGCTGTAGCGGACCTCGCCGACCAGCCGGGGCAGCACCCAGTGCGCCCCGGGGACCGCCGGCCGCGGGTCGAAGGGGCACACGTCGGTCGCCAGGGCGCGCAGCAGCCCGGCCAGGCCGGCCCGCTCCGCCTCGCTCCAGCCGGTGCCCACGCTGCCGACGTAGCGCAGCCGCCCGGCCGCGCGCTGGCCGACAAGCAGCGCGCCCGGCAGGCCCGCGAGCCGTCCCCTGCCCGGCAGCCAGCCGCCCACGAGGACGTCCTCACTGAGTGTGTTGCGGATCTTGATCCAGGCCCGGGAGCGCACTCCGGGCTCGTACACCGAGTCCAGCCGCTTGCAGACCAGGCCCTCCAGTCCGTGCTCGCGGGTGGCGGCCAGCGCCCGCGCGCCGTGGCCTACGACGGCCGCGGGCGTCGACCAGTACGGCCCCTCCAGCCCGAGTTCCTCCAACCGTGCCCGCCGCCGCATGTACGCGAGCGGCACCAGGGAGCGTCCGCCCAGGTGCATCACGTCGAACAGCACCAGATGGACGGGGACCTGCGCGGCCCTGCGCGCCGCGCGCGCCGGGGCGTGGGCCAGGCCCATGCGGCCCTGCAGGAGCTGGAAGTCCGCCCGCCCCTGAGCGTCCAGCGCCAGGATCTCCCCGTCCAGGACCGCGGGTGTGCCGCCGAGGACGCCGCCGAGCGCACGCAGCTCGGGATAGGCGGCGGTGATGTCCTCGCCGGAGCGGGCCCGCAGGACCAGACTGCCGTCGCCGGGCAGGTAGGCCACCGCGCGCTGCCCGTCCTGCTTCGTCTCGTACGCCCAGCGCGCGTCCTGCGCGGCGGGCGGCAGGGTGCCGGGCGTGGCGAGCATGGGCGGGATCAGCGGCAGGGTCACGGCTCAGTTCTCGACGGGCCGGCGGGCCGCCACGCGCCCGCGGGCGCGGTTTCCCCTGATCGGGCCCCCGCCTCGTCGGGCTCCCGCTGATCGGGCGCGCCATGTGACGGCGGTCGGGCTCGGCCGAGGCCGCGTTTCGAGTCCGGGCAAGGCGGGGGTCCGCGCTCCACGGTCCCTACCGTCGAGTAATATCGCGCGGCAGGTCATCGGAGGAGGAACCGTGTCACGGTCCGAACGCTCACCCCTGCTGCTCGCCGGCCTGCTGGCCACGGCGGGCGTCGCCCACTTCGTCTCGCCGCGGCAGTTCGACGCCCTGGTGCCGCGCTCCCTGCCGGGCTCGCCCCGCACGTGGACCCAGGCCAGCGGTGTCGCCGAGCTGGCGCTGGCCGCCGGTCTCGCGCTGCCCCGGACCCGGCGGACCGCCGCGCTGGCCGCGGCGGCCTTCTTCGTGGGCGTCTTCCCCGCCAATGTGAAGATGGCCGTGGACTGGCGGCACCGCCCCACCCCGCAGAAGGCGGCGGCCCTCGGGCGGCTGCCCCTGCAGGTGCCCCTGGTGCTGTGGGCGCGCGGCGTCGCGAGGAACGCGGAGGGCCGGTCGTGACGGGACTCCCGCAGGTCGGCGACAAGGTCGAGGACTTCGAGCTGCCCGACGGGACCGGCACCGTCCGGACCCTGTCCGAGCTGCTCGCCCAGGGACCCGTCGTGCTCTTCTTCTACCCCGCCGCCCTCACCCCCGGCTGCACCGCGGAGGCGTGCCATTTCCGCGACCTGGCGGCCGAGTTCGCCGCCGTCGGGGCACGCCCCGTCGGGATCAGCGGCGACTCGGTCGACCGGCAGCAGGAGTTCGCCGGACGGCATGGGCTCGGGATGCCGCTGCTGTCCGACGCCGACGGCACCGTCCGCGAGCGGTTCGGCGTGCAGCGCGGCTTCTCGCTCGCGCCCACCCGACGGGTCACCTTCGTGATCGGGCGGGACCGCACGGTTCTCGAGGTCGTCCGGAGCGAGCTGCGCATGAACACCCACGCCGACCGGGCCCTGGCGGTCCTGCGCACGCACCGCGGCTGACCGCCCCCCGTCACCGCCGCGCGGTTGAGGGGGTGCCGTCCAGGGATCATCCTGGGGCGTATGGAGCATGTCGCCGCCGCGGCGATCGTCGACGCCCGAGGCATCGTGACGGCCTGGACCGAGGGTGCCCGGCGCCTGACCGGATACCCGGCCGAGGAGACCGTGGGCCGTGCGGCGGCCGACCTGCTCGCCGGGGAGCTGCCGGCCGCCGTGCCGCGGGCGCTGACCGGCACCGTCGTCGTGCGCCACCGCGACGGGCACCTCGTCCCCCTCGGCCTCACGGCCGCGCCCGTCCTGGGCCCGGACGGCGACCCCGACGCCTACGTCCTCACGGCCGGGCGGCCGGCGGAGTCGGAGCCCACGCTCTCCGGACGCGTGTTCGAGCAGGCGCCGGTCGTGCTGTGCACGTTCGACACCCAGCTGCGCTATCTGCGCGCGAACGACGTGGCCTGCGAGGTGCTCGGCGCCCGGGCGGGCGACCTGGTCGGCCGGCGGGTCCTGGACACCCTGCCGGACGACGAGCCCGTCCGGGGCTTCGCCGAGAAGCTGCGCCAGGTGGCGGACACCGGGAACCCCGTGCGCTACGAGACCTACGGCCGGGCACCCTCCGAGGGCCGCGAGCACGCCTGGACCGTCGAGATGTGGCCGGTGCGCGATCACCGCCGCGAGGTGGTCGCGGTGGCCATGGCGGCGTTCGACAGCAGCCAGGAGCACTGGGTCCGCCGGCGCCTCGCCCTGCTGAACGAGGCCGCGACCGCCATCGGCACCACCCTGGACGTCACCCGCACCGCCGAGGAGCTGGTGGAACTCGCGGTACCCCGGTTCGCCGACTTCGTGGCCGTGGACCTCCTCGACTGGGTCCTGGGCACGGAGGAACCGCCCCCGGGGCCGGCGGGCGACGTCGTGCTGCGCCGGGTGGCGCACGGCTCGGTCTTCGAGCACACACCGGAAGCCTCCGTCGCGCTGGGAGCGCGGGACGTCTACCCCTCCTCCTCACCGCCCGCCCGCGCCCTCGGCCTGGGCCGGGCGGTGCTCAGCCGGGTGGGCGAGCCGGACTTCGAGCGATGGGCCGAGGACCGCAACGTGAAGGCCCCGGCGGGAAGCCTCCACCGCCGGGGCGCGCATTCCATGCTCGCGGTGCCGATGCGTGCCCGCGGCGCCACGCTGGGTGTCGTGGTCTTCGTCCGCGCCGCCCATCCCGCCCCGTACACCGACGACGACGCGGTCCTCGCCGAGGAACTGACCAGCCGGGCCGCCGTGTGCGTGGACAACGCCCGCTGCTTCGCCCGGGAGCGCGAGACCGCGATGGCCCTGCAGCGCAGCCTGCTGCCGCGCCGGCCGCGCGGTCAGGCGGCCGTCGAGGTGGCCCATCGCTATCTGCCGTCCGGATCGCTGGCGGGCGTCGGCGGGGACTGGTTCGACGTGATCCCGCTCGCCGGCAGCCGGATCGCCCTGGTCGTCGGGGACGTCGCCGGACACGGCATCCGGTCCTCGGCCACCATGGGACGGCTGTGCACGGCGGTGCGGACCCTGGCCGACGTGGATCTGCCGCCGGACGAACTCCTCACCCACCTCGACGACCTGGTCACCCACCTGACACCCAGTCACGGTGGGGAGGACGTACCGGAGCTGGGCGCGACCTGCCTGTACGCCGTCTACGACCCCGTCTCGTGCTGCCTCGGTGTGGCCGCCGCCGGCCATCTGCCCCCGGTCGTCGTGCCCCCCGGCAGTCCGGCCCGGCTGGTCGACATGACCGTGGGGCCGCCCCTCGGGGTCGGCGGGTTCCCCTTCGAGGCGACCGAGTTCCCGTTGCCGCCGGGCACCCTGATCGCCCTCTACACCGACGGGCTGCTGGAGGGCCAGGAACAGGACGCCGACCGGGGCACCGCCGCGCTGTGCCGGGCCCTGAGTTCGCCCGAGGCCTCTCTGGAGGCCGTCTGCGACACCGTGCTGAAGTCCGTGCTGCCCGAACAGGCCGACGACGACGTGGCCCTGCTGCTGGCCCGCACCCGCGCGCTGGGCGCGGACCGCGTCGCGGCCTGGGACGTCGTCCCGGATCCCGCGCAGGTGGGCGCGGCCCGGCAGGCCGCCACCGAGCAACTGGCCGCGTGGGGCCTGCAGGAGATGGCGTTCGTCACCGAACTGGTCGTCAGCGAACTGGTCACGAACGCCATCCGGTACGGCGAACCCCCCATTCAGCTACGGCTGATCCGAGACCGGGCGCTCATCTGCGAGGTGTCCGACGCCAGTTCCACCTCGCCGCACCTGCGCCGGGCCCACGCCTTCGACGAGGGCGGCCGCGGTCTGCTGCTCGTCGCCCAGCTCACCCGGCGCTGGGGGAGCCGGCCGACGGGCACCGGCAAGACGATCTGGGCGGAGCAGCCGCTGCCCACGCGCACGCGAGGGCGGGAACAGCCCGGCTACTAGCGGTCCTCCGCGGCCACCTGGGCGAGGGTGCGGCCGGTGCGGACCGAACGGGCCCGGCGCGGATCGGGGGTGCCGTGTCCCTTCGACCGCCCGCCGCTCTTCCGCACCAGCAGCCAGGCCTCCTCCTCGCCGCCGTCCCGGCCGCCGCGGAAGCGGGTGAGGGCGTACTCGCCCCGCAGCTTGGTGCCGTGCAGCCGGAACGTGGCGTGCCCGTGCTCCAGCGACGTCGCGAAGTCCACGGGACGCCCCTTCCGGTCGTGGCTCAGCGGCTCGTACGTGCCGCGGTCCCAGACGATCACGGTGCCGCCGCCGTACTCGCCCTTGGCGATCACGCCCTCGAAGTCCTCGTACTCCAGCGGGTGGTCCTCCGTGGGCACGGCGAGCCGCTTGTCGTGCGGGTCGTCGGAGGGGCCCTTGGGGACCGACCAGGACTTCAGCACGTCGTCCACCTGCAACCGGAAGTCGAAGTGCATCCGGCGCGCGTCGTGGATCTGCACCACGAACCGGGGCTCCGGGCCAACGGCCGCCGAGTGTCCCGACGGCTCCCGGGTCCGGGCGAAGTCACGCTTGCCGCGGTACTCCCGCAGCCGCTCGTCACCACCCACACGAGTCTCCTTCCCACGGGCCGCACGCGTCCGCGGTACCCGACCGGACCGCCCGGGTACCCGGGCCACCGCGACCCACGCGGTCCGGAGACCCGCTGACCGGGGATCCGTGGACCGGGGGCCGGGGACCCGCCGACCGGTACGGCCGGTACGAGTACCCCGCCCACGGTCGCCGCCCCGCCGGACGGTCAGCCCAGGGGAATCGTCACCTCGTCCTCGACCGGCGGATCGGCCTCCTGGGCGCGGTTGCCGGTCGCGGCGAAGCAGCGCAGCCGGACCGCCCCGGGGGTCACGTCCAGGCGCAGGAAGGACTTGAAGAATGGCGGGCTGTAGGTGGCCGAACCGGGGGAGAACAGCCGGGTGTAGAGCTTGCGCACCGGCAGGCGCAGCCGGGCGGCGCGGTCCGGGCGGCGCCCGGCGCCCAGGAGACTCGCGACCAGGCGGATCCGCCGGGTGATCGGGGGCGGCGGGCCCTGGGTGCGCACGGGCGGCACGCCGAGCCGCTCGGCGACGACGGCCGTCGCCTCGGCCTCGGTGAGCGCGAAGAAGCGGGGCAGCCGCAGCCGGCGTCCGTAGAGCCTGCTGTAGAAGGCGAGGGAGTCGCCGCGCAGCGGGTAGCAGCGGAAGTCCCGCTCGGTGACGTTCGCGATCGACACGCGCGGGATGGTGTGGGTGGCGTGCATGAAGGCACCGCCGCCGCCGGAGACGACGTACTGGATGGTCCGGCCGTCCACGTCCACCGGGTAGCGCTGGTAGTTGTGGATGTCCCCGCCTATCGCCGCCACGAAGTGGTGGGCCGGGTCGCGGACGATGTCGTCGACGGTGCCGCCGCCCTCGATGACGCAAGGGTGGTGCTCGCCGTCCACGTACAGGGGCGAGCCGGTGACGAGGATCTTCGGGCGCGGCCCGCGCGCCGCCTCGCGCAGCCAGGCGCCCTGCTCGGCGTCCAGGGTGCCGAGCAGGCCCGTGTCGATGCCGATGATCCGCACCGGCCCGGCGTCGATCGCCCAGTACGGCCCCGGCTGAACGGCCTGCTGGGACGGAGCGGCACGCAACTCCTGTACTGCTCGCAGCTGTTGCCCGTCCGTCGGGCGCGGCCGGTGCCACAGCAGCGCCCGCCACCAGGCGCGGCTCAGCGGGCGGGGCGCCGGCTCCGGCGGCAGGGGCGGGGCGTCGCCGCAGAACACGCGCATGAAGCCGCCGAGACCCTCGTACCAGTCGTGGTTGCCGGGGATCGCGTAGATCGGCGCCGGGTAGTCCCGGTACGGGCGGAAGAACTTCGTGCCGTAGTCGTCCGTGCTGCCGACCGGGTAGATCACGTCGCTGGCGATGACGGAGAACGCGGTGCCCCGCGCCGTCTCCAGGAACCCCGGCACCACGGCGTACTGGGGCTCGTCGCCCTCGCCGGTGTCCCCGAGGACCATGAAGGAGAAGCGGTCCGGATCGTCCCGCCGGATCACCTTGTCCGCGGGCGCCCCGGCCGCCGCCCGCTGCGCCACCCAGCGGCCGCGGGTACAGCCGGTGGGGTCCCCGAACCAGGACGCGAGCACCCCGTTGCGCGCGGCCCAGAGCGTCCGCGGGTCGAGCCACGAGAGCTTCTGCGTCTTCGGGGGCATCAGTTGCCGGTAGGTACCGCGCTCGGCGGTTCCCCAGCCGGCGCCTTCGACGGTGTCGCGCGAGGATTCAGCCACGTGGAGCACCGTAACAACGAGCCCCCCACCGGCCGGCCCGCGGGGCGCGCGCCCGGCCCACGAGCACCGCGCCACAGACGAGTTGACGGGCCGTCGAGCCAGGTCACGCGCTCGCGGCGAGGGCACCCTGCCCGGTGGGCCGGGGGCATAGGGAAAACCCTCGAATGCTCGTGGCCTGGCTGACATGCGCTGGTCAAGGCTGAAATCCTCCCTCCGCACGTGGTCCCGAGAGGTGCTCCACGTGGTCACGTCCCCGCACCGCGAGCTCTTCCCGGACGGCACATCCGTCTGTCCGGTCTGTCATCGGCCGCTCTCCCCGCGGCCGCAGCAGTAGGAGTATGAGTGAGACGTCTTCCCCACAGACGGGTCACGGTCGGAGCCGCACTGGTCTCCACCGCCGCCTTCCTCGCCGTCGGAATCCAGTCGTTCCCCGCGGCTGCCCAGCCCGCCGGCTCGCACCCCAGTGCCCTCCGCACCGGCGGCCTGGAGGCCGAGCTCAGCCCGGCCCAGCACGCCGCGCTCGTGAAGAGCGCCAAGGGCAAGACCGCCGCCACCGCCCGCACCCTCGGTCTCGGTGCCAAGGAGAAGCTGGTCGTCAAGGACGTCGTCAAGGACAACGACGGCACCCTGCACACCCGTTACGAGCGCACCTACGCGGGCCTGCCCGTCCTCGGCGGGGACCTCGTCGTGCACACCCCGCCCGCCTCCGTCGCCAAGGGCACGGTGAGCACGACCTTCGCCAACAAGCGCGCCATCAAGGTCGCCTCCACCACGGCCGTCTTCGCCAAGTCCGCTGCGGAGTCCAAGGCGCTGAAGGCCGCGAAGGCCCTCGACGCGAAGAAGGCCGCCACCGACGGCGCGCGCAAGGTGATCTGGGCCGGCAGCGGCACCCCGAAGCTCGCCTGGGAGACGGTGGTCGGCGGTCTCCAGGACGACGGAACGCCCAGCGACCTGCACGTCATCACCGACGCCACCACGGGCAAGGAGCTGTACCGGTACCAGGCGGTCAACACCGGTATCGGCAAGACTCACTACAGCGGCCAGGTGAACCTGACGACGACGCTGTCGGGTTCGACGTACACGCTGAACGACGGCGCGCGCGGCGGCCACAAGACGTACAACCTGAACCACGGCACCTCGGGCACCGGCACGTTGTTCTCGCAGTCCACCGACACCTGGGGCGACGGCACCACGTCGAACGCGGCGACCGCGGGCGCGGACGCGCACTACGGCGCGGCGGTCACCTGGGACTTCTACAAGAACACCTTCGGCCGCAGCGGCATCCGCAACGACGGCGTGGCCGCCTACTCGCGGGTCCACTACGGCAACGCGTACGTCAACGCGTTCTGGGACGACACCTGCTTCTGCATGACCTACGGCGACGGCACGAACAACGCCGACCCGCTGACGTCGATGGACGTGGCCGGCCACGAGATGAGCCACGGCGTCACCTCCAACACCGCCGGCCTGAACTACTCCGGCGAGTCCGGCGGCCTGAACGAGGCCACCTCCGACATCTTCGGCACCGGCGTGGAGTTCTACGCCAACAACAGCAGCGACGTCGGCGACTACCTCATCGGCGAGAAGATCGACATCAACGGCAACGGCACCCCGCTGCGCTACATGGACAAGCCCAGCAAGGACGGCGGATCCGCCGACAGCTGGTACTCCGGTGTCGGCAACCTGGACGTGCACTACTCCTCGGGTCCGGCGAACCACATGTTCTACCTGCTCTCCGAGGGCAGCGGCACCAAGACCATCAACGGCGTCACCTACAACAGCCCGACGTCGGACGGCGTCGCCGTCACCGGCATCGGCCGCGCCGCTGCCCTGCAGATCTGGTACAAGGCGCTGACGACGTACATGACGTCGAGCACCAACTACGCCGGTGCTCGCACCGCCGCGCTCAACGCGGCCGCCGCGCTCTACGGCACCAACTCCACCCAGTACGCGGGCGTGGGCAACGCCTTCGCCGGCATCAACGTCGGGGGCCACATCACCCCGCCGAGCAGCGGTGTGACGGTCACCAACCCGGGCAACC
Source organism: Streptomyces sp. NPDC014864 (assembly GCF_043081525.1). NCBI lineage: Bacteria > Bacillati > Actinomycetota > Actinomycetes > Kitasatosporales > Streptomycetaceae > Streptomyces > Streptomyces sp. NPDC014864. The sequence goes on from NZ_JBIBWT010000002.1 coordinate 17,501, forward strand.
AGTCCTCGACCGTCGGAACGCCGGTCAGCCTGCAGATACAGGCGAGCAGCACCAACGGCGGTGCGCTCACCTACAGCGCCTCCGGTCTGCCGGCCGGTTTGTCGATCAACAGCTCGACCGGTCTGATCTCCGGCACGCCCACCACGGCGGGCACCTCCAGCACCACGGTCACGGCGAAGGACTCCACCGGCGCCACCGGCACCACGAGCTTCAGCTGGACGGTCGCCACCAGCGGAGGCGGCTGCACCAGCACCCAGCTGCTCAGCAACCCGGGCTTCGAGTCCGGCGCCACCGGCTGGACGTCGACCAGCGGGGTCATCACCACCGACACCGGTGAGGCCGCCCACAGCGGCTCCTACAAGGCCTGGCTCGACGGCTACGGCTCCTCGCACACCGACACCCTGTCCCAGTCGGTGACGATCCCCGCCGGCTGCAAGGCGACGTTCACCTTCTACCTGCACATCGACACCGCGGAGACCACCACCAGCAGCCAGTACGACAAGCTGACGGTGACCGCCGGTTCGACGACCCTGGCCAGCTACTCGAACCTCAACGCGGCCTCCGGCTACGTCCAGAAGTCCTTCGACCTGTCCTCGCTGGCGGGCTCGACGGTCACGCTGAAGTTCAACGGAGTCGAGGACTCCTCCCTGCAGACCAGCTTCGTCGTGGACGACACCGCCCTGACGACCGGCTGATCGAACGCGCGGAGGTCCCGCACCCGGAAGCCGTCCGGGTGCGGGACCTCCGTATGTCAGCTCAGCGGATCCAGGGTCAGATACGCCTGCTGCGGGGCGCCGTCGTGGACCAGCGACTCCTGGTTGCCGACGTCGTCGAAGGCGAAGGCATAGGCCTTCCCGTCGGCCATCTGCCCGTGGATGAGTCGGGCGTAGTGGTTGGTCACCGCGTCTCGGTAGAAGTTCGTGGCCGAGCCGTCCGGCTGGTTCGCGTTCACCAGGAGCGTGGAGCGGTTGAAGCCCGCGCACAGGGTGCGCGAAATGGGGCCCCGCACCGCGTCGTTGGGGGCGTCCAGCAGCTTGTGACAGCCGAAGACGCTGTCAGCGTCCGGCTTGCGGAAGCTGGTGACGACGGCGCCGGAGCCGTCGGTGAAGTTCATGACGTCGCCCGAGACGCGCCCGAAGTAGCGCGTGCCCGGCCGGTCGGCGAAGGGGGTGACGGTGAGCGTGGTACTGGCGTACTTCCGCCAGACGCGGTTGACGTAGTCGTCCATCACGCCGGCCGGCAGGGCCCCGGTCTCCAGGCCGTGCCCCGGGGAGAGCGCGCGCAGCACCGTGCCGTCGGACCTCGTCTGGATCAGGCCGCCCCAGCCGCCCCCCTGCGCGCGCAGGGAGTCGAACACGGCGTGGTAGCCGCCCGCCTTCAGACGGCCGGTGCTCACGGTGGTTCCGTCGGCACGCCGGACGCCCACCGCGTACGGCGCGGAGAACATGTTGACCTGGGTGCTGTTGAGCCACAGCCCGGAATCGTCGAGCGTGTACTCGGACCAGTTGAAGAGGATGTCGCGGTTGGGGTCGCTCGGGTTCTGCACGGCCGGCTGCACCAGACCGCCGGTCGTCAGTCTGAACACGAGCTTCTGCCCGTAGGAGAAGTAGATCCGGCCGGAGAACCTGGGGATCCGGACGGTCCGGGACTGCCCGGCGGCAGGCCCCGGGATCGACGCGTCGGGAGCGGGCGTCGGCGGGTTCCCGCCGGCCGGCCACGCGTGGAACACGCCGCCCTCGTCCGCCCAGCCCTGCTGACCCGTCGTCAGGGACGTGCCCAGGTCGTAGAGGAAGAGCGGGTCGCCGCGGCCGGAATCGTTGGTGATCGTCAGGGGGATGGTGGCCGGCACCGCGGCGTCCGCCGGGGCCGGTGCCGCGAGGCCCGTCAGGGCGCCGAGCAGCACGGCCGCCCCGGTCGCCGCCAGAGCCTTGAGTCCGTTGAGCACGCTCCACCTCCGTGGGGGTTGGGGTACGGAGTTGGTCCGTACCTGAAGTGAGAGCGCTCTCAGCGTCCCGGCAGGACGCGCACATGTCAACGGAAAGCGCGGCGGTGCGCGAGCGCGTCCGCCCAAGTCCGTTGCGCGGGCGGGCCCTTACTCGAACAGCGAGGTGTCGCCCGCACCCCGCCGTACGATCTCGGCCTCACCGCCGGAGAAGTCGATGACCGTCGTCGGCTCGGTGCCGCACTCGCCGCAGTCGACCACCGCGTCCAGCACATGATCGAGCCGGTCCTTGATCTCCCAGCCCTGGGTCATCGGCTCGTCCTCGTCCGGCAGCAGCAGCGTGCTCGACAGCAGCGGCTCCCCGAGTTCGGCGAGCAGGGCCTGCGTGACGACGTGGTCGGGGATGCGCACCCCGACCGTCTTCTTCTTCGGGTGCAGCATTTTCCGCGGCACCTCCCGGGTCGCCGGCAGGATGAACGTGTAACTGCCGGGTGTGCACGCCTTGATGGCGCGGAAGACGTCGTTGTCGATCCGTACGAACTGGCCGAGCTGCGCGAAGTCCTGGCACACCAGAGTGAAGTGGTGACGGTCGTCCAGGTGGCGGATGGCGCGGATCCGATCGATGCCGTCCCGGCTGCCCAGGCGGCAGCCGAGGGCGTAGCAGGAGTCGGTCGGGTATGCGATCAGCGCCCCCTCCCGCACACTGTCGGCCACCTGGCCGATCGCGCGGGGCTGGGGATTGTCGGGGTGCACGTCGAAGTACTTCGCCATTCACCGAGCTTATGCCGTAGGGCGGCGGTTGCCGCGCAGGAGGGTGCCGAGCGGCCACCGCGCCCTCCGCGGCCGCCGCCGCGCGGCGCCGGTTCCGCGGGGCGCACCCGGCCCGGAACGGCCTTCGGCCAAGTCGACGCACATGACCTTCGCCCACATGTGCGTATGCGGCGGACTTCGGGGCATCAGACCTCTGTACCGCCCGGGGCCTCGCCCCCCGATCCCCGGGCGTGCGGCTTCGCCGGCCGTCACCTCCCCCCGTGACCCGCCGGCGAAGCCGCCGTACGCACCTGTTGTGCCCGCGTGCCCGGCGCGCCCACGACCGGCGCCCCGCGGGGTCCCCTGGTAACGTCCCCGACCGGATCAGCCGAGGTCGAGGCGACGGAGGAGGAGAGGGCCGACATGGCCGGCGGAGGGGACGGAGCCGTCGGGGCATCCGGTCGGGAGAGCCACGACACGCCATGGGCGCAGGAGCTCCTCGACCAGTTGCGGCCGACCGGGCGCGACGTGCGCAAGGTCGTGGCCTGGCTCGCCGGGGCCGTGCACGGGACCGCCTGCCTGCTGGACGGCACGGGCGCCCTCCTCGCCGGACAGCCGGTGCCCCTGGGCCACGGCCTGGACGAGAGCCTGCTCGCGGACGTCGTCGCCGGCCGCATCGCCTCCGCCGCGCTGGAGGACGGCGGCCGTCATGTGCGCCTGGTGCGGACCGGCCCCCCGCAGCCGTCCGCGGCGAGTGTGCTGGCCGTCTCGCGTCCGGTCCCGTTCGACCGCCGGAGCGCCGAGATGGTCACCCACACGGCCGCTGTGGTCGAACTGCTGCTGCGGGCACACGAGACGGCCGTGGCGGGGCGCCGGCTCGCACAGGCGACGGCCGCCCTGCGGCTGGCGATCCTGCAACTGCTCATGGTGGAGGACACCGTCTCCGCCCGCCGGGTCGCCGCGGGCCTGTGGCCCGGCCTCCTCGACACGGACACCGCCTGCGTCTACGTGATGGAGACCCACCGCGACGAACGCGACCGGCTCGCCGCCGACTGCCTGGACGCGACGGACGGCCGGGCCCTGGTCGTGCTCTGCCCGGCGGTCGACGAGCACGTGATCGTGGTCGCGCCGGTCGAGACCGTCGGAGGGGAATTGCGCTCCCTGGCCGGCGAACGCCCGCGCACGTACCTCGGCGGCAGCGCCCGGCACGGCCTCGCCCGGACCGCCACGGCGTACGGGCAGGCCGTCAGCGCGCTCGCGGTCGCCCGGTTCCGTCCGGACGGCGCGGCCGTCTACGCCGAACGCACCCACCCCGAGCGCCTGATGGACCCGGCGGCGCTGCACGCCTGGTCGGTGCGGCTGCTGCGTCCGCTGGACGCCCTGCCCCACCACACCCGCGCCGAACTGCTCGCCACCACCCGCCTGGGCCTGGAGTTCACCGCCGTCAACACGGCCAAGGTGCTCGGCGTGAGCCGCAACACCGTCCGGGCCCGGATGGAGCGGGTGGAGGGACTGCTCGGCACGGACTTCTCCCACCTCACCGCGCGGGCCGCCGTGCACCTCGCCCTGAACACCCGGGCCGCCCTCGGGACCCACCCCGCGGGAGACCCGGCACCGCGGCCGGGCGCGGTCCGCTTCGGGGACCTGCTGGCCGGGACGGCACTGCGCTCCTGGGCGGACGACCTCCTCGGCCGTCTGACGGCGGACGCCCGCGACCTGCGCGGCACGCTGCGCGCCTGGATCGCCGCCGGAGGCAACGCCGAGCGCGCCGCACAGCTGCTCGGCGTCCACGCCCAGACCGTCCGCGAGCACGTGCGAGGCGCCGAACCCGTCCTCGAACGCCAGCTCCTCGCCGCCGGCAGCGATCTGTACGAGGTCGTCCTGGCCCATCTGACGGTGGGTGACCTGGATCCCCCCGCCCTCGACCGGCCCGAATGAGGGCAATCCGGACTCACTTGTGCACGGGTGAGCCCTCCGCGCGTCCGAAAGGGCACCGGCGCGGTACCCAACGGCCGGAGGGGCCCCGTAGGTTCGACGCGCCGCCGCGCCGAGCGCGGCGCGCGCGAGCGGAGGCAGGACCGGAACGGGGGACCGGTCCGGCCTCCGCCGGAGCGACGGGGCGTCGCCGCCCGGGGCCGACGGCCCACCGGGCGGTGCGGCGCCGCGCCCGGCGCCCGTGGTCCGGCGCGGTGCTCAGCCCGCCGGCCGCACCGGCACCTCCTGCCAGCCGAAGGCGATGAAGGACGGCACCTGCCGCAACTCGTCCGCCCCGACGGCCAGCCGGAGGTCAGGGAAGCGGTCGAAGAGGGCGGGCAGCGCGGTCAGGGCCTCCATCCGGGCGAGCGGGGAGCCGATGCACCGGTGCACGCCGATCCCGAACGCGAGATGGTCGTCGGCCCCCCGCCCGGCGTCGAACACGTCGGCGTCCGGCCCGTAGTGCGCGGGATCGAGGCCCGCCGCCGCGTAGGTCGTGATGATCGCGTCGCCCGCCGGGATCGTCACGTCCCCGACGGTCAGGTCGCTCACCGCGAACCGCAGCGGCAGGGAGGCGAGCGAGGGGTGCACGCGCAGCGTCTCCTCCACGACGGCGTCCCAGCCGGTCTCCCCGCCGCGTACCCTCGCCAGCTGCTCCGGGTCGCGCAGCAGGGCGACGATCGCGTTGCCGATGAGGTTGACCGTGGTCTCGAAGCCGGCGCCGATCACCAGAAGCAGCGTGTAGAGCAGCTCCTCGTCGCTGAGCCGGTCGCCGTCCTCGTCCCGCACCCGGATCAGCTCGGTCGTCATGTCGTCGCCGGGGTGCTCCCGCTTGTGGGCCATGAGCGCGCCCAGCACGGTGCCGATCTGCCGCTGCACGAACGCGGCGTGCTCCGGGGTCGGGTCGGAGGTGTCCATGATGGCGGCGACCAGCCGCGCGGTGTCCTCCCGCAGCGCGTCCGGCACCCCGAACAGTTCGCAGATCATCCGCATCGGCAGCGGATGCGCGAAACGCGCCCGCAGGTCCACCACCTGCCCGCCGGCGCCGGCGGCCGCCACGGCGTCCAGCAGCTCCGCCGTGATCGCCTCCACCCGGGGCCGCATCGCCTCGGTGCGCCGGTGGGTGAAGCTCGGCGCGACCAGCTTGCGCAGCCGCGCGTGGTCGGATCCGTAGGTGGAGAGCATGTTCAACACACCCACCCAGCCGAGGATCCAGCCCCACGACGGGTGCGCGCCGACCTCCGGCCAGAGCTTCCAGTGCCGCCGCGGGTCCCTGCTGACCCGCGGGTCGAGGATCAGGCCCTTGAGGGTGGCGTGGTCGGTGGGCGCCCAGGCCGGAATGCCGCCGGGCAGCTCCACGGGCACCACCGGGCCGAGGGCGCGCAGCCGGGCGCACTCGGCGGGGATGTCGGCGCCGAACGGGTCGAGGGCGATTCGGTCGGTCACGGTCACGGCGACTCTCCTGGCTGGTCGGGGGAGCGGGGGCTGAACCGGACGGGCAGGGACGTTAGGGAGCGGTGGAAGGGGCCCGGGCGCCACGTCAGCCGCTCGCGGGGCAGCACCGGCTCCAGGTCGGGCAGCCACTGGGTGAGCCGCTCGACGGCCTCCGTGGCGATGAGCAGCGTGTGCTGCTTGACCGGGCAGGCGTGCGGGCCCGCGGACCAGGACAGGTGCGAGGCGTCGTTCGGGTGGCGGGCCCCGGTGACCTCCTCCTCGGCGAAGTGGCCGAGGGCCCCGTAGGAGACGACCATCGGGACCGCGGCCCTGATCCACACGCCGTGGAAGGTCAGCGCCCGGCGCGCGAAGTGGACGCCGTAGTTCGCCAGCGGTGTCTCGTGGCGCAGCACCTCCACCACGGCGTCCATCACCGGGCGGGCGCCGCTGGTGAGGGTGGAGTAGTACTCCGGGTTGCCGAGGACGCGGGACAGCGCGTTGGACACCAGGTTGGCGGTGGGCTCGTGGCCCGCGCCGAGGGTGAGGAACACCTGCCAGGTCACCTCCTCGGGGCTGAGCCGCGCCGGGTGGTCCAGCAGCCAGCTCGGCAGGTCGTCCCCGCGCCGCTCCGCCTTGGCGGCGATCAGCCCCAGCACGTATCCGCCGAACTCCTCCTCGCCCTCGGCCGCCTGGGCGCCGCCCTCCATCATCTTGCCCAGCGCCGCGTTCAGCCGCTCGCTCTGGCTGTCCGGCAGCCCGAACAGACTGTTGAACACCAGCGCCATCAGCGGCCGGGCGAAGTCGGTCACCAGATCGGCCTCGCCCCGCGGACCGATCCGCCCCACCAGCAGGTGCACCGCCCGGTGCACCCGGGCCCGCAGGTCGTGCGGCTCGACCCGGTCGAAGGTGTCGATCAGCGAGGTGCGGTAGCGGACGTGGGCGGCCCCGTCGGCCCACAGGGTGTTGGGCCGCCAGCGCATCATGCCGAGGATCGGGGAGTCGTCCGCGACGGTGGCCTCCCACGGCCGGGAATCGTGCGAGAACGTCTCCGTGTCGTGCAGCAGGTCCAGCGCGGCCCGCCGGTCGGTGACCACGTACGCGGGCACACCCGGCGCCAACTCGCCCCAGCCGATGGGGCCCTGGGCGCGCAGCGCCGCGTAGTAGCGGTACGGGTCCAGCGCGAAGCCGTCCTCCCACAGCCGCACCGGTGCGGAGAGGGAGAAGGCCCGCTCGGCGGGGGAGGAGGTGGTCACCGGCGCTCCCCGGGGTGGCGTTCGATCAGGTGCTGGACGAGGGCGAGCAGCGCCTCGACCGAGGAGTTGGTGTCCCGGGCGTCGCAGGTCACCAGGGGGGTGCCCGGCTCCAGGTCCAGGGCCGCCCGCAACTGCGCCTCGGTGTGGTGGCGCGGCGCGTCGGGGAAGGCGTTGAAGGCCACCGCGTACGGCAGACCGCTCTCCTCCACCAGGCCGAGCACGTCGAACGACGCGTCGACGCGCCGGCCGTCGACCAGGACGAGGGCGCCGAGCGCCCCGTGGGCGATGTCGTCCCACAGGGAGCGGAACCGCTCCTGCCCGGGCGTGCCGAACAGATAGAGGACGATCCCGCCCGGCAGACTGATCCGCCCGAAGTCGATCGCCACCGTCGTCGTCGACTTCTCCCGCACCCCGGCGAGGTCGTCCACCCCGGCGGACGCCTCGGAGAGCTGCTCCTCGGTGTGCAGCGGGCGGATCTCGGAGACCGAGTCGATGAGCGTCGTCTTGCCCACCCCGAAGGGGCCCGTGACGAGGATCTTCACCAGGTCGCGGGCGGTGTCGGGCAGGTGGATGCCGCTAGTGCTTGAGGGCGCGGAGGCCATCGGCGACTCTCTTCAGCAGGTCGGGGGCGAACCGTTCGGCGGGCGGGACCGGCTCGCGGGCCAGCACCAGGTCACGGTCGATCAGGTCGCCGGCCAGGACACGGACGGCACAGACCGGCAACTCGAGCAGGGCCGCCGCCTCCACCACCGTCAGCGAGCCGCCGTCCAGGACGTCGAGCAGGGCGAGTTGGGCGGCCGGCAGACCTGCGGGCGGGGGCCCGCCGGCCCGGGTGAGCACCGACAGCCGTTCCAGGTGCGGCCGGCTGGGCCGGGCCACACCCCCGGTGGACAGGTACGCGGGGACGAGAGGACGGCCGCCGCGACGGCCGGTCATGCCGGCGCGCCGCCGTCGGCCTCTCGGGGCGCGGCCGCCATCGCCTTCTCGCCCAGCCGCGCCACCTGGGAGTGGACGCGGTGCGCCAGCAGGTCCAGGCGCACCTCCGGGTCCCCGTACGCGGCGACACAGGTGCCGTGGTCGGTCGGGACGATCAGGACGTAGCCGTGGTCCGACTCGATCACCACCTGCCGCACCTCGGACCGGTCCCGGTCGGCGAAAGCGGCGGCGGCCGTACGGCACGCGCCCTGCACGGTGCTGGTGATGGCGGCCACCCGCTCGGCCGAGGGCTGGGAGAGCGCGTCGGTGTACCCGGTGGCGAGTCCGTCCCGGGTGAGCAGAACGGCGGCCACGACATGCGGCACCTGCAGGATCGGGTCCAGCACCCATGCCGTGTCGCCTGCCTCGCGACTGGTCATCGAGCCGCTCCCCCTTCGTGGTCGGTCGTGTGCCCGATCGTCCGATCGGCGTGGTCGGCGTCTTCGGTGTGATCGGTACGGTCGGGCCGCTCGGTGCGAGGGTTCCGGCCGGCCGGACCGGTGGCGGGCGCCGCTTCGCCGTCCTGTCCGCGCTCCGGTACGGGACCGGGCCGGGGCCCGGTGCGGGGCCCGGGTTCGGCGACGGCGTCGCCGGAGCGCGCGGCGGCGGTACCCGACTGCAGGGCGCCGAGCGCGGCCGCGGCCACCTCCGGGCGGCGCGCGGCGGGCCGCGGAGCGGCGGAGCCGGTCGCCGGGGCGGCGGGCCGCTTGGTCCCGGCCGCCGGGGAGGCGGTCCGGGTCCGGCGGCGCCGTTGCGGCAGGCCGCCCGCGCCCTCGGGCGGCGTGTGCTGTTCCGGCGTGCCGGAACGCGCCCCGTCCTCCCGCTCCGTGCCGCGGGAGTGCACCGTTCCGGCGGCGCCCGCGGTGGTGGTACCGTCCGGTGCCCCGGTCCGGCGGGTGGAACGCGGTGCGCTCGCCGCCGGTGGCCGCTGCTCCGGGTCGATACGGCTGAGCAGATGGCTGTCGATCCGCAGGACCGCCCGCACACCTCCGTAGGGAGAGGGCGAGGAGACGTCGACGCCGAGGTCGAACTGCCGGGTCAGCTGACCGATCGCGGCGAACCCCATGCGGGGCGGATCGCCCAGCTCGGTCAGCAGGATCGGGTCGGTCCCGGCCACCAGCCGCTGGGCACGGGCCCGTTCCTCCTGCGTCATGCCGAGCCCGGCGTCGTCGACCGTGACGCAGACGCCGTGGTGGACGTGTTCGAGATCGACGACGACGTCGGTGTCCGGCGACGAGTGCCGCAGGGCGTTGTCCAGGAGTTCGGCGACGATGATGGCGACGGGCTCGACGGCGTGGGAGACGAGGGCGGTGCCCGCCGCGAGGTGGTTGTTGACCCGCACCCGGTGGTAACCGGCCAGCCGTGCCTGGCCACCGGTCACCGCGTCCACCAGGTGCGACTCCTCCCGGGCCAGGCCGACCCACGCCCCGCACACCACCGCCGCGACCTGCGCCCGACGCAGCGACTGCTCGTTCTCGTGGTCCAGCGCGAACAGGGTCTGTGCCAACTCCGGTTCGTCGTAGCGCTGTTGCAGCCCGCGAAGGGCGTCCTGCAGCCGGTACAGGGCGGCCTGGATCTCCCGGGTCGCGCCCCGCATCCCCGCCTGTGCCGCGGCGTCGATCCGGATGCGCTGGGCGCCCAGCTCGGCGTCCAGCGCGCCCAGCGCGTCGGCCAGTGCGGTGCCGAACGGCGTTCCGGCGAGCTGCGGCCGCAGCGGTCCGGGCACGGTGACGTGCGGATGGGCCGACTGCCGGGCGGCGGCCGGGATCCGCTGGGCGGCGAGGTGCGCGACCTCGGCGGTCAACGCCCCCTCGATGTCGTCGAGTTGGGCGCGCAGTACGCCGAGCTGCTCCCGGTGGGACGCCTGCCGGCGGCGGGAGCGCAGCAGGGCGGCGCCGAGCGCGAACGCGGACAGCGTTCCGGCGGCGAGACCACCGGCCACCAGGTCCGGTAACTGGATCATGGAATAGGTCCCACAAGGCATCGGTCGGGCTGAGTCCGCGGCTCTTCGGGTGAGGCGCTCGCAGCACAGTACACGCAGCCGTTGGCCGCTCTCGCGCGGTCGACGCGAACTTCTATGTGCAAGGCGCTGGTTGACCTTTCCTTCTGTGCCGAGTGTCTGAATTGCCATGCGAACAGGCAGAGTTGATGTCCCGGCAGGAAGGTCGACCGGCCCGCCGTCCCGACCCCGGGCGGCCGTCGCCTCACTCGCCGCGCAGGGGCGTCAGGGTGGAGAGGGTTCCGCTCGCCTGGCGCAGTGCCATCTCCAGGGCCAGGGGCTGATGCAGGGAGCCGCTGCCGTCGGGCGGGATCAGCCACTCCAGGGAGCGGGCGGGCCGGTAGGGCGGGGGCATGGCGACCCAGGAGCCCCTGGTCGCATGGCGCACCCCGGACCCGATCCACCGGTCCGCCGGGTCCGGAGGCAGCAGGAAGCCGACCCGGTGGGCGGCCGTGTCCACCAGCGTCGGCCCGGGGGCCGGCAGTGTGAAACGCCAGAGGAGGTCCAGGGTCAGCAGTCCCAGCCGGTCCGGCACGCTCAGCACATCCCAGAAGCGGCCGGCCTCCAGCAGCGCGATGCCGTCTCCCTGGTCCCACGCCCGTTTGCACGCCCGGGGATCCAGTGCTGCCGCCGCCAGCCACTCCACGCCGTCCGTCCACCCCGCACGGGTCATGTCCGCTCCTATGTGGCCCGTCGGTTCCGTCGGGCCGTCTGTCGGTCCGTCCGTCAGTCCGTCAGTCGGTTCGTCGGCCCGGCGTTCGGTGAGGGCAGGAATAGGCCGGGCGGGCGTGCGCCTCTCGGCCGCACGCCGAACCGGCATATGCATGTTGGTAGATATTTCTATGCGTCGGAAGGGGTGGCGCGGCCTGGCGCTTCCGTCCAGGGCGTTCGAGATCCGGCGCCGCGTTCGACGACCCGGGGGGAGGGGCGCGACCGTCCCATCGAGCAGCAACGCGTGAATCGATTGTTGCGACGATTGAATCTGAAGCAGATCCTTGCTCTATCGACGATTTCGATCGTACGATCAGTGGCATCTCCCTGCTGCCGACCCTTCCGGGACACCCCATGGACCGCACCCGCCTGCACCAGCTGCTCGCCCGCGAGGCCGCCGAGGCCGAGCGGCGCAACCCCCGGTCGAAGGCCGCATATGACCGGGCCGAGCACCTCTTCGGCCGGGTGCCCATGACCTGGATGAACAAGTCCGCCGGCGCCTTCCCGCGCTACCTGGACAGCGCCCGGGGAGCCCGGATCACCGACATCGACGGGCACGAGTACATCGACTTCTGCCTCGGGGACACCGCCGCCATGGCGGGCCACTCGCCCGCGGCCGTGGCCGACGCCGTACGGCACCGGTACGCCGAGGCCGGGGGAGCGACCGCGATGCTGCCCACCGAGGACGCCGAGTGGGTCGGCGCCGAACTGACCCGGCGCTTCGGGCTCGCGCGCTGGAGCTTCTCGCTCACGGCGACGGACGCCAACCGCTGGGCGATCCGCCTCGCCCGCGCGGTCACCGGCCGCCCGAAGATCCTGGTCAACAGCTACTGCTACCACGGCAGCGTCGACGAGTCGCTCATCGTCGTCGGCCCGGACGGTCACGGCACCGCCCGTCCCGGCAACGTCGGCGCACCCTGCGACGTCACCCTGACCAGCCGGGTCGCGGAGTTCAACGACCTGGAGCGGCTGGAGCGCGAACTCGCCCACGGGGACGTCGCCGCCGTACTGATGGAGCCGGCGCTGACCAACATCGGCATCGTGCTGCCCGAGCCGGGCTACCTGGCCGGCGTGCGCGAGCTGACGCGGCAGTACGGGACCCTCCTCATCAACGACGAGACGCACACGTTCTCCGCCGGACCGGGCGGCTGCACCGCGGCCTGGGACCTGGAGCCGGATCTGCTGACCATCGGGAAGGCGATCGGCGGCGGCATCCCGGCGGGCGCCTACGGCCTGTCCGCCGACCTCGCGGACCGCCTCCTCGGCCGCGCCGACCTGGACCTGGTCGACATGGGCGGTGTCGGCGGCACCCTGGCGGGCAACGCGCTCTCGGTGGCCGCGATGCGGGCCACGCTGGAGCACGTGCTCACCGATGAGGCGTTCGCCCGCATGGCGAAGCTGTCCGAGCGGTTCGAGGCCGGAGTGCGGGCGGGCATCGACGCCCACGCGCTGCCGTGGTCGGTGAGCCGGCTCGGCGCCCGGACCGAGTACCGCTTCGCCGACCCGGCGCCGCGCACCGGCACCGAGTCGGAGGCCGCCGCGGACGCCGAACTGGAGGACTTCCTCCACCTCTACCTGGCCAACCGGGGCATCCTGCTCACCCCGTTCCACAACATGGCCCTGATGTGCCCCGACACCACCGAGCAGGACGTCGACGCGCACACCGGGCTCTTCGCCGATGCCCTGGCCGAACTGAACGGCTGAGCGGAGCCGTCGGGCCCCGTCGCCGAACTCCCGCCTGCCGTGCGGGCGGACGACGGGAGTCCGACGACAGGACCTAGGCTGACGGGCAGCCGCCGCAGAGGGAGAACGACACACGTGGACGAGATCGACCGGGCCATCCTGCGCGAACTGCAGACCGACGGGCGCATCGCCTACGCGGACCTCGGACCCAAGGTCGGCCTGTCCGCGTCCGCGGCCCGCCAGCGGCTCCAGCGCCTGCTCGACAGCAGGACCGTGCAGGTGGTCGGGGTGACGGATCCGATGGCCATGGGCGGGCAGGCGATGGCGCTGCTCGGCATCGCCGTGGACGGCGACCCGCGCGAGGTCGCCGACGAACTCGCCCGGCGCGCCGAGGTCGTCTACTCGGTCCTGACCTCCGGCGGCTTCGACCTGTTCGTCGAGGTGGTCACCCCGGGACCGCGGGACCTCCTGGACTTCGTCAACGACGTGGTGCGCCCCGTCGAGGGCGTCCGGCACGTCCAGTCGTTCCCCTACTTCGGCATCCACACCCACCGGTTCCTCTGGGACGTCGGCTGACCCGCCGCCGTCCTCAGGGGGGCTGCGGCCCCGGGCGGTCCGCAGGCCGTCACGGCCCCGGTTCGCCGCCGTCCGGCGGCCGGGGTGCGAGGACGAGCATCGTCACGTCGTCGCGGACCGTGCCGGAGTGCGCGAGAAGGTCGGCCAGCACACGGTCGGCCAGCACGGCCGGATCGGCGTCCGCCAGCCGGGGCAGCCTGTCGAGCAGGGGATAGAACGCGCCCCTCGCGTCCCGCGCCTCGGTGACCCCGTCCGACGACAGGAACAGGACGTCCCCCGGACGCAGCAGCACGCTGTGGCCGTCCTGCCGCGGCACGCCGTCGGACAGTCCGAGACCGAGCGGGGTCCACGGCGCGACCTCGACCTCGGTGGCCTTCCCGTCGCGCAGCAGCACGGGCGGCGGATGCCCGCAGCTCACCACCCGCACCGCCTGCCCGTCTCCGGAGAACTCCAGCAGTACGGCGGTCGCGAACAGCTCCGGGTGCCGGTTCTCCTCCACGTCCGCCACCAGCCGGCGGTCCAGGGCCGCCGCGACCGCCGACAGGTCCGGCCGGTCGAGGACCGCCTCCCGGAAGGCCCCCAGCAGCGAGGCGACGGTGGACACCGCCACCAGGCCGTGCCCCTGCACGTCGCCCATGACCGCCCGCACCCCCTGGGAACCGCGGCGCACGTCGAAGAAGTCGCCGCCCACCAGCGTCCCGCGCTGCGCGGCCCGGTACAGACCCGCGCAGCGCACCGGTCCGACCAGCTCCGGCACCGGTGGGACCACGGCGCGCTGCGCCGCCTCGGCCACCGCGCGCTCCAGGTCCAGCTGTGCGTCCCGGCGACTGCGGACGTACGACACGAAGATGCTCAGTACGGCGACGAAACCGATGGTCTCCAGGTCGGTGTTGCCGGGGTGGTTCAGATGGAGCGCCGGCACATTGAACACGACGATCACCAGGCCGCCCAGCAGCGCGGTGCCCAGCGGCCCGTACGACAGCACCGCCAGGGGCGGGATCGCGCCCAGCACGAAGCCGATGTCGAGCGGATCGGGACTGACGAGCGTGACCGCGCACACCGTCACGGCCAGTGCGACGGGCAGCGCCCGGACCCACCGCGGGGGCGGCGCGCCCCGCAACCAGCCCCGCCGGGCGGGGTCGGGGTCCCGGCGGGGCAGCACCCCGGAAGCCTTTCGCACACCACCACGCTGCTACGCCGGAACGCCTCCCGCACGCCGAGCCCCGCTCGGCCTCCCGTCCCGGGCCCGGGCGGCCGGGGCCCCGGGCCACCGGCTCGGCATCGGCGTCGGTCGGCGTAAATCCGTCTTGCAGGTTTGTCTTCGCCCGCTGTGTGCATCCGATAAAGGCGCGCAACGAAAAGCGCACGCACTTTCGACGAACCATGGAGGAGAAGTGGGCATCATCGCCTGGATACTGATCGGCCTGCTGGCCGGTGCCATCGCCAAGCTGCTCCTCCCGGGCAAGGACCCGGGCGGCATCATCATCACCATGCTGATCGGCATCGCGGGCGGTCTGCTCGGCGGTTGGCTCGGCAAGGTCATCTTCGGCGTCGACTCGATCGACGGATTCTTCGACCTGTCGACCTGGATCGCTGCGATCGTCGGCTCGCTGATCCTCCTCGTGCTGTACCGGATGCTCACGGGCAACCGGCGCTCCCACCGGCACGCCTGAGGTGCGTGACCGCGCCCGCCGCCCGCATCCATCGGGCACCGGGCGAACGGGCTCCTGTGGCCGGGCTGCACTCGTCAGCCCGGCCACACGCGTGTCCGCCACCCGCCCCGGCCGCCGGCGGGACCGCCGCCGGCCCGCGCGGCGGCGGACGTCCTCAGTCGGTGCGGTCCGTCAGCAGGGCCTCGGCCGCCGCGAGTATCTCGGTGACCCGCAGGCCGAACGCCGCGTCGCACGGGTGGGGACGCCCGGTACGGGCGGCGGCCAGCAGGGCGTCCGTCGCCCGCCGGAAGGCGGGGAGCGCGCCCGTGGAGCTCTCCGGAAGGAGTGCCACCCCGGCCTCGCCCCGCAGTTCCACGGTGGCGCCGGCCGCCGCCGGGGGAGCGGTGAGGCTCAGGGTCAGGGTGCTCGACGCGTCGCCGACGTGGTCGAGCACCACATGCACCGTGTCCCCGGGGCCGTGGGCGGCCGCCGTCACGCGCCGCACGTCGCCCAGCACCGGCAGCAGCACCGACAGGGCGTGCGGACCCACGTCCCACAGGGCGCCCTTCTCCCGCCGCCACGGTGACTCCGCGAACGGGCTGTCCCCGGTGAACACCGCGCCGAGCCACTGCGCCCGCGCCGTGAACCAGCCGTCGCGGTCCGCCTGTTCGGCGATCCAGGCCTCCGGCCCGGGCTGGAAGCGGGCGGTGAAGAAGACCACCGACGCGACTGCGGCCTCGCGGACGGCCTCGACGACGGCGCGTGCCTTCGGCACGGTCGCGGCCAGGGGCTTGTCGAGCAGCAGATGGCGCCCGGCCCGGGCGGCCCGCACCGCCAGGTCGGCCTGAACGTCGGGCGGGAGCGCGACGGCGACGGCGTCCACCTCTGCCAGCAGCGCGTCGACGTCGTCGTAGGCCCGAGTGCCGTGCTGTCCGGCGAGTTCCTTGGCGGCGGCCGTGCGGCGCCCCCATACACCGGCGAACTCCACTTCGCCGTGCCCGCTCAGGGCCGGGGCGTGGACCATCCGTGCCCAGGGGCCGGTGCCGAGCAGTCCGATGCGCATGCCGCTGCCTCTCCGCTGTGTCGAACAAGGTCACGACCGGGCCCCGCGGGCCGGTCGTGACCGAGCGTGGCACACCCCGGGGGCGACGGGCAGGGCCGCCGCCGAGGGCGACGGCCGGCGGCCCGGGCTCAGGCGGCGCGGGGCCCCCGCGCCGCGGAGGCGTCCTCCGTCCCGGTGGCGGCCGGGGCCTCGTCGGCCCCGTCGCTCCCGCGGCCGCCCGGGATCAGACGCAGATGCCTGCGGTGGGCGGCATGACGGCGACGCACCGGGGCGGAAGCGAACACGCGCTCCTCGATGCGGTCCATGACCAGCAGCAGAACGGACAGGAACGGAAGCAGCAGACAAGCGATACAGACGAGCACGACATCCCCTCGGCCGGAACAAGAATCGGGTGCTCCGTGCGGCGCCGTTGATGGGGCCCCGAGCGTGAAGAAACTGTGATGACAGGGGTGGCGGTGTGGGGGTTGTGGTGCTGTTCCGGCTGCCGTGAGGGCCCGGGCGTCCCTCGTCGAAGTGTCCTTCGTTCGTGGGCCGGTTCGGCCGAATGAGGGTTCCCTAGGATGTACTCTCAGTCGTGCCAGCCCAGTTGGCGCGCTGGAATCGGCGATTCTGGGGGATCGATGCACGCGGAGAACCGGCTGTCCACGAAGATCGACGAGAGCGTGCCGACGGCCGCGCGCATGTACGACCACTACTTGGGTGGGAGGGACAACTACGCCGCCGACCGCGCGGCGTGCGAGCAGCTCGACAAGGTGGTCCCCAGCACCCGCCGGCTCGCCCTGAACAACCGGCGCTTCCTGCAGCGGGCCGTGCGCACCCTGTCGCAGGAGTTCGGGATCCGGCAGTTCCTCGACCACGGGTCGGGGCTGCCCACCCAGGACAACGTCCATCAGGTCGCCCAGCGCATCGACCCCACGACCCATGTGGTCTACGTGGACAACGACCCGATGGTGCTGGTGCACGGCCGCGCCCTGCTTCAGCAGGACGAGCGCACCGCCGTCATCCACGCCGACCTGCGGCAGACCGACGAGATCTTCTCGCACCCCGACACCGAGCGCCTGATCGACTTCGACCAGCCGGTGGCCGTCCTGTTCAACTCGGTCTTCCACTGCATCCCGGACAGCGACACCGACGGGCCCCTCGCGGTCGTCGAGCGCGTCCGCGAACGACTCGTGCCCGGCAGCGTGATGCTGATGTGCCAACTGGTCAGCGACGACCCCGAGGTGCGCGAGTTCGTCACCAACTTCATGGACCAGGCCACCCAGGGCCACTGGGGCAGGGTGCGGCAGGAGAAGGACGTCGCCGAGTGGTTCGAGGGCCTCGAACTCCTCGAACCAGGGCTGGTGGAGGTGTCCACCTGGCGGCCCGACACCGAGGTGGCGCCCCGTCAGCTCACCTATGAGTGGGTCGAGTTCGGTGGCATCGGCGTGATCCGCTAGCGCACCGGACAGCGGTACGGCGACAGCGGAACGTCCCTCCGGGCCACCGACGGTGCTGCCGCGAGGGGCGGCTCCGTGCCGGGGGACGTCTGGCGCTCACGAAACGGAGTAGCGCTCCTCGATCGTCCTGCGCAGCAACGCCACCGACTCCTGCGGCGTCAGCGCCTCGTCGGCCAGCCGGTCCAGCGCGATCCGGTACTCCTCCGTCTCGTCGCGGTCCTCCAGGAAGTTGGCGCTCCTGATGTGCTCCAGGTAGACGACGTCCGGGAGATCGAGACCGCCGAAGCGGAGATACGTGATCGGGATGGCTGGCGCGGAGGCGTTGGTCACGTCCAAGGGGATGATCTGCACGGTCACGTTGGGCCGCTGTGCCATCTCGACGAGGTGCGCGAGCTGCCCCCGCATCACGTCACGACTGCCCAGGACCCGCAGCAGGACGGACTCGTCGATGACCGCCCACAGCTGCGGGGCGTCGGAGCGCATCAGCAACTGCGCCCGGCGCATGCGCAGTTCGACCCGGCGCTGCACCTCGCCTGCGGACGCCGTCGGCAGACCGCGCTCCACCACCGCCCGGGTGTAGTCGGCGGTCTGCAGCAGGCCGGGAACGTACTGGATCTCGAAGGTACGGATCGCCGCGGCCGCTTCCTGCAGGCCGACCAGACGGTCGAACCACTCGGGCATCAGCCGCTTGTCGTAGCGCTGCCACCAGCCGGGCTCGCCGGCCCGCTGCAGCAGCTTGAGGAGGACGGAGGACTCGTACTCGTCCGTGCCGTACAGCTCCAACAGCGCGCGGACGTCGGTCTCCACCGGCGGCCGGCGGCCCTTGCCCGATTCGATGCGCGAGAGCTTCGCCGCGCTGAACCCCAGGGCGCGCGCCGCCTGGTCCTGGGACAGGGCGGCATCCTCGCGAAAGCCCGCCAGCTGGACTCCGACCAGCAGCTTCAGCAGAGTCGGAGCCGGCTCGGACCGGTCCAGATAGGGTTCGAGACGGGAGAGGCGATGCGACTCGGCGGACATCCTGGCTCCCAGTAGACCGGCAGACTTGAGGGTTACACTATCGCACCGGTCCGCCACGGAACGCATCCGCTCGCAAGTCGGCATCCGCCCTCCGCTTCACAGCAGATGGTCGAACTCGCCCTCCTTGGCACCCGCCAGGAAGGCGCGCACCTCCGCCGGGGTGTAGACCAGCGCGGGGCCGTCCGGGTCACGGGAATTGCGCACGGCGATGCCTCCGTCGACCAGAGTGGCCACCTCCACGCAGTTGCCCTCGGCGTTGCTGTGCCGGCTCTTGATCCAGCGGGCGTCCAGCGAACTGGCCCGCACTCCGTTCCGCACTGGTGGCACCACCGCAGTCTCCTTGCTGTTCCCGTTCGTTCGTGCGACGTGCCCGCCGCATCGGGAGGGGCGCGGCCGCCACTCGGCGGACCCTCTCCTCCCGCGCACTTTCGCGAGAAATTTCTCGTGCAATTGCACGCGAGCGCTGTCAGCGTGGATAATAGCCGTGGCGTCAACCCCCGTGCTGGCGCCGTTCGGTGACGTCGCATCAGGGAGATGCCGTGCCCTCACCTGCGAGCCAAGAGCTCGGAACGTGGAGCGCAGTCGCGTCGTGGACGGGCGAGCCGGCCGTCCCCGACCGCCGCGCCCGGGGCGGGGCGGCCGCCATCCTGAGCGCGACGTCGTCGGGGGAGTCGAACGGCGTCGAGGTCGCACTCGAGTCCGCCACGCTGCGGATCGAGTGCGGCCGGGAGGGGTTCGCCCGGGTTCGGGAGTTCACCCGGGCCACGCTGCGGAGCTGGTCGCTCGAGCACCGCGCGGACGACGCCACCCTCGTCGTGACCGAACTCGCCGCCAACGCCGCGACCCACGCGGTGCCCTGGACCCCCGCGGGGGCGGCGGACGTGTGGCTCCGTCTCGTCCTCGAAGACGCTCACCTGGTGCTCAGCGTCCACGACCCCTGCGACAGCCGTGCCGTCCCCGCTCCCGTGTCCGGCTCCGACCTCGCGGAACACGGGCGGGGCCTGTGCATAGTCGACGCCCTGGCGGAGGAATGGGGCTGGGCCCCGCACCCTCCGACCGGCAAGACCGTCTGGGCGAAGCTGCCCACCCTCCCCGCCCCCTCATGACCGCCGCGGAAAGGCCCCACGCCATGCGCACCGCACCGACGGAGCAGCCGAGTACACAGCGCACCGACCACGCCACGCCGGCCGGCGGGGTGGCCAGGACGGCCCCCCTCGCGGCGCTGGGCCAGGTGCCCTGGCGCGACATCAAGGACTCCACCGGGTCCGCCGCCGCCGTACCCCTGCTGCTCACCAGCATGGCCTGGGGCGACGCGGAGACCGCCCGGGCCGCGCTGGACGATCTGAAAAAACGCATCTGCCAGTACGGCTTCGTCGTGGAACAGGCCACCGCCGCCACGGTGCCGTTCCTGTGGGAGCTGGCCCAGCTGCCCCGTGTGACCTGCCGGGCGCAGATCATCCGGCTGCTCCGGAGCATCGCCGGCGCCCGGCAGTGGGAGAGCGTCGCCGCCGTCTACCCCAAGCTGCTCAACCACTCGGAGAACCCCGTGGTGTGGGAGCGGCGGGCGCGCCAGGCCGTTCGGGCCCGCAGCGGTGCGCTGACGGTCCTGCGGGCCGAGGAGGACGCGGAGATCGCCCGGGCCACGACGGAGCTGGCCGACGCCCTCGCGGAGTGAACCCCGGGCCCGGCCCGCGGCGATCGTTCCGGCCGGGGCGGCCGTCGCACCGTGCACGCCGGGCAGGCCGCCCGGTGTGCTCCACGGCCCCCGGGGCTAGGCCGTCGGCGCCGGGGGCGTCAGGGCCCAGCGGAGGCCGCGGGTCACGGCGGTGCCGAGCGGCCGGACGCACAGGCTCTCGGCAGGCGGCACCCGGGGCAGCCACAGCGCGCGCGAGGCCCAGACGGGCAGGAGCGAGACGGCGTTGGCGGCGATCACCCCGTACGGCACGCGGGCCAGGAGCGGCACGGGCGGGTTCAGCAGCAGGAAGCGTGCCGCGCCGCGGGCCTCGGCGGTCGCCCGCAGTTCGCCCCGGTAGGCCGCCATCCGCCCGGCCAGCTCCGCGCGGTCCGTGGGAGGGTCGGGCACGCCGAGCGCGGCGGCGATGCGCGCCATGTCCGCCACGTACGCGTCGCAGCCCACGTCGTCCAGCGGGTGGGCCCCGTAGCGCTGGTGGGCCCGGAGGAAGCTGTCGACCTCCGCGATGTGCACCCAGCACAGCAGGTGGGGGTCGGCGGCGTGGTAGGGCCGTCCCTCCGCGGTGGTGCCCCGCACCGAGTCGTGTGCGGCGCGGACCCGCCCACAGGCCTCCCGGGCGCGGTCGGCGGGGCCGTAGGTGGTCTCCGCCAGGAAGGCGCTGGTGCGCTGCAGCCGGCCCCAGGGGTCGCCCCGGTAGCCGGAGTGCGCGGCCACGGCCGCCATGGCGAGCGGGTGCAGGGACTGGAGCAGCAGCGCCGACAGGCCCCCGATGAACATCGAGGCGTCGCCGTGCACCCTCCGTACGGGCCGCTCGGTCCCGAACCAGCGAGGGCCGGGGCTGCCGTGGACGCGGGCCCGCCGGGCGGGGCCCTCCGGACCCGCCACCCGCGCGAAGATCTTATTGCCGAGCCGCTCCCGCAGCGTGAGGTCTTCGGTCGGGATGAGTCTCATGCGTGCTCTGTCCTCCCGTGCTCGTCTTGCGTGCCGCTCACCCCAATCTTGGCTCATCGCCCGAAAACCACCTATATTGCGGATACCTCTGCCGGGTCGTGCGGCGGCCTGCCGCCGCGGACGGGAGCTGCCCGGACACGGGCCGAATTTTCTGCGGAGGACCCGGTGAGTGTGACCCGATGGAGCGAGCACGGCGGGCGGGCCCGTCGTGCGGTGAACGCCAGACCCCGCATGACCGGGATCCGGCTGACGGCCGGCCCCGGCATGACCGGGATCCGGCCATGAACTGGCGGGACCGCGGAGCCTGCCGCTTCGAGGACCCCGAACTGTTCTTCCCGCTCGGGGAAAACGGTTTGTCACTACGGCAGATAGAACGCGCCCGCGCGGTGTGCCACCGGTGCCCCGTGCTGCGCGAGTGCAGGGCGTGGGCCCTGCGCAACAGCGAGTACGACGGTGTCTGGGGCGGCATGACCGCGGGGGAGCGCCGCGCGGTGGCGCGACGGAGGGCCGAGGACCGCGGTCGGTGAGAACCGACGGGCCCCTGGGGTCGATCGGTGACTGATCGACCGGAAAACGACTGAATTTGGTCAATCGTGTGCCGCGAGGCCGCCACCGTGCATGGCACGGCGTGCCTGGGGCATACGGAGCAAAAATCGAGAGAGGGGCGCTCCGTGCTGGTTCCGGACCCGAAGGTCGTCAGGACGTTGCTGACTCGGTACGCATCGCTGAAGATCGCGCAGGCGGAGAGGGAGCGGGCCGAGACGGCCCGGGAGCTGGAGGACGTCAGTTACACCCTGTGCGTCATGATGGGCACCACCGGCATCGACGAGGCCATCAGCAGGGCGGACGCCCTGCTGCTCGCCCCGCGGGACATCGCGGACGTCGTGACGGACGCGGACGGGGACGGCCTTTCGCTGGCCGTGTGACCCCCTGAGGGAGAGGGACGGGGGCTTCTCCGTGGCACGGCGTGCCGACCCGGCCGACGGGCGCCGGTCGCGAACCGGCCACGGCCCCCCCGGTCGCGGTCCCCCGGGCACCTTCGGGAGCCGGGGGCGGTCACGTCAAGGAGCAACGGTCCGCCTGCCGTTGACGTGTTCGGGCTCCTGGGGGGCGGGGCAGGCCAGCCACTCGGCGATGGTGCGGGCGATCGGCTGGCCCGTCTCCACCTCGACGAAGCCGAACTGGCCGGACTGGTTGCACTCCAGGAACCACCAGGTCCCGTCCGCGTCCTCGGCGAAGTCGAAGGCGCCGTAGGCCAGTTCGGCGCCACGCATGTAGGCGTGAACGGCCGGGGCCAGCCGGGGCGGGACCTCGGCCGGCTGCCACGGCGTGGCCGACGAGGCGAAACGGACGTCCACCTCGTCGGGGTCCGCGTCAGCCGGCATCGCCTTACGGGCCGCCATCAGCTTGTCGCCGACGACGGTCAAACGGATGTCGGCGCGCTTGGCGATCCGCCGTTGCAGCAGGGTGGGGCCGTAGGCCACGGCGCCGAAGTCCGTGTCCGGCGCCACCCGGCTGGTCGGCACCGCCCGGGGCGGCTCCTGCGGATGCGCGCCGGAGACCGGCTTGACCACCAGGTCAGGGAAGCGCTCCGCGAAGGCCCGCGCGGCCTGTGGGAAGGTCGTGATGAGGGTCGCGGGCACGGGCAGACCGCTGTGCTGGGCGTGCCGCAGCTGCCACGGCTTGTGGCGGGCCCGCTGGGCGGCGTCGGGATGGTTCATCCAGCGCGCGCCGCAGCCGCGGAGCAGGCCGTAGAGGGCCTGCGCGGACTCCTCGGTGAGCCAGGCGGAGGGCTGGGCCGCCCGCGCGGCGGGCGTTCCGGGTCTGCGGATCCAGACGGAGCGCAGGCCGTTCACGCTCACCAGCCGTCCCCCGGACGACAGATGGCCGCGGAAGGAGCCGTGCACGAACTCGCCCGAGAGGGCGACGCCCGCGGTCAGATCGGCCGGATCGAGCCGGACCACCGGAACCGAGGCGGAGTTCAGGTGCACCACCACCATGTCGGCCGTCACGTCCTCCTCGTCGGTGAGGATCAGTACGGTCATGGTCGCCGGCCGTGTTCAGTCGTCGAAGTGCGTCTTGGAGCCCGCCGTGGACGTGGTGGTGCCCAGTTCCCTCAGGAGGGCGTGGTCGGACGCGGCGATCCGGCCGTCGGCGAGCACGTTCAACTGCAGTCCGGAGTCGTAGACGTACGGAGTGCTCGTCTCCGATTCCACTGCCGGACGTGCGTAGTTGAGCGCGAACGGTTGCATCGTCTCTCCCTGGTCGGTGCAGCCGCGATCAAGCGGTGGTCACCCTTGCGGCGTCGCTTGGCCCGCTGACTTCGATTCGGCTTTCCCAGACTTATACGAATCGAACGGGTGATTGGTTTCCTTACGGAGCGTAATCGGCGGCGTCCGGACCTTTCTGACGGCCCGAAAGCCCCGGTCGGCGCCCCGCGCGATGCCCGGTCCGGCGCCACGGCCGGGGCAGCGGTACGGGCATCCGCTCGCCGGCCGGGCCGCGCAGCGTGCGCAGGGCGAGCAGCAGGACGCCGATGTCGTCCAGGTAGACCGGGTCGGGCAACAGGTCGGTCGGCAGCAGGAAGTAGAGGACGGCGCCCCAGAACACCCAGCGCGGTCCCGTGGGAAGCCCGGCGCGCCGCAGGTCGCGCCGGGCGCGGACCAGCCGGACGAAGAGGATCACGGCAACGGCGAGCACGGCCGCCGCGAGGACCGCTGCGACGAGGAGCACCTTCGTGGTGGAGTCCACAGTTCGCTCCCTCTCCTTCCGCGCGGTGGGACGACCCCTGTCCTTCTCCTGATTCCCGCCCGCCGCGTCTCCATGACCGCCTGACGGGGGAACAGCCGTGCGACCCGTGCGCCGGCCGGGCGGTCACTCACGCGCCACACCCGGGTGGCGCGGTGTCCGGAGGGGCCTTAGTAATGGTCAGGGTAGAACGCGTGTCGCCTTCGGGGGCGCAGGGGCGGCCGCACCCCTGCCATGGAGACCAGGATGACCACCCGTTCTTCCCCACCCCAGGCGAACCCTTCCGTCATCGCCTTCACCGACGAGATCCACCCGGCCCTGTCGCCCTCCGGCAGCGTCGGCTGCGGCGAGGCCGGGGCGGAGGCCGCCGACGGCGACCCGGTCCTCGGTCTGGTGCGGGCCGCCGTCGGCGACCGCCCCGTCGAGGAGGTCGTCCGGCTCGTCACTCTGCTGGAGGAGTCCCCCGAGTACGCGGACGCCGCCGTCCACGTCCTGCGGGCGGCCGCGGTGGACCGGCCGGTGGAGGACGTCGCCCGGCTGGTCGCCGAGCTGACCCGGCCGCCGCGCTCGGCCGACAGCGCGGACGACGCGATCCACGCGGCGGTCGCGGGGCGGGGCGTCGAGGACGTGAGCCGGCTGATGGCCCTGCTGCACCGGGCGCCCCTGCGGCCGCACTGCGGCCGGGAAGCGGTCCGGGCGGCCGCCACCGGCCGGCCCGTCGAAGAACTGGTCGCCCTGATCGGCCGGCTGACCCGGGACCGGCACGAGCGCACGCGGCACGCCGAAGCCCCGGCGGTGCCGGATCCCGGCATGGCCGCGACGCCGGAGGCGCCGCCTTCCTGTGCCCCGGGGATGCCGAGCCCTCTCGTCCCGTGGAGCCCGGATCCGCACGCCCCGGTGATGCCGGGGCCCGGCACCCTGCGGACGTGGACGCCGGCTCCCGGCAGCGCCGCGACAGCGGAGACGTCGGCCCTCTGCGCCCCGGAGACGCCGAGCCCTCCTGTCCCGTGGAGCCCGGATCCGCACGCCCCGGTGATGCCGGGGCCCGGCGCCTTGCGGACGTGGACGTCGTATGCAGACGTCCCCGCGATGCCGCAGACGCCGCCCCCCGTTCCGGAGAGCCCGGAGCTCGACGTCCGGATGATGCCGGTCACCGGCGCCATGCGGACGTGTACGCCGTCGTACGTCGCCGTCCCCGCGATGCCGGAGTCGCCGCCCCCCGTCCCCGAGCGCCCGGATCCCGGCGGCCGGGTGACGCCGGGGTCCGGTGCCCTGCGGGTCCCCGCTGAGGACGCCTGCTCCGTGGGCGGTGTCGGGGGAGCGGAGGAAGGCCGTCCCGGCGGACGGGTGGGGCGGCTGGTCTTCTGGCCCAGTTGGCTGGCCGCGGCGGCCCTGGTGGTCTGCGGCGCCGCCTACTTCCCGCTGCACCGGGAGGGCGCGCCCCTCCTCGTCTACGGCGTCACCCTCGCCGCGTCGGGCCTGTGCGGGTGCCTGGCGGTGCTGCTGGCGCTGCGCGCCGGGGTGACCGCGCTGGTGGCGGGGGCGGTGGTCCCGGCGGTGCTGGCGGGGGCCGGGTACTTCGAAGGCCGTTTCGCTTCGGCGGAGTTGAGCCGGGCCCTGGCGATCACGGTGGCGCCGCCCTGGAGCGCGGGCCTCACCGCGGTGTGCGCCTGTCTCGCCTCCCTGGCCGCCCTCTCCCTGCTGCTGATGGTGCAGCTGGCGGAGCGACATCCCACGCCCCGGCCCACGGACTGACCCCGCCGGCCCGTCCGGCGGCGGGGCCGCCCTGCGGGGCGGCCGACTGAGCCGGCGCGCCCCGAGCGTGGCCCGCCGGCTCAGTCCGCCGCGCGCCGGGCGGTGGCGGCCGGGGAGGCTGCCTCGGGGGAGCCCGAGCCCTCCGGCGCGGAGGGGGCGGGGGAGCCGGGCACGTCGGAGGAGGCCCCGGGGGAGTCGGCCCCGGCCGGACCGGCTCCGCCCGATTCCGTGTCCGGAGCCGGTGTGGTGCCGGCCGGGCGCAGGGACAGGGCGGTGTCCTTGAGACGCTCGAAGCCGCGCGCCAGCTGCTGGAAGGGCGAGGCCAAGGGCGGGCGGGCCTGCTTCCGCGCCGGTGACAGGACGCCCTCGGACTCGGCCTCGCGGTAGACGGCGAGCGCCTCGTTGGCACGCTCGGCGGCCTCCCGGTACAGGTCCCGGGACCGCGTCATGGCCTCCAGGGCCTCCTCGTACATGGCCACGAGCTCGCGCGCCCGGGCGAGCTCCTCCTCGACGGTCGTCAGGCGCCACTGCTCCCGCAGCGCGGTGAGCGCCGCCTCGCCGCCGTCCGGCAGCGGCCGCGGCAGCGCGGCGAACCGCGTCACCGCGTTGAGCAGCTCCGCCTGCTCCGTGCCGTCCAGGAAGACGCTGCGCACGGAGAACTCCCTCGGGTCGTAGCCGGATGCCGCCGGGCTGCCGGGCAGGACGAGGGCACCGCCGCGCGGCACCTCGATCCCGAACTCCTCCAGCGCCCAGTTGACCGCCCTGAGCCGGTGCGGGGCGGCGCGGTGCTCCACGACCCGGTGGCGCAGGCCCTCGGGCAGCAGCCGCACCAGGGGAAGACGCCCGCGCTCGTCGGGGGTCATGGCCTCGTGGACGACGACGTGGATGCTCCAGGTGTCCCGCACGGCGTGCCGCAGGAGGCGCCGCAGTTCCTTGTCGTCGTCCGGGAGGGGATTGACGGTCCCGAGCCGCAGTCCCGTGACGACGGTCTCGTGGTTCCACCCCGCGTCGTCGTCCTGCGGCCAGAACATGGCCGCGGGGGACGGCCAGCGCGGGTCCCAGGGCCGCTCGGCCTCCGCGACGAGCACCCACTCCCGGTCCCCGTCCGGGACGGCCGGGGGCGCGAGGGTGAGCCGGGCCCGCACGGTCACCCGCGGTGGCGCCTGCCAGCGGGCCTCGAAGACCAGTTCGCCGGAGACCCCGGCGTCCTCGGGTACGAGGCGGTCCTGGAGGACCGCGTCGGCCTTCAGCTTCTCCAGACGCCGTCCTACGGCGTCCTCCGCGGCCGGTCCGGCATGACGGCCGCGGGCCAGCCAGACCGTGGAGGGGGCGGCGGGACGGGGGGAGGGAGAGTTCGGCATGAGTCAATCTGCGGACGGGGGCGGAGTGCGGGTGTCCAGTATTGCGAAGACACGTCGGTGCGAGTCGGGCGGGGCGGGCACGCCACACGTTCGTGGCCGGTACGGCCGCTCCCGCCGGGCCGGTCCGGACGGCCTCCCCCGGGCGCGCGTCCGCGGCCGCTCGGCCGACCCGGTGACACGGGCCGCGTGGCGCGGGCCGCAGCCAACGGCGGTCGCGATACGGTGCGGTTCTCGAAACCGGTTGATTTGACCGTATTTTGCCCTATCTGGATTTCCGAACGGCGTGGGCCGCGCCAGGCGCGGCTGACGGCGCTACTCCGTTCGGCCCTCAGCGATGTCGCAGCGCGCCGGACGCCCACAGGGTGAAACCACGTGTCCCTTCGAACGACAGGAGTTCTCCATGAGGATCAGAATGACGGCCGCCGCGGTTCTGGCGGGCGCGGCCCTGATGACCTGCGCGGGCACCGCGGCGGCGGACGCCGGCGCGACGGGGACCGCCACCGACAGCCCCGGGATCCTGTCCGGCAACGTCATCCAGGTCCCCATCGACCTCGGCCTGAACCTGTGCGGCAACACCATCGACGTGATCGGCCTGCTCAACCCCGCCGGGGCCAACGCCTGCATGAACGCCTGAGGGCCGACCGCGGCGGTCCGGTGCGCGCCGGCACCGGACCGCCGCGCACAGGAACGAGCCGTGCACCCTCCGTCCGGAGGAGGCACGGCTCGTTCGCGTACCCGGGTCGGCGCGCCGCGCGGGGACCGCGCCCCGTCCCGTCGACGGGCCCGGGGCCGGGACGGGCGGGCTCAGCAGTCCTCGTCCATGCGCCGCTGGTCCTGCTCGTCCCAGGCGCGGGTGTCGCGCGGCTCCACGTAGGGCTCGCTGTCGGCCGGGTGGCCCCCGTCGATCACGCGCTGACGCGCCATCTCCGCATCGAACTCCAGGCCGAGCAGGACGGCGAGGTTGGTGACCCACAGCCACACCAGGAAGACGATGACACCGGCCAGGGTGCCGTAGGTCTTGTTGTACGAGCTGAAGTTGGCCACGTAGAAGGCGAAGCCCGCCGAGGCGACCAGCCAGATCAGCAGGGCGAGCAGGCTGCCCGGCGTGATCCACTTCAGGCCGCGGACCTTGGCGTTGGGCGTGGCCCAGTACAGGAGCGCGATCATGACCGTGACCAGGACGACCAGGACCGGCCACTTCGCGATGGACCACGCGGTCAGCGCCGCGTCCCCCATGCCGAGCGCCGAGCCGACCTGCCGGGCGAGGGTGCCCGTGAAGACGACGATCAGGGAACTGGCCACGGCGAGCACCATCAGGGTCACCGTCAGGGCCACCCGCAGCGGCAGCACCTTCCACACCGGCCGCCCCTCCGGGACGTCGTAGACCACGTTCGCGGCGCGGATGAACGCCGCGACGTACCCGGAGGCCGACCACAGCGCGCCCAGCAGACCCACCACCGCCAGCACGGAGCCGACGCCGGCGTTGCTCTGCAGCTGCTCCACCGCGCGCGCGATGATGTCCCGTGCCGAGCCCGGCGCGAGTTTCTGCAGGTTGTCGAGCACCTGATGGGTGGCCGACTTGCCGGCGACGCCGAGCAGGGAGACCAACACGAGCAGGGCCGGGAACAGGGACAGCACCCCGTAGTAGGTCAGGGCCGCGGCGCGGTCGCTCAGCTCGTCGTCCTGGAACTCCCGCACCACGCGGCGCAGCACCGCCATCCAGGAGCGGCCGGGCAGCTCCACCGGCGAGTCGGGGGCGTCGCGCTCCGCGGAGGCGTCCGGCCCGAACTCGGCTGGCTCCGTCTCCCGCTCCTCGCCGCTCTCTCGCCCGTCGGTCTCGCCCCGGGGTGCGGTGTCCTTGCCGTTGAGGTGGTCCCGGTGTCCGGGAAGGTGCAGTCCCATGGAGTGCGGGTGTCCCGGCAGCACGCGAACACGCGTGGCGGGCGGGCGCGGGTTTCCTCCCCGGTGCCCGCCGGGCGCGCCCGCACGTCGCGCGCGGAGCGCACACGGGGTGTGCGGCCGGTGCCCGAGCCCGGGCCCGCGCACACGTGTCGCGTTCCGGCCGCGGCTTCCACAATGGTCGCCGAACGGGGCCGCCCA
Source organism: Streptomyces sp. NPDC014864 (assembly GCF_043081525.1). Lineage (NCBI taxonomy): Bacteria > Bacillati > Actinomycetota > Actinomycetes > Kitasatosporales > Streptomycetaceae > Streptomyces > Streptomyces sp. NPDC014864. The sequence goes on from NZ_JBIBWT010000002.1 coordinate 46,577, forward strand.
CCATCCGCACCGGGGTGCGCCCCGTTCGCCCGCACCGCCGCACCGCCGCACCGCCGCACCGACCCAGCCGGGCACCGCCGCGCCGACCCAGCCGGGCGCCACGGAACATGTGCGCCGGACGCACCCTTGTACGCCGGCCGCGATGCTGTGCCCGGGCTCGCGGCTACGCGCCGCTCGCGCGGAGCATGTCCTCGCGCTCGACGATCTTCACGCGCTCCCGGCCCTGCGGCTCGCCCAGCGCCTTCTCCGCGCCGTCGAGTCGGTACCAGCCCTCCCAGGTGGTGAAGCGGACGCCGCGCTCGGCGAGAAAGGCGTCGACCGCCTCGGGCGCGGGCGAGGCGGGCGTGTGGAGACGCCCGCCCGCGAAGTCGTCCAGGAGGTTGGCGACCGTCTCGTTGGCGTCGCCCTTGGTGTGGCCGATCAGCCCCACCGGACCGCGCCGGATCCAGCCGGTCACGTACGTGGACCGCAGGTGCTCCCCGCTCTCCTCGACCACCCGGCCGCCGCGGTCCGGGACCGTGCCCGACTCGGCGTCCCAAGGCAGCTTGGGCAGCTCGTCGGACAGGTAGCCCACCGCGCGGTACACCGCGGAGACGTCCCAGTCCTTGAAGGTGCCGGTGCCCTTGACGTTGCCGGTGCCGTCGAGCGCGGTGCGCTCGGTGCGCAGCCCGACCACCTTCCCGTCCTTGCCCAGGATCTCGGTGGGCGACTCGAAGAAGTGCAGGAACAGCTTGTGGGGCCGGTCGCCGACGTCGCGGATGGCCCATTTCTCCAGGGTCTTGGCGACCATGTCGGTCTGCTTGTTGCCGCGCCGGGTCTCGACGGAGCCCGCGTCGTAGTCGATGTCCTCGGGGTCGACGACGACCTCGATGCTGGGGGAGTGGTCCAGCTCCCGCAGCTCCATGGGGCTGAACTTCGCCTGCGCCGGGCCGCGGCGGCCGAAGACGTGGATCTCCAGCGCCTTGTTCGCCTTCAGGCCGTCGTACACGTTCGGCGGGATCTCGGTCGGCAGCAGCTCGTCCGCGGTCTTGGCCAGGATGCGCGCCACGTCGAGGGCGACGTTGCCGACGCCGAGGACGGCGACCTTCTCGGCCGCCAGCGGCCAGGTCCGGGGCACGTCCGGGTGCCCGTCGTACCAGGAGACGAAGTCGGCGGCGCCGTAGGAGCCGTCGAGGTCGATGCCGGGTATCGGCAGCGCGCGGTCGGCCGTGGCGCCGGTGGAGAAGATCACCGCGTCGTAGAAGGCGCGCAGGTCGTCCAGGCTGATGTCGGCCGGGTAGTCGACGTTGCCGAAGAGGCGGATCTGCGGCTTGTCGAGCACCTGGTGCAGCGCCGTGACGATGCCCTTGATCCGGGGGTGGTCGGGCGCCACGCCGTACCGGATCAGCCCGAACGGGGCGGGCATCCGCTCGAAGAGGTCGATGGACACGCCCGGCTCGGCGGCGACGTCGGACTTGAGCAGGGCGTCGGCGGCGTAGATCCCGGCGGGGCCGGCTCCGACGATGGCTACCCGCAGGGGGCGGGACATGTGCGAGGTTCCCTTCGAGCGAGGACAGGCGACTCGACGGCAACCCTAAACTGAGGCAAACCTAAGTTGGTATCCGGGTCCGGTCTATGAGGTCATAAGCACACCTTATGGCTGGGCCGAGGCCAGGGAGTGCGGGGCGGGCCCCGGTGGGGCATGGCGGGACCTGTGCTCCTGGTGGCCGTCTGCTTCGAGGGCCGGCCCGTCGACGGCCCCGCCCCGACCATCGGCGGCGCACCGCTCGGCCGAACCGGCCCGAAAGCCGAACGGGCCCCGGCGCGCCAGGCTTTGAGCCGGGAACCGGCCGTACGGGAAAGGGCCGGAATCCGGGGTCATACCCTCGGCATGGCGGGGTACCGCATGGCCATGACTCCTGAGGCGGTTTCCTCCGCGCCCCGCTCGCCCGGGGTGCGGCAACTTCGGCGGATGCACGGCGTCTACGCGGCGGGCACGGCGCTGTGGACCCTCTCCCTGTTCGTGGCCCTCCTCGGCCACGACGCCGACGTCCGGCAGATCCTCGTCCTGCTCGCCCTGCTCGCCGCCTTCGCGCTGATGTGGCTGTGGTCGGCCTGGCAGCTGTGGACGGGCGCGGAGCCCGAGGCGGCCCGGCCCGAGAGCTGAGACCCGAGGCCGGGCCCCGCGCCGGACCCCGGTGCCCGGGCGGTCTCAGCCCGGGAAGCGACCCGTGGAACGCAACGCCCAGCGCCGTTCGGCGTAGGCCAGATCGTCCCGCCAGAGCCTGCCCGCCGCGGCGCGCATCAGCGGCCGGAGCAGCGGCGCCACCCGGCGTGCCACGGCGAAACCCGGGCGGTCGGACGCGGCCACGACCGCTTCGACGACCGCCGTCCGTGGCCGGCCCAGCTCGTCCGGGCCGAGGGGCGTGGCATGGGTCTCGACCACGGAGCCCCGCCCTTCCCCCTCGGTGATGTGCATGACCACCGTGCGCGGCTCCGGTGCGGTGAACACGGCCCGCACCGGCACGACCAGACGCCCCGCGACCTTGAAGGAGACGTCCACGGCGAAGCCGTCGTCCGGCCCGCCGTCGTCCCCGCCCGGCCCCGAGGCGCGCCCGTCCCCGTCCGCGCCGGCCCGCGCCGGCGCGCCGACGACCGTCAGGTCCACGAACGAGTACGGGTGGAACCACGCGCCGTGCCACGGGTCGAGCCGGTTGGCGACCACGTCCTCGGGCTCGCAGACACCGACGCCGACGTACACGGCCGACACCGCGTCGGACACGGCCGGTCGCGGGGGGACCAGCGGAGCGGGCGTGGGCTCCTCGCCGCCGACGTCGTCCAGACGCACCCAGACGAGCACCCCGTCGTCGTGCACCGGCAGCGGCTCCCACCCGGCGAACGGCGCGCCGTTCAGGGCGAGTCCGTGCCAGTGGCAGACCAGCGTGCCGCACCGCACCGGGCTGTCCGCGAGTGGTGCCCCCAGGTGCGGGCAGACGCCGGGCCCGGCGACCAGCCCTCCCTCGGCGTTCCGCCAGACCACGACCTCCCGACCGGCCACGGTCCGGGCGAGGGGCCGGCCGCCGCCGGTGTCACGGGTGGCGCCGACGACGTACCAGTTGCCCGACGGTCGGGCCTGGGCCCGCTTCAGGGCCGCGGTGATCATGGCGGGCCGCGCCTCGCGCCAACTGGGCCGCTGGCGGTCCCAGGGCACTGGGCGCCTGCGCAGCCGCAGCGGGTAGCGCCCCCGCCGGGCGGACGGTTCGGGCTTCACGCGACCTCCTGGCCGACCGGGGCGGACGTGGGAACCGCCGTCGTCGCGGCCGGCCGGACCGCCGCCGCGGGCGCCGTGGGCCGCCCGGAGCCGCGCCCGGCGGCCAGTCGGGCCATGGTCACCCGGACCAGCCCGTCCAGGGCGACGGCGGCGCGGCGCCTGCGCGGAACCACGGCCCGCCTGCGCACCACGGCGTACCCGGAGTCGGCGACGGCGTCGAGGATGCCGCCGTACAGCACGCAGGCGGTGCGGATGCAGGGGCGGGACACCGGGTCGAGCATCGCGATGCCGGGGGCCGCCCGGCGGTAGACGTCCCGGGTGAGGTCCTCGAAGGCGCGCAGCGCCCGCGTGATGCGCGGGTCGGGGCGGCCGGTGTCCCGGCTCCGGCGCAGCAGCTCCCGGTCGACGCCGTGCGCCGCGAGCAGGTCGGCGGGCAGGTAGACGCGGCCGCGGTCCAGGTCCTCGCCCACGTCCCGCAGGAAGTTGGTGAGCTGGAAGGCCACTCCCAGGGCGGCCGCGTGCGGGGCGGCCTCCTCGCGCGGTACGACCGTCCCGAGCACGGGCAGCATCTGCAGGCCGATCACCGCGGCCGACCCGTGCATGTACGCGTCGAGGTCGGCGTAGGTGGCGTAGTCGGTGACCTCCAGGTCGCTGCGCATGGAGGCCATGAAGTCGTGGAAGTGGCGGTGGTCGATCGCGTAGCGGCGCGCGGTGTCGGCGAGGGCCCGGACCGTAGGCTCGCCGCTGCGGCCCTCGCGCAGCCCGGTGGCGAGCTCCTCCTGGAGCCGGTCGAGCGCCCGCGCCCGCAGGTCGGGGGCCTCCGAGGCGTCGAGCGAGTCGACGATGTCGTCGGCCCGGCGGGCGAAGCCGTACAGGGCGTGCACGGCGGGGCGGCGCTCCACGGTCAGCAGCCGGGTGGCGAGGAAGTACGTCCTGCCGTGCCGGGCGTTCAGCCCGCGGCACCGCGTGTACGCCTCGCGCAGCGACGGATCGGTGACGCCCGCCGCGTCCAGTTCGCGCGCGGTCACGACGCCGCTCCTTCCGTCGTACGGCCCGGCGACCGGCGGCGCGGGCCGGGGCGGTCCGCGCCGCCGGTGATCCGGGCCGCGGCCAGCTTCCCCGACAGCAGCACGGTCGGCACGCCCACCCCGGGGGTGGTGCCGCAGCCGGCCAGGACCGCGTTCACGGTGCCCCGCACCAGGTTGCGCGGCCGGAAGGGGCCCGTCTGCGGGAAGGTGTGCGCCGCGGAGAACGGGGTGCCCGCCGCGTGTCCGAGGGCCTGCCAGTCCGCGGGCGTGACCAGGCACTGCTGTTCGACGGCGGAGCCGATGCCCGCCAGGCCCCGCCGCTCCAGCTCCCGCAGCAGTGAGTCCCGGTAGCGCGGTGCCAGGTCGCCCCAGTCGGCTGCGCTCGGTCCGATGTCGGTGTTGGGGCAGGGGGCCAGGATGTAGTGCAGATGGCGGCCCGGGGGAGCCAGGCCGGGGTCGGTGGCCGTGGGCCTGGTGATCAGAAGGGAGGGATCGCTCATCAGCTCGCCGGTCCGGGTGAGTTCGCGGAAGGTGCGCTGCCACGCCCGCCCGAAGGACAGGGTGTGGTGGCCGAGTTCCGGCCAGGTGCGGTCGCAGCCCGCGTGCAGGATCACCGCGGACGGCGCGTGGGTGAGCCGTACCGGGCGGCGCGGGGTGCGGCCCAGCAGGCGGTAGGCGAGGGGCAGGTCGGGCGTGAGGACGACGGCGTCGCAGGGGATGCGGTCGTCGTCGGTCACGACCGCGGTGACGCGCTCGCCCGTCCGCTCCAGCCGGGTGACGCGCTGCCCGAACCGCAGCTCGGCGCCCGCCTTCGCGGCGGCGTCCGCCATGGCCTGCGGCAGCGCGTGCATCCCTCCGCGCGGGAAGTACACGCCGGCGACGGTGTCCATGTAGGCGATCACCGCGTAGGCAGCCAGCGCCCGCTCCGGCGGGACCCCCGCGTACAGGGCCTGGAACGAGAACACCCGGCGCAGCCGCTCGTCCTTCAGGAATCGGCCGATGCGCGCGTCCAGGCGCCCGAAGCCGCCCAGTGCGGCCAGCCGGGCCAGATCCGGATGGAGCAGGGCCAGCGGTGAGTCGAAGTTGGTGTCGACGAAGCGCCGCATCTGTGCCCGGTAGAGCTGTTCCAGCCAGGTCCGCAGCCGCCGGTAGCCGGCGGCTTCCGCGGGCCCGGCGAAACGGCCGACCTCCGCCTCCATCGCCTCGGCCCCGGTGTGCACGTCCAGCGCGGAGCCGTCGGCGAACCGGGCGCGGTACGCCGGATGCAGCGGGATCAGCTCTACCCGGTCCGCGAGGCGTTCGCCGACCGCCGCGAAGGCCTCGTCGGCGATGTCGGGCATGGTCAGCACGGTCGGCCCGGTGTCGATGCGGTAGCCGCCGCGGACCAGCCGGCCCGCGCGGCCCCCGGGCAGCGGGTCCCGTTCCACGACGGTGACCCGGCGGCCCGCGCCGAGCAGATGGAGCGCGGCAGACAGACCGGCGAGTCCGGCGCCGACGACCACCACGTGGTCGGTGCGCCCGGGGATGATGCGCGTCATCGGCCCGTCACCCCACAGCCGTCGGCGAGCCGCAGGGCACGGGCCGGGCCGGTGCCTTCGGAGCGTGCGGGGCCCGTGCCGTCGGCGCGTGCCGGGCCGGTGCCGGCTCCGCTTCCGGGTCCCGAACGCGTCCCGGTCACCGCGCGCATGAGCTCGCGCAGGCGCCCTGCCGCGTACGGCTCCAGCGCGGCGGAGTCCAGATGGCGCAGCCCCTGCGACGTCAACTGGTCGATCTTCGCCTCGACCGTGTCCTTGGCACCGGTGGCGACCATGACCTTCCGCACCCGGGCGAGGTCGGCGCCGGACAGGTCGGCGCGGCCGACGCACGTGTCGAGGACGTCCAGGGCGTGGTGGTCACCGGCCGCCTCGGCCCTCGCGTGCGCGACGGCGACCAGGTAGGTGGGCTTGCCCTCGCGGATGTCGCCGCCGAGCGGCTTGCCGGTCCGGTCCGGGTCGGCGAACAGGTCCTCGAGGTCGTCGCGGAGCTGGAAGGCCATGCCGACTGAGCGGCCGGCCGAGCACACTGCCCGGGTCGTGGCCTCGTCCGCGCCGGCCAGCGCCGCGCCGAGCGCGAGCGGGCGCTCCACCGAGTACAGGGCGCTCTTCAGGCACGCCGCGCGGATCGCCCGGTCCGGCGAACGCGAGACGTCGGCCTGGCCGCGCAGCTCCAGGTACTGACCGGCGACCATCTCCGTCCGCATGGCCCGCCAGATGCCGCGTACCCGGCCGGCGACGGCCGGCGGGAGCACCGTGTCGGCGACCAGGTCGTCCGCCCAGGCCAGCGCCAGGTCACCGGCGAGGATCGCGACGGCGGTGCCGAAGTCGTGGGCCCGCTCCCGCCGTTCGGGACTCACCTGGCCGGTCCCGGCGCGCCCGATCGGAACGGGATCCGCGGCGAGGAGATCGGTGGCGACGTCGACGTGCAGCGCCGGCCGGCCCCGGCGCATCCGGGCGCCGTCCATCACGTCGTCGTGCACCAGCGCGCAGGTCTGCACGAGTTCGAGGGCGGCCCCGAGCCGGAGCGCCGCTTCCACCTGCGAGCCGTCACCGGCGCCGCAGCCGCGCAGGGCCCACCAGAGGAACCGGGGGCGGATGCGCCGGCCGCCCCCGAGCGTGAACCGGGCCACCCTCCCGGCCAGATCCTCGCCGAACCCCGGATCGAGGCCGGCCGCCTGCGCCGCCCGCTCGGCGGTCAGCGTCCCGAGCAGACGGCCGACGGCGCCCGCGACGTCGTCGTCCACGGCACGCCGACCGCCCGCGCCGGCGCATGGCGCACCGGCGTACGGCGCTCCGGCACCGGGTGCGTCGTCGTACGACGGTGTCGGCCCCCCGGCGCCGGGACGCCGCCGGTCCCCGGCAGGGTCCTCCGCCAGGTTCCCCGCCCGGCCCTCCCGAGGCGAGGACGCGGCCGGCAGCAGCCGGACGACGCGGTGCGCCGGGGACGGTTCGCCCGCCAGGTGATCGTCCGCCCGAATGGAGCGCATGTCCGGTTCCTCCCGCGTGCTCGCGACATCGTCATCTCCAGTCATTCCGCGCCCGTCGAGGTCACGGATGCGCCGAACGTGCGACAGACGGAGCCGATTCGGCCCCCGTGAGCGGTTCCTGACGCACCGACGGACGGACGGCGGCCGACACGCCCCGGTGGGCTGCATCCGGACGGGCCAGGTACCCGGAATGCTTCGGGTGAGGTCCGGGGCGGTACCCGCGGCGCGGTACCGGCGGCGCGGAGGGAGGCGGCACATCGTGATCGAGGCCGACGTGGCCATCGTCGGGGCGGGGGCCGCCGGCCTGTCCCTGGCCCACCGGCTGGCCCTGCGGCCGCCCGGCACCCGCCGGCTTTCGGTGGTCCTCGTGACGGCCCCGCCGGGCCCCCTGCGCCCGCCGGACCGCACCTGGTGCTACTGGGAGGCCGGCCCCGGCCCGTACGACGCGGCCCTCACCGCGTCCTGGCACCGGCTGCGCGTCCACGCGCCGCACGGCGCCCGCATGGAGGACGACATCAGCCCGCTGCGCTACAAGATGCTGCGGTCCGGCGACTTCGAGTCCCTCGTCGACGGCGTCATCGCCCGCAGCCCCGGGACGACACGGCTGGAAGCCTCCGTCGACACGGTCGAGGGCCTGGCGGACGGCGCCGAGGTACGGGGCCGCGCCGCCGACGGGCGCCCCGTACAAGTGCGGGCGCGCTGGGTGTTCGACTCCCGGCCCCTGCCCCTGGCCGGCCTGCCCGCCGCGCGCACCACTTTGCTGCAGCACTTCCACGGCTGGTTCGTCCGCCACGACCGGCCCGTCTTCGACACCGGCACCGTGGAGCTCATGGACTTCCGCACCCCCCAGCCGGCGCACGGGCTGTCCTTCGGATACGTGCTGCCGACCGGGCTCCGGCAGGCCCTGGTCGAGTACACCGAGTTCTCGGCCCGGCCCCTGTCGCGGCAGCGCTACGAGGCCGCGCTGCGGCACTACACCCGGGACGTGCTCGGCCTGGGCGACTTCGAGGTCACCGCCACCGAGACGGGGGTGATCCCGATGACCGACGCCCCCTTCGCCCGGCAGACCGCGCCGTCGGTCTTCCGCATCGGCGCCGCCTCGGGCGCCACCCGGCCGTCGACGGGCTACACCTTCGCCGCCGTCCAGCGTCAGACGCGGGCCGTCGCCGCCGCCCTGCGAGCGGGCCGCCGCCCGCTGCCGCCGCCCGCCCACCGGGCCCGCTCCCTCGCCATGGACGCCGTGCTGCTGCGCGCCCTCGCCAGTGACCGGGTCGACGGGGCCGCCTTCTTCACCCGGCTCTTCGCCCGGGTCCCGGCCCGGCGGCTGCTGCGCTTCCTCGACGGACGGACGCACCTGCACGAGGAACTGTCCATCGGCCTGCGCACCCCGGTGCTGCCCATGCTGCGCACCGCCCTCGAACTGCCCCGTCTGCCCCGCCGCCCCTTCGAGGCCTGACCGCCGCCCCCCATCCCCCCGGCGCGACCGCCGCGCTTCCCGAGGCCCCACCGCCGCCACCGGCACCGCCCGGCACCCGCACGAGGAGACCGTATGACCCTGCTGCGCGACCAGGACCTGGCCGTCGCCTTCGACCACGCCGCCCGCAGCTACGACACACTCGTGGCGGCCAACCCCGGGTACCACGCCCATCTGCGGCGCTCGGCCCGCCGCCTCGGGCTCTCGCGCGGCGGCGCCGGACTGCGTGTGCTGGACCTCGGCTGCGGCACGGGCGCCTCCACGGCCGCGCTGGCCGCCGTGCTGCCCCACGCCGAGATCACCGCGGTGGACGCCTCCGCGGGCATGTTGCGCCGAGCCGCGGCGAAGCCCTGGCCGAAGGGAGTGGAGTTCGTGCACGCGCCGGCGGAACGTCTGACGGAGGCCGGGGTGCGCGGCCCGTACGACGCGGTCTTCGCCGCCTACCTCCTGCGCAACGCGGCCGACCCCGACCGGGTGCTCGCCGCCGTGCGCGACCTGCTGAGACCGGGCGGCCGGCTGGCGGTGCACGAGTACACCCTCAGCGGCCGGCCGGTGGACCGCGCGGTGTGGGCGGCGGTCTGCCGCGGCATCGTGCTCCCCGCGGCGACCGTCCTCGGCGACGGCCCCCTCTACCGCCACCTGTACCGCAGCGTGGTCGAGTTCGACACCGCCGACCGGTTCGCGGCCCGGCTCCGCGCGGCGGGTTTCGCCCGGGTCCGGGTGCTGCCGCTGCCGGGCTGGCAGACGGGCATCACGCACACCGTCGTCGCGGCCCGCGCGGACGGCGTCACGCACGGCGGCACGGACACCCCCGCGGACGGCCGTACGGAGGAGGCGCGATGAGCGGGCACCGGCGGAGGGGCGCGGCCCGCCGCGGCCGTGACCGGCGCGCCCGCGTCCTGCTCCCGGCCCCGGGAGCCCCGCGGCTGCGCGGGACCGACCGGCCGAGCACCGCCGTCGTCGGGGGCGGCATCGCGGGGCTGGCCGCGGCGACCGCCCTCGCCGAACGCGGCGTACGGGTCACCCTGTACGAGCGGGAGCCGTCCCTCGGCGGGCGCCTGGCCGGGTGGCCCACCACCCTGAGCGACGGCACCTCCGTGACGATGAGCCGGGGCTTCCACGCCTTCTTCCGCCAGTACTACAACCTGCGCGGGCTGCTCCGCCGTACCGATCCGGGCCTGGAGCGCCTCACCGGCCTGCCCGACTACCCGCTGTGGCACGGCAGCGGCCTGCGCGACGGCTTCCGGCACGTCCCCCGGACGCCGCCGTGGAGCGCGCTCGGCTTCGTGGCCCTCAGCCCGTCCTTCGGGATCCGCGACCTGGCCCGGGTGCGCCCCGCCGCCGCGCTGCCGCTGCTGGACGTACGAGTCCCCGAGGTCTACACGCGCCTGGACCACGTCAGCGCTCACGACTTCCTGGACTCGATCCGTTTCCCCGAGGCCGCCCGCCATCTGGCCTTCGAGGTCTTCTCACGCAGCTTCTTCGCCGACCCCCGGCGGCTGTCGGCCGCCGAGATGGTCCTGATGTTCCACATCTACTTCCTGGGCTCCGCCGAGGGCCTGCTGTTCGACGTGCCCGACGAGCCGTTTCCCGCGGCGCTGTGGGAGCCGCTGGCCGCCTACCTGCGCGGGCACGGCGTCCGGCTGCGCACGTCGACACCGGTCGAGAGCGTCACCCCGACCCGCGACGGCGGCTTCACGGTGGCCGTCGCCGACGGCGAGCGACGGCACGACACGGTCGTCCTCGCGCTGGACACCGCCGGACTGCGGTCGCTGGCCCGCCGGTCCCCCTGGCTGGGAGGCAGCCGCTGGCGCGAGCGGATCCAGCGGTTGCGCACGGCGCCGCCGTTCCTGGTCTCCCGCCTGTGGCTGGACCGTCCCGTGGCCCCCGACCGCCCCGGATTCCTCGGCACCAGCGGATACGGCTCCCTCGACAACGTCAGCGTGCTCGAGCGCTGGGAGGGGGAAGCGGCCCGCTGGGCGGCGCGCACTGGTGGCTCGGTGGTGGAGCTGCACGCGTACGCGTGTGCCGACGACGCGGTCCGGGACGTGGAGCAGAAGCGTCTGATCGAGCAACTGCACCTCGTGTATCCCGAGACCCGGCGGGCGCGGATCGTCGACGCGCGCCACGAGTGGCGGGCCGACTGCCCCCTCTTCCCGGTGGGCGGCTACGCCGACCGGCCCACCGTGAGCACCGACGATCCGGGGCTGGTCGTGGCCGGTGACCTGGTGCGCACCGGGCTGCCGGTGGCGCTGATGGAGCGGGCCGCCACCAGCGGCTTCCTGGCGGCCAATGCCCTGCTGGAACGCTGGGGGGTGCGCGGCCAGACCCTGTGGACCGTGCCGGACCGCGGACGCGCCCCGCTGCGCGGGGCGGCGCGGTGGTGACGAGGGAGGGGGCGTGGTGGAGACGTAGGGAGTGGGGGCGTGATCGTCCGGGCCTCAGACCGTCGGCGGGCTGCCGGCCGGCCGCCCGCCGGAACACTCGCGGTGGCGGTCGAGTGCCCGTTTCAGCTCGTCCAGTTGCGCCTCCGGCAACTCCTCGCCCTGGGCGAACGCCAGGACGCGCTCGGCGACGGTCCGCAGCTTGATGTTGAGGTGCTGGGAGACGTCCCGCAGGGCCAGCCACGCCTGCTCGGGCGTGACCCGGCCCAGGGCCACCACGGCACCGATGGCCTGGTCGATGACCGCGTGCGAGGTCACGGCGCGGTGCAGCTGCTGGTTCTCCTCCCGCAGCCGGTCGTACTCGACGGCCAGGTCGGTCGCGGACAGCAGGCGCAGCGGCCGGAGTTTGGATATCACGAAGAACGCCATGGACTCCCCTCAGCGCGTCGACGGATCGCACATACTGCTTCCCCCGCCGTCGCGTCGCACGCCCACGACCTGCGCACACGTTCTCCGCACGAGGGGGTCCGTCGCGGCCCGGGGAGTCCAGGCCGGCCGGTCCTAGTTGGCGCCCGCCTCGGAGACGTCCTCGTCCTGCTCCCGGACCTCCTCGGTGAGGTGGTCGTAGGTGTTCGTGACGTCGAGCATCCGGTCCAGGAACTCGGGCCGGTTGTCCAGGTGGAGAGTCACGCCGGCGGCCCCGGTGCGTCTGCGGATCATCAGCAGCGCGGACAGACCCATGGAGTCCACCCAGGTCAGCTGCGCGAAGTCGAGCCGCAGATCCTGCCAGGGGGCGCCCCCCGGGCCGGACCGCGCCAGTTCCTCGGTGACGGTGTCGACCAGTTCGTCGCTGGTCTCGTAGTCCAGGTCGCCCACCACCCGGACGGTCAGGACGGTGGGTGCGGCCGCCATGACCGCGATGTCGAACGGGCCGGGCTGCAGAGCGGTCATGCGTCGCTCCCGGGCGCCGGGGCGGGGGCGGTGGGGCGGTGACCGGCGAGTGCGGCGGCGCCCCGCTGAAGCAGGGACGAGGACCGCGGGAAGTCGCGCAGTTGCCGGCCCAGGACGTCCAGCCCCAGGGTGAGCGAGTGCGCCGGGACCGTCCGCGCGGTGAGTATGTCCGCGGTCCAGGTGAGGAAGTTCGCGAACAGAGCCGCGTCGTCGACGTACAGGGCCGTGGCCAAGAAGTCGACGATGTGGGCGAGATCCTCCGCCGTCCGTTCCCGCTGGGCGTCGTCGTACGACGCCATCGCGGGGAACCGCTCCTCCAGGTCCACCAGGGTCTGCTTGACCAGTTGGGGGCGGGACCGGACGACCAGCGTGTACTCCTGGTCGGCCAGGTGCGGCAGGTCGTCGACGGCCTGCCGCGCGGCCGAGGGCTGCGGGTGGGACGCGCCGGCCTCCAGGTCGGCCGCGGCGGCGCGGGCGTCGGGTGCCCAGCTGTCCGCGCCGAGCAGGCGGGCGTAGCGGCCGCCGGGGCCGAAGGCCGCCCCGCCGACCATGACGGGGACGCCGACGGCCTGGCACGCGGTGATGGCCGCATGCGCGGTCGGCAGGCGGGTGGGAAGCGAGGACGACAGCAGCACCGCCGCCGGGTTGGTGCGGTGCACGTGCGCGATCAGGTGCGGGGTCGGCGTCTGGGCGCCGAGATAGTCGACCTGCCAGCCGCGCAGCCGCAGAACCTCGGCGACGAGCCGTGCGGGCAGCGCGTGCCACTCGCCGTCGACGCAGGTGACGGTCACCCGCCCCACGGGCCGGGAGGCGCGCGGGCGGTCGTGGCCGATCAGGGCGGCGACGGCTCGTTCGTTGATCGCGGTGGCGGCGTGCTCCTGGGCGACGGAGATCCGGTCGGCGGCCCACTCCACGCCGACGCGCCGCTGCACGCCGCCGATCACGTCGAGCAGCACGGTCTCCTCGTCGAGTCCGCTGTCGAGGCCGGCCCGGATCACCTCCACGGCCGCGTACTCGTCGCCGTCGATCACTGCCGCCCACAGTCGCTCCCGCACGGAAGTGAGCTGCCGCCCGTCCTCCGGCTGGGTCTGCGGTGCCGGTGGGGCTGCGGTCATCCCTTCCTCCTGTGCCGTGTCTCCGTCCCGTCCGCGGGAACACGGCCGTTGACGACGTGCAGTGGTCCCGACTTCGGAGCACTGACGGCGACGACCGCCATGTCGTCGTGCCGGCCCGAGCCGAGCCACTGGGCGGCCACCATCTGCACCCGCTCCACGATCGCTTCGGCCGGCAGGCCCCCGCACTCCGACAGGACCTGCCTGAGCCGCCGCTCACCGAAGAGCTCGCCGCCCAGCGGTCCTCCGCGCGCCTCGGTGATGCCGTCCGTGTACAGCAGACAGGTCTCGCCCGGGGCGAGGACCGTCTCGACGGTCTCGGCCACCACCGTCGGCATCGCTCCGACCAGCGTCCCGTGCGTGGCCGTCACCTCGACCGTACCGTTCCTGCGGATGACCAGGGGCGGCGGGTGGCCGGCGCTGGTCATGCGGAGACTCACCCGTCCGGCGCGGCGCCGGGCGGAGGCCAGTACGAGGGTGGCGAAGCGGGTGTGGTGCGACGTCAGCAGGGCGCTGTTCAGCAGGTTCAGCATCTGCTGGTGGTCGCCGGCCAGCGGCAGCAGCGCGTGCAGGGTGTTGCGGATCTTGCCGGTGAGGACGGCCGCCTCCAGGCCCTTGCCGGCCACGTCCCCGAGCACCACCAGGGACTCGTGCGTGGAGTCCGTGCCCGGGTGGACGTCGTAGAAGTCGCCGCCGACGCGCTCGGAGTCCTTGGCGGGCCGGTAGCTGCCCGCGTACTCGATGCCGTGCATCTGGGTCAGCGTCGGCGGGAGCAGCTCCCGCATCAGCGTCGCCGTGATGTCCGACTGCTCGGCGTACATGCGGGCCGCCGACAGCGCCGCGCCCGCACGGGCGGCGAACAGCCGCGCGAAGACCTCCTCGCCCTCGCTGAAGGCGCTCTCGGTGGTGGAGCGCAGCAGCATCAGGGCGCCCGCCGGTACGCCGTGGCCCGGCAGGGGAGTGACGATGACCGACCCCAGCGGGCCGTCGAAGCCGTCCGGAATCGCCCACTGCGGAATTTCGTCGGGGTTGATCCAGCGCGTCGGCACCGGCGGGAAGCCCCGCAGGGCCTCGGCTAGACCGGGCACTGTCGCCGGGTCGATCACCTGCGCGGTCTGCGTGACGGGCCCGTCGGCCCGGGCGTGGGTGAGCGGGTGGCGGCGCCCCTGGGCGGGCGCGATGACCACGGCGGCGTCCGCCAGGTGGTCGGCCGCCATGCGCGCGGTCAGCTCCATGCACCGGGACACGTTGAGCGAGGACAGCAGCGCGCTGGAAACCTCGGCCAGGATGCCGGTGCGCTCCTGTTCGCTGCGCAGCGCCTCCTGGGCCAGCCGGCGGTCGGTGTCGTCGACCAGCCACCACACCACGTCGCCGTCGCCGCTCGGCGTGGGGTGGGCGTCGAAGAGGCGCCCCCCGATGCTACCCGACCGCAGCTCGGCGGCGGATTCGCCGGGAGCGAGGGTCATGAGGCGGTGTGCCTCGGCCAGCCAGGCCGGCGCCGCGGCGTGCAGCCAGTCGCCGCGCGCGAGATCGGGCAGGAGTGTCCTCGCGGCGTCATTGAGGTCGACGACGCCGCCGTCCCGGTCGACGACCAGGACGGGATACGGCGCGGCGTCCCACACGGCGCCGATGCTGGAGCCTGCGCTGGGTGGGCCGACGGGAGAACTGGAGGAAGGAGCCACGAGAGGGGGAACGCGAGCCGCGTACCCCACCACCTCTCTGCTGGGGAAAAGGTTGTCTGATGACAACCGTCTCGTACCCGGCCGGTCAATGCAAGCGCCCTGGCTGCGACGGTACCGGCGTACGCTCTGCCGCCCGACGGGCCAAGTGTGTTCGACGGATCCTCCTGGCGTGGGAAGCGGCGTCCCGCCGGGGCGGGCGAATTCGACGGGCCTGCGGCACCGGCGCGTCCCGCGCGCCGCCTGCCCCGGGCACGACGGAAGGGCCGGACGCCGTCCACCTCCCCAGGACGACGGCGCCCGGCCCTTCCGTGTCATGCAAGCGTCCGTGTGCCCGCCGCGGACGCGATCATTCCCGCGGCCGGCCACGCATCGCTCAGTGTGCGGTGAGCATGCCCTGACGCAGTCGGGTCAGCACCCGCTGCAGCAGCCGGGAGACATGCATCTGGGAGATCCCGAGCTGCTCTCCGATCTGGCCCTGGGTGAGCTCCTCCACGAACCGCAGATGGATGATCCGGCGGTCCCGCTCGTCGAGCCCGGCGAGCAGGGGCGCCAGGCTGTGCAGGTCCTCCACCAGCTCCAGGTCGGTGTCCTCGGCGCCGATGAAGTCGGCGAGCACGCTCTCCCCGTCCTCGCTGCCGCCCACCGCGGCGTCCAGCGAGGAGGAGGTGTAGCCGTTGGAGGCCACCATCGCGTTGACGACCTCCTGCTCGGGGAGGTTCATCAGCTCCGCCAGCTCCTTGGTGGTGGGCTTGCGCCCCAGGCGGCTGCTCAGCTCCTCGGTCGCCTTGGCCAGCTCCACCCGGGCCTCCTGCAAACGCCGCGGCACGTGCACCGCCCAGGAGGTGTCGCGGAAGAACCGCTTGATCTCGCCGACGATGTACGGCACGGCGAAGGAGGTGAACTCCACCTCGCGGGCCAGCTCGAACCGGTCGATCGCCTTGATCAGTCCGATCATGCCGACCTGGACGATGTCCTCCATCTCCTGGGGGCCCCGGCTGCGGAAGCGGCCGGCCGCGTAGCGCACCAGGGACATGTTCATCTCGATCAGGGTGTTCCGCGCGTACTGGTGCTCGGGCGTGCCCTCCTCCAGGTGCGCGAGCCGGTCGAAGAACAGCTTCGACAGGGCGCGTGCGTCCGCCGGCGCCACCTGCGAGGGGTCGGTCACCACGGGCAGCTCCGTCCGTGTCGGAACTGCTGCCTGGATCTCCGTGGTCGGCGCCATGGCGCGTCCCTCCCTCTCTGCGGTGTTGCCCGGTCGTGCGGCCACCGCCCTGCTGATCATGAGCGGCTTCCCCCGCGTGTACCCCGGTCCGTGCCTTCCACACCCATCATTTTCGACTGTTTCCCGACCGGCTTCCTTTCGGGTTTTCCGACCGGTGTTCCGACCGGCCTTCGGACCGGCCCTGTCACCGGCCCACGTACGGATCGCCGCGGCGGCCAGCAGGGTGGGACCCGGCGCGCGGAGGCGCCCGGAAGGAGTACGGCGACGGCGGAGCGCGGAAGCGGATCACCTCTCCCGCAGATCGATCTCGGCGGTGACGCGTTTGCCGCCGGGCAGGGCGGTCACGGTCAGCGCGCTGCTGCACGCGCGGACCAGGTACAGGCCGTGGCCGCCGACCCGTGACTGGTCACGTTCGTGGATCCGCGGCAGTGTGGAGGAGGTGTCCCAGACCGTGATGGCCAGCCGTTCGTGACCGGCGGACAACTCCAGCACCAGGCCGCACGGGCCCGGCGCGTGTCGTAGGGCGTTGGTGACCAGCTCACTCACGACGAGCTGTGCGTCCCCTTCGGCGCGCGTGGGCACCGGAGTGTCGGCGGTCGGGGACGCCCGGGCGAGCAGGACACGGACCGCGCGGCGCGCGTCGGCGATACGGGCCGCACCGGTGTCATAGGTGGCCCCGTAGCGCAGCGCCGCGGCACGCGGGTCCGGTTCCTGCTCACGTACCGCCTGCTTCCTAAGCGGAATGACCATGAGAAGTACCGTCTGTGCTGCTCGGTGGTGACTTTGTGTGCTCTTTGCCGTGGGTACGGCTACCCGCTGTCCGCGCGCTGAAGCAGATGGGACGCGAGAGCCCGTGTGAGCTACGCCCGCCGTGAGCCGGCGGCGACCGGAGGGAGCCTTCGTGGAACTGGACACGCCGGCGGGCGCGAGCGGCGGCGACCCGGCGCGCGCGGCGGCCGGACCCGACCCCCGGCGCTGGAAGGCCCTGTGGGTCACGCTGGTGACCGGCTTCATGAGCCTGCTCGACGTCACCATCGTGGCCGTCGCCCTGCCCTCCATGCAGCGCGGCCTGGGCGCCTCCGCGGCCTCCGTGCAGTGGGTCGTGTCGGGATACGCCCTGGCGTTCGCGCTCGCCCTGGTGCCGGCCGGCCGGCTGGGCGACGCCCTGGGCAGGCGACGGATCTTCCTGTGGGCGCTGGGCGGCTTCGTGGTCTGCAGCGCCGCAGCGGGCGCCGCGCCCACGGTCGCCTGGCTCGTCGTGGCCCGGATCGCGCAGGGCGTCTGCGCCGGATGCCTCGCCCCGCAGAACTCCGCCCTCATCCAGCAGATGTTCCGGGGCGCCGAGCGCGGCCGCGCCTTCGGTCTGTTCGGCGCCACCGTCGGTGTCTCCAGCGCCGTGGGGCCCATCACCGGCGGTGTGATCCTCGCCCTGGCGCACGGTGCGCAGGGCTGGCGCTGGATCTTCTACGTCAATGTGCCGGTCGGCGCGCTGGCGCTCCTGCTCGGGCTGCGGCTGCTGCCCCGGGTCGCCCCCGGCCGGCGGGAACGGCTCGACCTTCCGGGCGTGGCGCTGCTGGGGGCCGGGGTGCTGTCCCTGATGCTGCCCCTGGTGTTCGCCGAGGCCGGAGGACTGGGCCGGCTGTGGTGGCTGTTCCTCGCCGGCCTCGCGCTGCTGGCCAGCTTCGCCCGCTGGGAGCGGCGCGTCGCGGCGCGCGAGGGGCAGCCGCTGCTGGATCCGCGCCTGGTGACGAGCACGCGCGGCTACGCCCCGGGCGCGGCCCTGGCCACCCTGTACTTCGTGGGGTTCAGCGGGGTGTGGCTGGTGTTCGCCCTGTTCTTCCAGAACGGCCTCGGGTACACGCCGTTGCGGTCCGGGCTGGCGGTGACGCCGTTCGCGATCGGGTCGGCCGCCGCCGCGGTGGTGGCGGGGCGGCTGGTGGAGCGGCTGGGACGGCTGCTGACCGTGTGGGGACTGCTGGCGGTGATCGCCGGGCTGGGCGCGGCGGCGCTTCTGCTCGGGTTCGGCCCGCGGGGCGGCGCGGCCTGGTTCGCGGCGCCGGCGCTGTTGCTCGGGGGAGTGGGCAGCGGCTGCGTGATCTCCCCGAACGTCACCATGACGCTGCGTGAGGTGCCGGTGCGGATGGCGGGAGCCGCCGGGGGCGCCCTGCAGACCGGGCAGCGGCTGGGCGGTGCCGTGGGTACGGCGGCGCTGCCGGGGCTGTTCTACCTGGTGCTCGGTGCGACCCGGCACGACTTCCGCACCGCCGTCGCGGTCTCCGTCGGCTCCGCGATCGTGGCCCTGCTGGGCGCTTTGGCGGTGTCGGTCCTCGACTGGCGCCGCGACCGGGCGGGCGGGAGCGGACGGTGCCCGCCGGACTCGTGCCGCCGCCGCACCCGCGTCGGCCATGGCTGACGCCGCCGGACCCGGTCTCGGGTGACGAGGCCGGGCGGGCACGGGTGACGCGGGGCGGGCACGGGTGACGCCGGGCGGCCCGGACACGAAGGACATCGGCGTGCCCGGGCACCGGATGACGCGGGAAGACCCGGACGTGGATCCCGCCGGACGGACGGCGGGGCCCTCACGGGTCACCAGACGGGCCAGGTCGCAGGTCACGACCGGCGGAACCGGGTCACGACCGGACAGGTCGCAGTCCACGACCGGCCGGGTCGGGCGAAGAGCGCCGGTTCACGCCCCGGCCTCAGATCTCGGGGAAGGTGTCCAGGACCTGGCGACTGCGCAGGTCCTCGATCGTGCGGAGCTGACTCGCGGCCCGCTCGAGCAGCCGGTCGAGCTGCTCCGGGTCCAGGCGGTCGTCGCGGTCGGCGAGCTGCCGCAGCGCGCGCCAGCCGCAGATCTTGCCCTCCACCCCGATGTGCAGCAGTTCCAGCTCCAGCAGGGTGCTGAGGGGAGAGCGCCGTACCAGGCTGCCGTTGCTCTTCAGCCGCCCCGCCCGCTCGCCCAGCCGCCCCGCGTACACCTTGTACCGCCGGATCGGCACCTCCAGCTTGCGCATGATCTCCAGCAGGGTCCTGCGGTCCTCGCCGATCTCGGAGGCGATCCGGCCCATCGCGTCGCCGATCCCGGAACCCCGGCAGGTCACGGCGAGGTGATGGGCGCGCTCGGTCCCCGCGGTCGCGCCCGCCAGATGGTCGTTCAGATAGATGCCCAGCAGATCGTGACCGCTCTGTCCGGTGAACCCCGGCAGGAAGGGTCCGGAGCGTGCGTGGTGGTTCATCGCAGGTCCTTCGTCGTCCGGGGCGGACAGGGGAACGAGCCGGGCGGGTCCGTGGGTCAGGCGTGCAGCTTGGCCCTGACGCCGCCGACGGCGGCGGCAGGACGCGCCGTGGCGCGGACCGAGCGGCGCACCAGGCGTCCCTCGCGGCGCAGCTCACGGGCGGCGTGACGGCTTCGCCAGAGCACCGACGGCGCGCCGGCGGTGTCGTCGGCCGTGATCAGCAGGCCGCCCAGCATGGAGAGGTTCTTGAGGAAGTGGATGCGCTGCTGGGCGCGGTCGGAGGGGTCCTCCGCCTCCCAGAAGCGGTGGCCGGCCACCGTGGTCGGCACGAGGGTGGCGGCGAGGGCCAGGGCGGAGAGCCGGGGCAGCCGGCCCGTCGCCAGGAGGACGCCCGCCGTCATCTGGACGCCGCCGCTCAGGCGTACGAGCTGCTCGGTCCCGTCGGGCAGGGCCGCCACGCGCTCCGTGATCGGCCGTACGACGGGCTCGGCGGCCGGGGCCACGGCCCTGGGGTTGCGGACGGAGTTCCAGCCTCCGACGACGAACATCGAAGCCAGCAGGGGACGGCCGACCACGCGCAGCAGACTCATGGTCCTCTCCAGGGGTGTGGGTGACTCCGGCTGTCGCCGGGTTCCCGGCCAGGACGAATGCATTCGGGTCCGCGGTGTGCCTCGGCCCGCCGCGGGAACCCGGCGGGCGGTCGAACCGTACGACCAGCCGCGACGGACGAGGAACAAGGAGCCCTGCCATGGGACACGGCGGAGACGTCATCCAGGAACTGACCACCGACCACCGCGAGGTGGACGAGATCTTCGCGCAGATCGAGGCCCTTCCGATGGGGGACAAGCGCCGCAAGGACCTGGCCGACCAGGCCGTCATCGAACTGGTCCGTCATTCCGTGGCCGAGGAGATGCACCTGTACCCGGCGGTGCGGCGGTTCCTCCCGGACGGCGACGAGATCGCCGACCGGGAGATCCAGGACCACGCGGAGGCCGAACGCACGATGAAGGAACTGGAGGGATGCTCGGCCGACGACGCGCGGTTCGACGAGTTCATCGGCCGGCTGATGCGGGAGATCCGCGAGCATGTGACGGACGAGGAGCAGAACCTCTTCCCGCGGCTGCGGGAGGCCGCCGCCCCCGAGGAGCTGGAAAAGCTCGGGGAGAAGGTGCGCTCCGCGAAGAAGACGGCGCCGACCCGGCCCCACCCGTCCGCCCCGCAGACGCCGCCCGCCAACAAGCTCCTGGCACCCGGCGCCGGACTGGTCGACCGGGTCCGGGACGTGCTGACGGGCCGCGGCAGGACCGACTGAGAGCGTGCCGCCGGCGCCGGGGAACGAGCCGCGGGCCGGACGCGGTGACCGGCACGTCATCGCGCGCCGGCGGTTCCTGAGGTTGTGCGCCGGGGCCGGTCTGGGCGCGGCGGCGGCCGCGTCCGCGCCCACGCTCGGCCGCCCGCCCGTGGCGCCGGAGCTCCACCGGGCCGAGACGGAACGGGGCCGGCCGGGAACCCCGGACTGGCGGCTCGGCTCGACCGGACCGCCGGACGCGGTGACCGGCTACGCCGACCACGTCAGCGTGAGGCCGGGCGAGGAGTGCGGTCTGCACGTGGCGACCACGGCCGTCTCGATCCGCGTCTCGGCCTTCCGGGTCGGCTGGTACGGCGGGACGCACGCCCGGCTGGTCTGGCGGTCCGGACCGGTGCCGGGGCGCGTCCGGCCGGCCCCGCGCCTGCTGCCCGCGACCCGCACCGTCCGCGCCGACTGGCCCCGCACCCTCACCCTCGACACGGACGGCTGGCCGGAGGGGGCCTACCTCCTGCGCCTCGACGCCGACAGCGGCCACCGGCACTACGTCCCGCTCGTGGTGCGCTCGGCCGAGGGCACGGGCCGCACCGTCCTCGTGCACGCCCCGGCCACCTGGCAGGCGTACAACCGGTGGGGCGGCCACAGCCTCTACGGCGGTGCCCTCGGCGCGTACGCCGACCGCTCCCTCGCCGTCAGCTTCGACCGGCCCTACGACGGCAACGGTGCCGAGAAGTTCCTGGTGTACGAGTGGGCGGCCGTCGTCCTGGCGGAGCGCCTGGGCGTGCCCCTGGCGTACAGCACCGGCATCGACGTGCACCGCGACCCCGCGGTGCTGAGCGGCGCCGCCGCCGTGGTGTGCCTGGGCCACGACGAGTACTGGACGCCCGAGCAGCGGCACCACGTCACCGGCGCCCGCGACGCAGGAGCCAACGTGGCCTTCCTCGGCGCCAACACCTGCTTCCGCCGGATCCGCCTGCAGCCGGGTGCGACGGGCCCGGACCGCACGGTGGTCTGCTACAAGTCCGCCTACCGGAGCGACCCCTGCTACCCGTCCCGCCCGGCGCTGGTGACCACCGACTTCCGGCGGGGCCCGGGCGCCGACCCGGAGTCGTCGCTCACCGGAGTGCTCTACGAGGGCTATCCGGTGGACGCGCCGTACGTCGTGCACGCGGCGGACCACTGGCTCCACCGGGGGACCGGAGTCCGTCCCGGCGAGAGCTTCGACCACCTGGTCGGAGTGGAGTACGACCGGGTCACCCCGGGCGCGCCGGTCCCCGACCCGCTGGAGATCACCGCGCACTCGCCGCTGGTCCGCGCCGGCACCCGCAGCCACGCCGACTCGGCGTACTACACGGTGGCCGGCGGGGCGGGCGTCTACGCCACGGGCACCCTGCGCTGGGTCGAGGCCCTGACGGCCGGGACCGGGGAGCGGGGGCGCGACCACGGCATGGACGTCCGCACCCGCGCCTTCGTGACCCGGACCACGGAGAACCTGTTGCGCGCCTTCGCCGAGGGCCCCGCGGCCCGGCACCGTCCGGCGCCCCGCCCCAACGCGGCCGAACTGTACGGCGCGGGGTGAGGCGGCCGTCGGCCGTCAGCCGGTCAGGGCCTGCTCCAGGGTCGGGTAGCAGGGGATGAGCGTGTCGACCCCCACCAGTTCCAGCACCCTGAGGACCGCGTCCTGGGGTGCGGCGACACTCAGCCGGCAGCCGCGTTCCTCCGCGGTCTGGTGGGCGGTGATGAGGGCGTTGATGCCGCTGGAGTCCATGAAGGTCACGCCGCCGAAGTCGACGACCGTGACCCGCGCGGTGTGCAGGCAGGACAGCAGCGTCTCGCGCAGGTGCGCGCTCCCGTCGAGGTCGACCTCTCCCGCGAGGGTGACGACACACGCGCCGTCGCCGGCCGTGGTTCGGTTGATCAGCAGCCGGTCGGGCACCGCCGCTCCCTCGGTCTCTGCCACACTTCCCTCACTTCTCGTGAACGTCTGGCCATGGCCAGTGGTTTGTTGGCCATGATGTTAGGGCTTGGTGAAGCCGAGAGTGGCCGCTTGTCGAGTGCGGAGGGCTTCACGGGCGTATACACGGGTAGACGCAGGCGTGTGAGCAGGCAGTGAAGGCGGACCGGATGGAAGGTGCTCCCGAGGGGGGAGAGCGGTCGGGGCTCGATGCCGCCGTGCCGCACACGAGGGTGACCCTGGGCGCGGAGCCGGGCTCCATCGCCACGGCCCGTCATGCCGCGGTCCTGTTCCTGGAGCGGCTGCGGGCCGAGCGGGGCCTGCCCGTCTCCGCCCGCGCGCTGGACCTCACCCAGCTCGTGGTCAGCGAACTGGTCACCAACTCCCTGAAGTACGCGCCCGGCCCGGTCCTGCTGGACCTGGGGGTCGACGACGACGCCGTGTCGGTCACGGTGCGGGACGGTGGGCCCCTGCTGCCGGTGGCGCGCCGCGCCGACCCCGGCAGGGTGGGCCAGCACGGCCTGGAGATCGTCATGGCCGTGGCCCGGAGCTTCGACGTGCATCCCGAGCCGGCCGGCAAACGCGTCACCGCCAGGATCGCGCTCCTGGACGACCGCCGCCCGGGCCCCGGGCTCCGCCCGTAGCGGTGGCCCCGCTCACTCCTGGCCCGGGCCGGTGCCGCCGGTCGCGGTGACTCCGCTCACTCCCGGCCCGTGCCGGTGCCGCCCGCCGTGCCCGCGGGAGAGGAGGGCCGCCGGGTGCCGGACAGTCCCACCGGATTGCCGGGCGGCAGCAGTCCGGAGCCCACGACGGCGGCGACCAGCGGTTCCAGCAGATCGGCCAGGCGCGCGGTTCGGTCGGCGCCCAGAGCGGCCCACGGCTGCTCGGCGGCCGCGTCGGTCAGCGCCTCCACCTCCGCGTGCCCCGCCGCTCCGGCGGCGGTGAGGGTGCCGTCCTCCTCCAGCCAGCCACGGGTGCGCAGGCGGTCCTCGGCCGCCCGCCACGCCGTCTCGTCCCACTTGCGGGTCTCCCGCAGCAGCGTGGCGTCCGACTCCTTGGCGGCGGACTTCAGCACCATCGCGGCCACCGGTCCCAGACCGTGCGCGACGAGGACCGCCACATGCCCGTCGCCCCGGTGCTCGCGCAGCGTGGTCAGCGCCTGCCAGAGCCGCACATGCGCCTGCCGGGGGCGGCCCAGGGCCTGGTTGGCGGCGCCGAGCACGCGGCCCGCGGTGTCGGCGGCGGCCGCCGCCTCCCAGGCCAGGTCCGCCGCCTCGGCCATCAGGCCACCCGAGACGGCGTCCGGGCCGAGCACCCGGGTCAGCGCGGCGTCCATCGCCTCCTCACGGGCCGCGAGCACATCCGCCGGGTCGGCGTACGCCCAGGCGTCCGGCACGGCCCGGGCCACCCGGTCCGGATGGAAGACGTAGAAGCAACTCGTGACCACCGGCGCGGGCACCGGGCCCAGCGGGGCCGCGCGCAGCGCGAAGTAGCCCATCCAGAAGCCGCGCATCCCGAGCCCGTCCGCCGCCCGTCGCGCCTCGGGCGCGAAATAGACCAGGTCGTGGACCGGTTCGTACCGTTCCCACAGCGCCCGTGCAAGGCCGTCACCCACGTCGGAACCTCCCAGCCGATCGCCCAAGTCCGCCCGCCCGGCCTCGTCCGGCCCCGTTCCGGGCGGTGACGACGGCCGTGGCGGCGGTCGAGCAGCAGCATGTTCCATGACGGCTGTCATAACAACCCCGTTCACCGCCGCGTGGCCCGCCTCACACCGCGGCGCCCACCCCAGGCGGCGCCCCGGACCTTCCGAGCCGCCGGGACCGAGGGGAGGCCGGACCTGCCGGTGCGCGGTCGGTCGGGTCACGCGGGCGTGCCGCTCGCGCGCAGCAGGAGGACGGCGATGTCGTCGGTGTGCCCGCCCGCGGGCCAGACGCGGTGGACGAGACCGTCGATCTGCTTCTCCAGATCCTGTTCGCCGGCGTCGGCCAGCTGCCGGGCGAGAGCTGCGATCGTCATCCCGACATCGATGCCCGGCACCTCCACCAGGCCGTCGGTGTACAGGGCCAGGGTCGCGCCCGGGGTCAGGTCGGCGCGGGTGACGGGGTAGCGGGCGCGGGTGTCGACGCCGAGCAGCGGACCCGGTTCCAGGCCCAGCACGCGGGCGCTGCCGGGGCCGCCGCGCAGCAGCGGCGGCACGTGACCGGCGCTCGCGAGGGCGAGGCG
The DNA here is from genome assembly GCF_043081525.1 of Streptomyces sp. NPDC014864. Lineage (NCBI taxonomy): Bacteria > Bacillati > Actinomycetota > Actinomycetes > Kitasatosporales > Streptomycetaceae > Streptomyces > Streptomyces sp. NPDC014864. The sequence goes on from NZ_JBIBWT010000002.1 coordinate 71,421, forward strand.
GTGGCGCGCGAGGTCGAGCTGGACGTACAGGCAGGACACGAGCAGGTCGGTGTTCAGATCGCCCAGCAGCCGGTTGGTGCAGGCCAGCACCTTGTCGGGGGAGGCCCCCGCGGTCGCGTGCGCGTGGATGGCGGTGCGCACCTGGCCCATGAGAGCGGCCGCGGCGATGTTGTGGCCCTCGACGTCGCCGATGACCGCGCCGGCGGTGGTGTCGTCGAGTCGCAGCAGGTCGTAGAAGTCCCCGCCGACCTGGAGCCCGTGGCTGGCGGGAAGGTAGCGGGCGACGACGTCCAGGCCGGTCAGGGAAGGCAGGGTGTGCGGCAGCAGCGCCTGCTGGAGCTGGTGGGCAAGGTCGTGCTTGCTGTCGTAGAGCCGCGCCCGGTCCAGGGCCTGGGCGATCAGGCCGGCCAGCGAGGTGAGGACGGCCCGCTCGTCGGCCGTGAAGGTGTGGGGATCGTCGTAGGAGAGGACGCAGCAGCCCACCGGGCGGCCGCTGACGACCAGGGGCAGGTAGGCCCAGGCCTGTTTGCCGCTGATCCGGGGGGCGTCCGGGTAGCTTCGGGCCAGCTCGGCGGGGGTGCCGAAGAAGGACGGGGTGCCGGCGGCGATCACGTGGCCGGCCGGGGTGAGATCGGTGTCCAGCCGCAGCCCGTCGAGACGCTCGACCACGTCGGCCGGATACCCGTGGTGGCCGATGATCTTCAGACGGCCGGCGTCGGCGGCGGAGAGAACCAGGCCCTGGGCGCCGAACGCGGGCAGGATCTGGTCGGCGATCAGGCCGACCAGATCGGTCACGCCCACCGCCTCGGTGAGCGCGGTCGCCAGATGCACCAACTGGTAGAGACGGCCGGTCGGCGCGACTGCAGGACGCCGTCCCGCGGGGCGGGCCGGGACCGCGGGGCGCTGCTCAGGCCGGGGCAGGACGCGGACGCTGATGCCGCTGGCATCGGGATGGAGCTCGAAGGTCAGCCAGTGGTCGGGCGGGCGCAGCGCGGTGAAGGACACGGGGGCGCGGCCGACCACCGCCGTACGGTAGTGGTCCTCGTAGACCGGATCGTCCAGCCAGCTCAGCGAATGCCAGGGGCGGGTGCCCAGCAGGCGCTCGGCGTCGCGGCCGAGCAGACGGGCGGCCGTGGAGCTGAGGAAGGTGATCCGGCCTTCGAGGTCGAGCCCCACCGCGCCCTCGGGCAGGCGCTCGGCCCAGTCGGCGGCGGCCGGCCCGGTCCGCGCGGCGACCCGCGGGGTCTCGACGGGGACGACCCGGGGCTCGTCGGAGAGTTCGGGTGGCCGGGGGGCCTCCTCCAGCAGACGGGTCAGCCGCCGGGCACTGGAGGTCAGATGGGCGCGCTCGCGCGCCGATGCCTCCCGGAGCGGGTCGGCGGGCCACATCAGGACGAGCCCGCCCCAGCAGCGTCGCACCCCGCTGAGCGGGACGGCGGCCAGCGCGACCCGGTAGGGCAGGACGGCGGCCACCCGGGGGTAGCGGCGGGCCATCTCGGCCTGGCCGCCGATCCAGACGAGCCGGTCCTCGGCGATCGCGTCGGTCAGCGGTACCGGCGCGCTCAACGGCAGCCTTCGCCAAGGGGCGGTGAATTCGACCGGCATACCGCACTCGGCGAACAACCTCATCAGCGGCTGCGCCCGGACGGGCCGGTCGATCAGGAACAGACCGCCGATCGAGGCGCCGGTGCCGCGCACGGTCTCGGCCAGGGCCGCGCACAGATCGTCCTCCAGCGACCCGATGCGGCCCGGCGAGCCGACGGGGTCCGGCGAGCCGACGGGGCCCGGTGGTCCGGTGGGGTCCGGTGGTGGGGTCGTCCCGGACATGGCATCCTCCGCTCCGGCGTCACGACGGGCTGGCGGCCCGCCAGACGGGGCACGGGCGCGGTGACCGTGCCGTGTGGGGCATATGTCACTCCTACCCCGACCCTGCGCGTGATACGGGGCGACCGCGATCCGGCGCGGCCCGCGCCGCCCGGCCGGCTCAGGCCAGCGCCACCACGAGGGCGGCCACCACGGTGAGGGCGGCCACGGGGACCATGACCAGACGGGCCCGCGCCACCCAGGGGGCACGAGGGCCCTCGTCCCGGTGGCCGGCGTCCGGCTCGGCGGCCGCCCGGCCGGTGCCGAGCAGCGACCGGCACCAGGGGCAGTCGCCGTCCTCCCACGCGTCCATGTCGCGCTCAACGACATGTCCGGGGCGGGGCAACGCCTCCGCCAGCCATCGTGATGCCTCCGTCACCAGGTCGTGAGCGAGCAGTGCCCACGACCGGACCCACCACTCGAGCCGGCCCCCGGGGCCCACGCGGAACGGCCCGGCCGCTTCCTCGGCGCGGATCACAGGCCCGGGATCCCACGCGGCACGGGCACCGCGGGCACCCTGAACACCTCTCCTACGGCCAGTGCATCTCGTTCGTCGCGTTCGTTCAGTCCGTCTCGTTCGTCCCGGACGTCCGGTAGGTCGAGGCCGCACAGCCCCCTTGCGCCCCCGTCCGTCCCGAGGCTCCGCGGCAGGACGGCCGGCGGGGTCGCGGGCGGGGGCGTCCGCTGTACGGAGACCGGGGGCCGGGGTGAGCCGGTGTCGGCGAACGACGCCCACTGGACGGAGGACGGTTCGGGCACGCCCCGTCCGGCGGCCTGCCGCTCCGGGTTCCACGGCCCGCGCGCGGGCGGTCGGAGTTCGTGTGCCGGCGGCCTGAGTGCCTGCACCGGCTGCGCGGGTTCGTGAACGTCCGGCCGGGGCTCGTGAACCGCCGGCCGGCTCCAGGTCCCGCTGGTCAGTTCCGCGTAGGGCCGGTCCGCGGGCCGGTGGCCCGGTGGGCGTGGCACGGCCCGAGAAGTGCTGTCCATGCCGGAGCAACGGCGTTCCCGCGCCGTCCGTACGTGTCGGTCCCGGCCGGTCACCGCATCAGGTGAGCTGCTCCCTCGAACGGGCGTGTCAGCTCATGCGACAAGCGGCCCGGACGGCGGGGCGGCTGCCCGGGTCCCGGTTCCCGCTCAGTTCTTGCCCGGGGTCAGCTCGGCCAGCAGCAGGGTCCGGTCGTCGTCGGCATCGGTGGTCGCCCGGCCGGACGGGGAACCGTCGAGCAGTCGCCGGCACACCGACGGCAGGGCGTCCGGACGGTCGGTGTCCGCCGCCGCGGACCCGGCGTCGAACGCGTGGGCGAGGCGGCTGATGCCCTGGTCGATGTCGGCGGTGCGCGACTCGACCAGCCCGTCGCTGTAGAGCAGCAGCAGCGTCGGCTCGGACAGCCGCAGCACGGTCGGCTCGTAGCGGCCCGAGCCCAGCCCGAGGGGCAGACCGGCGGAGGTGAGGGTGACCCGCACCGCCGGACCGCCCGGCCCCCGGATCAGCGGCGGCGGGTGTCCGGCCCCGACGAAGGTGCAGGTGTGGAGGTTCGCGTCCCACTCCACGTACATGCACGTGGCGAAGGAGGCGCCGGGGGTGTCGCTGGCGACGGTGTCGAGCCGGCCCATGAGCTCGGCCGGAGCGATGTCGAGCGCCGCCAGGGTGCGGACCGCGGTGCGCAGCTGGATCATCGCGACGGCGGACTCCGGGCCGTGCCCCATCGCGTCACCGACGACCATGGCCAGCCGGCGGCCTTCCCGCGGCAGCACGTCGTACCAGTCCCCGCCGATGACGTTGTCCTGCCCGGCGGGCCGGTAGCCGTGCGCGACCCGGCAGCTGGGGAAGGCCTGCCCGGTGTCCGGGAGCAGGCTGCGGCGGATCGCCAGCGCGGTGCGGCGCTCCCGTTCGTAGCGCCGGGCGTTGTCGAGCGCGACGCAGGCCCGCCCGCCCAACGACTCCACCGCCACCGCCTCGCCGCGGGTGAAGGGCTCCTTGTCCGGTCCGCGGGTGCAGGCGACGAAGCCGACCGCCCGGCCGCGCAGCCGGAGCGGGACGATGAGGAAGGAGCCGGCGCGCAGCAGGGCGTCCACTCCGGCGTCGCCCGGGCCGGCCTTGCGGAGCCGGTCGGCGGTGTGCCGGTCGACGCCGTCGAGCAGCTGGGTCTGCCCGGTGGCGACGGCGCGCGCGTACGGGGTCTCGCGCGGGAAGACCAGGACCTCGCCCACCGGCAGCAGGTGCTCCCAGTCCTCCGCGGTGTCCGCGCCTATGCGCAGGGCCAGCCGGCGGGCCTCGATCTGCGGCGGGTCGGCCGTGACCCGGCCCTGCTCCTCGAGGAGCCAGCGCTGGAGCAGGTAGACCGAGGCCGCGTCGCAGAAGCCGGGGGCGAGGGCGTGGACCACATGGCGGCCGGTCACGTGGAGGTCGAGTTCGGACCCGATGGCGTCGGCCGCGGGGGAGAAGCGGGCACGACGGCGGAGCGGCGCCGAGGGGGGAGCGTCGTCGGGATCACTGCGTTCTGTGTTCCGCAGGGTCGTGGCCTTCCGGGTGGGGCCGGTAGCGGCGCGGGGGGTCGGGCGGACCGTCGGCTAATGCCAGGGGCAACTATATGATGCACCGTCAAGGTGACTGGGAAGCAGGGGAGTTGGTCATGCCGGACGAGGGCGGTCTGCCGGATGGGGTGGACCCGGACAAGGCGAGCGTGGCGCGGATGTACGACGTCATGCTGGGCGGCGAGCACAATTTCGCCATAGACCGGGAGGCGGTGGCCGCCTTCACGGCCATCGATCCCCAGGTGCGTACGCTGGCCCGCGCCAACCGGGCCTTCCTGGGCCGTGCGGTGCGGTTCCTGGTGGACGCCGGGGTGCGCCAGTTCATCGACCTCGGCTCCGGCATTCCCACCCAGGGCAACGTCCACGAGGTCGCCCAGGCCGCCAGCCCGGGGGCCCGTGTGGTGTACGTCGACAACGATCCGGTGGCGGTGGCGCACAGCGAGGCCCTCCTCGCCGGCAACCCGAATGCCGCGATCGTGGCCGGGGACATCCGGGACCCGGAGGTGGTGCTGTCCTCACCGCAGGTCGCCGAGCTCATCGACTTCGAGCGGCCCGTCGCCGTCCTCATGATCACGATCCTGCACTTCGTGGCGCCGGAGGAGGACCCGGCCGGGATCGTGGCCGCCTTCCGGGACGCGGTGCCCGCCGGGAGCTGGCTGGCGCTGACCCACGCCACGGACGAGGACCGCCCGGACACCGCCGCCGCCGTGGGCCGGCTGTACCGCTCCCGGGCCACCTCGCCGGTCACCCCTCGCTCGTATCAGGAGATCAACTCCCTCTTCGACGGCTACGAGTTGGTGGAGCCCGGACTGGTGCACGTGCCCCTGTGGCGCCCGGAGTCCGCGGAGGAGATCCCGGAGGACCCGGAGCGGTACTGGGTGTATGCCGGGGTGGGCCGCAAGGGCGCGTAGCGCGGCCCGCGGTCCCTTGTCGGACGTGTCCGGGCGCCCGGCTTGCCGGTCAGGCCGGGCGCACCGCGCTGTGGATGGCCTGCGCGCCGGCGAAGAAGACCGACTCCTCCCGCAAGGGCGCTCCCGGGGTCGGGGCGTGCACCATCGTGCCGTTGCCCGCGTAGAGGCCCACGTGGCTGACCTCGGCGTAGAAGAAGACCAGGTCACCGGGCTGGAGGTCGGCGAGGGGGATCGGCGTGCCGGACCCGGACTGCTCGGACGCGGTCCGCGGCAGGGCGACTCCGGCGACCCGCCAGGCGGCCTGTGTGAGGCCCGCGCCGTCGTAGGAGTCCGGTCCGGTGGCGCCCCAGACGCACGGCTTGCCGATCTGCGCACGGGCGAAGGCGAGCGCTCGGTCGGCGCGCCGGTCGGACGCCGGGGCCGGCGCGTCGGCCGGGCGTGTGCCGGGGGTCTCCGCGGCGGCCGGGGGCACCGCGCCGCCCGGTGTGGATCGGCGGACCAACATCTCCTGTGCCTGCGCGAGTTGGCGGCGGAGCCGGTCCTTGGAGGACCGCATCGCCAGCTGCCCGGGCCGCGCGACCGACGCGGGGGAGCGGCCGAGGGCACCCATGGTGTCCCTGGCGTCCGCCGCCCCCGACCACGTGTGCGGCGCCGCGGCCGGCGACGCGGTGAAGGGCGCGGGCGCGGTGGGTGACCCGGTCGCCGGTACGGCGGTCAGGTCCCCGGCGGACGCCCCCGACGGCCGCACGGCCGTCCCGCTCAGGGACCCGGCGACCGGCCGGCCGAAGGGCACACCGTCCGGCATCCCGGCGAGCCCACCGGCGACTCCGCCCCCGGGCCCGGCGGTGAGCCCGTCCATGGGCCCGGCGGTGAGCCCGTCCATGGGTCCGGTGGTCAGTCCGCCCACAAGCCGGGCGCCGAATCCGTCCGTGGGTGCCGGGGTCAAGTTGCCCACGGGCCCGGCACTTGGGCCGCCCGTGGGTCCGGCGGTCAGGCCGTCCAGCGGCCCAGCGCCAAGCGCGCCCGCGGGTCCGGCTCCGAGTCCGCCCAGCGGCCTTGTGTCGAGTCCCTCCATGGGCGTGGCGGTCAAGTTGCCCACGGATCCGGTCCTTTGGCCGCCGTTGGTTCCGGCGGTGAGCCCGTCCACGGGCCCGGCGGCGAGCCCGCCCAGGGTCCCGGCGCCGAGCCCGTCCATGGGTCCGGTGGTCAGCCCGCCCACAAGCCGGGCGCCGAATCCGTCCGTGGGTGCCGCTGTCAAGTTGCCCACGGGCCCGGCAGTTGGGCCGCCCATGGGTCCGGCGGTCAGGCCGTCCAGCGGCCCGGCGCCGAGTCCGCCCATGGGGGCGGTGGCCAAGTCGCCCCCGGTTCCGGTGGTCGACCCGCCCCCAGGTCCCGCGCCGAGCCAGCTCGAGGGCCCGGTGGATCCGGCACCCAGCGCGCCCACAGGTCCTGCGGTCAGCCCGTCCGTGGCCCCGGCGTTCGTGTCGCCCGCTCGGCCGGAAGGCGGCCGCCCCCCGGCGCCGACGGTCGAGTCGCTCACAGTCCCGGCGGTCAGGCCGCTCCCAGCCCCGGCGGTCAACTCGCCCGCAGCCGCGGCGGTGAGCCTGCCCGAGGGCCCGGCGGGCAGCTCCGCCACCCGACCGGTGGCGGGTGTCCTGGCGGTGGGGCCCGCGGGCAGTTCCGGGACGGGTGTGGCCGTGGCGGACGGGCCGGGGGGCAGTTCCGGCAAGGAGCGGGCGGTCAGTTCACGTGCCGGGCCGCCGAGACTGCCTTCCGCAGGCCGCCTCGACGGCGGGGTGCGGCGGGAGCCGGCCGGGTTCGGCAGCCGGTCCGCGGGCAGGACGGCGGGGACCGTGGGGCCCACCTCCGCGCGGGCGGCGTCGAACCACTGCCTGGCGATGCTTTCGAGGCTCGGGTCGGCGGCCGCGCCGGACCTGCCGGGCGCGGAGCCCGCGCGGGTGCGTCCGCCCTTGCTCATCGCCCGCGTGGCGTTGTAGTTGCCGGTGGCCGTCTCGGCCCGGTCGTAGAGGCTGCTGATCCGCCGCCGGACCTCGGCGCGGCTGGGTGCGTAGTCGCTCATGGCCGCCTCCGGGGCGGAGTCGCGCGGGTCGGGGAGGCCGGGGCCTTCCGCGCGCGAGGGTCGTTCCGGCGCCAAGGAAGACGCGCTCCTTCCGCAGGCCGCCCCCCGGGGCGGCTGCCAGGGGCGGGCGGAGGCCCGGAAGGCGTGCCCCACGGCCCTGCCCTGGCGGGCGGTCGGGCCGATTCACCCCCTGCCGGTCAGTCTCCCGGGCCGGGCGGAGGCCGTACGATCCGGCGGGGTTCGCCGGAGCTGGTCATGCGGCCCGGGCGTCAACTTAGCGAACGTGTGTGCCTCGTGTGAAGATTGAAGTGCGAAATGTCCGATACCTTTTCGTGACCTGAGAGTCCGGGAGATCCCCGCCCGGCCCGGCCTGCGGGCGCGCGAACCCCGCCGGCGCCAGGATGACGGAGTGGACCCGAGGCGCGGTGGCCGGACTCCGCCCCCGTCGGCGTGGCCGGAACAGCACGCGCGACGGAGGTGGCCCGAACGGCCCTGTCGGGTACCCGGCGCCGCGCCGGAGGGTGAGGACGTGTGCCCCGGCACGCGGCACCGCCCGACCGCCGCCCCGAACCGGAAAGGACCCCCATGTCCGTCGATCCGCAGCAGGCGCCCGCCGGGCTCACGGAGGAGGAGCTCGCCGGGCTGGACGCCCACTGGCGCGCCGCGAACTACCTCTCCGTGGGCCAGATCTACCTGATGGCCAACCCCCTGCTGACCGAACCGCTGCGCCCCGAGCACGTCAAACCCCGCCTGCTCGGCCACTGGGGCACCTCACCCGGCCTCAACCTCGTCCACACCCACCTCAACCGCGTCGTCTCCGCCCGCGGTCTGGACGCGCTGTGCATCTGGGGCCCCGGCCACGGCGGACCCGCAGTGCTGGCCAACTCCTGGCTGGAAGGCACCTACAGCGAGACCTATCCGGACGTCACCCGGGACGCGGCCGGCATGGCCCGGCTGTTCCGGCAGTTCTCCTTCCCCGGCGGCGTACCGAGCCATGTCGCCCCGGAGACGCCCGGCTCGATCCACGAGGGCGGTGAGCTCGGCTACTCCCTGTCGCACGCCTACGGCGCCGCCCTCGACAACCCGGGGCTGCTGGTCGCCTGCGTGATCGGCGACGGCGAGGCGGAGACCGGCCCGCTGGCCGCCTCCTGGCACTCCAACAAGTTCCTCGACCCGGTCGAGGACGGCGCCGTGCTGCCGATCCTGCACCTCAACGGCTACAAGATCGCCAACCCGACGGTGCTCGCCCGGCTCCCCGAGGAGGAACTCGACGACCTCCTGAAGGGCTACGGCCACGACCCGGTCCACGTCACCGGCGACGACCCGGCGGCCGTCCACCGGGCGATGGCCGAGGCCATGGACACCGCCCTGGACCGCATCGCCGCGATCCAGCGCGCCGCCCGCGCGGAGGGCGTCACCGACCGGCCGCGCTGGCCCGTGATCGTGCTGCGCACCCCCAAGGGCTGGACCGGCCCGGCCGAGGTCGACGGCCTGCCCGTGGAGGGCACCTGGCGCTCCCACCAGGTCCCGCTGTCCGCCGTACGGGACAACCCCGAGCATCTGCGGCAGCTGGAGCGGTGGCTGCGCTCGTACCGGCCCGAGGAGCTGTTCGACGAGCACGGCGCGCCCCGCGCGGACGTGCTGGCGTGCGTCCCGCAGGGCTCCCGCAGGCTCGGCGCGACCCCGCACGCCAACGGCGGGCTCCTGCTGCGCACACTGCCCCTGCCGCCGCTGGAGCGTTACGCGGTCGCCGTCGACAAGCCCGGCGCCACCCTGCACGAACCCACCCGCGTCCTCGGCGACCTGCTCCAGGACGTCATGCGCGCCACCGCCTCCCGGCGCGACTTCCGCCTCGTGGGACCCGACGAGACCGCCTCCAACCGCCTCCAGGCCGTCTACGCGGCCAGCGGCAAGGCCTGGCAGGCCGCGACCCTCGACGTGGACGAACACCTGGACCGGCACGGCCGGGTGATGGAGATCCTGTCCGAACACACCTGCCAGGGCTGGCTGGAGGGCTACCTCCTCACCGGCCGGCACGGGCTGTTCTCCTGCTACGAGGCCTTCGTGCACATCGTCGACTCGATGGTCAACCAGCACATCAAGTGGCTGCGCACCACCCGGCGGCTGCCCTGGCGCGCCCCCATCGCCTCCCTCAACTACCTGCTGACCTCGCACGTGTGGCGGCAGGACCACAACGGCTTCTCCCACCAGGACCCCGGCTTCGTCGACCACATCCTCAACAAGAGCCCGGAGGCGGTGCGCGTCTACCTGCCGCCGGACGCCAACACCCTGCTGTCGGTCGCCGACCACGTGCTGCGCAGCCGCGACTACGTGAACGTGGTCGTCGCCGGGAAGCAGCCCTGCTTCGACTGGCTCTCCATGGAGCAGGCGAAGGTGCACTGCGCCCGCGGCGCCGGCATCTGGGACTGGGCCGGCACCGAGGACGGCACGCGCGACCCGGACGTCGTGCTCGCCTGCGCGGGCGACGTGCCCACCCAGGAGGTGCTGGCCGCCGCCCAGTTGCTGCGCCGGCACATGCCCGAGCTCGCCGTGCGGGTGGTGAACGTCGTGGACATCGCCCGGCTGCTGCCCAGCGAGGAACACCCGCACGGCATGAGCGACTTCGAGTACGACGGGCTGTTCACCACGGACCGGCCGGTCATCTTCGCCTACCACGGCTACCCGTGGCTGATCCACCGCCTCGCCTACCGGCGCACCGGCCACCCGCACCTGCACGTGCGCGGCTACAAGGAGATCGGCACCACCACCACGCCGTTCGACATGGTCGTCAGCAACGACATGGACCGCTACCGGCTGGTCATGGACGTCGTCGACCGCGTCCCCGGGCTGTCGGTGCGCGGCGCCGCCATGCGCCAGCGCATGGAGGACGCCCGGCTGCGGCACCACACCTGGAGCCGGGAGCACGGCACCGACCTTCCCGAGGTCGCGGACTGGGCCTGGGACGGCTGAACGGGCCCGCAGGACAAGGACGTTCGGCCCGGGTGACCGGGCCGCGCAGCCCCTGCGAACCCGGCCGCGGCGGCGGGACATTGAGAGCGCAACAACGCGAACGACCGATATCCCGCGGTACTCCCTGAAGGGGATGGACATCATGGCAGTGCACGACCACGGCCACCGGCACATGGGCCTTCACCTGTCGCTCCGGCGCAGCAACGCGGCGGCCACCGGGTCCGACACAGCGACCTCCGCGGCCACCGCGACCGGCGCGTACGCCCTGGCGGGGCTGCGGGTGCTGCTCGGGTTCGTCTTCCTGTGGGCGTTCCTGGACAAGACGTTCGGCTTCGGCTACGCGACCCCCTCCGGCAAGGGCTGGATCGACGGCGGATCGCCGACGAAGGGCTTCCTCGGCTCGGTGGCCGCCGGACCGATGGAGTCCACCTTCCACGACTGGGCAGGCGCCGCCTGGGCCGACTGGCTGTTCATGCTCGGCCTGCTCGGCATCGGTGTCGCGCTGATCGCGGGGATCGGGCTGCGGCTCGCCGCGGTGGCCGGCACCGTGATGATGGCGCTGATGTGGATGGCGGAGTGGCCGCCGGCCCAGCACCTCTCCGACGGCTCGCCGAGCATGTCGACGAACCCGTTCGCCGACTACCACCTGGTGTACGCCCTCGCCCTGATCGCCCTCGCGGCCACGGGCGCCGGCGCCACCTGGGGCCTCGGCCGCCTCTGGGCCGGGCTGCCGTTCGTCGGCCGCAACCGCTGGCTCCGGTAGCCGGACGGGGTCCGGGCCGGCCGGACCGCACCGCGGGGCCGGGGCACCGCCGCAGCGCAGCGGCGGTGCCCCGGCCCCGCGACAAGGGCCGTTCGGCCCTGCGCCGGGGGCCAACGGCCCTGGGGCCCGGCACACCCGGGGAGAGACGATCCCTTGCCGGAACAGTTCGCGGGCGACCCGTGCCCCTCCCTCGTACGGGCCGTCCGCAGCACCCTGCACACGGACCGCGCGAGGGAGAGAGGACGGCCCAAGGTGAACGCTGTCGTGAGGTGTCCAGGCCTCACCGCGCCGAGGTGCGCGGTGCCGTGCGAGGAGGCGGCATGACGGCCGACCCGGCCCCGGCCGCCCGGGTCGCCACCCGGCGCATGGTCGAACTGGGCCGCGAGGAGGCGCTGCGGCTGCTGGCGAGCGTGCCCCTGGGCCGGGTCGGCTTCACCCAGCAGGCGCTGCCCGCGATCCGGCCGGTCAACCACCTCGTGCACGACGGGGACGTCGTGATCCGCACCCACACGGGATCCGCCCTGCTCAAACACTCGCTGAGTGCCGAGGTGGTGGCGTACGAGGCGGACGAGATCGACCCGTGCACGCACACCGGATGGAGCGTCGTGGTGACCGGACTGGCCACCCGCGTCACCGACCCCGACGACCTGGCCCGCTACCAGGGCCTGCTGCACCCCTGGGTCGGTACGGAGATGGCGCACGTGGTCCGCATCGTGCCGGAACTCGTCAGCGGCTACCGGCTGGAGGCGGAACCGTCCTGAACACGGCCGCCCGGCACGCTCGCCCGGCACGACCTGCCGGGACCCGGCACGACCCGCCGGCGCGTCCACGGCGGCCGTTCGTACCCTGAATCCCGTGATCCGCGCGGCGCCGCCGCGACGTGCCCGCGCCCGCGGAGGTCCGGCGCGGCACGTCCGGACGCGTGAAAGGCTGAGCCCGCGGCCCGGGAAAGAGGGCCGACCGGCCCTGGCCTCTGGTCCCGGCTTGGGGGATGGTTCCCAGTGGAAAAACGAACACATCGCGAGGAGCAACCGATGGCGGAGCGTGAGCAGGCCGGCCCCGGCACCCCGATCCGGGTCTTTCTCCTGGACGACCACGAGGTGGTACGGCGTGGGGTGCACGACCTGCTGGACGACGAACCGGACATCACCGTGGTAGGGGAGGCGGCCACCGTGGAACAGGCGCTGGTGCGCGTCCCCGCGCTGCGTCCGGACGTGGCGGTCCTCGACGTCCGCCTGCCCGACGGCGACGGCGTGACCGTCTGCCGCGAACTGCGTTCCCGCCTGCCCGACCTGGCCTGCCTGATGCTGACCTCGTTCGACGACGAGGAGGCGCTCCTCGACTCCATCATGGCCGGTGCCTCCGGGTACGTCCTGAAGCAGATCCAGGGCTCGGACCTGGTCTCGGCCGTGCGCACCGTGGCCCGCGGCCAGTCGCTGCTCGACCCGAGCGCCACCACCAAGCTGATGGCCCGGCTGCGGGGCGGCCAGCAGCAGGAGCCCGAACCGGACGCGCTTCCCGGACTCACCGAGCGGGAGCGGGAGATCCTGGCCCTCATCGGAGAGGGCCTGACCAACCGTCAGATCGGCCAGCGGCTGTACCTCGCCGAGAAGACGGTGAAGAACCACATCTCCCGGCTGCTCGCCAAACTCGGTGTGGAGCGGCGCATCCAGGCCGCCGTCATCGCCACCCAGGCACAGGACCGGCTGCGCGGCGAAGGGCACTGACGCCGGCCGCCGGCCCTGCCCCGCACGCAGGTCCCGCCGGCCGGCTGCCGCGCAACTGGCCGCCGCGGTGCCCCGCTTGCCGCCCACCCCCGGGTGATCACGTATCGTCGCCGTGCCGGAACCGCTAATGTGTCACGGGAGCGGAACGGCGTCGGTACTTTGTGGGGCTTGGAGGAACAGCGTGGGAAGCTCCGGGGACGCTCAGGAGGCCCGCGTACGGCTGCCGCAGCTCAGGCTCGACGAGCTGCTGGAGGAGCTGCAGGCCCGCCTCGACGCGGCGCGCGGCACCCGGGACCGGGTGCACAGCCTGCTGGAGGCGGTGCTCTCGGTCGGGCGGGAACTCGATCTGGAGCAGGCTCTTTTCAGCATCGTGGAGGCCGCGGCCACGCTGGTCGACGCCGAGTACGCCGCACTCGGCGTGATCGGCCCCGACGGCAGGCGGCTGTCGGCCTTCCACACGATCGGGGTGACCGGGGAGCAGATCGCCCGCATCGGCCCCTACCCGGAGGGCCACGGCATTCTCGGCGAGCTGATCCGCCACCCCGCCCCGCTGCGGCTGGCCAAGCTCTCCGAACACGAGGCGTCGTACGGGTTCCCGGAGCACCACCCGCCGATGAACACCTTCCTCGGCGTCCCCATCCGGGTCCGGGACCAGGTCTTCGGCAATCTGTACCTCACCGAGAAGCGCGGCGGCCTCCAGTTCGACGAGGACGACGAGTCGGTCCTGTCCACCCTGGCCGTGGCGGCCGGCGTGGCGATCGACAACGCCCGCCTGTACGAGGAGTCCCGGCTGCGCGAGCGCTGGCTGCAGGCGAACGCGGAGATCACCCACAGCCTCATGTCCGGCACCGCCCAGGGCGGGGTCCTCGGACTGATCGCCGAGCGCGCCCGGGACATCACCGGCGCCGCCCTCGCCGTGGTGGCGGTGCCCATGTCCGACACCGACGCCCTCACCGTCGAACTGGCCATCGGCCAGGAGGCCGAGGTGCTGCGCGGCCTGGTGATGCCGGTGACCGGCACGCTGCTCGGGCAGGCCTACGACGGTGGCGTGGCGGTGACCACCCCGGACGTCGCGCAGGACGAACGCGTCTCGGGCGGCCTCCAGCGCTTCACCGGTCTGGGACCGGCCGGAGCCGTGCCCATCGGGTCCGGGGACCGGGTGCGCGGTGTCGTGCTGCTGGTCCGCGAGACGGGCGCGAACGAGTTCTCCGAGGCGGAGATGGACCAGTTGCAGGTCTTCGCCGCGCAGGCCGCCGTCGCCATGGAGCTCGCCGAGCGCCGGCAGGACGCCGAGCAGATCATCCTGCTGGAGGACCGCGACCGGATCGCCCGGGACCTGCACGACCTCGCCATCCAGCGGCTGTTCGCGACCGGGATGACGCTGCAGAGCGCCGGCCGCTTCGTCGAGCACACCGAGGCGAAGGAACGCGTCCTGCGCGCGGTGGACGACCTCGACGAGACCATCAAGATCATCCGGTCGACCATCTTCGGCCTGCGCACCCGCAGCGACGAGGCCGCACCCGGGCTGCGCACCCGCGCGGTCCGCGTGGTCGGCGAGGCGGCGCCCGTCCTCGGCTTCGCGCCCGGCGTGCGCATGGAGGGCCTGCTCGACACGCACGTGCCGAAGGAGATCGCCGACGACGTGGTGGCCGTGCTCTCCGAGTCCCTCACCAACATCGCCCGGCACGCGCGTGCCGACCGGGCCGAGGTGGTGCTGGAGACCGACGGCCGGGAGGTCCGGCTCTCCGTCACCGACAACGGCGTCGGCATACCGGCCGGTGGCCGCCGCAGCGGCCTCGGCAACATGGCGGAGCGGGCCCGCAAGCTCGGCGGGGACATGGAACTCGGCAGCCCGGACGGCGGCGGCACCCGCCTGGTGTGGTACGCGCCGGTCGGCGGTCCCCAGGAACAGAAGGCGACTTGAGCGATGCGGCCGCCCGGGCGGCCGCATCGCCACTGCCGCCCCGGAAGGTCGCCCCGGCGTCGGCGCGTCCGCGTGGAAGGCCGTACCGCGGGCGCCCCCGGGGTGGTCACTCGGCGTGCCGGTGCGGTATCGCGACGACCGGGCACCGCGCGTGGAGCAGCACGCCCTGACTGACCGACCCCAGCACCATCCCGCTGAAGCCGCCCAGCCCCCGGGTGCCCACCACCAGGCCCAGGGCGTGCTCGGCGGCCTCGGTGAGCACCTGGACCGGGTGTCCCTTGACGACCTCGTGGTGCAGTTCGACCTCGGGACGGGCGGCGCCGCGCCCCGCCACGATCTCCGACAGCATCCGGCGGCACTCCTGGAGGGCCGCGTACTCGTCGTAGGCGCCCAGCAACGGAGGACGCCAGACGTACAGGGCGCGCACCACCGCGCCGCGCAGGGAGGCCTCCTCGAAGGCGAAGTCCACCGCCGCCGCGGAGTGCGGGCTGCCGTCCACGCCCACCACGAAGTAGGGCGGCTCCTGGGTGGTGTGCTCGGGCTCGGGCACCACCACGACCGGGCAGCCGGCGTGGGCGACGAGCGGAAGGGCGACCGCGGCCGAGCCGAACCGCTCCTGGGTGGCGCTCAGATGCCAGGACCCCACCACGACCTGCGCGGCCCCGCGGGCCTGCTCGGCGAGCACGTAGGCCGGCTGCCCCTCCGCCAGCAGCGCCGACGCCTCCAGCCGCGGGTGCCGGGCCTCGACGAAGGCCACCGCCTCCTTGAGCGTGGCATCGCCTGCCGCGTGCAACTCGCCCTTCCAGCTCTCCCAGGACGGGTGCCCGCCCTGCGGCCGGTAGCCGGGGGTCGGCACGCCCTGCGCGTGCACCAGCAGCAGCGGCAGCCCGTGCCGGTCCGCCTCGTCGGCGGCCCAGGCGAGCGCCATGCGCTTGTGCGGATCCGGGTCGACACCGACCACGATCGGCCTGCGGCCATCGGTGTGCGTCATCCACGCCTCCCGAAGTCGAGCACGCGGTCACCGGCGTACGGAACCACGCTGCGGGGCGCGCTGCGGGCCCGGTCCCGGCCCGTGCGGCGGAACGTGCGGCGCCTTCCCGGCGTCCGTCTTCCATGGTGGCGGCGTGCCGGGGGTGGCGCATGGGTCGTTCGGCCCTTTCAGGCCCGTACGACCGCCACCGGGCCGTACGCGTGGTGCAGCAGGGCCTGGCTGACCGAGCCCAGCAGCAGCCCCGAGAACCCGCCGCGCCCGCGCGAGCCGAGGACGGTGAGCTGAGCGGTGCGGCTCGCCTCGATCAGCGCCTGACGGGTGGGGCCGTGCACCAGTCGTGGCTCCACCTTCACGTCCGGGTACCGCTCGCGGTGCCCCGCGATCGCCTCGGCCAGCAGCCGTTCCTCGGCGGCGGCCAGCACACCGGGCTCGTTCGCGTAGGGCTCGGCGGCGTCGGGGGGAGGCGGCATCGGCGCGTTCCAGGTGGTCCAGGCGTGCAGCGCCACGACCGGGACGCGGCGCCGGGCGGCCTCCGCCAGGGCGAAGCGGAGGGCCTCGGCGCCCGCCGGGGACCCGTCCACGCCGACCAGGACCGGACCGGTGGGATCGGCGAGCTGCCGTACCACCAGGACGGGGCACCCCCCGTGGGCGGCGAGGGCGGCGGCGGTGGAGCCGAGCAGCAGCCCGCCGAAACCGCCCAGCCCCCGGCTCCCCACCACCACCAGAGCCGCCTCCCGCGACCGGGCCTCCAGCACCGTCGACGGATCACCCGGCAGGACCGACCCGGAGACGTCCGCGTCCGGCGCGGCCGCGCGCGCCCGCTCCATGCCCTCGTTCACCAGCCGGTCCGCCGCGTCCCGCAGCCGGGCCCGCATCGGCTGGGAGAGCACCTTGTCCAGGGACGCGTGCGCCACCGGCCAGGAGAAGGCGTGCACCACCCGCAGGGAGGCCTTGCGCGACTCGGCTTCGAGCGCCGCCCACACGACGGCGTCCAGGGCCGAGTCGGAACCGTCCACCCCGACGACCACCACGTCGCTCATGACTTCTCCTCCCACAGGCTGTCCCGGCGTTCGGGGTTTGCGCGGGCTGTCCCGGCGTTCGGCGTCTGCGGGCCGCCCCGGCGTTCGGCGTTCCCGCCGCGGGCCGACCCGGGGTTCTCCCCGCGGGCACGGACCGCGCCCGCCGCCGGACTCACCCGGCAGGGGGGCCGCCCGCTCGGGTCAGGACGCCGTACGCCCCCACTGCGGGCCGAACTTCTCCCACTCCGCGTCCCAGGCGCGGCCGCGGCGCCGGTCCAGGGCGGCGTGGATCGCGTAGTAGGTGCCGGCCGCGGCCCCGCTGACGGCGAGCGCCGCTGTCACGCCCGTGGCCGCCGCCTGGGTGGTGGCCTGCGCCGGCGTGGTGGGCCGGATCGTGACGCGGCTGTGGTTGTCGGTCCAGACGACGATCCGGTCGCCCGCCTTCAGCCCGCTGTCGACCAGCGTCCTGTCGGAGTGCCGGGTACCGTCCGGGTCCGTCCAGCGGACCGTGGCGAGGACGCGGTCGCCCGACGTGTTGAAGCGGCCGCCGCCGCGCTCCGCGTCGGTGACGAGGGTGGCGGTGGCCGGATGCCGCTCCGCGCGCTGCCGCGCGAGGGTGTCCGAGGTCGCCTGAGCGCTCATCACGCCGGCGAGCGGCCCGCCCACCGCGACGGCCGTCCAGGCGGCCAGCAGGATCCAGGCTTCGACCAGGTCTTCGCGGCGGCGCAGCGGGTTGCGCCGCCAGCGCCACAGCGACCGCCGGTCGTGTGTGTTCGCCGCCATCGTGCTCACCTCCGGCTGTCCCCTCCAGGCTCACGCCGCGGCCCGCCGCGTGGCAGGGCCTTCCGGGTCATTGCTGCGCGTGGGCGGAAGGCCATCCGGCCCCAGTGCGGCCGCCCGGGCCGCCTTCGCGCCGCGACCTCACCGGGTGCCGGGAGCACCGCTGGTGTCGTCCGATCGGTAGATGAGGTCCGCCGCCACGGCGACCACGCCGTCGACGCCGCGGCACAGGCGCTCGACCACCGGGATCAGGCTCCTGGCCGCGACGGACCCCTTGAGCACGACGCGGCCGTCGGTCACCGTGACCGTCACGTCGGCCGGGGTCAGGCCGAGGGTCCGGTTCAGCACCTCGCCGACGACCTCCTCGTGGATCGCCTCGTCCCGGCGCAGGAAGATCCGCAGCAGGTCGCTGCGGCTGACGATGCCCACGAGGACACCCGCCTCGTCGACCACGGGCAGGCGCTTGATCCGGTGGGCGTCCATCAGGCGCGCGGCCTCGACGACGGTCCACTCCGGACGCGCGGTCACCGGGGGAGCGGTCATCAACTCCTCGGCGGTGGCGGCGTCGGTCCTGGCAGGCTCCCGGCCCGTGAGGTCGGCCAGCGGAAGCAGACCGGCCGGGTCGGGCTGCGCGGCGACCTTGCTCAGCAGGTCGGCCTCCGACACGATGCCGACGGGCCGTCCCAGGTCGTCCACCACCGGCACGGCGGCCACGCCGTTGTCGGACAGAAGCTGGGCGATCTTCTTGAACGGCGTGTCCCGGCGCACCCGGACCACGCCGCGGGTCATCAGATCCTCGACCATACGGTGTTGCATCGAGCCTCTCCCTCCGGTCCTGCGGTCGTCCGGTCCTCGGACCGGCACGGCGTGCCGAGGCGGCGGTTCGACCGCGACCCGCCTCCCTCCAGCGTGGCAGCCCCGGACCCCCGCCGCCTGGGGACCTGCGCACCCGGGGACGGGCCGTTCGTCCCCGCCGCGCGGGACCTCGAGCCCTGTTGGTGCCGGAGGTGGCCAGGCGCGATCCTGGGGAGCGGACCCCTCGAGAAAGGCCCGGTCATGCATGCTCGGCTAGGCGACCGGCTCGTCGTCGAAAGCGCGGTCACCGGCTCCGCCCGGCGCGACGGCGAGATCGTCGGCCTCCACCACGACGACGGGACACCGCCGTACGACGTGCGCTGGTCGGACACCGGAGAGGTCACGCTGGTGTTCCCCGGTCCGGACGCCCGCGTCCAGCACCTCGGGCAGGAGGCGCCGGCGCCACAGCCGGAACCGGGCGGGGCGGCCCGCCCGGACACGGGCGCCGCGCCCGCCGAGCGGCCCGCGGGCCACGCCCTGCAACCGGGGGACGTGGGCCGCCGGGTGGCGGCGGCCCGACGGCGGCAGGGGCTCAGCCTGGAGGAGACCGCCCGGCGGGCGCGGATGTCGCCCCAGTACCTGGCGTACCTGGAGGCACATCCGTCGGACCCGAACGTGGCGACCCTCATCCGCCTGGCCGACGCCCTGGGCACCACACTGATCGAACTCCAGGGCGGCGACCAGGAACGGCCACCGGGCCAGGGACACGCCCTGCTCCACCCCAGCCTGCGCGACCTCGACGAGGGGGAGTGCCGGGCGCTGCTGTCGTCGCACGGGGTCGGCCGCGTCGCGTTCACCACCCTGGAGGGACCCGTCGTGGTCCCGGTCAACTACGACGTGGTCGACGACGGTGTCGTGTTCCGCACCGCCCCCGGCACGGCCCCCGCCTCGGTGGTCGGCACGGAGGTCGCCTTCGAGGTCGACCACGTCGACGACACCATGAGCCAGGGCTGGAGCGTGCTGGCCGTCGGTCCGGCCGAGGCCGTCACGGACCCCGAGGCGGTACGGCGGCTGGAGCAGCGGGCCCACTCCGACCCCTGGGCCGGCGGCGGGCGCACCCTGTGGGTGGAGATCCGCCCCACGCGGCTGACGGGACGACGGATCACGCCGGCCGACCGGTGAGCACCGGCGCGCCGGCTCAAGAGGCCTGGATCCAAGGGGGCTGAGTCCAAGGGACCTGAGCGCCAGGGGGTCTGGCGGGTGGGTCGGAACGGTTCGTTCCGACCCCACCCGCCAGACCCCGTCCGTCAAGTCCCGTCAAGTCCCGTCGGATTCAGGCCGGGGCCAGATGGTTGCGGACCTCCACCACGTCGTCCATGTCCTCGACCTCCGCGACCAGCCGCTCCGCGGCGGACTCGGGCATCCGGCCCTGGAGGTCGACCACACCGCCGCGGACGCCCACCTGCACGGCGTCGGCCGCGCCCGGCCCGGCCACCACGGTCACCAGATGCCGGACGTCCTTCTGAATGCCCGCGTCGTCCCGGATGAGGGCGTGCAGCAGGGCGTTGCGGTGGACCGTCCCCACCAGGCGCCCCTCGTGGTCGGTGACGGGCACCCGCTTCAGCCGCGACAGTGCCGCCAGCCACGCCGCCTCCGCGACGGACGCACCCGGCAGGACCGTGATCGCCGGGCTCGTCATCAGCACCTCGGCCGTGTCGCCGCGGGCCTTCTCCAGGAGCCTGCGCTCCCTGATGCGGCGCAGCGGCCCGGGACGGTGCTCCTGGGCCTCGACGGCGACCTTCGCCAGCAGATCGGACTCGGACACCACTCCGACGACCCGGTCGTGCGCGTCCACGACGGCCACGGATCCGACGCCCTCGCGCGCGAGGATCCGCGCGACGTCCGAGAACGGCAGGTCCCAGGGCACGGACGGGGCGGGCACCTGCATCACGTCGCGCACCTGCAACGGCGCGGTCGTCGCGGCGCCCGTGGGTCCGGCCCCGGCCGTGACCGGTGGCGGGGCGGCGGTCCCGGTTCCGGCCGCCTCCCGGGCGGGAGCCGCGGCGGCCGTCCCGGGGGCCGCGGGGGGCTCGGGTCGTTCCGCCCGTCCGTATCCCGGCGGGCCGTGGTGGGCGGCCTGCTTCGACGACACGGCCGCCATCGCGCCCAGATAGCGCAGCAGCATCTCCTCGTGCACGGCCTCCGCCGGCCCGGGCGGCCTGCCGGGCACACCGTGACGCGCCTCGGATCCGGTGGAGTACGCCTCGTGCTCGTTCACTCCGGCCTCCCGCAGTCTTCTCCGTCCCCCCGCACTCGTCGTGTCCCCCTCACCAAACTCCGGCCGCCGGGTGCCGGCCGCCTAGGGCCGGACGGTCCACCGATGGAGGCACGCCAGCCCCTCAACGCAGGACACGGTGCGGGTGGAGGCTGAGACTGAAGCATGAAGCCCCCCGGAGAGGATCCGGAGAAGCCGGAGAGGATCCGGAGAGGGTCCGGAGAGGACCCGGAGAACATGGTGCTGCGATTCCGTGACTTCCTCGACTTCCTCGCCCGCTTCCGTCGCGTCGGCACCGCCGGAGCAGCGGCCGTCGGCGTGCCCGCCGACCGCGCGGCGGAACGTGCGACGGAGGTGCGGCCGCTGTTCGCTCTGCTCGCCGCCGCCCAGGAGGAGGCCGACGAGATCCGCCGCGCGGGACGGCGGGACGCCGACGCGGTGCGCCGGGAGGCCCGGGAGCGGGCCGAGGAGATCGTGACCGGTGCCCTCGCCGGACGGGCCGGGGCCCGCGCGGCCGGGTTCGCCGCCGGACGCGGCGCCGTCGCCGAGGAGGCGGACCGCATCCGCCGGGACGGCGGCGCGGCGGCACGCGCGCTGCGGCGCCGGGCCGAGGACAGGATGCCCGCTCTGGTGGCACGGGTCGTCCGGGACGCCCTGCGCGTACCGGACGACGGCGGGGGACCCGGATGAGCGCCGGGTGGGTGGCGGGAGCGATCAGGGCCCGCGCCCTCGCCTCCCGCTGCACCGGCCCGGACGGCGCCCGGGAACTGGCCCGTACGTCCGGCCTCGACGAGGCGCTGCGACTGCTGGCGGGCACTCCCTACCACTCCCGGGTGCGGGCCGCCGCCTCGCTGCCCGCGGCCCAGCGGGCCGTGGCGGCCACCCTGCTGTGGCATCTGCGGGTCCTCGCCGGGTGGCTGCCCCGCGGCGGAGTGACGATACTGCGCCCGCTCGCCGCGGGCTTCGAGATCGCCAACGTCGCGGCCCGCCTGCGCCCGTCTCCGGCGGCCCCCGCTCCGGCGCCCACCGAGTCACCTCCCACCGAGCCACCGCACGCGGAAGCGCCGCGCGCGGGTCCGGCCCCCGGAGAAGCGGCCGACGGCGAACCGGCGACCGGCCACCAGGCGAGACGCCGTCCGGCGACCGGCGAACCGGCCTCCACGGAACCCCCGTACGCGGCACCGGCCGACGGCGCGGGCACCGCGCCCCAGGAGCGGGGGACCACCCCGCCGGCGTACGCGGTGACCCCCGTCGTGCCGCCCTACGACCTGGGCGCCCTGGCCACCGCGTGGCGCGGCCTGTCCCGGGCGGGCACGCGGGGCGCGCTGCGGGCCGCACTCACGGCCTCCTCCTGGGGCGACCCCGGGGACGAGACACCCGCCGCGATCCTGACCTCGATGCGGCTCACGGCCGCGCTGCACACCGCCGCGGCCGTCCCCGGCGCCCGCCGCTGGGCGGCCGGCCGGGCCGCCCTGCTCACCGCCCGGGAACGTTTCGTGCACGGGCGTGCCCCCGCCGCCGGCGCCCGCCGCGGCGCCACGGCCGTCCTGGGCGCACGGGCCGTGAACGCGGCCTCCTGGGCCGACTTCCGCCGCGCCCTGCCGCCCGCGGCCGCCTGGGTCGTGGCCGGCGTCGACGCCCCGGCGGACCTCTGGCGGGCCGAACTGCGCTGGTGGCACACGCTGGAGGCGGACGGCCGGAGCATGGCGCACACGGTGCGGCACGACGCCACGGCCGTTGTCGGCGCGGTCGCCGTGCTCTCCGCGGACGCCTGGGCGGTACGGGCCGCCCTCGCGCTGGCGGCGCGCGGCGGCGCTCGGCCGGAGGTGCTCGATGCCCTGGTCTGAGACCCTGCTGCCGGTCAGGATGCGCCGCGTGGCCCTCGTGGTCCCGCGCACCGGGCTGCGCGACGCCCTGCTGCGGGTGGCCGAGGCGGGCTGCGTGGAACTGGACGTGGCGGAGGGGCTGGAGCCCGGGCCGGCCGCGCGCCGCCTCCAGGCGGCCGGCGGCCATCCCGGTCCGCCGCTGCTGGCCCCGGAACCTCCCGGCCCGGACGAGCCCGTATCGGTGACCGCCCGGGCTCTGCTCAAGGGCGAGGCCGAACTGGAGGAACGTGCCCGCAGCGCCGTCCGGCAGGGCGAGGTCACGGCGCTGCCCGGCTGGTGCCCGTCCGGCGCCGTGGCGGGGACGGCCGACCGGCTGCGGGGCACCGGCGCCGCGCTCGTACGTCTGCGCCGCCCCCGGGGAGTGGAGCCGCCCACCCTGCTGCGCGGCGCGCGAGCGCCCCGCCGCGCGTCCTTCACCCCGCTGGTGTCGGCCTACGGCACCGTGCCGTACGCCGACCTCGACCCGTCCTGGCCGGCCGGGATCGCGTACGTGGTGATGTTCGGGATCATGTTCGGTGACGTCGGCCACGGGGCCCTGCTGGTGCTGACGGGCCTGCTGCTGTGGCGCCGGGCGCCCCGCCGCCTGGCCGGCGTCCGCGCGGCCTGGCCGTTCCTCGTGGGCGCCGGGGTGTGCGGCATCCTGGCGGGCTTCGCCTACGGGGAGTTCTTCGGCCCCACCCACCTCCTGCCGGTGCTGTGGCTGAACCCGCTGGAGGACCCGGAGCGGCTGCTGATCGCCGCCGTGGGGTTCGGCGCCCTGCTGCTGGCACTGGCCCACGGGGCGGGCGCCGTCAACCGGTGGCGCGAACAGGGGCCGGGCCGGGCCGTGTACGCGTCGACGGGCTGTGCCGGGCTCGCCGTCCACCTCGGACTCGCGCTCGCCGTACTGGCGCTCGCCACGCACCGCACGGCGCCCGCCACCGCGGGCGCGTCGGTCGCCGTGCTGGGGCTCGGACTCACCGCGGTCGGCATCTTCCGCACCACGGCGGGCGGCCTGGAGGGCGGCACCGAGACGGCCGTACGCCTGCTCGACGTGGTCGTCCGCGTCGGCACCAACACGCTCTCCTTCGCCCGGCTGGCCGCCTTCGGGCTCACGCACGCCGCCCTCGCCGACGTCGTCTGGGGGGGCACCGCCGGACTGGCCCGGCACGGCGGCGCCGCGCTCGCCGGCGCCGCCGCCGTCCTCGTGGTGGGAACCGCCGTCACCTTCGCGCTGGAGGCCCTGGTGGCCGGCGTGCAGGCGCTGAGGCTGGAGTACTACGAACTCTTCTCCCGGCTCTTCGAGTTCCAGGGCCGGCCGTTCCGTCCCTGGTACGTCCAGCCGGCCGGCCCGGTGCCGGCCGGCACCGATCCGGAGGTGGCCGCATGCTCACCTGGATGATCGTCCTGCCCCTCGTCGGCGCGGTGCTGGCCGCCGTGCGCACCCTCGCGCGACGGCGGCCCCGGCAGGCCCTGAGGTGGATCCTCGCCGCCGACGCGGTGCTCCTCGGCGGCGCCCTCCTGCTGGTGCTGACGACGCTGTCCTCGGCCGCCCAGGCCGCCGGCACCGCGGGCGCGGACGGCTCCAACGGCACCGCCCTGATCGCGGCCGCCATCGCGGTGGGCGGAGCGTCGATCGGGGCGGCCGCCGCCGTCGCCTACACCGGGGCCGCGGCCCTCGCGGCCCTCAGCGAGCGGCCCGAGCTGTTCGGCCGGGCCATGGTGATCGTCGGCCTGGCCGAGGGGATCGCCGTCTACGGACTGGTCGTCGCGATCCTGCTCATCGGAAAGGCCTGAACGATGTCGACGGTGGCCGCCATCGGGGAGCGGGACCGCGTCTGCGGGCTGGCCCTCGCCGGAGTGGTCGTGCACGCGGCCGAGGGCCCCGAGGCGGCGAGAGAGGCCTGGCAGGCCCTGCCCCCGGAGGTCGCCCTGGTCGTTCTCACCCCCCGGGCGGCCGAGGCGCTGGGCGCCCGGCTCGACACACAGACCCCGCTGACGGTGGTGCTGCCGGTATGACGGCGCCGCGCGTCCGCGCCGACGACGGCCTGGAGCCGGTCCGCGAGGCCCTCCTCGCCGAGGCCTGCGAGGCCCGCGCGGTCGCGGTGGCCCGCGCCCGGACCGAGGCGCGGGCCACCCTGGAGGCCGCCGGCGCGCGGGCCGACGCGATCCTGACCCGGGCCCGCGCGGCCGGTCGCCGGGACGGCGTCGCCGCCGCGGCCCGGGAACTCGTCCACGCCCGTCAAGACGCCGCGCGGGCCCGGCTGGCCGCCCGCCGCGAGGCGTACGAGGAGTTCCGCCGGCAGGTCGCCGACGGCGTGCGGACGGCGGCGGGGGACCGCGACGGCCTGCTCGACGCGCTCACCCGGCGGGCCCGCGACACGCTCGGCGCCGACGCCGTCGTCCGCCCCGGCGCGGACGGCGGGATCGTCGCCGAGGCGCCCGGACGCCGGCTCGACCTGACCCCGGCCGCCCTCGCCGAACGCGCGCTCGACCGCTTCGGCTCCCGGGTCCAGGAGCTGTGGACGCCGTGACGGAGGCCCCCGCCCCGGCGTCCTCGGTGGTCCGGGTGGCCGGACCGCTGGTCCAGTTCGGCTACGTCCCCGGAATCGCCATGCACGACCTGGTGCTCCTGGGCGAGGCCCGGCTGCCCGCCGAGGTCGTCGCCATCAAGGAAGACCTCGCCACCGCCCAGGCCTACGCCTACACCGGCGGACTGGCCCCCGGCCACCCCGCCCGGCCGCAGGGCCGCCCGCTCACCGTACGGCTCGGGCCCGGCCTGCTCGGCGGTGTCTTCGACGGCCTGCTGCGCCCGCTCTCCGCCGCCGGCGACCGGCTGCTCGCCGCCCCGGCCGCCCGGTCCGCCGACGCCGGACGCACCTGGCCCTTCACCCCCCGCGCCGCCGAAGGACAGCGGGTGGCTCCCGGCGACGTCCTCGGCGACGTGCCGGGCGGTCCCGGCCCCGGCCTGCGGATCCTGGTCCCCGCGGGCTCCTCCGGCACCGTCGCGGACCTCGCGCCCGCCGGGCGGTACGGCGAGGAGGACGTGCTGGCCGTCGTCGGCGGCACCCCCGTACGGCTCGCCGAACCCTGCGGCGTGCGCGCGCCGCGGCCCGTGCGGGAGCGCCTCGCGGCGACCACCGCGCTGATCACCGGCCAGCGCGTCATCGACCTGCTCTTCCCCGTGGCGCGCGGCAGCACCGTCGCCGTCCCCGGCGGCTTCGGCACCGGCAAGACGATGCTGCTCCAGCAGATCGCCAAGTGGTGCGACGCGGACGTGATCGTCTACGTCGGATGCGGCGAACGCGGCAACGAGATGGCCGAGGTGATCGCCGAGCTGTCCCGGCTGGAGGACCCGCGCACCGGCGGCCTGCTGGCCGACCGCACCGTCGTCCTCGCCAACACCTCCGACATGCCGATGATGGCCCGCGAGGCCGGCGTGCACACCGCCGCCACGGTCGCCGAGTACTTCCGCGACATGGGACTCGACGTGGTGGTGATCGCCGACTCCACCTCCCGCTGGGCCGAGGCGCTGCGCGAGTTCGCCGCCCGCATGGGGGAGCTCCCGGCCGAGGAGGGCTACCCGGCCGGTCTCGCCTCCCGGCTGGCGGCCTTCTACGAGCGGGCAGCGGCGGTGCGGACCCTCGGCGGCAGCACCGGGTCGGTCACCCTGTTCGGCGCCGTCTCGCCGCCCGGCGGGGACTTCACCGAGCCCGTCACCGCCCACACCGAGCGCTTCGTGCGCTGCCTGTGGGCCCTGGACCGCGACCTCGCCTACGCCCGGCACTACCCCGCGGTCTCCTGGGCGGACTCCTTCTCCCGGGACACGGCCACCCTCGCCCGCGGCCCCGCCGGCCAGGCCGACCCCGACTGGGCCGAGCGCCGCGAACGCGTGGCCCGCCTGCTGGCGGAGGCGGACCGGCTCGCCGACCTCGTCGAACTCGTCGGCATCACGGCCCTGCCCCCGGCCGAGCGGATGAGCGTGCTCGCCGGGCGCCTGGTGCGCGAGGGGCTGCTCCAGCAGAGCGCGCTGTCCCCGGCGGACGCCTACTGCTCGCCCGCCCGGACGGCCGCCCTCGCCGACGCGGTGCTGGCGGTGGCCGAGAGCTGCGCGCGGACGGCGGACACCGCGGCCCGCGCCGACGCCGTGGAGGAGGTCGACTTCACGCCGCTGCTGCGGGTGCGCGAGGAGGCCGGCCCGACGGACACCGCGGGCATCGGCGCCGCCCGGGACACCGTGCTGGCCCGGCTGGAGGAGGTGCCGTGACCGAGGTCGAGTACACCGCCGTACGCGAGCTGCGCGGGCCGCTGGTCCTGGTCGACGGCGTGGCGGGCGTCGGCTGGGACGAGTTCGCCCTGATCCGCCTCGCGGACGGCGAGCTGCGCCACGGGCTCGTGCTGGAGGTCGACCGGGACCTGGCCGTCGTACAGGCCCTGGAGGGCACCGCCGGGATGGACCCCCGCCGCACCCGGGTGGCGTTCACCGGCGCTCCGCTGCGCGTCCCCGTCGGGCCCGGCTGGCTCGGGCGGACGTGCAACGGGCGCGGGGAGCCGGTCGACGGCGGGCCGCCCGTCTTCGGCCCGCGCACCGCCGAGGTCGCGGGCGCGCCGATCAACCCGGTACGGCGCGAGCCGCCCGCCGAGCCCGTACTGACCGGGATCGGCGCCATCGACGTACTCACCACGCTGGTGCGCGGCCAGAAGCTCCCGGTGTTCTCGTCGGCGGGGCTGCCGCATCTGGACCTGGCCGTGCAGATCGCCGCGCAGGCCTCGTGCGCGGGCGAGCCGTTCAGCGTCGTCTTCGCCGGCATGGGGCTCACCCACGCCGAGGCCCTGGCGGTGCGCGAGGGACTCGGCGAGCGCGCCGCGGCGGGTGAGCTGGCGCTGTTCCTCAACACCGCGGACGACCCGGTGATCGAGCGGCTGCTGACCCCCCGGATCGCGCTGACGGTGGCCGAGCACCTGGCCTTCGGCGAGGGCCGTCACGTCCTGGTGGTGATGGGCGACATGACCGCCTACGCGGAGGCGCTGCGCGAGGTCTCCGCCTCCCGCGGTGAGATCCCCGCCCGGCGCGCCTACCCGGGCTACCTCTACAGCGACTTCGCCTCCCTCTACGAGCGCTGCGGCAGGATCCGCGGCCGCCCCGGATCGGTGACCGTGCTGCCGGTGCTGACCATGCCGGCCGGGGACATCACCCACCCGGTGCCCGACCTCACGGGCTACATCACGGAGGGCCAGATCGTGCTGTCGCCCGCCGTCCACGCCCGCGGGGTGTTCCCGCCCGTGGACCCCCTGTCGTCGCTCTCCCGGCTGCTGCGCTCGGGTGCCGGGGCGGGCCGCACCCGGGCGGACCACCCGGCGGTCGCCGCCCAGCTGATCGCCGCGCTGGCGCGCGCCCGGCAGGTCCGCGAACTGGCCGACCTGATCGGGCAGTCCGCGCTCAGCGCGACGGACCGCCGTCACCTCGACATGGAGGACGCCTTCCTGCGGGACTTCGTCGCCCAGCGCTCCGACGAGAACCGCCCGCTCACCGAAGCACTCGAACGTGCCTGGCAGGTCCTGCTCCGCCTCCCCCCGGGCCAGCTCGCCATGCTCCCCGCGGACCTGCTCCACCAGCGCCTGCACGCCACGGCCCCGCCTCCGGCCGGTACGGCTCCACCATCGGCCGCGACGGACCCGCCTCCCGCCGCGACGGACCCGCCTCCGGCCGCGACGGACCCGCCTCCGGCCGGTACGACTCCACCATCGGCCGCGACGGACCCGCCTCCCGCCGCGACGGCCCAGCATCCGGCGGGGACGGCCCCGCAATCCGACGCGACGGACACGCCCGCGCCCGGGGACGCGGTCGCGGGCGGCACGGCGACGGGCTCGGCGGGACCGGGGGCGGGAGGTGCGGAGGGCACGGATGCCCGGTCGCGGGCGGGCCGTTCGGGCCGGGCGGCGGCCGAGCCACGCGCGGACCGTCCGGGCGGCACGGACGCCGGGCGGCGGGCGGGCCGTTCGGACGGGGTGGAGACCGGGCCGCGAGAGGACCGTCGGGGCGGGGCGGAGACCGGGCGGCAGCCGGGCCGTTCGGACGGCCCCGGGACCTGCTCGGGAGAAGACCGTTCGAGTGGCGCGGAGGCCGGGTCGTGAGCGCCCGGTCGCGGCAGCCTCCCGGGCGGGCCGGGCGGCTGCGGCTGCGCAGGCGGCTGGACGCCGCTCAGCGCGGCGCGGACCTGCTGGAGCGGAAGCTGCGCCTGCTCCTGGACCGCCTGCGCGCCCTGGAGGACACGGCGCGGGCCGCCGAGGAACGGTGGCACGCGCTGACCACCGAGGCGGAGGAGTGGCTGCTGAAGGGAGTGGTGATCGCCGGGGAGGGGGCCGTGGCCGAGGCGGCGCCGGCCGCACCGGGGACGCTCGACGTCCGGTGGGCGGCCCTGATGGGCGTCCGCCACCCCGACGGCAGTGACTGGACACCCCCGGCCAGGGATCCCGGCGAGACACTGGCACGCACCACCGCACTGGTGCACGCCGAGGCCGCCTACCGTGACGCCGTCGGCGCCGGAGCGGAGTACGCCGTGGCCCGTACCGCGGCCGCGCTGCTGACCGAGGAGGCCACCCGGACCCGGCAGCGGGTGCGCGCCCTGCGCCGCCACTGGATCCCCCGGCTCACCGCCGAACTGGCCGCCGCCGACCAGGCGCTGGAGCAGGCCGAGCACGAGGAGTCGGTCCGCCGCCGCTGGGCCGCCACGGAGTCCCCGCACCGGCGGTGAGCCTCACGGGCACCCCGGGCCGGACCCGAGGGACCTTCGCGGGCGCGGGTGGACTGTTCGGCCCCAGACGGCGCCCGGCGGCCGGCGGTCGACTTGGGGTGGTGGGGCGTCAGGTCCTGCCACCGGCGAAACCGAGGACTTCATGCGGTACTCCACGGTCGGAGACGTCATGACCCGTGAGGTGGTCAGCGTGCGGCCCGGCTGCACCTTCAAGGAGGTCGCGCGGACCCTGGACCGCCACCGGATCACGGCGCTGCCCGTCGTCGACGCCGAGGGACGCCCCCTCGGCGTGGTCTCCGCGGCGGACCTGCTGCGCCACGAGGCGGGCCGCGGCCTCGTGGTGCCCGACTCGGAGCGGGTGGGCGCCGAGACCGCCGCCGCCCTCATGACCTCGCCCGCCGTCACGGCACGCCCCCGGGTGGAGCATCGCCGAGGCGGCCCGGACGATGGAGCGCCACGGGGTGCGACGGCTGCCCGTCGTCGGGCCCGACGGGCGGCTGGCCGGCCTCGTCAGCGGCCGCGACCTGCTACGGCCCTACCTGCGCGGCGACGCCGCCCTCGCCGACGAGATCCGCCACGACGTCCTGCAACACACCCTGCGCCTCGACGCCGGACGGGTCCGGGTCCGGGTCGACGAGGGCGTCGTCACCCTGACCGGCCGGCTCGACGCCGCCACCGACCTGCCCGTCGTCGTGCGCCTGTGCCGGTCGGTCCCCGGAGTGGTGGCGGTCCACCCGGCCCTCACCTTCGCCTACGGCGGCGCCGACCTCGACGTCGAGCCACCCCGTTCCCGTACCGCACGGGCCACCCCCGACGGGGGCGCCCGGCGGCACCAGCCGGCCACGACGGCCGGCTCGACCGGCAGGGAGCCGAGATGACCATCCGAACGCGCTGCGGCCGCACCATCGACGTGACCCGGTTCGTCCCGCCCGGACTGCCCGCCTCCATGGACCGGGTCGTCCTGGAGACCTCCTGCACCCCGCAGGACAAGGGCGAGCTGTGGGCGTCGCTGACGCCGGAGGAGGCCAGGCGCCTGGCGGGCATGCTGCTCTACCAGGCCGCCGCCGTGGAGCCCGCGCCCAGCGGCCCGCCCGGGCAGGTCGAGGTGCGGCCCGTCGCGGGCGACGCGTACGAGATCGGCGTACGCGGCCACGTCCTCACGGTCGACCAGCCGCAGCCCGACGGCGGCAAGGACACCGCGCCCACCCCCGTCGAACTGTTCGTGGCGTCCGTCGCCTCCTGCGTCGCCCACTACGCCGGGCGCTTCCTGGACCGGCACGGCATCAGCCGCGAGGGGCTGCGCGTCGACGCCCGCTTCCGCATGGCCGACGACCGGCCGGCCCGCGTCGCCGGCCTCACCCTGACCGTGCACGCCCCGGCCCTGCCCGAGGACCGGCTGCCCGCGTTCCGCGCGGTGGTCTCCCACTGCACGGTGAGCAACACGCTCGCGCAGGTCCCGGAGACCAGCCTGGAAATCGCACGCGCCGCGGCCGAGACCGCGACGGCCCCGGCCCCGGAGCGGAGCCGGGCGTGAGCGGCCCCCCGGCGGCTTCCCCGGCGGGGCCCCCGGTGCGCGTGCACGCGGAACTCGACGAGCCGCTGTCGCGCTGGCTGTGGCTGGTGAAGTGGCTGCTGGCCCTTCCGCACTACATCGTGCTGGCCTTCCTGTGGACCGCCTTCGTCCTCGTCAGCGTCGTCGCCGGCTTGGCCATCCTGTTCACCGAGCGCTACCCCCGGCCGCTGTTCGACTTCAACGCCGGTGTGCTGCGCTGGTCGTGGCGGGTGACGTACTACTCCTACGGCGCCCTGGCCACCGACCTCTATCCGCCGTTCAGCCTCGGCGAGGAGCCCTCCTACCCGGCCCGCCTGACCATCACGTACCCGGAACGCCTCTCGCGCGGCCTGGTGCTGGTGAAGTGGTGGCTGCTGGCGCTGCCCCACTACCTGGTCGTCGCCTTCTTCCTCGGCGGCCTGCGCCTGGGCTGGTGGGACGGCGGGCTGATCGCCCTGCTCGCCGTGTTCGCGGGCTTCTGCCTGCTGTTCACCGGAATCTACCCACGCGGCCTGTTCGACCTCGTCGTCGGCATGAACCGGTGGGTGCTGCGCGTCGCCGTCTACGCCGGCCTGATGACCGACACGTACCCGCCGTTCCGGCTCGACCAGGGCGGTGCCGAACCCGGCGAGACCCCGTGAAGGCGCTGCGCGCCCGCGCCGACCGGACGGCACCCACCGGGGAGGGCGGACCGGCCGGCGCGACCCCGGCTCCCACCGCCCCGCCGCCGTCCCCCGGGCGGCCGGTCCACACCCTCGCCGTCGCCGACGTCTTCGCCGCGCTGGACGCCTCACCCCGCGGACTGGCCTCGGCGACGGCGCGGCAACGGCTGCTGGACCAGGGACCCAACGAACTGCCCGCCGCCCGCGGCCCCGCCGTGTGGCGGCAGCTGGCGGCCCAGTTCACCGACCTGTTCGCGGTCGTGCTGATCGTCGCCTCCGGGATCACCTTCCTCGCCTACGCCCTGCAGGACCCGCGCGAGTCGGGCACCCTGCAGCTCGCCGTGGCGATCCTGTGCGTGGTGGTCCTCAACGCCGCGATCGGGTTCGCCCAGGAGTACTCCGCGGAGCGCACCGCCCAGACACTGCAGGCGATGGTGCCGCACCGGTGCCGGGTGGTGCGGGACGGCGCCCTGGAGGAGGTGCCGGTCCGCGACCTCGTACCGGGCGACCTGGTGGTGCTGGAGGCGGGGGACACCGTGTCCGCCGACTGCCGAGTGGTCGAGGCCCACGACCTCACGGTCAGCAACGCCGCCATCACCGGCGAGAGCGACCCCGTACGCCGCACGGCGGGACCCGACACGGCCGAGGAGGTCCTGCGGGCCCGCGACTGCGTGTTCATGGGCACCGACGTCATCACCGGCACCGCACGCGCGGTCGTCTTCGCCACCGGCCAGGCCACCGAGTTCGGCCGGATCTTCCGGCTCACCGCGGCGGCACCCCGGCAGAAGACCCCGCTCCAGCGGCAGGTGGCGGTCATGGCCCGCCGCGTCGCGGGCACCGCCCTCGCGGTCGGCGCCGCCCTGTTCGCCATCCGGCTGCCCACCGGCCAGGGACTGGTGCCCTCGTTCGTGTTCGCGCTCGGTGTGATGGTCGCGCTGGTGCCGGAGGGCCTGCCCGCGACCCTCTCGGTCTCCCTGGCCCTCGGCGTGCGGCGCATGGCCCGCCACCACGCCCTGGTCAAGAAACTGCTCGCCGTGGAGGCGCTGGGCTCGACCACCGTGGTGTGCACCGACAAGACCGGCACGCTCACCCAGGCGGAGATGACCGTCGTACGGATCTGGGCCGCGGACGGCGAGCACACCGTCACCGGGGTGGGCTACGAGCCGAACGGGCGGGTCGACGACCCGGACGCGGTCCGGGAACTGCTCCGCTCGGCCGCCCTGTGCTGCGACGCCCGCCTCGTGGCGCCCACCGGCGGTGGCCACTGGCGGGTCCTCGGCGACACCACCGAGGGCGCGCTGCTGGTGGCCGCCGCCAAGGCCGGACTGGACACGGCGGCCGAGGAGGCGAACGCACCGCGCATCGCCGAACACCCTTTCGACTCCGTGCGCAAGCTGATGAGCACCGTGCACGACGAGAACGGCACCCGGCGGGTGCGGGTCAAGGGCGCCCCGTCGGAGGTCCTCACCCGCTGCACCCGGCTGGACCGCTCCGGTACGGCCGTGGCCCTCACCGACGCCGAGCGCCGGCGCGTCACGGCCGAGGCGGACGCACTGGCCGCGCAGGGCCTGCGGGTCCTCGCCGTCGCCGCACGCGAGGCCACCGGCCCGCCCGGGACCCGCGACCAGGACGAGTCGGACCTCACCCTGCTCGGCCTGGCCGGAATGCAGGACCCGCCCCGGCCGGAGGTGTACGAGGCCGTCGAGGCCTGTCACCGGGCGGGCATCCGAATCGTGATGGTCACCGGCGACCACCCCCTGACGGCCGAAGCGGTGGCCCGCCGCGTCGGCATCGTCCGGTCCGCCGCGCCCACCGTGGCCACCGGCGCGGAACTGGACGCCCTGGACGACACGGCGCTGGACCGGCTGCTGGCGGACGCCGGCGAACTGCTGCTGTGTCGGGTGAGCCCCGAGCACAAGATGCGGGTGGTCACCGCCTTCCAGCGGCGCGGCGACGTCGTCGCCGTCACCGGCGACGGCGCCAACGACGCCCCGGCCCTCAAGCACGCCGACATCGGCGTGGCGATGGGCGCCTCCGGCACCGACGTCGCCCGCGAGGCCGCGGAGATGGTGCTCCTGGACGACTCCTTCGGCTCCATCGCCGTCGCCGTGCGCCTGGGCCGCTCCGTCTACCAGAACATCCGGAAGTTCCTCGTCTACCTCTTCAGCCACAACATCGGCGAGCTGGCGCCCATCCTCGCCGCCACCTTCGCCGGCTTCCCGCTGGTGCCGATCACCGCGGTGCAGGTCCTCGCGATCGACCTGGGCTCGGACGTGATGCCCGCCCTCGCCCTCGGCGCCGAACCGCCCGAGTCCGACGTGATGGACCAGCCGCCGCGGCCGCGGACCGAACCGCTGTTCTCCCGGGCCGTCGTGCGCCGCATCCTGTTCCTCGGCGGCATCCAGGCGCTCGGCGTCTGCGCGGTGTTCTTCTGGCACATCCACGACTCCGGCATCCCCTACGCCGACTTCACCGCCGACAACCCCGTCTACCGCGAAGCGATCACCATGGTCCAGGCGGGCATCGTCGTCAGCCAGTTCTTCAACGCGCTGGCCGTTCGCACCGAGCGCGAGAGCGTCTTCCGCGCGGGCGTGTTCGGCAACCCGTGGCTGATCGCCGCCGGCCTCCTCGGGCTCGGGATCATGGCCGCGATCAGCTATCTGCCCCTGCTGCAGGCCGTGTTCCACACCGCCGCGCTGACGGCCGGCGACTGGGCCCTCCTCGCCGCCGTCGGTGTCCTGCCCCTGCTCGCCGACGAGGTGCGCAAGGCGCGGCTGCGCAGGCGCGCGCCGCGACCGGAAGGAGACCCGCGATGAGACGGAAAGGTGACGTGCGCGACGAGGCGGGGGATGAACGCGCGACGAGACCGGAAGGAGACCCGCGATGAGAATCGTCGTCGCCGGATGCGGCCGCGTGGGATCCGTCCTGGCCGCCCAGCTGGTCAGGGAGAACCACGACATCCGCGTGATCGACCGCGACCGGACCGCCGGGCGCCGTCTCCCGCCCGGCTTCCCGGGCCGGTTCCACGTCGGCAACGGCTTCAGCCGCAGCGTGCTGGAGGAGGCGGGCATCGGCCACAGCGACGCGCTCGTGGCCGTCACCTCCGGGGACTACAGCAACCTGGTCGTCGCCCGCACCGCCAAGGAGACCTTCCGCGTCCCCATCGTCCTCGCCCGGGTGCACGACCCCCGACACGCCGGTCTCTACGACGGCTTCGGCATCCCGACCGTCTGCGACGTCACCTGGTCGGTCAACCGCATCCACCAGATGCTGCTCCACCGCCACCTCGTCCCCGACATCACCTTCGGCAACGGCGAGACCCTCCTCGTCCGCTCCACCCTCCCCGGCTACCTCGCCGGGCGGAAGCTCACGGAGTTCGAGGTCGACGGGGAGATCCGGGTGGTGGAGGTGACCCGCGACGGGCGGTCCCACATCCCCCACCTGGTCACCACCGCCGCCCCCCGGGACGTGGTCACCTTCGCCGTCGCCGCGCGGGCGCTGCGCCGGCTGCGCGGCTTCCTGGACAAGGAGCTCGGCACTTGACTTGCTCCCCTGCCTAGAGGCGGGGGGTTCCAGCGGTCGCCCGCTGGGTTTCCTGCTTCACCGACGACCGCCCCGTCCGGGAGGACTCCCGTTGAGGCCTTACACCGTCTCCACAGGCAGACGCCGCCGGCCCGGCGGCCAGGATGTTGCGTGCCGCGCTCACGTCGCGGTCGTGCGCGGCGCCGCACTCGCACGTCCACTCGCGGACATTCAGCGGCAGCTTCTCGCGGACCGTGCCGCAGTTCCCGCACAGCTTCGAGCTGGGGAACCAGCGGTCGACCAAGACGAGTTCACGCCCGTACCAGGCGCACTTGTACTCCAGCATGGAGCGCAGGTCCGTCCACGATGCGTCGGAGATGGCGCGTGCGAGCTTGCCGTTCTTCAGCAGGTTGCGGACGGTGAGGTCCTCGATCACGACCGTTTGGTTCTCACGGACGAGCCGAGTCGACAGCTTGTGGAGGAAGTCCCGGCGCCGGTCGGCGATCCGCGCGTGCACGCGGGCGACCTTCCGGCGGGCCTTGGCCCGGTTGTTCGAGCCCTTGGCCTTACGGCACAGCTCCCGCTGAGCCCTGGCGAGTCGGGTCCGGTCACGGCGCTCGTGCCTCGGGTTGGCGATCTTCTCCCCGGTCGACAGGGTCACCAGGGAGGTGATCCCGGCATCCAGGCCGACTGCCGAGTCCGTGGCCGGAGCGGGGGCGATGGTGTCCTCGACGAGCAGGGACACGAACCAGCGCCCCGCCCTGTCGCGGGACACGGTCACCGTCGTCGGCTCGACATCCTCCGGCAGGGGGCGCGACCAGCGGATGTCCAAGGGCTCGGTCATCTTCGCCAGCGTCAGGCGCCCGTCGCGCCACATGAAGGCACTGCGGGTGTACTCGGCCGACGCCCGGGACCTCTTCCGGCTCTTGAAGCGCGGGTACTTCGCAGGCTTGGCGAAGAAGTTCCCGAACGCCGTCTGAAGATGCCGAAGAGCCTGCTGGAGCGGGACCGAGGACACCTCCGCCAGAAAAGCCAGTTCCCCAGTTTTCTTCCACTGCGTCAGCGCAGCGGACGACTGCACGTAGGAGATCCGTCGCTGCTCGCCGTACCAGGCCCGCGTCCGCTCCTCCAGCGCCTTGTTGTACACCAGGCGGACGCAGCCGAACGTGCGGGACAGCTCAGCCGCCTGCACGCCCGAGGGATAAAAGCGATACTTGAAAGCCCGCTTAACCTGCCGCGCCACGCCTCACAAACTATCAGCACCCTTGTTCGGCATGGCTGTTGTCGTCCAGTGGCTGGTGCAACCCGAATCCCCTCAGCGGCAATTCGGCCTTCCCTGCCCTGGTCCACAGGAGTCCATCTCCTGCCCGGCCTGAACGCCGGGACATCCACGGAGGAATCTCGATGAACGTACTCATCGCCGGCGCAGGCCGGCTGGGCACCCGGGTCGCCCAGGTTCTCTCGGCCGCGGGCAACCACGTGACCATCGTCGACGCCGACGAGGACCGCGTCGAGGCGCTGCGCGGGCAGTGCGACGCCCACCTCCTCGTGGGCGACGCCGGGGAGGCGGCCGTCCAGGAGCGGGCCGGCGTGGCGCGCGCCGACCTGGTGGTCGTCGCCACCGGACGCGACGAGGACAACCTCGTCATCAGCCTGCTCGCCAAGCGGCGGTTCGCCGCGCCGCGGGTGGTCGCGCGGGTCAACGACGACGAGAACGCCTGGCTGTTCGACCACCGCTGGGGCGTGGACATCGCCGTCCCGGCGGCCACGCCGCTCGTCTCCCTGATCGAGGAGGCGACGGGTACCGCGGACACCGTCGCCCTGCTGCGGCTGAGCACCGCGGGCGTCGGCATCATCGAGACCGCGATCACCACCCGGTCGAAGGCGGCAGGCCGCACCCTGGGCGACATCGCCCTGCCGGAGGGCACGCTGGTGGCGACCGTCGTGCGCGGCGGCAACCCGACCGCGCCCAGCCCGTCGATGCGGCTGGAGCCGGGCGACGAGCTCCTGCTCGTCTCGCACAGCGCCGACGAGCACGAGATCCACGCGGCCTTCCAGTGATCCGCCGTCCGGGTGGCCGCCGGGTCAGCGCTTCTTCTCGTGCTCCCGGTGGACCACGACGACCGGGCAGGCCGCGTGCTGCGCGCAGCGCTGGCTGACCGAGCCCAGCATCGCGCGGTGGAACCGCCCGTGCCCGCGGTTGCCCACCACCAGGAGCTCCGCCCCCTCCGAGGCCCGGACCAGCACCTCCGACGGGTCGCCCTCGACGAGGTGCTCCTTCAACCCGGCCGGGTGCTCGTCGGGGAAGACGCTGCGGATCTCCTCCGTGAAGCGCTCCCGTGCCTGCTCCAGGTCGAAGTCGGGGTCGATCGCCGGTCCGCTCCAGCCGACCGACGACGGCGTGTCCCAGACATGGATCGCCTCGACGAGACCGCCGACCATGCCCGCGTACCGGGCCGCCCAGCGCAGTGCCGCGTACGACGACGGCGAGCCGTCCACACCCACGATCACCCGCGGTCGCGGTTCAGAGGGTTCCATGGCCACCTCACTCAGCAGGTCCCTGTCGCTACGTCCACGTCTTCACGTCCACGTCTCCACGTCCGCGTCGCTACGTCCACGCTGCCCGGCCGCGCCGGACTGTGCCAGCCGGGACGTCCCGCCGCCGCCCGGTCAGCGGGCGGATCCGGCCAGCGGAGGGGAGACGCCGTGCCCGGCCGCCAGGCGCGCGCGGAGTTCCGCGGTGGTGCGGGCCAGCCGGGCGGAGACCTCCGGCCGGGGCGCGCGGGGGGCGCGGATCCTCAGCGCGTCCCCGGGCAGCGCGGCCAGGTCGGCCACCAGCCGCCCGTGCGCCGCGTCGAGGGTGTCGGGCGGGCCGGTGCGGCGTCCGTCCCGCATCACCGTGCGCAGCAGGGCCTCCGCACCCTCGGGAGCCGGCTCGTCCAGCAGGGCGATCACATCGGGCCGCCCGGGGCGGCGGTGGATCTGCTTGCGGCCGGGCGCGGTGACCTTGGCCGAGGACAGCTTCATCACCGGGTGCCCGTCGTACTCCACGAGCTTGTACGCGGAGTCCAGGTAGGGCGCGTCCGCCGAGGTGCCGACGCGGGTGCCGACCGCGTACACGTCGATGGGTGCCCTGGAGCGCACCAGGTCGTCCACGGCGTACTCGTCCAGGCCGCCGCTGGCGATGACGCGCACATCCGGCAGTCCCGCGTCGTCCAGCACCCGGCGGGAGCGCCGGGCGAGGTCCCCGAGGTCGCCGCTGTCCAGGCGGATGGCGCAGCCGGGCCCCCGGGCGAGGTCCCGCAGCACCCGCGCCGCCGTCCGGACGCCGTGCACCGTGTCGTAGGTGTCGACCAGGAAGGTGACGGGGCCCGGGTGGGCGCGGGCGAAGGCGCGGAAGGCGCTCTCCTCGTCCGGGAAGGCCTCTATGTAGGAGTGGGCCATCGTGCCGGAGGCGCGCAGGCCCCAGCGGACCGCGGCGGCGACGTTGCTGGTGCCCGCGAACCCGGTGAGGGCGCCGACCCGGGCGGCCTGCATTCCGGCGGAGGTGCCGTGCGTGCGGCGCAGGGAGAAGTCGATGACAGGGTGTCCGGCGGCGGCCCGGACGCAGCGCACGGCCTTGGAGGCGATGCTCGTCTGGTGGCTGACCTGGTTGAGCAGGAACGTCTCCACCAGTTGCGCTTCGGCGATCGGGGCCGTGACCTCCAGCAGCGGCTCGCCCGCGAACACCGCCCGGCCCTCGGGCACGGCACGTACCTGCCCGGAGAAGCGCAGGTCGCGCAGGGCGGCCAGGTCGCTCTGCGGGCGGTGCAGGGCGGTCGCGAAGTCGCGGACGTCGTCGTCGGTGACGCGGAAGGCCGACAGGTAGTCCAGGGCCGGTTCCAGGCCCGCGCTGACCAGGAAGCCGCGCTCGGGCGGGAGGGCACGGGCGAAGAGGCTGAAGGTGGCGGGCCGGTCCATGCCCTCGCGCAGGTAGGACAGGGCCATCGTCACCTCGTACAGGTCCGTGGTCGTCACGTCCGACATGCCGCTCACCTGCCCGTGCCCGTCCGGAGGGGCGCACCGTGCTCCCGGATCCCTCCCAGCCTCACGGCCCCGCTCCCGCGGGGGAAGGGCCGATCGGTCCACGGCGGTGAGTGGGGGGCGTAGTCAGGCGTGGTGTGCGCGGGCCCGCGGGGGAGGTGGTCGGGGTGCGGGACGGTCGGTCCGGGGGGAGCCGTTCGGCCCCTGCTTCTCGCCGGTGTGCGGCACGAGCATGGGAGCCGAGCTCGTGAGAGGCGCCGGGCGACGCGGTCCGCCTGCGGGCGGTCGCGCCGTGCCGCCGTCGCCGCTGCCGCCCGGGCCCGCTGCCGCCCGGACCCGGAGGAGGCGGCGGGGCCCGGCGGCGGCAGGGGGCGTCCCACGGGCGGGTGCCGGTGTGGGGGCCGGCACCCGCCGCCACGGCGGCTCCTCGGGAAGGGGCGGAGGTGCGGTCACACCCGCCCCCGGTGCCGGGCCCGCGCACGGCCGGTGGCGACGCGGCGGGCGTCGCAGGGGGTGTCCGGCCCCGCGGGCCCGGCGCGTGGACGGGCGCCGGCGGCGTCCCGCCGCCGCGTGCGGGAGTCCCTGTGGCGTGACGATTCGTCAACACGGCGACAGTACGGAGCCGTTCACGGGTGCCGCAGGCGCTCCCGGGCCCTGCTCACAGCTTCAGCGTGAACCACGTGGTCTTGCCCTCGTCGGTCGGCCGCACGCCCCAGCTCTCGGCCAGGGTGCGCACCAGGAGCAGCCCGCGGCCGGACTCCTCGTCCTCGGCTGCGAGGCGGGGCTGGGGCAGGTGCGGGCTGTGGTCGCTGACCTCGACCGTCAGGTCCGTCGCGGTCCGGCACAGGCGCAGGCCGATGGGCCCCTCGGCGTGCTGGACGGCGTTGGTGAGCGTCTCCGAGAGCAGCAGCCGGGCGTCGTCGGCGGTAGCGGTGCAGTCCCAGGAGGTGAGCGCCCGGTCGAGGAAGGCCCGCCCTTGTCGCACGGAAGCCGGGGTGGCGGTCAGGTCCGTGGTGAGGGCGGCCAGCGGAGCGGCCGGGAGCTGGGCCAGCAGGAGGGTCACGTCGTCGTTGTGGCTCTCGCTGTCCGGCAGCAGGGTGCCGAGGACGTGGTCGGCCGCGGCCTCCAGCTCGGTGGACCCGGTGAAGAACTTCTCCAGGACGGCGGTGAGTTCGTCGAGCCGACCCTCGATGTCGCTGCCCGGGGTCTCGATCAGGCCGTCGGTGTACAGCACGAGCGTGGCACCGGGCACGATGTCCGTGCAGGACTGCTCGTAGAGGACGTTGCCCACCCCGAGTGGGGCGTTGACCGGCGCGGGCAGCGTGCGGACGCCCTGGTGCGGACCGACGACCAGGGTCGGCAGGTGGCCGGCCGAACAGACGGTCACGTTCCCGGCGTCCGGGGCGATGACCAGGTAGCAGCACGTGACGAGCTGGTCCGGCACGTCCAGGTCCGCGACCACCGTGTCCAGCGCCTGCATCAGCTGACGGGGCTGCATCCCGGTCTTGGCGAGCGCGTGCGCGGCCGAGCGCAACTGGCCCATGACGGCGGCCGCTTCCAGGCCGCGGCCCATCACGTCTCCTATGAGGACGCCGACCCGTCCGGCGCCCAGCGGGATCAGGTCGAACCAGTCGCCGCCGACGCCCGCGCCCTGGGTGGCGGGCCGGTAGCGGCTGGCGGTGGCCAGGCCGGGCAGCGCGGGCGGTGTCCCCATCAGGCTGCGCTGCAGGGTGAGCGCGATGTGGCGCTGCTGCTCCAGCAGGGCCGTGAGCTCGGCCTCCGCGCGCTTGCGGTCGCTGATGTCCCGGACGATGGCGCACGCGCCGACGACCCGGCCGCGGGTGTCCCGGGTCGGCCACAGGGTGACGTCGACGTCCAGGAGGACGCCGTTCTTGCGCACCCGCAGGGTCTCGAAGTGCTCCACCTTCTCGCCGTGCCGCAGCCGTTGCAACAACGCGTTGACCTCGTCCTCCAGGTCGGTCGGTGCGAGCAGCGACACGTGCCGGCCGATCGCCTCCTCGGCGGTGTATCCGTACAGCCGCGCGGCGGCGGCGTTCCAGTACGTGATGAACCCGTCGAGCGTCTTGGCGAGGATGGCGTCCTGCGACGACTCGACCAGCGCGGCGAGTTCGTTGATGCGGGCCTCGGCCGCCTTGCGGTCGCTGACGTCCCGGACCGCTGCGGACACCAGCAGTCCGTCGGTGGTCTCCATGGGGCTGAGACTGATCTCGACGGGGAACTCCGTGCCGTTCTTGCGCAGTCCGTGCAGTTCCAGGCCGGCTCCCATGGGGCGCACCTGCCGGTTGGCGGCGTACCCGTCGCGGTGGCGGGTGTGCTGGCCGCGGAAGCGGTGGGGTACGAGCAACTCGACGGGACGGCCGAGCAGTTCCTCGCGGCGGTAGCCGAACAGGGCCTCGGTCTGGGCGTTGACGAGCCGGATGGTGCCGGTGTCGTCGACGATGACCATCGCGTCCGGCGCCGCCTCCAGCAGCCCGCGGAACCTTTTCTCGGCGGCCGACGGTCCGACGTCCGGGAGTTGCGTGCCGCAGGGGCATCCGTCGACGGCCGCGGAGTGCGTCGGCCGTGTCGTCCCGTCAACAAATGCGCTCAAGTCCGTCCCGCCTGCCTCTTGAGGTGAATTCCGGCCATCTCAACGCACCCCTGTGAGGCCCGCACCGACATGTCTCCTACTGTCCGCGCGGTGGCAGTTGCCTTATGCAACCGGGACCGGGCGCGACCGGCCGCGGACCGCTGCGATCACTCGGCGGCCGCGGGGGGCGGCACGGCACGTGGGCGGGAGGACGCCGGCGGGAGGAGGAGGGGGAGCGAGAGGGCGGCGGCGGGGGCGGCTCACTCCTCCTGCGCGAGCACCTCCCGGGCCGTGCGGCGCGGCGACGGGGGGCCGTCGGGGCCGTAGCCCAGCCGGAGCACCATCTGCGCGTGGCCGCGCCCGCCGCCCGTGCGGGACCACTCCAGCCGCTCGCGCAGGTCGGGCCATTCCAGCGCCTGGTGCAGCAGCGAGGTCCGTACGCCGTGGGCGGTGGCCACCAGCAGGACGCGCTCCAGCGCCTGGCCGGCCCGCAGCCAGTCGGTGCGACGGTCGTGCGCGGTGGACAGCAGGGCGATCAGCGGCCGGGTCTCGTACGGGCGGGCCGCGAGCACGGCCGGATGCCGGTGGACGCCGAAGTCCCGCATCGGGACCCGGTCGCGGAAGTCCTGCGGGCCCAGGGCCGCCGGCGGCACACCGAGGGCCGCGGGCCGCGGCTCGCGCACCCAGTGGCGGCTCTCGGCCGCCCGGTCCGCGTCGGCGGTGTTGCGGTGCTCCGCCTCCCGGGTGACCCGCAGCACCCGCTCGGTGTCGTCCGGCTCGAGCAGGTCCAGGACCGCCCCCTCCGCCAGGGCGGCCTCCGCCAGCTCGGCGCGCAGGGCCGGCGGCAGCGGCCGGCCGGAGAAGGGGAAGCGGCTGCTGTGCCGGCGCCACAGAGCCTCGTACAGGCCCGGCACGGCAGCTGTCCGGGCGGGGCCGGCCAGTCGTACGGTGGCGAGGAGGTCGGGCCGGTCGGGGCGCGGCAGCAGCCGGGTGACCGGCTCCCGGCCGAAGTGGGCGACCGCGACCCGCAGGTTGAGGACGGCGCAGCCCACGGACAGGTGCAGCGCCCGCCCGGTCGGGTCGGTGTGGCGCAGACCCCGCTCGGCTGCGGCGCGGATCTCCAGCGTGCCGGTGTCCGGATCGAGCCGGAAGCGCCAGGGCTGGGTGTTGTGGACGGAGGGCGCGGCCACGGCGGCGGCGATCAGCCGCTCCAGGGTGGGCACGTCGAGAATGGCGGTGCTCATCGGGAACTCCTCCCGCCTCGGACCTGCCGTCCGCGCGGCCGGTCGGTGACCGTGTCAGCCTGGCAGCGACCGGAACCGCCCCACGAGGGGCCGTGCGGCCCCAACCGGTCCCAACCGGTGGTCCCCACCGGTCCCCATCGGTCCCGCCCGGCCCTGCCGGCGCCGTGCCGGCGGACCCGGCTCACGCCGGCCCGTCCGTCCGGCCGGCGGCCCAGCGGTGGTAGGCGGCGACGGCGGTGGGCAGGGTCGGGAAGATCAGGTCCGTACCGACCGAGTCGGTCAGCCCGTAGGCCGCCAGGTCGTCGAGCAGGTGCTGCTCGACCCGGGCCAGGGCGAAGACGATGCCGCGCTCGGCGAGTTCGCGGCGCAGCGCGTCGACCGCGCCGCCCCCACCCTCCGGTCTCGGCATCCTCCCGGTCCGACGGACCGCGAGAGCCGCACCTTGACCCGTCCGCCGCGGTCCGCGCACCCCCCGAACGGGCCCTGCCGCAGGGGCCGTTCGGCCCCTGCGGCCGACCGCCCCGCGGCCCGGCGGGGAGCGGCCGTCCGCCCGAGGGTCCCCCGGCCCCGCCGCGCGGCCCGGCGATGGGGTCGGTCGGCCCGGAGGCGGGACCAGCGGCCCCTCCCCACCGCGACCGCCGCCCACGATGCTCTTGGTGGATCACTCGCTGCCAGGAGGTGCAGACCATGCCGTCCACCGTCACCGTAGGTCTCGACGGCTCCGCCGAGAGCCGGGCCGCCGCCG
The DNA here is from genome assembly GCF_043081525.1 of Streptomyces sp. NPDC014864. NCBI lineage: Bacteria > Bacillati > Actinomycetota > Actinomycetes > Kitasatosporales > Streptomycetaceae > Streptomyces > Streptomyces sp. NPDC014864. Next base: position 115,012 of record NZ_JBIBWT010000002.1, read on the forward strand.
AATGGGCGGCCCGCGAGGCGAAGCTGCGGGGACTGCCCGTGAAGCTCGTCCACGTCTGGGAACCGGTCCCCGACCCCATGGCGCAGGCGCCGCTGCTCGGCGCGGAGACGCTCCAGCACTGGACCGAGCGGGTGCCCCGCGAGGCCGCCGAAGGGCTGCGGCTGCGGCACCCCGGAGTCGAGGTGCTCACCGAGCAGATGTCCGGCCGTCCCGCCGAGGCGCTGTGCGCCGCGGCCGGCGACGCCGAACTGCTCGTCCTCGGCTCGCGCGGCCTGAGCGGCTTCGGCGGCTTCATGGTCGGCTCCGTCGGCCTGGCCGTCGTGGCGCACGTCGAGCGTCCCGTGGTCCTGGTCCGCGCCGGGGAGCAGGCGGCCGACGAGCACCGGCCGGACCCCGCCGGGATACCGTCCGCGGCGGCCCCCTTCCGGCCCGTCGTGCTCGGCCTGGACCCCGCGAACACCAGCGAGGCCCTGCTCGCCTTCGCCTTCGACGCGGCCGCGCGCCGCGGCACGTCCCTGCGGATCGTGCACGGCTGGAGCCTGCCCCCGTACTACGGCGTCAGTCTGGCCCCCGAGCCCGACGTGCGGACCCTGGAGCGGACCGAGGCCGCCGCCGTGACCGACCTGGTCGCTCCCTGGCGCACGAAGTTCCCGGACGTCGAGGTCACCGAGGAGTCCCACCTCGGCAGCGCCGTGGAGCAGCTGATCGGCGCCTCCCGGGACGCCTCGCTGGTCGTCGTGGGCCGGCGCGTACGCCGCAGCCCGGTCGGCACCCACATCGGCCACATCACCCACGCCGTCCTGCACCACGCCGTCGCGCCCGTCGCGGTCGTCGCACACCACTGACCTCCCGAGGAGCAGCAACCATGAAGGCAGCGGTCGTACGGACCTTCGGTGCCCCCCTGGTCATCGAGGAACGGCCGGACCCCGAGCCCGGTCCCGGCCAGGTCCGCATCCGCGTGGAGGCCTCCGGGCTGTGCCACACCGACATCCACGCCGCCCGCGGCGACTGGCCGGTGAAGCCGAACCCGCCCTTCGTGCCCGGCCATGAGGGCGTCGGCCTCGTCGAGAAGCTCGGCCAGGGCGTCACCCGTCTGTCGGTCGGGCAGCGCGTGGCCGTGCCCTGGCTCGGCCGGGCCTGCGGACGCTGCGAGCACTGCCTGGCCGGCTGGGAGACGCTGTGCGAGGAACAGGTCAACACCGGCTACGGCTGCGACGGGGGGTACGCGGAGAAGATGCTGGCCTGGGCCGACTTCGCCCAGCCCGTACCCAAGGGCGTCCCGGCCCTCGACGCCGCCCCGCTGACCTGCGCCGGCGTCACCACGTACAAGGCCCTGAAGGTCGCGGGCATCGCGCCGGCCCAGCTGGTGGCGGTCTCGGGCGTGGGCGGGCTCGGCCACCTGGCGGTCCAGTACGCGAAGATCGCCGGAGCCCGGGTCGCCGCGATCGACGTCACCGACGACAAGCTGCAAGTCGCGGCGGAACTCGGCGCCGACCTCGTGATCGACGCCCGCACCCAGGACGTCGCCCAGGAGCTGAAGCGGCACGGGGGCGCCCACGCCGCGATCGCGCTCGCGGTGGACGAGACGGCCTTCGCGGCGGTCAACTCCGGGTTGCGGCGCGGCGGGAAGCTGGTCATGGTGGCTCTGCCGGCCCACGGCACGATCCGGGTCCCGATCTTCGACACCGTCCTCAACGGCACCTCGGTGATCGGGTCCATCGTCGGCACCCGGCAGGACCTCGCCGAGGTCCTCCAGCTGCACGCCTCGGGCCGCACCAGGGTCATCCACGAGACCCGTCCGCTCACCGCCGTCAACGAGGCCATGGACGAGGTGCTGCGCGGCGAGGTCAAGGCCCGGATCGTCTTCGACCTCGGCTTGGGAGGCTGAGCACGATGGAACTTCCGCTGGTCGTCGGTGTCGACGGCTCCGAGCCGAGCCTGCGGGCCGTCGACTGGGCGGCCGACGAGGCCGCCCTGCGCGGTGTCGCGCTGCGCCTGGTCTACGCCTCCCTCTGGGAGCGGTACGAGGGCGCCGCGCTGGCCCGGGACCTCGGCAAGCCGTCCGAGGAGGTGCGCGCCCAGGACATCGTCGAGGCCGCGGCCCGGCGCGCCCGCGGCCGCCACCCCGAGCTGCCGGTCACCACCGCGGCGCTGCCCGAGGAACCGGAGTACGCGCTGGTGAAGGAGGGCCACAACGCCTCCGCCCTCGTCCTCGGCACCCGGGGCCGCAGCGGCATCGCCGACCTGCTGCTCGGCTCGGTCAGCCTGTTCGTGGCCGCCCACGCGGACTGCCCGGTGATCGTGCTGCGCGGCAACAACGACAACCAGGCCGGGGCGGGGATGCACGGCCGGATCGTCGTCGGTGTCGGCGACACGCCCTCGGCGGCGGTGCGCTTCGCCCTGCAGGAGGCCGAGCGGCGCGGAGTCCCGCTGGAGGCCGTACGGGCCTGGCGCTGCCCCGCGCACGAGACCGTCGACCACCCGCTGATCGCCGGGGAACCGGAGCGGGTCTACGAGGAGCGGGCCGCCGAGGCGCTGGAGGAGGCGCTGCGGGAGGTGCCGCCGGAGGCGAAGGTCCAGCGCCGCACCGTGGAGGGGCCGGCCCGCAAGGTGCTGCTGGCCGCCTCGCACGAGGCCGACCTGCTGGTCGTCGGCGTCCGGCGCCGTCCCGGCCACCTCGGGTTCCAGCTCGGGCGGGTCGCCCACACCGTGCTGCACCACTCGGCCTGCCCGGTCGCCGTGGTGCCCGAACGGGCCTGAGCGGCGCCCCGGGTCACAGGCGCGCCGCGTGATCGGGGACGTAGGTCTGCAGATCGCGCGGCGGGCGCTCGTACCCGGTCCGCCGCGGGCGCCGCGGCAGCTCCAGGACCGGCGGCGTCACCTCCTGGTAGGGGACGGAGTCCAGCAGATGGGCGATCATGTTCAGCCGGGCGCGGCGCTTGTCGTCGCTCTCGACGACGTACCACGGCGCCTCGGGGATGTCGGTGTGCACCAGCATCTCGTCCTTCGCCCGTGAGTACGCCTCCCAGCGGGTGATGGACTCCAGGTCCATCGGGGACAGCTTCCAGCGCCGCAGCGGGTCCTCCAGACGGCGCCGGAAGCGCTCCTGCTGCACGGCGTCGCTCACCGAGAACCAGTACTTGCGCAGCAGGATGCCGTCCTCCACCAGCATCCGCTCGAAGATCGGGCACTGGTGCAGGAAGCGCCGGTGCTCCTCCTTGGTGCAGAAGCCCATCACGTGCTCCACGCCGGCGCGGTTGTACCAGGACCGGTCGAACAGCACGATCTCCCCGGCGGCCGGCAACTGCTCGACGTACCGCTGGAAGTACCACTGGGTGCGTTCGCGCTCCGTCGGCTTGGGCAGCGCCACGATCCGCGCGATGCGCGGATTGAGGTTCTCGGTCACCCGCTTGATGGTGCCGCCCTTCCCGGCCGCGTCCCGCCCCTCGAAGACGACGACCAGCCGGACGCCGGCCGCCCGCACCCACTCCTGCAGCTTCGCCAACTCGATCTGCAGGCGCAGCAGTTCCTTCTCGTACTTCTTGCGCGGCAGCGCCGCCGCGTTCCTCTCGGCCATGCCGCCTCCACCCGGCGCCCCGCCGCCGCGGACGGAGCCACCCGTGCCCAAGGTCGCACACCAGGACGCCACCGTACTTTCCGGCGGCGTGCCGCGCACCCGCGTCGCGGCGACCGGCCCGGGCCCGGGGCCGACCGGCCCCCGGATCGCCCCCGGTCAGCCCATGGGTTACGGGCCCCGGCCGCTGGATGCTCGTATCGACGGAGGTGTCCGTCCGGCGGCGGGCCCGCGGGACGGAGGGCTTCCGGCCCCGCCGGCTCCGCCGAGGAGGGAACGGACATGAAGCAGAACAAGGTCGGGTCCGTGATGACCGACGAGGTCGTGCGGGCCGAGTACGCCACTCCGTTCAAGGAGGTCACGCGGCTGCTCGCCGATCACCGGATCAGCGGACTGCCGGTGGTGGACGAGGACGACCGGGTCCTCGGCGTCATCTCCGAGACGGACCTGATGATGCGGCAGACCGGGGCCCCCGGACCGCACGGGCCCCGCCGGCGCCTGCGGATCGGCGCGCTGACGGCCGCGGGCCGGCGGCGGGCGGCGAAGTCCGGGGCCCGCACGGCCGGCCGGCTGATGACCGAGCCGCCGGTCACCGTGCACGCCGACGACAGCATCGCGGAGGCCGCCCGGACCATGGCCCAGCGGCATGTCGAGCGGCTGCCGGTGCTCGACGAGGAGGACCGGCTGGTCGGCATCGTCACCCGTCGCGACCTGCTGCAGGTTTTCCTGCGTCCCGACGCGGAGATCCGCGCGGAGGTCGTGGACGAGGTGCTGGTGCGGGCCCTGTGGCTGGCGCCGCGCAGCGTCGCGGTCTCGGTGGCGGACGGCGTCGTCACGCTGATGGGCCACCTGGAGCGCCGCAGCGAGGCCGAGATCGCCGTGTCGATGACCCGGCAGATCGACGGAGTGGTCGACGTCATCGACAAGCTGACCTACCGATTCGACGACTCGCGGATCCAGCCGGAGGACCAGGCCCTGCACGGCGTGGCGGACGACTGGCTGCGCGGCCGGTGAGAGCCGGCGGACGCGGGGCGGGCACGGCACGGACGGTGGAAGGAGGGCGAGCGTGATGCCGAACAGGGTGCTGGTCGCCTACGGGACGAAGAACGGGTCGACGGCGCAGATCGCCGAAGCGGTCGCCGAGGTCCTGCGCAGGGACGGGCTCGACGCGGAGGCGCTGCCCGCCCGGTCGGTGACCGCGGTGGAGCCGTACGACGCCGTGCTGGTCGGCGGCGGACTCTACGCCGGACGCTGGCAGAAGGACGCCCGCCGCTTCGTGCGGCGCCACCGGCGGTCCCTGGCCGGCCGGCCGCTGTGGTTCTTCAGCAGCGGGCCGCTCGACGCCTCGGCGTCGGAGCGGGACATCCCGCCCGTGCCGGGCGTGCGCCGCGCGATGACGGAGCTGGACGTCATCGGGCACGCGACCTTCGGGGGCCGGCTGGAGGAGGGGGCGAAGGGCCGCATGGCACGGATGATCGTCCGCTCCGGCAAGGGTGGCGACTTCCGCGACTTCACCGCCATCGAGGCCTGGGCGGACCGGGTGGGCCAGGAGCTGGCGGCGGCCGGGCGGCGGTAGCGGACCGCGGGCGGGCCCCTGGTGGGTGGACGGTCCGTCCACCCACCAGGGCGTTTTCCATACGTCTTCGACTTGGCGTACGTGTGCGACGGGACCGTCAGGAACGGCTCCCGCTGGCCGTGGTCAGCCAGGTCAGGGCCCGGCTGATGTCGGCGAGCGAGACGATCCCGACGAGACGGTCCTCCTCCAGCACGAGCGCCCGGCGGTCCCGGCTCGACTCCAGGCGCTGCAACAGGTCGAGGACCGGCTCGTCCGGGCCCGCCGTCGGGACCTCCGGCAGCGGGCGCATCAGCTGCGCGACCGTCGTCGTGGCACGGTCCTGCGCCGGCGCCCGGTTGACCAGGTGCACGGTGATCAGCCCCACCACCGTGCCGTCCTCGGCCAGCACCGGGAAGGTGGAGTGACGGTAGGCGCCGAAGGGGCCCGCCGAGAGGAACTGCTCCACGGTCGCCGCCGCGGGCACGGTCACCGGATCGCGCGTCATGACCCGGCGGACCGGGACGTCGTCCAGCATCGTGTGCAGCTCGGCCTGGCGGGCCTCCGCGGTCGCGGTGGCGATCAGGAACCAGCCGATCAGCGCGGCCCACAGCCCGGACAGACTGCTCGCGAACAGCACCGCGGCGAAACCGCTGACCACCATGAACCAGCCCAGCGCGCGCCCCGCCGCCGTGGCCCCGCGGGTCGCGCGCAGGCGGTCTCCCGTACGGTGCCACAGGAACGCCCGCAGCAGCCGGCCGCCGTCCAGCGGGGCGGCCGGCAGCGCGTTGAAGACGGCCAGCAGGATGTTGATCGCGGCGAGCCAGGCGACCGCCTCCACCACCAGGCCCGACACGTGCAGCGCTTCAAGCCATGCGGCCAGGCCGGCGAAGACCCCGCCGGCCACCACGCTGGTCAGCGGGCCGACGCCGGCGATGCGCAGCTCGGCTCCGGGGCTCGGGGCCTCGGTGCGAAGCCGGGCGGCACCGCCGAGCATCCACAGCGTGATGCCGTCGACCTGGACCCCGTTGTGGCGGGCGACGACCGCGTGCGCGAGCTCGTGCGCCAGCAGCGACGCCATGAACACAACGGAGGTCAGCAGGGCGAGCGCCCAGTACGCCAGCGCGGAGTGACCGGGATGGGCGTAGGGGAAGCGGCCGCGCGCCAGCATCAGGGCCACCAGGACGACGATGACCAGCACGCTCCAGTGCAGTCCCACGCGGACACCGGCGATCCGCCCCAAGGACAGTGTCTCGTTCACCGCACCCCTCACTCCCGGACTGTGTCCTGTGCTCTCCCGCCGCGCCCCCGTCACGCGGGCTTCAGCGGCGGGGCCTGCGCGTACGGCCGTACGGGATGGGCGGTGAACCAGTCCCGGGCCAGCTCCGCCACCGCCTCCAGGGCCCCGGGCTCGGTGAAGTGGTGCGTGGCGTCCGGGACGACGGCGACGCGGTGGTCGCAGTGCATCCAGTCCGCCGCGAGCCGGTTCAGGCTGAGCACCCGGGTGTCGAGGCCGCCGACGACGAACAGGGTCGGCGCGCGCACCCGGGCCAGGGCCGCCGGACTGGCCAGGTCGGGCCTGCCGCCGCGGGAGACCACGGCGCGGATGTCGTCGTCCGAGGCGGCGGCCTCCAGGGCCGCGCCGGCGCCCGTGCTCACGCCGAGGTAGCTCACCGGCAGGGCGGTCTCGCGCCGGAGCCAGCGGGCCGCGGCGTCCAGGCGGCGGGCCAGCAGAAGGATGTCGAAGACGTTGTGCCGGTTGCGTTCCTCGTCCTCGGTGAGCAGGTCGAGCAGCAGCGTGCCCAGGCCCGCCCGCTGGAGGGCGTCGGCGATGTACCGGTTCGCCGGGCTGTGCCGGCTGCTGCCGCTGCCCTGCGCGAAGGTCACCACCGCGCGGGCCGAGGTGGGCAGCGTGAGCCGTGCCGCGAGCCGCGCCCGGCCGGCCGGCACCGCCACCTCCCGGTCGGGCGAGGGCCGCGCCGGGGCGGCCGGCACCCGGGTGGCCGGAACGGACCGGTCGGCCTCGCTCAGCAGCGCGGCCACGTCCTCGTCCGTGACCCGGGGGAAGTCCCGGTACCAGGCGCCGAGCGAACCGACGTGGCGCAGCGCCTGCAGGCAGACGATCTGGTCCGCCACCGTGCGCAGATGCGGCAGCGCCCGCTCGGGGGCGACCGGGACGGCCAGCACGACCCGGACGGCGCCGCGGGTCCGGGCCACCCGGCAGGCGGCCTCGACGGCGGCGCCCGTCGCCAGCCCGTCGTCCACGACCACCGCGGTGCCGGCCTCCAGGGAGGCGGGGGCGAGACCGGCGCGGCAGCGGACGGTACGGCGCTCCAGCTCGGCCCGTTCGGCCTGCTCCACGGTCTCCCGCTCGGCCCGGCTCAGTCCGCTCTCGCGGAGCACGTCCGCGTCGAGGGCGCGCACCCCGTGCTCTCCGATCGCCCCGAACCCCAGCTCCGGCTGCCACGGCACCCGCAGCTTGCGCACCACGACCACGTCCAGCGGCGCGCCGAGACACCGGGCGACCTCGAACGCCACCGGGACCCCGCCCCGGGGCACTCCGAGCACCACCGCCCCGGTGCCGCGCAGGTAGTCAAGGCGCCGGGCCAGGCGACGTCCGGCGTCCGCACGGTTCTCGAAACGCATGCGCCACCTCCTCGTGGTGCTCCGGCGGCGCGGGGTGGCAGGCCACCTCATGCCATTGCAGCGCTCCGGCAGCGGCGGGGGCAGGGGCGACCGACCCTGGAAAGGGGCCGTTCGGCCTGTGCGCGGAGGGCGGCGAGGTCACCGGGAGGTGTGGCGCCTCACCCGGTCTTCTGGTCCCACCGCGGACCCACGAGGTCCCACTCGGCGTCCCACTGCGCGTAGCGGTGCCGGTCCAGGCGCCACCGCGCGAGCGCGCCGGTGCCGAACGCCAGGCCGGCGAAGCCCAGCGCGGCCGCCGTGCCGAAGAGACCGGCCTCGACAGCCGCCTCGGTCGCACCGGGCGGCTCGGTGGTGAGGACGCCGTGCCGGTCCTGCCAGACCGTGACCGTGGACCCGGACCGCAGCCCGGTGCTCACCAGGGTCCGACCCGTGCGGGTGGTGCCGTCGGGGGCGGTCCAGCGGACCTGCCCCGGAGCGCGGTAGCTCTCGCTCCCCGCCGAGGACGTGCCCAGCGGGACGTCGGTGAGCAGGACCGCCCGGACGGCCTGCCGGTCGGCGCGCTGCCGGGCGAACTCCTGGTCGGCGGCGAGCGCCGTCACCGCGCCGGCGATCGCGCCGCCCACCACGATGACGACCCACATCACCAGCAGGACCCAGGCCTCCACCACGTCGTCGTGGCGTCGCAGCGGATTGCGCCGCCACCGCCACAGCCGCCTGCCGGTTCGCCGTGTGCCCCTCGTGCCGCTCATCGGTCGCCACCTCCTCGTCCTCATGCTTCGAAGGTGGCAGCGGGGCGCGGGCGGCGACATGGGCCGACCAGGTGACGTCCGGTGTCCGACCGGACCCACCTGGTCCGCGCGAACGGGCCGGTCAGCCCTGCCCGGTGGGGACCATGGGACGCTGCGGGGACGCCGGTACGATGATCCGTTCCGCCGCCCGGTCCGGGAGCACCTCGAAGACGCCCGACAGTCCGGCGTGCCGCAGCAGCCGCCGGAACGCGGCGCTGCCGGTGATCAGCCGCAGCCGCCCGCCGCGGGCCGCGACCCGGTTCCGCACCCGGCACAGCAGGCCCAGCCCGGCGCAGTCGATGAAGGGCACGGAACGCAGGTCCAGGACGAGGTCCGGCCGGGGCGCGGCGGTGAGCGCGTCGAGGTGCGTGCGCAGGAACACCGTCGTGGCGAGGTCCATCTCCCCGCTCAGGGTCACGACGGTCGTACCGCCGGCCGTGCGTCGCGTGTGCGGCGTGGGGGAGTGGAGGGAACTGTCGGGCATGGTCACGAGCCAAGCGGCGGCGGCCGGACGGGCGGAAGGGCCGGTCGGCCCCATCCGGCCCGCTGCCCGGCGCCCCGAGGGGGCGCACGCGCCGTGCACGGGGGAGCCGCCCCGGTCGGCCGGGCCATGGGGCCGACCGGCCCATGCGGATCCCCGGACCGCCGGACAAGCTGGACCTGCGGGGCAATCCCGGCATCGAGCCGGTGCCCGGCCGCGTGTCCGCCGACGGCGGCCCGCGGGACCGGGGCCCGCCGGAGAGCGACAGCGCAGAGCAAGCCGTAGAGCAACGGCCGGTGTGCGAGAGCCGGAGAGCAACAGCCGGTGCGCGATGGCCGGAGAGCAAGAGGGTGAGGAGCGGCATGAAAGGCTACGTCTTCCACGGCCCCGGACAGTCCGCCTGGGAAGAGGTCCCCGACCCGGACCTCAAGGAGCCCACCGACGCGATCGTGCGCGTCGAAGCCGTCACCATCTGCGGTACGGACCTGCACATCCTCAAGGGCGACGTGCCCGAGGTGCGTCCCGGTACGGTGCTGGGGCACGAGGCCGTCGGCGAGATCGTCGAGATCGGCGGCGACGTGCGCAGCGTGCGGCCGGGGGACCGGGTCCTGGTCTCCTGCATCAGCGCGTGCGGGCGCTGCCGGTACTGCCGGGAGGCCATGTACGGGCAGTGCCTCGGCGGCGGGGGCTGGATCCTCGGCCACCGGATCGACGGCACCCAGGCCGAGTACGTGCGGGTGCCCTACGCCGACCTCTCGGTCCATCCGCTGCCCGCGACCGTCACCAACGAGGACGGCGTCCTGCTGGCCGACATCTTCCCGACCGCCTACGAGGTGGGCGTGCTGAACGGGAGGGTGCGGCCCGGGGACACCGTCGCCGTGGTCGGGGCCGGGCCCATCGGACTCGCGGCGATCGCCACCGCCCGGCTGTTCGCGCCCGAGCGGGTGGTCGCCGTGGACGTGGCCGCCACCCGCCTGGAGGCCGCCCGCAAGCTCGGCGCCGAGGCCGTGGCGGACGCCCGCGAGGCCCCCGAGCAGCTGATCGCCGACCTCACCGCGGGACTCGGCGCGGACGTGGTGATCGAGGCGGTGGGCGTGCCGGAGACCTTCGAGCTGTGCACCCGCATGGTGCGGCCCGGAGGGCACGTGGCCAACGTCGGGGTGCACGGCGCGCCCGCCACGCTGCACCTGGAAGAGCTGTGGATCAAGAACGTGACCATCACCACGGGACTGGTCGACACCCGCTCCACGCCCACCCTGCTCAGGATGGCGGCCGCCGGGCGCTTGCCCACCTCCCAGCTGGTCACCCACACCTTCCCGCTCGACCGCATGGAGGAGGCGTACGAGGTCTTCGGCAGCGCCTCCGACACCGGCGCCCTCAAGGTCGTCCTGGGCGGCCCGCAGCGCGAGGTCGTCGCCGTGCACGCGGCCTGACGGAGGAAGTGACGGGCCATGGCCGAACAGGCAGTGCCGAAGTCCCACCCGGTCGAGGGCCCGCCCCTGGGCGACCTCGGGCGCCGTCTCGCGCGGCGGCGCACCGAGGTCGGCCTGACCCGCAAGGAGGCGGCCGTCCGGGCGGGCATGGCGCCCAGCTACTTCCAGTACCTGGAGGAGAACCCGGGCGCCGCCCCGGGCCCCGGCGTCCTCAGCAGACTGGCGGCGGCCCTGGAGACCACCGTGGCCGACCTGTCCGGGGGCAGCGCGGATCTGCCGCCGGGTCCGGGCCGGGCCGGCCGGGCTCCCGTGTTCAGCAGGCTGAGCGCGCGGGAGTGCCGGGACCTGCTCGCTAGTCACGGGGTGGGCCGGGTGGCCGTGCCGACCCTGTCGGGGCCGGTCATCGTGCCCGTCAACTACAGCGTCGTCGGGGGCGCCGTCGTGTTCCGCACCGCCCCCGGCACGACCCTGTTCGAGGCCGCGGGCTGCCAGGTGGCCTTCGAGGTGGACCGCATCGACGACATCTTCAGCCAGGGCTGGAGCGTCCTGGTGCGCGGGCACGCCCGCGTCGTGGACGATCCCGAGGACATCCGCCGGCTCACGGGGAGCGCGCACAGCGAGCCCTGGGCGGGCGGGCGGCGCGACGTGTGGGTGCGCATCGACCCGCTCGTCGTCACAGGCCGCCGCATCACCGTCTGAGTCGGACCGGTCTCCGTCCGGATCGGGCCGCGGCCTCCGCTTCCGGGCCGCGCCGGTTTCGTCGTGCATCCCACGGGCCGGCTTCCGGCCCCGGCCCGGCCGGAGGGGGTCTTTCTCCGGCCGGACCGGCCGAAACCGGGTCCTTCTCCGGCCGGGCCGGGACCGACGGCCCTCGTCCCCGGCCCCCGCCGCGACCGAGCATGGAGTCATTCAGTACCGCATGACCAGGCGAAAGACGATCCCGCTGATGTACTTCAACGACGGATTCCGCGAACTGCAGCGTCAGGAGTGCCTGCAGCTGCTGGGGACGGTGCCGGTGGGGCGCATCGTCCACACGCGTCACGCCCTGCCCGCGGTGCTTCCGGTCAACTTCTGCCTCGACAGCGACGGTGCGGTCCTGCTGCGCACGTCGGCGGCCTCCGAGCTGGTACGCGCGATCGACGGTGCGATCGTCGCCTTCGAGGCCGACGAGGTGGACGCCGCCACCCACGCGGGGTGGAGCGTCGTCGTCACCGGCTCCGCCTCCGTGATCAGGGACGCGGCCGAGCACGAGCGGCTCGCCCGCAGCGGCCCGCGCTCCTGGGTGCCCTCGCCCCAGGAGGTCTTCGTCCGCATCGAGCCCGAACTGGTCACCGGCCGCGCGCTCGTCGGCGGCCGCAGCCTCTACGGCCTGGACCCGACCTTCTGAGACCCCGCCCCACACCGCACGCACACGTGACACGCACCCCAGTGCCCCCTGCCGGGAGGGAGCCGAACGGCGCTGCCGCAAGGGGCCGTTCGGCGTGCCGCCGGGTGCCCGCGGCCCCTGCCCGGGACGCCGGGACCGGACGAGCATCGTCCGGGCAGCCGCCGCGGTGCCCCGGGACGGGCGGGCGGCGCCGGGAAGGGGAGGAAGACATGACTCACCGTCATGTGGTCGTCGGCGTTGACGGCTCGGTGGTCTCGGTGCGGGCGCTGGACTGGGCCGCGGACGAGGCGGCCCGCCGCGGCCTCGCCCTGCACGTGGTGTACGCCGTGCCCGACCGGGACGAGGCCGGGCCGGTCCTGGCCTCCGCCGCGGCACGGGTGCGCGCGCGCCGTGCCCGGCTGCCCCTGCTCACCGTCGCCGCGGAGGGCGACGCCGTACGGGTATTGGCGGGCGCGAGCAGGGCCGCGGCCCTGACGGTCGTGGGCAACCGGGGGCTCGGCGGGATCGCCGGCCGGGTGCTGGGCTCGGTGAGTCTGCGGCTGGCCGCGCACGCGTGCGGCCCGCTGGTCGTCGTCCGCGGGGACCGGCCGTGCGACCGCCGCGGAGACGTCCTGCTGGGCCTCGAGGACGATCCGGGTACGGACGCCGCCGCGTTCGCCTTCCAGGAGGCGGAGCGGCGGGGCGCCCGGCTGCGGGTGCTGCACGTCGCGGCCCACCAACACGGCACGCCCGAGCCGCCTGCGCCCGTCCCGGCGTCCGCCCCCGTCCGGGAGCGGTCCGGGCGACGGGAGCGTGCCGCGCAGGCCGTGCCGCGCCCCGGCCCCGCCGGTCCACGCGGGCCCCGCCACCCGGCGGCCGACGGGGACGCCGGGGCCCGCACCGCACCGGCCCTGGCGCTGCTGGAGGCCACCCGGGAGGCCGCCGTCGTCGTGGTCCCCGCCCAGCGTCGCGACGGCCGGCTCCGCCCGCACCCCCACTCGCTCACCCACACCCTCCTGCACCGCTCGCACTGCCCCGTGGCGGTGATCCCGGCCCGGTGACCGCCGCCGGCAGACCGGTGCCGGTGCCGGCCACGGGACCCGCGGGCGGTGGCGGCCACCGGCCGACGCGAACCCGTCGGTCGACGCGGGCGAGGCCCGTCGGTCGGCGCGGGTGGGAGGTCACCGGTCGGCGCGGGAGGGGCCCGTCGGTCGGCGCGGGTGGGAGGCCGCCGCCCGACGCGGGTCGGAGCCCGTCGGCCGGCGCGGGTGAGAGTCCGCCGGCGCCCCGCCCGGGGCCCTTCGGCCCATGTCGCGGGCGGCCGCGTGGACCACCCTGAAGATGTCGGCAGAGGTAATCGAGCACGCGGGAGGCCGCCATGCAGGGCGCCCGGTACACCGTGAACGACGTGATGACGCGCACCGTCGTCGCCCTCGCCGGCGGGGCGATGTTCAAGGAGATCGTCCGGACCATGGAGGAGTGGGGCGTCAGCGCGATGCCCGTGCTGGACGGCGACGGCCGCGTGATCGGCGTCGTCTCCGAGGCCGACCTGCTGCGCAAGGAGGAGTTCCGCGACAGCGACCCGGACGGTCGCGCGGAACTGCGCCGCCTGTCCGAGCTGGCGAAGGCGGAGGCGGTGACCGCCGAGGAGCTGATGAGCACCCCGGCCGTGACCGTGCGGCCCGGCATCACCCTCACCCAGGCCGCCCGCGTCATGGCCCGTCACCAGGTGAAGCGGCTGCCGGTCGTCGCGGACGACGGCGTGCTCAAGGGCATCGTCAGCCGCGCGGACCTGCTCAAGATCTTCCTGCGGAGCGACGAGGACATCGCCGAGGAGATCCGCCGGGAGATCGTCGCCGGACGCTTCCCGGTCCCGCTCGACGCGGTCCGGGTGGAGGTGCGCGACGGAGTGGTCACGCTCACCGGCCGCGTCCCCGACACGTCCCTGGTCCCGCTCGCCGTACGCCTGGTGCGCTCGGTGGAGGGCGTGGTGGACGTGCACAGCGCGCTCGCGGGGCCGCGCCGGCGGCCCGTCCTCGAACCGGACCTGGCCGGTGACCGGACGCCCCCGCGGCCGCCGGGCGCCGCGACCGCCTGACGCCGGCCGCGGGCACACCGGGGCCCGAGCGGGCCCAGGGCCGGACCGGCCGGCCCACGCGCGTCCCCCGGGCGGGCGACGAGGCGACCGCCGAGGACGGTGTGCTGACCATCGCGGTCCCGGTCCCGGAGGAGAAGCCGGGCACCAGGACCATCCCGGTGCGGCACGGCTGAGCGCGTGAGGGCGCCCTGCGCCGCACCCGCTGAGCGCGGCCGGTGGACCCCACCGGCCGCGCTCACGTGCCCGCGTCCGCCCGCGCACCCCGTGCGCGCGCCGTTCAGCAGATGCGCGGCAGCAGCTCGCCGAGCGGCAGGTCCAGCACGCGCCGGGCGCCCACCAGCGTGCGCAGTGTCACCCGGCCGGCCGGGCCGTCCGCGAGCACCTCGCCGACGCGGACCGCGGCCCGCCCTTCCGGGAGCGAACGGAGGGCCACCAGCGCCTCGTCGGCCGCGGCCGCCGCCACGAACGCGACCAGGCAGCCCTCGTTCGCGACCACGAGCGGGTCGAGGCCGAGCAGGTCGCAGGCGGCGGCGACCCCCTCCGGCACCGGCACGGCGGCCTCCTCGATCTCGACGGCCACCAGCGAGTCCCGGGCGATCTCGTTGAGGGCGGCGGCGAGCCCGCCGCGGGTCGGGTCGCGCAGGGTGTGCACCTGCGCGCCGAGCGGCGCCAGGGCGCGGACCAGGCGGTGCAGGGGCCGGCTGTCCGAGGCGATGTCGCTCTCGAAGCCCAGGCCCTCGCGGGTCGACAGCACCGTGGTGCCGTGCAGCCCGATCGGGGCGGACAGCAGCACGGCGTCGCCGGGACGGGCGAGCCCGGCCGAGGGGCGCAGCGCCGGATGCCGCCGCCCGACCCCGGTGGTGGTGACGAAGACCTTGTCCACCGCGCCCCGGCCCACGACCTTGGTGTCGCCCGTGACGACCGGGACCTCGGCGTCCCGTGCCGCCTTGCCGAGCGACTGGAGCACCAGGCGCAGCTCGGCCAGCGGCAGCCCCTCCTCCACGATCAGGGCGACGGACAGGGCGAGCGGCCACGCGCCCCGCATCGCCAGGTCGTTGACCGTGCCGTGCACCGCGAGGGAGCCGATGTCGCCACCGGGGAAGAACAGCGGGCTGACCACGAAACTGTCCGTGCTCACCACCAGGCCCGGGTGGCCGGGCAGCAGCGCGGCGTCCTCCAGCGGCCCGCCCGGGCCGTCGAGCGCGGGCAGCACCAGAGCGTCGAGCAGCTCGGCGGACAGGCGGCCGCCGGCGCCGTGTCCGAGCAGGACAACGTCGTCCTCGTGATGGGGAGTGGGGCACGCGGCGGTCATGGCAGGGGCACTTCCTTCGTACGGCCGGCGGCGTGGAAGGCGGCGCAGGTCCCCTCGGCGGAGACCATCGGCGCGCCGAGTGGACGGCGGGGGGTGCACCGGGTGCCGTAGGCGGGGCAGTCGGTGGGCAGCCGGGCCCCGGTGAGGACGGCGCCCGCGATGCACTCGGGGTCCTCGGCGGGGCTCAGCCCGGCGACCGCGAAGCGGCGGGCGGCGTCGAACCGGGCGTAGGCGGGCCGCAGTTCGAGTCCGCTGCCGGGCAGGGTGCCGATGCCGCGCCAGGACCGGTCGGTGACCTGGAACACCGTGCGGACGGCGTCCTGCGCCTCGGTGTTGCCCGAGCGGCGCACGGCCCGCACGTACTGGTTCTCCACGCCGTACCGGCCCTCCTCCAGTTGGCGCACCGCCATGAGGATGCCCTCCAGCAGGTCGAGCGGCTCGAAGCCGGTGACCACGACGGGCACCCGGTGACGGGCGGCGATCGGCTCGTACTCGCGCCAGCCCATGACCGCGCAGACGTGCCCGGCGGCGAGGAAGGCCTGCACCTCGCAGTCCGGGTCCTCGAGCAGCGCGGTCATCGCGGGCGGCACCAGCACATGGCTGACCAGCAGGGAGAAGTTCGTCAGTCCGAGCCGGGCGGCGTGCAGCACGGCCATCGCGTTGGCCGGCGCGGTCGTCTCGAACCCGACCGCGAGGAAGACCACCTCACGGTCGGGGCGCTCCCGGGCGATGCGGACCGCGTCCATCGGCGTGTAGACGACCCGTACGTCCGCGCCGCGGGCCCGCAGTGACAGCAGGTCCGTGTCCGTGCCGGGCACCCGCAGCATGTCGCCGAAGCTGGTGAAGACCACCTCGGGCCGGGCGGCGACGGCCATCGCCCGGTCCAGGGTCTCCAGCGGGGTGACGCACACCGGGCAGCCGGGGCCGTGGATCATGCGCATCCCGGCGGGCAGCAGCGCGTCGATGCCCTGTCGGACCAGGGTGTGGGTCTGCCCGCCGCAGACCTCCATGATCCGCCAGGGCCGTGTCGCGATGCGGCCCAGCTCGTCGAGGAGCTGCCGGGCCAGGGCCGGATCGCGGTACTCGTCGAGGTACTTCACCGTCGGGTCACCTTGGTTCGGTCAGCGCCGACCCGGTCGTGAGGTGGCACTCGACGTCGACGACGCCCTCCACGGCGCGCACCAGGCGCGCGGCGACGGGCACCAGCGAGGTGTCCCGGATGCGGCCGCTGAGGGTGACCACGCCGTCGGCCACCTGCACCCCGATCGGCTCGACGGGGGCGGGGAAGAGGACGGAGACGACCTCCCGCCGGATCTCCTCGGCGATGTCGTCGTCGGTGCGCAGGAAGACCTTCAGCAGGTCCCCCCGGCTGACCACGCCTTCGAGCATCCCCTCGTCGTTGACGACGGGCAGCCGCTTGACCCTGCGCTGGGCCATGATGCGGGCGGCCTCGGCGAGGGTGGCGTCGGGATGGACGGTCACGGCCGGGGCGCTCATCAGCTCACCGGCGGTCAGCGCCCCCGCCTTGGCGAGGTCGGACAGGCGGCGCAGCTGCGTGAACCGGTCGGGATCGCTGTCGCGGAACTCCTCCTTGGGCAGCATGTCGGCCTCGGAGACGACGCCGACCACGCGGCCCTCGCCCTCCAGCACGGGAAGGGCGCTGACCTTCCACTGGCCCATGAGCTGCACGACGTCCTTGAACGGGGCGTCACGGCCCACGGCCACGACGGTGTGCGTCATGACGTCGCTGACGATGTGCGGGCTGCCGTGCATGGTCTTCTCCTCGGGGTGTCAGGTGCGGTCGACGGTGAGGTCGAGGAAGTGGGTGGAGCAGGAGATGCACGGGTCGTGGTTGCGGATGGTCCGCTCGCACAGGTGCGTCAGCTCCTCGTCGTCCACCTCGCGCCCGGTGAGGGCCGCCTGCGCGGCCCGCACCAGGTCGTCCTCGATGGCGCCCTGGTTCTGCGCGGTGGGCGGCACGATGCGGGCGTCGGTGACGGTGCCTTCCGCGTCCAGCCGGTAGCGGTGGTAGAGCAGGCCGCGCGGCGCCTCCGAGGCTCCGTGCCCGGTGCCGGCCGCGGGGGGGACGTCGACGTACGGGCGGGCCGGCGGCTCGTAGGCGTCGATCAGGCGCAGGGCCTCGCCGACCGCGTACACCACCTCCACGGCCCGTACCAGGATCGAGCGGTAGGGGTTGCGGCACACGGCCCCCTCGCCGGGATCCCCCAGCCCCGCCTCGACCGCGGCCTGCCGGGCGGTGGCGGACAGCCCGGCCCCGCCGACCGCGAACCGCGCCAGCGGGCCGGTCAGATGGCGCCGCCCGTCCAGCCGCGAGTGCAGCGCGGTGGAGTGCGGCACCTGCTCCTCGCGGACGTGGTCGGGGAACTCCCGTACGGAGAAGGCGGTCAGGGTGCCGTCGGTGCGCAGCGCGGTGGGGGTGCCCGCGTCGATGGCGTAGGTGTCCGGCAGCGCCAGGGCCAGCAGGTCGGCGTCGACGGCGGCGTCGGGGAAGTCGAAGGACGCCGCCCAGCGCGTCGTCTCCCAGGCGTCGTCGGCGGCCCGCCGCAACCGCTCGGCCAGCGGGCGCAGTTCGGCCCGCGTGGGCGCCCGGTGGAAGCCGCCGACACGGACGTTGACCGGGTGGATGGCGCGGCCCCCGAGGAGTTCCATGAGCGCGTTTCCCGCCTGCTTCAGGCGCAGCCCCCGCTCCACCGCGGCGCGCTGGGTGCGGGCGAGTTCGACGGCGTCGGCGCAGCCGAGGAAGTCGGGCGCGTGCAGCAGATGGATGTGCAGGGCGTGGCTCTCGATCCACTCGCCGCAGTACAGCAGCCGGCGCAGGGCGCCGATCGGCCCGTCGACGGTGACGCCGCAGGCGTCCTCGACCGCCCGGCAGGCGCTGGTCTGGTAGGCCACCGGGCAGATCCCGCACACCCGGGCGGTGATGTCGGGCGGCTCGGTGTACGCCCGGCCGCGCAGGAACGCCTCGAAGAACCGGGGCGGCTCGTAGATCCGCAGCCGCGCCTCCTCGACCCGGTCGCCGGCCAGACGCAGGTGCAGCGCGCCCTCGCCCTCCACCCGGGCGAGCGCGCCGACCCGCAGGACGCGGGAGCCTCGGTGGGTCATGTCTCCTCCTCGGCGCCGGGCAGCACCTCGGCGAAGGCGGTCGCGTTGAAGGTGCGCAGCAGCCGTTCGACGGCCCGGTCGTCCAGACCGTCGCGGTGCAGCAGCGGGATCATCGCGCGCAGGTTCGGCGACCCCGAGGGGCCGAAGCAGCCGTAGCAGCCACGGCCGTACGCCGGGCACAGCGCGCCGCACCCGGCGTGCGTGACCGGGCCGAGACAGGGGGTGCCGTGGGCCACCGTGACGCAGACCGTGCCACGGCGCTTGCACTCGAAGCACACGCTGTGGTTGGGCACGTCGGGCCCGCGCCCGGCCAGGAACGCGGTGATCACCTCGATCAGCTGGCCCCGGTCGATGGGGCAGCCGCGCAGCTCGAAGTCGACGTCCACATGGGCCGCGACCGGCGTGGAGGTGGCGAGGGTGTCGATGTAGTCGGGGCGCGCGTAGACGGCCCGGGTGAACTCCTCCACGTCGGCGAAGTCGCGCAGCGCCTGGATGCCGCCGGCGGTGGCGCACGCGCCGATGGTGACCAGGAAGCGGGACTGGGCGCGGATCTCCCGGACCCGGGCCGCGTCGGCGGGCGTGGTGACCGATCCCTCGACGAGCGCCAGGTCGTACGGTCCCGGCTCCACGGCGCTGGACGCCTCGAGGAAGTGCGCGATGCGCACCCGGCCGGTGAGCGCGAGGAGTTCGTCCTCGCAGTCCAGGAGCGTGAGCTGGCAGCCGTCGCAGGAGGCCAGCTTGAACACCGCGAGCGTGGGCGGGCGCGGCGCCGGGGGAGCGGTCGCGTCACCGCCGCCGTACGTCGTGCCGCCGCTTGCGTCGGTCATGTCACAACTCCCGCACCGAGAGGAGGGACGCGGCCCGGTCCCAGCCGATCACCGGGCCGTCGCGGCACAGCAGCACGCTGCCGAGCTGGCAGTGGCCGCAGTGCCCGGTGGCGCACCGCATGTTGCGCTCCAGCGAGACCCGGATCCGCTGGGGTGGAAGGCCGCGGTGCAGCAGGTCGCGGGCGGTGGCGCGGATCATCACCTCGGGACCGCACACGAAGGCCGTGGTGTTGCGGGGGTCGAACCGGGCGCCGTTGAGCAGGGTGGTGACCACACCGACGTGGCCGCGCCAGCCGGGCAGGGGGCGGTCGACGGTGACCTGGCAGTGCGGAGGTCCCGGGGACGTCGTCCAGGCGCGCAGCCGGTGGGCGTAGATCAGGTCCGCGGGGGTCCGCGCGCCCACGAGGAGGTTCAGCCGCCCGTAGGCCCGCGGGTCGGCCCGGACGGCCTGGACCACCGGGCGCAGCGGCGCGAGACCGATGCCGCCCGCCACGAGCAGCAGGTCCTGCCCGACCGCCTGTTCGAGGTCCCAGCCGGCGCCGAAGGGGCCGCGCAGCCCGACCTGGGTGCCGGGCTCGACGGCCGTCAGGGCCGCGGACACGGCACCCACCGCGCGGATGGTGTGCCCCAGCTCCCGGCCGTCGATGCGTGACACCGAGACCGGGATCTCCCCCACCCCGAAGGCGTACACCATGGCGAACTGCCCGGGCTCGAAGGGGCGCAGCACCGCCGGGCCGGCCGGCGCCAGCACGAGACTGACCGTGTCCGCCGTCTCGCGGCGCGTCCGGGTCACCCGGTACGGCACCGGGACCTCGGTCATCACCTGCTCCCGCTGCCGTAGGGGGCGTAGAGGTCGAGCAGCCGGATCCGGGAGGAGTGCAGCCGGTGGGCGACCACCCGGCCGACCCAGATCGCGACGGCCCGGCCGAACTCCGGGTCCTCCTCGCACATCCTGCGCACCGTGGCGGCGTCGAACTCCCAGGCCCGCACCGGGCTCATGGTCTCGGCGCCCAGCTGCCAGACGTAGGGCGAGAAGTGCCAGGACCAGCCGACCAGTTCGCCGTGGCCCAGGGACTCGATCAAGGCGGCGCGCCGGCCGGGGACGTGCAGGTCGAGGGCGACGGTGCCGGTCTTGATGATCCAGAAACGGTCGGCGTGCCGGCCCTCCTCGAACAGCCTGGCGCCCATGTCGAAGGAGACCTCGTGGGCGACCCGCATCAGCCGCTCGCGGTGCTCGGCCGGCAGGGCCGCCCCCAGGGTGGTGGTGGAGGTCATCGCTCCCGCTCCTCTCGTTCCTGCCGCCGCAGCCGGTCGGCGAGTTCGTCGTGCAGTGCCGTCGCTTCCTCGGTGATGTCGATGGCGACCGGGCACCACGTGATGCAGCGTCCGCAGCCCACGCAGCCGGAGCTGCCGAACTGCTCGTACCAGGTGGAGAGTTTGTGGGTGAGCCACTGGCGGTAGCGGCCGCGCGGCGAGGCCCGGACCGGGCCGCCGTGCAGGCGGGAGAAGTCCAGGTCGAAGCAGGAGTCCCAGCGCGTCCAGCGCTCGGCGTGGTCACCGGTGAGGTCGGTGACCTCCTCGGTGGTGGTGCAGAAGCACGTGGGGCAGACCATGGTGCAGTTGCCGCAGGTCAGGCAGCGGGCGGCCACGTCGTCCCAGCGGTCGGCCTCCAGGCTCTCGGCCATCAGGGCGCGCAGGTCCACCGGCGGCATCGACCGGCCCATCCGCTCCCGGGCGCCGTCCACCGCCGTGCGGGCCGCCGCGGTGTCGGCGCCGGGATCGGCCGGGCGGTGCGGAAGGGCGGAGAGGACCTCGTCACCGGCCTCGCTGCCGACCCGGACGACGAAGCGGTGTCCGCGCCCGTCGACGAGCTCGGTCAGCGCCAGGTCGAAGCCCGCGTCGGCCGCCGGGCCGCTGCCCATGGAGGCGCAGAAGCAGGTGCCGCCCGGTTCGGTGCACTCGGCGGCGACCAGGAACGCCCCGGTCCGCCGCTCCCGGTAGCCCGGGTCCTCGTAGCGGCCGCCGGTCAGCACCCGGTCCTGGATCGCGATGGCCCGCAGGTCGCAGGAGCGCACGCCGAGGAAGGCGTACGACGGCCGCGCGGGACGCTCCTCGGTGACGGTCAGGCCGCCGTCGGGCGCGCGGTCCACGCTCCAGAGCTTCTCCCGCTCCGGATGCAGGAACGCCTTCCAGGAGTGCGGACCGGTGGTGTGCGCGAACGCGGCTCCGTCGGCGCGGGGCACCAGACGGTAGCGGCCCGCCTCGACCTCGGTCCCCCAGCCGAAGGGCAGCTCGTCCGCCGAGGACAGCTCGGCGAGCACCACGGCACCGTCCCGGACGGTCGGCCCCACGACCGTCCGGCCTCGCGCGCGCAGGGTCCGCACCAGAGCGTCCAGACCGTTCCTGTCCAGTACGGCGGTCGTGCGGCTGTCGGTCATCGTCGCCCTCCGGGCTGCCGTGGGCCTGCTGACTTCAGCGTCTGCCCGGGCGCCACGGCACACCACGGGCCACCCGGGCCCGAACGTGGGTCCTTCGGCCCAAGGAGCGGGCGCGGGCCGGTCCCGGGCGGGGACCCCTCGGGGGCTGAGGGCGGCGCAGCCGTCCGCCGGGGCCCTTCGGCCCATGGCAGGGCGCCCGCCGCCCCGCACGCTGGAGGGACCGGCCGGGCGTCCGCGCGCCGGGGGAGCGGCAGGCGGAGGGGGTGGAGGGAGAGGAACCATGACCGTCCCCACACGTATCGCGGTCGTCGCCGTCGGGGACCCCGCGCGGCACGACGAGGGTCTCGGCCGGTCGGTGCTGGCGCGGTTGCGGGAGAGGGCCGCCGGCCGGCCGCTGCCGCCGGGCACGGTTCTCGCGGAGTGCGCCGACCCGGACCCGGGGCGGCTCGTCAGGCTGTGGGACCACGCCGGACTCGCCGTCGTGCTGGAGTCCGCCCCCGCCCGTGACGGCGACCCGGGGCGGGTCTACCGGCTCGACGTGCCGGGCGCCGAGCTGCGTCGGCCGGGCGCGATGGGCGCCCACGGTCTGGGCGAGGCCGTCGAACTGGGCCGGGCGCTGGACCGTCTGCCGGGCCACCTGGTGGCGTACGCCGTCGCGGCGGCCGACACCTCGCTCGGCGAGGGACTGTCCGCGCCCGTCGCGTCGGCGGTCGGCCTCCTCGCCGAACGGGTGGAGGAGGAGATCGTCCGGCACCGGGTGGCGGCGGCCCGCCGAAACCAGTCCCTTTGACGGCACGTGTCGACTGACGGCACGTGTCGACGGGAAGGACCACCCGCTTCTCGCGGATCCTGATTGCGCGGTGCGCGGTTTCGCCGGCCGCTTCTCCGCGTCTGTCTCAGGTCCTTCCCGTCACCTACAGGACACCACTTCCGGCGCCCGTACGCCAGGGCCGTTCGGCCCCGAACGCCGAGGAGCACGAAATGACCGTCGCAGGGGAGCCCCTCGCACCGGCGGATTCCGCCGCCGTGGAGACTGCTACCGCGGATTCCGCCGCCGTGGAGACCGCCGTCGCGGGGACCGGCCGGGCGCCGGCCGCCCGTTCACGGCCGGCCCTGCTGACCTTCCTGGGTGGCGTGGGCACGGTCACCGGCAGCAAGTTCCTCGTCGAGAGCGACCACGCCCGCTTCCTGGTCGACTGCGGCCTCTTCCAGGGCCTCGCCGACCTGAGGCGGCGCAACTGGCGCCGGCTGCCCTGCGACGCCGGGGACATCGAGGCGGTGGTCGTCACCCACGCCCATCTGGACCACTGCGGCTACCTCCCCCGGCCGGTGCGGCAGGGATTCCGGGGCCCCGTCGTGACCACCGAGTTCAGCGCCCGGCTCGTCGAGATCGTGCTGCGGGACAGCCCCCGGCTGCAGACCGAGGCCGCCCGGCACGCCAACGAGCACGGCTGGTCCCGGCACCGGCCCGCCCAGCCGCTCTACGACGAAGCCGACGTGGACCGCACGGTCCGGCTGCTGCGCCCGGTACGGGCCGGCACGACGAGCGACGCGGCGGCCGGTACCCGGCTCACCCTGCACCCGGCCGGCCACATCCTCGGCTCGGCGGACGGGGGGAGGGCGGGACGCCGCCGTGGACGGTCAGGACCCGGGCCGGCGTTCGTGTGCCAGCTCGGCGGCGATGCCCGCGGCCCACCGCTCGACGGCGTCCCAGTCGCGGTGGTCGCCGTACTGCCCGCCGAACAGCCGGAACAGGAAGCGTCCCGTGCGCGGCAGCTGGGCCGGCGTGACGACACCCGAGAACAGGCGGTGGCTCCGGAACGCCGGCACCGCGGGCAGGCCCGCCTCGATCGCCGGGAGCTCCTTCGCCACCCAGCGCCTCATCGGCCCGCGCAGCGCGGCCGGCATCCCGACGCTGAAGATCCACAGGGGCCGGGAGCCGAGCAGTTCGTGATGGTCGCGGACGAAGTCCCGGGCCGGGGCGAGCCAGCTCTGGTTGTGGACGGCGCTGCCGAGGACGAACGCCCGGTAGGCGTCGGCGTCGTCGACCTCCGCCAGGGGCCGGGCCTGCGCCGTCAGCCCGGCGCGGCCGAGCACGGCGGCGGCCCGTTCGGCGATCTCCCGGGTGGAGCCGTGCGCGGACGCGTAACCGACCAGGACGTCCACGACGCCTCCTCGTGCCTCAGACGGCGGCGCAGGCGATCTGGCGGGTTCGGCTGCCCCGGGCCGGGCCGGTGGGCCGGCCGGTGGCGGGCACCTCGACCACCGGGACCATGGCGTGCCGCAGGCACTCACGGCCGACCGCGCCGATGGCGCCCTGGTCGCCCGGCCCGTGCAGGGTGTGCCCCAGGGCGAGCAGCAGCGCGCCGCGCGCCCGGTCCAGGAGGACGCGTGCGGCGGGCCCTTCGACCAGTTCGGCGCGTATGCCCGGGCTCTTCCGCGAGCCGAGGGCGGAGCGCACGGTGTCGGCGAGCAGCCGCGCGGCCGCGTCGCGTTCGGCCTCGGCCGTCGGGCGGGCCGACACCGGGGCGTACGGAGCGATGTGCGGCCCCGTGGGCTCCCAGGCGTGTACGGCGACGACCTCCGCGTGCACGGCGCGGGCCTGTTCGGCGGCCCAGCGCAGGGCGGCCGCGGACGCCTCGGAACCGTCGACGCCCACGACGATGTCCCTGCCGGTGGCGAATGCGGTCATGGTCGGCCTCCCTTCTGGACGTCCAGCTTCCACCGTGCCCCGAACCGGACCCCGGGCGCGTGGGCCGACAGGCTCCTCCCGGCGTCCGAGGGTCCCTGGACTCAGCCGCGGCGGGCCGTGTCCCCGCGGCCCGCCGGGCGGGATCCCGCCGCCGCGGCGGTCCGTGGCGCACCGGCCCGCGGGGGACGGTGCGCCGTGGCTCACAGCCCGGGCAGCCAGGCGTCGGCCACGCCGCGCAGGGCCCGTTCCGCCGGGCGCAGACGCGCACCCGGTCAGCGCAGGCGACGCAGGTACGGGTCGTGCGGGTGCCGCGGCACGAGCCGCACACGGACGTCGAGCGCCGTGACGCCGTGCGGTCCGGCCAGCACCGGGTTGAGGTCGGCCTCGGCGAGCTGCGGCAGGTCGCAGGCCATCCGGGACAGGCGGTGCAGCAGCTGCTCCAGCCCTTCGAGGTCGGCGGCCGGGCTGCCGGCGTAGCCGAAGAGCAACGCGGAGCACCGGGGGGACGTGATCAGCTCGCGCACGTCCCGGTCGGTGAGCGGGGCGAGCCGCCCCGCGTGGTCGGCGAGCAGTTCGGTGGCCGTGCCGCCGAGCCCGAAGACCACCAGCGGCCCGAACACCTCGTCCTGCACGACTCCGGCGAACAGCTCCGTGCCGCGCTCGGCGAGCGGCTGGACCACCACACCGGTCAGCCGGTCGCCGAACCGGGTGACCAGGTCCCGGTGGGCGGCCCTGACCTGCGGGGCGTTGCGCAGGTCCAGATGGAGGGCGTGCTGCTCGCTCTTGTGCAGCAGCCCCGGCCAGTGGGCCTTCATCACGACGCGCCCGTCGGGCCCGGCCAGCCGCTCCGCGGCGTCGACCGCCTCGTCCTCGTCCCGGGCCCAGGCCCACGGGATCTGCCGGATGCCGTAGCAGCCCAGCAGGGCGGCCGTGGCCGGCGGGTCCAGCCAGTCGCCCTCGGGGTGCTCGTCCAGGAACGCGGCGACCAGCTCGCGCGCCCGGTCGCTCTCCACCTCCGTCAGTTCCGGTATTAAGCCGGGGAGTTGGTCGAGCCAGCGGGCTCGGGCGGCCGCGTGGGCCAGGGCCCGCGCGGCGTCCTCGGCGTCGCTGTACGCGGGTACCGTCCCGTCGTCGTGCGCCGGGAGGAGCTCGACCCGGGCCGCCTGCGCGGGCAGCACCGCGAGCACCGGACGGGGCGGCGGGCCGGGGCGGTGGGTGAGGGACCGCACCAGGTCCTCCCCGGTGGCCGCGGCGAGCGCCGTGGGGACCAGGGCCACCAGCACGGCGTCCACGGCCCCGTGCCGGGCCAGGCGGTCCACACAGGCGCGGAGCTGCTCCTCGCCGACGGTCGCGGTGGCGTCGACGGGGTTGGTGGCGGTGGCGCCCCCGGGCAGCAGCGCGAGGAGCTCGTCCACGAGCCCCGTGGTGAGCGGCGGCACGACGAGCCCCGCGTCCGCGCAGGCGTCGGCGGCGAGCACGCCCGCCCCGCCCGCGTTGCTGACCACGGCGACCCGGGTGCCGGCAGGCAGCGGTTGGGAGTGCAACAGGGCCGCGGCGTCGAGGAGTTCTCCGATCGACCGGGTGGCCGTGACTCCGGCCTGGGTGAACAGGGCCCGGCGGGTCATGGTCCGGGTGGCGGCCGCCGCCGTGTGCGACGCGGCGGCCCGGCGCCCCGCCTCCGAGCGTCCGGCGTCCACGGTGAGCACCGGCATGGCGCGGGCCACCCGGCGGGCGGTGCGGGAGAAGGCGCGCGGGTTGCCGAAGGACTCCAGGTGCAGCAGCGCCAGATCGGTGTGCCCGTCGGCCTCCCACCACTGGAGCATGTCGTTGCCGCTGACGTCGTACTTGTCGCCGAGCGAGACGAAGGTGGACACGCCGATGCCGAGCCGGGCCAGCCCGGCGAGCAGGGCGATGCCGACTCCGCCGGACTGCACGGCGACCCCGGCGGTGCCCGGTCCGGGATGGCGGGCGGCGAAGGTGGCGTCCAGGCGGACGTCCTGCTCGGTGTCGGCCAGGCCCAGGCAGTTGGGGCCCACCAGCCGCATCCCGTACCGGCGGCAGGCCCCCAGCAGGGCGCCCGACTGGTGGAGGTCGAGACCGGCCGTGACGACGAGCAGCGCGGCCACGCCGGCCGCGCCGCACTCCTCGGCGACCTGCGGCACGGCCGCCGCGGGGACGGCCACGACGGCGAGTTCGGGCACCTGCGGCAGCGCGGCGACGGACGGGTACGCGTGCACCCCGGCGACGGACCGGGCCTCGGGGTGCACGGCGAACAGCCGGCCGGTGTAGGAGCCCGTGCGGATGTTGCGCAGGATCGCCCGGCCGACCGAGCCGGGGCGGCGGCCCGCGCCGATCACCGCGACGGACCGGGGCCGCAGCAGGGGCCGCAGGCTCACGAGGTCGGCTGCGCGTCCGCGGGTGTCCACCGCCGTCAAGTAGGTCTCGTCCTCGGTCAGTTCGACCAGGCAGTGCACCTCGGGCCCGTCGTAGCGGCGGGTGACGCGCAGTCCGAGGTCGTGGAACACCTTCAGCATGGCGTGGTTCTCCGCCAGGGCGTCGGCGGTGAAGGCGGAGATGCCCGCGGTGCGGGCGGTGTCCGCGAGGTGTTCGAGCAGTAGGGTGGCCACACCGCGGTGGTGCCAGTCGTCGGCGACGGCGAGCGCGATCTCCGCGGCCGTGCCCTTCGGGTCGGCCTCGTACTCGGCGAGGCCCACCACACGGCCGGCGTGCTCGGCCACCAGGGCCTCGTGGCCGGGGCGTCGCGGCGCGGCGGCACGCTCGGCCGCCTGCCGGGCGGAGGCGCGGCTGAGGGAGAAGAACCGCAGCCGCAGGTTCGTGTCGGACATCTCCTCGTACAGGCGCAGCACTTGGTCGTGGTCGCCCGGGACCGCCCGCCGGATCCCGACGGTGGTGCCGTCGGTCAGCAGGGCGTGGACGGGTGGTTCCTGGGTGCCGGTCATCGCGCTCTCCCTCCGGGGCCGTCGACTTCAGCCTCGTGCGGGCGTCCCCGGCCCCCCAGGGGCTGACCGGGCACGGCACCGGGCCGACCGGCCCCCCGGAATCACCCAGGCGGGCCCGGGCGCCGGGGGCCCGGCGGTTCGGGCGTCCGGGTCGGCAGGGGCTCTCCCAGTTCGTTCTCCACGGCGTCGGCCATCGCGCGCAGCACCTCCAGGGTGCGTTCGGCCTCGGCCTCGTCGATCCGGGTGATGGCGAAGCCGACGTGCACGACGACGTACGCGCCCACGCCCGCCTCCGGGGTGTAGGCGAGGCACACCTCGCGGCGCACCCCGCCGAAGTCGGCCGTGCCCATCCGCACGCCCGCCTCCTCGCGGACGTCGGTGATCCGGCCGGGGATGCCCAGGCACATCGCGTTCACTCCTCCCGCGCGAGCAGGGCGGACGCCACCGCCGCCTGCCCGTAGCTGATGCCGCCGTCGTTGACCGGGACGGCGTGACCGGTCAGGACCCGAAGGCCCCGGGCGCGCAGCAGCCGGCTCACGTCGGCCAGCAGCCGCCGGTTCTGGAAACAGCCGCCGCCCAGGCACACCGTGCGCGGGCCGCCCGCGGCGACGGCGTGCCCGACGAGCGCGTCGGTGACCTCCGCGACGGTGCCGTGGAAGGCGGCGGCCAGACGCGCCACGGGAACGCCGGCCGCCCGCCCTTCGAGGAGGGCGGCCAGCGTGGGGGAGGGGTCGTACACCCACAGCGGGTCCGCCCGCACCAGCCGCCACGGCAGCGCGCCCGCGCGCAGGGCACCCGCGGCGCTCTCCAGCGCCACGGCCGCCTGCCCCTCGTAGGACACCGTGTCCCCGAGGCCGAGCAGGCTCGCCACGGCGTCGAACAGCCGGCCGGCGCTGGAGGCCCGGGGGCAGCGCACGTCCCGCTCCACCATGGTCCGGACCGCGCGCACCGTCCGTGGGTCGAGGCGGTCCGTGAACGGCCGGACCAGCGCGTGCCCCGGCCGGGGCACGCCGAGCGGCTCCGACCCGTGCAGATAGCCGAGCGCCATCCGGGCCGGATGGCGGACCGCGGCCTCGCCACCGGGCAGCGGCGCCCGCGCGAAGCGTCCCACCCGGCGGTAGCCGGTCAGGTCCGCGACCAGGACCTCGCCGCCCCACAGGGTGCCGTCGTCGCCGAGGCCGAGCCCGTCGTAGGCCACGCCGACGAAGGGCCCGGTCAGCCCGTGCTCGGCCGCCACCGCCGCCACGTGCGCGTGATGGTGCTGCACGGCAACGCGGCGCTCCACGGGCAGCTCGCGGGCCCACCGGGTGGACAGATAGCCCGGGTGCGGGTCGTGCGCGACGACGGCGGGAGTGATCCGGGTGAGGCGCGCGAGATCGGCGTACGACGTCTCGAACGCTTCGTACGTCGCCGCGTCCGCCAGGTCCCCGGTGTGCGGCCCGAGGTGCGCCCGCCCGTGCTCGGCCAGGGTGAGCGTGTGCTTGAGCTGGGCGCCGGTGGCCACCAGGGGCGGCGCGGCCGGAACCGGGAGGGGCAGGGGGGCGGGCGCGTAGCCGCGGGCCCGTCGCAGCACCAGCGTGCGGCCGCGCACCACGTGGACGACGGAGTCGTCGTAGCGGGCGCGGATCGGCCGGTCGTGCGTGAGGAAGCCGTCCGCCACCCCTGCCAGCGCCCGCCGTGCCGCCCGCTCGTCCGTGGCGATGGGTTCGTCGGACAGGTTGCCGCTGGTGACGACCAGCGGCCGGTCCAGCTCACGCAGCAGCAGGTGGTGCAGTCCGGTGGTGGGCAGGAAGAGACCGACCCGGCAGGTGCCCGGGTGCACCTGCGGGGCGAGGCCGCGGCCCGGACCGGCCCGGCGCGGGGAGCGGGCGGCGAGCAGCACCACGGGCCGCTGCGGCGAGCTCAGCACCTCCTCCTCCGCGCGGCCCACCCGCGCCAGCCGCCGTGCGGCGGCGAGGTCGCGCACCATGACCGCGAACGGCTTGGCCGGCCGCCGCTTGCGGCGCCGCAGCTCGGCCACCGCGGCCGGGTCGCCGGCGTCGCACACCAGCTGATAGCCGCCGAGCCCCTTCACGGCGACGATCCGGCCGTCGGCCACCGCCCCGACCGCCGCCCGCAGCGCGTCCTCACCCCGCCTGTCCTGCCAGGCGAGCCTCGGGCCGCAGCGGGGACACGCCAGCGGCTCGGCGTGGAAACGCCGGTCCGCCGGGTCCGCGTACTCGGCCGCGCACGCCGGACACAGGCCGAAGCGGCGCATGGCGGTGCGCGCGCGGTCGTACGGCAGGTCCTCGATCACGGTGGCGCGGGGGCCGCAGTCGGCGCAGTTGACGAAGGGGTAGCGGTAGCGCCGGTCCGCCGGGTCGGACATCTCCCGCAGACAGGCCGCGCAGACGGCGGCGTCCGGCGGCACCTCGCGCGGCGCCGCGGCCGGGTCCGTCCGGCTCGCCCGCACGGTGAACCCGCTGCCGCGGGCCGGAACCTCGCCGCCGGGACTCTCCCCGACCTCCACGCGGCGGACCGCGGACAGCGGCGGCGGATGCGCGCGGATGCCCGCCACCAGCGCGCGCACCGCCGCGGGTCCGCCGGCGGCGACCAGCTCGACGTGACCGTCCACATTGCGGACCCAGCCGTCCAGACCGAGCGCGGTCGCCGACCGGTGGACGTAGGGCCGGAAGCCGACTCCCTGGACCCGCCCGAACACCTCGACGCGCCGGATGATCCGCCCGGTCACGGCCCGTCCTCCGCGCCCGGCACGTCCTCGCAGCCGTCGTCCTCGGGGTCGTCGGGGGCTTCCCGCGCGCGGTACCGGAGGATCTCCTCCTCCACGCTGCGCGCCAGCTCGTCCACCCGTGCCGCGACCGGGGCCGACAGACCGGTCCCCAGCGACTGGTCGGAGCCCTCGACGGCGTACACCACCAGGCGGTCGGGCAGCCGGTCCAGGGCCCGGGACAGTTCGACCGCCTCGCCCAGGCCCAGGCCGTGCGAGCTGGTCGACCCGGTCCGCGGCAGCCGCGCCGCGTCCAGCACCAGCCGGTGGACCCGGCCCGGACGCGGGGGGTGCGCGTGCGCGGCGTCGAGGACGACGGCGAGCCCGGCGTTCTCCCACAGGCCGAGCAGCCGGGCCGGCTCGCCGTCACAGGTCTCCAGGGCGGTCCCCGGCGGCAGCGAACGGCCGGCGGCACGCTCCGCCAGGCGGTCGACCACGGCCCACCCGACACCGTCGTCGTGGCGGAAGGAGTTTCCGACCCCGACGACCACGATCCGGGGCGTCACGGGCATCCTGCCGCTCCCTCGCTCCGGGCCGCGCGATCCCTCACCACGGGCCACGCGAACAGCGTGGTCCCGCCGGGGTGCGCGACGGCATGGGCCGAACGTCCCGGGAAGGGGCCGAACCGCCCCTCGTGGCCGACGGGGGCGGATGCGACGGTCGACAGTGGGATTTTTGCCGCAGTGCGTGGCAGCCCGACGAAAGGCGGTGGGCACGATGGATCTGCCCTTGGTCGTCGGCGTCGACGGATCGGATCCGAGTCTGACGGCGATCGACTGGGCGGTGGACGAGGCCGCCCGGCACGGTCTGCCGCTGCGGCTGGTGTACGCCTCCCTCTGGGAACGCTACGAAGGCACCTACCCGACGGGCAGCCGGGACCGGCCCTCCGAGCAGGTCATGGCCGAGCACATCGTCGCCTCCGCGGCGGAGCGGGCCCAGCGGCGCGACGCGGACGTGAAGGTGTCCACCGAGATCGTCCCCGAGGAAGCCGTCTCCGCCCTGCTGCGCGAGGCCAACAACGCCTCCGCCCTGGTGACCGGCTCCCGCGGCCGCGGCGAGCTGAAGGGGCTGCTCCTCGGCTCGGTGAGCCTGGCCGTCGCGGGCCGGGCACACTGCCCGGTGATCGTGGTCCGCGGCGACCCGGCCGGCCTGGCCGGCACCCACGAGCGGATTCTGCTCGGCCTGGGAGACCCCGACACGGCCACCGAGGCCGTACGGTTCGCCTTCCGCGAGGCCGAGGCCCGCGGCGGCGTCCTCGACGTCGTCCGCGCCTGGCGCTGCCCCGCGCAGGAGGCGTCCGACCGGGCGGCCGAGGAACCGGCGCGCGTCCACGAGGAGCGGGCCCTGGCCCTGCTCGACGAACTGCTGCGCGAGCCGATGGCCGACCACCCGGCGGTCCGGGTGCGCCGCGCCACGGTCGAGGGTCCGGCCCGCCGGGTCCTGGTGGACCGCTCGGCCGCCGCCGACCTCGTGATCGTCGGAGCCCGGCGCCGGGTGGGCCACTTCGGCCTCCAGCTCGGCCGGGTGAGCCACACGCTGCTGCACCACGCGCTGTGCCCCGTGGCGGTCGTGCCGCAACGGGTGTGACCCGCGCACCCGCCCTGCCCGAAGGGGGGCCACCGCAGTGACGGGCCGGACCTGGGAGTACGACGGCTACCGCCCCGCTCAGGAGCGGCTCAGGGAGTCGCTGTGCGCGCTCGGCAACGGCTACTTCGCCACCCGCGGGGCGCTCCCCGAGTGCGCCGCGGACGACGTGCACTATCCGGGCACCTACGTGGCCGGCTGCTACAACCGCCTCACCTCGCACGTCGCGGGCCGCCGCGTCGAGAACGAGGACCTGGTCAACCTGCCCAACTGGCTGCCGCTGCGCTTCCGGACCGCCGGCGGCTTCTGGCTCACCCCGGACACGGCAGCGGTGCTGGAGCACCGGCAGGTGCTGCACCTGGAGTCGGGGCTGCTGGAGCGGCGGACCCGGTTCGCGCTCGACGGGGGCCGGGCGCTGTCCGTGCGCCAGCAGCGCCTGGTGTGCCTGGCCGACGCCCATCTGGCGGCGCTGCGCACCGAGTTCACGCTCGAGGGCGGCACGGAGGACGTCGGCCTCGACGTCGAGGCGGCCCTCGACGGCGGCGTCGTCAACGCCGGCGTGCGGCGCTACCGGGACCTGGAGGGCCGCCACCTGACCCATGTGCACACCGGTACGTCCGCCCCCGGCACCGTGTGGCTGCGGTGCCGGACCCGCACCTCCGACATCCGCATCGCCATGGCCACCCGCCTCACCGCCGTCGCGCCCGTCGCGACCCGGCACGAGCCCCCGCGGGCCCTGCAGGACGTGACGCTGCGCCTGACGCCCGGACGCACGGTCACCGTCGACAAGACCGTCGCCGTGCACACCTCGCGCGACCCCGCCATCAGCGACCCGCTGCGCGCCGCGATCGACCGGGTGGCCGCGGCCGCGGGCTTCGAGGAGCTGCTGGAGGCCCACCTCACCGCCTGGGACCTGATGTGGCGCCGCGCCGGCCTCGACGTCCCCGGGGAACCCGGCCGCATCCTGCGCCTGCACCTCTTCCACGTCCTGCAGACCCTCTCCCCGCACACCGCCGACCTCGACGTGGGCGTGCCCGCCCGGGGCCTGCACGGAGAGGCCTACCGCGGCCATGTGTTCTGGGACGAGCTGTTCGTGCTGCCGTACCTGAACCTGCACTTCCCCGAGGTCTCCCGCGCACTGCTGCGCTACCGCCACCGGCGCCTGGAGGCGGCCTGCTCGGCGGCGCGCGCGCTCGGCCGGCGCGGCGCGATGTACCCGTGGCAGAGCGGCAGCGACGGACGGGAGGAGACGCAGCGGCTGCACCTCAACCCCCGCTCCGGGCGCTGGCTGCCGGACAACTCGCGGCTCCAGCACCACGTCGGCTCGGCGGTGGCGTACAACGTGTGGCAGTACTGCGAGGCCAGCGGGGACGCGGAGTTCCTGCACACCAAGGGCGCCGAGATGCTGCTGCAGATCGCCCGCTTCTGGGCGGACTCGGCCACCTGGGACGACGGCATGCGACGGCACCGGATCCTGGGCGTGATGGGCCCCGACGAGTACCACGACGCCTATCCGGGCGCCGTCCGGCCCGGCCTCGACGACAACGCCTACACCAACGTCACCGCCGCCTGGGTGCTCACCCGCGCGCTGGAGACGATGCGGATCCTGCCCGAACCGCGCCGGCGCGAGCTGGTCGAGCGCATCGGCCTGGACGGCGGCGAGCTGGAGCAGTGGGAGGACGTCTCCCGCACCCTGTACGTCCCCTTCCACGACGGCGTCGTCAGCCAGTTCGAGGGCTACGGCGACCTCGCCGAACTCGACTGGGACGACTACCGCAAGCGTTACGACGACATCCGCCGCCTGGACCGGATCCTGGAGGCGGAGGGCGACAGCGTCAACCGCTACAAGGCCTCCAAACAGGCCGACGTGCTCATGCTCGGCTACCTGTTCTCCCCCTGCGAACTCCGTTCCGTCCTCGCCCGGCTGGGCTACCGCGTCGACGACGACGTCTGGCTGCACACCGTCGACTACTACCTCGGCCGCACCAGCCACGGCTCCACCCTCAGCGGCCTGGTGCACGGCTGGATCCTCAGCCGGGTCCGGCGCTCCGGCGCGTGGGCCTACTGCCAGGAGGCGCTGCGCGCCGACATCGCCGACGTGCAGGGCGGCACCACCGGCGAGGGAATCCACCTCGGCGCCATGGCCGGCACGCTCGACCTCGTCCAGCGGGGGCTGACCGGACTGGAGACCCGCGAGGGCGCCCTGTGGCTCGACCCGGTGCCGCTGCCCGAACTGTCGTCCTACGGTTTCGCCATCCGCTACCAGGGCCACTGGGGCGTACGGCTGCGGATGGAGCACGGCGGCATGGAGATCGCCGTGCCCCCGTCGGACCGCTCGCCGATCGAGGTCCGGCTGGCCGACCGCGACGTCTGCGTCCAGCCGGGGGAGACCTCCCACCTGGTGCTCCCGGAATGAGAGGCGACCGGGAGGGGCCGGTCGGGCCCCGGCGGGGACCTGACAGCCCCTGCCCGCCCGGCGGGATCGGCGGGACGCTGACACCGGGAGTTGACCTGAGCTCAGGAGGTGGGCGTCATGCTTCCGCCCGTTGTCGCCGGAGTCGACGGTTCCGCGGAGAGCCTGTCCGCCGCGGAATGGGCGGCCCGCGAGGCCGTGCGGCGCGACCGGCCGCTGCTGCTGTTCCACGCCCGCAGCTGGCACCCCCGCGAGGGGGAGGGGGCGACCGCCGACGCGGCCCAGCGGCATCTGGCGGCCCGCGTCCTGCGCGAGGCCGAACGGCAGGTCCACCGGGCCCGCCCCGGCCCGCCGCACGTGTACGCCGAGCAGGCCGAGGGTCCGGCCACCGCGGCCCTGCTGAAGGCGGCCGAGCAGGCCGAGCTGCTGGTGCTCGGCTCCCGCGGGCTGAGCGGCTTCACCGGATTCGTCGTGGGCTCGGTGGCCCTCGGCGTGGTGGCCAGGTCGGTACGCCCCGTCGTCCTCGTACGGGCCGGGGAGGAGGCGGCGGACGAACACCTTCCGGCGGACGACGGCAGCGCCTCCGTCAGCACCGGATACCGGGACGTGGTGCTCGGCGTCGACGTCGGCGACCCCTGCGACGAGGTCGTGGAGTTCGCCTTCGAGCAGGCCCGGCTGCGCCGCGCGCCGCTCAGGGCCCTGTACGCATGGCAGGCGCCCAGCCCCATCGCCCTCGGCCCCGGCGACGTCGGTCTGATGAGCGACCCGCAGCAGGCCGAGGAGTGGCTGGGGTTCCTCACCGCCGTCCTGCAGGTGTGGCGGGAGAAGTACCCGGACGTGGAGGTCCGGCAGACCGTGGTGGAGGACCGGCCGGCCGGCGCCCTCATGCGGGCGGCCACCGGAGCCGGGCTCCTGGTCGTCGGCCACCGCCTCGTCGAGCGGCCCGTGGGCCCGCGCACCGGCCCGGTCACCCACGCCGCGATCCACCACGTCGGCTGCCCCGTCGCCGTCGTACCGCACTTCTGAGCCGCATCCGCACGGGCCGCGGCGGGCGCCCGCCGGACCCCGTGCCGCCAAAGGGACCATGGGAGGTGACCGTCATGCCGAAGCCGGTCGTGGCCGGTCTGGACGGTTCCCGCGAGAGCCTCGCCGCGGCCCACTGGGCGGCCAGGGAGGCGCTGCGCCGGGGACTGCCGCTCCGGCTGGTGCACGCCTGGGAGGGACTGCCCGACCGGGACGCCGCCGCGGGCCTGCCCGAGGTGCGGGTGCCGCAGTTCCAGGCACACCGGGTGCTGCGCGCCGCCGCCGACCGGCTGAGCGAGCTGTACCCGCAGCTCTCCATCGCGGCCGAGCAGGTGCGCAAGCAGCCCGGTCCCGCGCTCCTCGACGAGGCGGAGCACGCCGAGCTGCTGGTCCTCGGCAGTCAGGGACTCGGCTCGGTCGGCGGCTTCGTCGCGGGGTCGGTCGCGATGTCCACCGCGGCGCACGCCGACCGGCCGGTCGTCCTGGTCCGCGCCGAGGAGACCGCGGAGTCCGAACACCTGCCCGACGGCACCGGCAAGCCCTCGGCGCGCACCTCCCCGCGGGACGTCGCGGTCGCCGTCGACGTCGGCGTACCGTGCGACGACGTCCTGGAGTTCGCCTTCCGCGCCGCCGAGCTGCGCCGGGCACCGCTGCGCGTCGTGCACGCCTGGCACGTCCCGCTCACCGAGGGCCTCCCGGACGCCGGGCACCGGGCCCGGATCCGGCAGGAGGCGGAGCGGGAGCTCACCGCCCTGGTCGAGCCGTGGCGCCGGAAGTTCCCGTCCGTGTTCGTCGAGGAGACCCTCCTCGAGGGACGCCCGGCCCACGTGCTCGTACGGGCCGTCGCCGGGGCGGGGCTGCTGGTCGTGGGCCGGCGCAGGAGGCACGCCGCGGTCGGCTCGCACACCGGCCCGGTCGCCCACGCCATGATCCACCACGTCACCCGCCCGGTCGCGCTGGTGCCGCACGACTGACGGCCCCGGCGCGCGGCGCGGGCACAGGACGGCACGTCACCTCACAGGGTGACGTGCCGTCCTGTGCCCAGGTGCACGAGTGCGCTTCCCGCCCGGACCGGCGGGGACCGTCATGCCTGCACGGGGCCCGCGTCCACGGGTCCGGCCAGCTCCACGATGTCGTCGGCGGCCACGTCGTGCAGCCGGAGGGAGAGGTCCTCCAGAGCCCTGCTGACCGCCAGTTCGTCGCCGATCTCGGGGATCGGCCGGTCGATCGGATTGCGCCGCGCCGCCCCGCGCCCGGTGAGGGCCGCGGTGTCGCGGGTGGTGAGCACGGCTCGCGCGTGCGTGTCGTCGCCGTCCTCGGTGATGAAGATCTGCACGGTCCACTGCTTGGCTTCCATGATGATCACTCCCGTACGAGCTTCGCTCCCTGCTCCTCACCCTGCGCCCCCGCACCCGGCGGCACCAGAGCCGAACGGCCCCTCCGGACCGCGCCGGGGCCCCGGGCCGAGAGGCCCCTCGGCCCGGGAGGGGGTCGAGCGGCCCATGCCACCGGGCCCGGCGCGGGCCGACCATGAAAGGAGGACGCACCAGAAGGGCGGCTCGCTCATGTCCGTCGCCAGCGCACGCCCCAGCCACGCCAGCACGTACCTCGTCCGCGCGGCCGTCACCGCACCCTCGGTCCACGACACCCAGCCCTGGCTCTTCGTGGCGGACGGGGACCGGGCCATCGAGCTGCACGCCGACGTCGACCGGCGGCTGCTGCTCACCGACCCCTTCGGCCGGGAGATGGTGATCAGCTGCGGCGCGGCGCTGTTCAACGTCCGGCTCGCCATGCGGCACCTGGGCTTCAAGCCGGTCGTTCAGCCCTTCCCCGACCCCCGGGACCCCGCCTTCCTGGCCCGGGTCACCTGGGGGGCCTACGCCGAGGCCACCTCCGAGGAGCAGGGCATGTACGCCGCACTGCGCCGGCGCCACACCGTGCCCGGGCCGTTCCTCACCGACCCGCTGCCCTCCCACCTGGTCGACGCGCTGAGCGTGCAGGCCCACGGAGAGAGCGCCGGGCTGCACCTCGTCGACGACAGCACGAGCCGGCGGCACCTGGCCGAGCTGGTGCGGGCCGGCCAGGACGTGCACCGCACCGACCCCGCGCACCACCCCGAACAGGCGCTGTGGACCTGGCGCCTGGGGCACCCGCGGCGCGAGGGGATGCCGGCCGCCGCGACCGGCGGGCCCCCCGGCAGCGGCGCCGGCGTCCGGCCCCCCGAGGGCGACAGCGGCGGCCGGCCCACCGGCAGCGACAGCGGCGCCGAGACACCCGGCAGCGGCGGCCCCGCGGGACGGGACTACGCGGGCCTCACGCGCATGTTCCCCACCCCGCCCCGCAGGTGGCCCGCCCGCACCGGGCTGGTCGCCGTCCTGGGCACGGACCGGGACGACCGGTCGGCCTGGCTGAGAGCCGGTCAGGCACTCGAACGGATCATGCTCTTCGCGGCCGCCCGGGACGTCATGGCGGCCTTCCACACCCAGCCCCTCGAACTTCCCTGGCTGCGCGAGCAGGTGC
Source organism: Streptomyces sp. NPDC014864 (assembly GCF_043081525.1). Taxonomy (NCBI): domain Bacteria; kingdom Bacillati; phylum Actinomycetota; class Actinomycetes; order Kitasatosporales; family Streptomycetaceae; genus Streptomyces; species Streptomyces sp. NPDC014864. Next base: position 152,609 of record NZ_JBIBWT010000002.1, read on the forward strand.
GGCAGACGCTCAGCGCGGGCGAGTTCCCGCAGATGATCCTCCGCCTCGGCTACGCGCCCGGCGCCCGGCCGCTGCCCCGGCGCCCGCTCACGGAGGTGCTGCGCTAGCGAGGCGCCGGAGCCGTGGCGGCACCGCAAGGACGGCTCCGCCACGGCTCCGGCGGTCAGCGCCGCACGGTCAGCGGCACGGTGTCGACCGTCACCGGCCTGCCGTCCACGGGCGAGAGGAAGTACGCCCTCAGCAGGCCGGGTCCGGTGTGGGCGGCCTTGTAGGGGAACGTCACGTCGAAGGTGCCGCGGGTGCCGGTGCCCGACGTGGCGCGCACCATGACGTCGGCGGCGGTACGGCCGGTGGCGTCGGTGACCCTAAGGCGGAAGACGGCCTCGAAGGTGTCGGCGCTGCCACGCACCCGGAGCGGACTTCCGACGGTGTCGCCGATCATCGGCGACTCCACCAGGACGGCCGGGGCGAGATCCTCGAAGTCGGTCCGGCCCACGGGCCCGTTGAGCACGACGCCCTTCCCGCCGAAGTGCCTGACCGGCGTGCCGTCGAGCGCGAACCCCACCTTCCGCACGCCGGGGAAGCGGGTCACCGTGAAGACGACCTGCGCGAGCCGTGCCCGCAGGGACAGGCTGCCGCCGCCGTCGTCGTACCGGCCGGACAGGTCGACGGTGGCGACGCGGTCGCGGATCACGACGGAGCGCAGCACGGTCCCGGACGGGATGGCCGTGGTGCGGCCGTGTGCCCGTTCGTACCGGCCGGGGCCGGCCAGCAGGGCCCGGACGGCACCGGCGGCGGTGGCCGGGGCGGTCACGGTGCGCGGGGCGGGCGAGACCTGCTCGCCGTGCAGGAAGTACACGCCGGTGCGGACGCCGCGGGCCCCGCTCGCCGACCCACCGCCGGCCGGGGGCCGGGCGGTTCCCTTCCCTGTTCCGGTTCCGGGGCCCGTGCTTCCGGGGGCGCCGCCGACGGACGGTCCGGGCGCTCCGGAGGCGCTCCCCGACGGGTCCGTCGAGGTCCCCCCGGAGGTCCCTCCCGGCGTCCCGGTGGCCGAGCCGGCCGCCCGGCCGCCGTCCTGCCCGGCGGGGCCCGTGCCCGTACCGCACGCGCCGACGACGACAAGCGGCAGCGTCAGCGCCGCGGTGCACACCCATGGACGCCGCCCGCGAGCGCGCGGAGCCGAAGTCACGCTGTTCATCGCATCCTCCTCCGACACCTCCAGCAAAGCGCGGGGCGAGGCGGCCCTCCAGGGACCGGTCGGCACTGCCGCCGGGCCGTCCGGCGGCAGTGCCGACCGACCGGCCCACCCCCCGCGAGGGACCTGTGGCGGATCCGACAGGCGGTACCGCGGCGGGAGTTGACCGGGTGTCACCCCGGCCGAACCGGCCGGACGCCACCCACCTCTCAGGGAGCGAGGGAGAAGTAGTTCTCCTCCTCCTGGGTGAAGTGCAGCCGGAGCACGGTGTGCAGGCCGTACAGGCAGGCCCGCAGGTCCTCCAGCTGCTCCGGTGCGAGCCCGCCGTCCGCGTCCGCGAGCGTGAGATGGGTGGCGATGCGCCGGGCCAGCCGTTCGATCTCCGCGTGGGCGCGGCTCATGGTGGCCGTCGCCTCGGGCCCGCCGAGGGTGGGCATCAGCGCCGGGTACAACTGGTGCTCCTCGGCGTACTCGTGGGGCAGCAGCCGCTCGGTGAGCAGCCGGTGCACCTCGCGGACCGAGGCGAGCGCCTGCGCGCCGCCGCCGTCGGCGAGGTGCGCCGCGGCGCCGCGTACGGCCTCCAGGACGTCCTGCAGGTCGTCGTGTTCGGCGGCGAAGCGCCGGATCAGGGCCTCCGTCGCGGGTTCCAGGGTGGGCCGGCTCGCCTGGTCGACCCGCAGGGCCCGCAGCGCGTTGAGGATGACGGCCACGTCGATGCCCTCCTGCAGCAGGGCGCCCACGGCGGGCGGCAGGAGTCCCACGGCCGCCGCGGCCATCGCCGCCAGGGACATCACCATGCCGCCGAGGGCGCTCTGCACGGCGATGCGCCGGGCGCGGACGGCGATGGCGACGGCGTCGGCCAGCGGGTCCACCCGGTCCGTGGTCAGGACGACGTCGGCGGCCTCGGAGGAGGCGGTGGAACCGCGTGCTCCCATCGCCACCCCCACGGTCGCCGCGGCCAGGGCGGGCGCGTCGTTCACGCCGTCGCCCACCATCACCGTGACCGCGCGCTCCCGCTCGGCGCGGACGGCGGCCACCTTGCCGGCCGGGGCGAGTTCGGCGCGTACGTCGTCCAGACCGAGGACGGCGGCGACCTCGCGGGCGGGCTCGGTCCGGTCGCCGGTGAGCATCACGATCCGCTCCATGCCCGCGGTCCGCAGACGGCGCAGGGTCCGGGGCGCGTCGGGGCGGATCGGGTCGCGCAGGAGGACGGCGCCCACGGGCACGCCGTCCATGGTGAGCCAGGCGACGGCGGCGCCGTCGAGCAGCGCCCGGTTCTCGACGCTCCGGGCCCACGCCGGAGGCTGGACGCCGGGTTCCAGACGGCCCACGGTGGCCCGCCGGCCCTCGACGACTCCGCGGGCCCCCCGGCCGGGCTCCTCCGCCACGTCCGTCACCTCGGCCGGCTCCAGCCCGCGCTCCCGGGCCGCGTCGACGACGGCGTGCGCCAGGACGTGGGGCGAGTACTGGTCGACCGTCGCCGCCAGGCGCAGCACGTCGGCGGGCTTCCAGCCGGGCGCCGCGGAAACGTCGAGCACGCGCGGGCGGCCACCGGTGAGCGTGCCGGTCTTGTCGAGCAGCAGGGTCCGGGCCCGGCCGAGGTTCTCCAGGGCGCCGCCGTCGCGGACCACCACGCCGAGGCGGGACGCCCGGGACAGTCCGGAGACGATGGCCACCGGCGCGGCGAGCAGCAGCGGGCAGGGCGTGGCGACCACGAGCACCGCGACCGCCCGCACCGCGGAGCCGCTGAGCAGCCAGGCCAGGCCGGCGGTCGCCACGGACAGCGGCAGGAACCAGGCCGCGTAGCGGTCGGCCAGCCGCACCACGGGCGCCGACTCGGCGCCCGCCTGCTGGGCGAGCCGTACGATCTCGGCGTACGTGCTGTCCTGCTCGGTCGCCGTGGCGCGCAGCTCGAAGGCGCTGCCCGCGTTGACCACGCCGCTGCGCACCGTCTGGCCGTGCACCCGCTCCACGGGCGCGGACTCCCCGGTGAGCACCGACTCGTCGAGCACCGCGGTGGCGCCCACCACCAGGCCGTCGACCGGGACGACCTCTCCGGGGCCGACGACGAGGAGGTCGCCGACCGCGACCTCGGCGAGGGGCACCGTGCGGACCTCGCCGTCGGTGCGCCGCCGGGCGGTGCGCGGCGCGTGCTCGAGCAGGGCCCGCAGGTCGTGGGAGGCCCGCTGCTGGGCCGCGGCCTCCAGGGCGCGGCCGGTGGCGAGCATCAGGGCGATCAGGGCACCGGCCAGGTACTCGCCGACCGCGAGGGTGCCGCCGAGCGCCAGTACGGCGATGAGGTCCACTCCGGCGCGGCCCTGCCGCAGCGCTCCCAGCACCCACCCCACGGCGGGTCCGACTGCGGCGATCGTGCCGAGCGCCCAGCACAGGTCGGCCCGGCTGCCCTGGCCGAGCAGCCAGAAGACGCCGCCGGCCGCCAGGGCCGCGGTCGTGACGGCCAGGAGGACCGGTTCGAGCCAGGAGGACGGGGTCGGCACCGAGGCGGGGCGGGGGACCTGCTGCTCCGGCTCGGTGCGGCGCCGGGCGGTTCTCATCGGAGCCGCCGTCCGGCCCGGGCACGGGGGACGGCCGTCACCCGCGCGGCAACGCCGTCGGCTGCGGCGGCGACGGGTCCGGTCATGGCGCGCACCTCCTGTGGGCAGCGGCGGGGACCGGGCGGCCCGGCGTTCTGGTGCGGGGCCTCGCGGCGGTCTCTCCTCCAGGGTCCCGGCGGCCCGCGGGCCGGAGCCAGGGCCGGATGGCACGCGCCGGGTCCCCGTCCGGCCCCTGTGAAGGGCATCCCGGGCCGCATCCCGTCGACCGTGGCGGAGAGCGCCCGCTCCCCGTGCGGGCCCCCGCGCGTTGACGGACGCTGGGCGGGAAGGAGGTGCCGTCATGGCGGACCCGGTGGTGGTCGGCGTGGACGGTTCGCCGTCGAGCCTGGACGCGGTGGAGGTGGCGGCGCGGGAGGCCGCGCTGCGCGGTGTGGCGCTGCGCGTGGTCCACGCCTTCGGCTGGCCGTCGCTCCATGTGCCGCCGGGCGGCACGCCCTGGAACCGGGCCGGGGCGGGGGTGCGCGCCCTGGTGGACGGCACGCTCGGCGCCGCCGAGGAGCGGGCCCGCCGGGCGGCGCCGGGGGTGGAGCTGACGCGGGAGGTGACCGTCGGCGAGCCGCTGATGGTCCTGGAACTGGAGTCGCGCACGGCCTCGCTCGCGGTGGTCGGCAGCCGCGGCCTGAACGCCTTCGGCAGCCTGCTGCTCGGCTCCACCGCCGTGCACCTGGCCGCTCACGGCCACTGCCCGGTCCTCGTGGTGCGGGGCCTGCCGGACGCCACGGGTCCCGTCCTGCTGGCGGTCGACGGCTCCCCGGCGGCCGAGGGCGCCGTGGAGTTCGCCTTCGCCGAGGCGTCCCTGCACGGTGCCGAGCTGGTGGCCCTGCACGTCTGGAACACTTGGACCGAGCGGGCCTACGACGGGCCCGGCGACCCGCCCTTCGTGACGTACGACGAGGAACGCCTGCGCGCGGAGGAGGAGCGCGTCCTGGCCGAGGCGGTCTCCGGCCACCAGGAGCGGTACCCGGAGGTCACCGTGCACCGCCGGCTGGTCCGGGGCCGGATCCGCGCCACCCTGGTCGACGCGAGCGCCGATGCCCGGCTCGTCGTGGTCGGTGCCCGTGGCCGGGGCGGCTTCGCGGGCCTGCTGCTGGGATCGGTCAGCCAGGCCGTCCTGCACCACGCCCACCGTCCCGTCGCCGTGGTCCGCTCCGGCGGGAGGTGACCCCCCGGCCTCCGCGGGACGGCCGAAATGTCTCACGGGGCGGCCTTCCCAGGGGGCGGCCCGCTGCATCAGAATACCCCTGGGGGTACAGTGCCGGGCCGGAAGGCATGGGAGAAGGGGGAAGGCACGTGCCGATGCGCCTGTTCCGTCGGGGCCCCGGCAGGGTCACCGCGCGCGAGGCCGCCGAGCGCACCGGTCACACACCGGCCGGCCGCGGCGGCGCGCCCGCGGCGCCGGGCGGGTCCGTGCTCCTGGACGTGCGGGAAGGGCACGAGTGGCGCTCCGGCCACGCCCCCGGAGCGACGCACCTGCCGCTGTCCGCGCTCACCGCGGGCGCGCCCCTGCCGCCCGAGACGGGTGACCGCCCGCTGGTGGTCATCTGCCGCTCCGGCCAGCGCTCCCGGAAGGCCGCCGCGCTGCTCACCGCCCGCGGCGCCGCCGCCGTCGACGTCGTCGGCGGGATGCGGGACTGGGTGCGGGCCGGACTGCCCGTGGTGGACCAGCGTGGCGAGGACGGCACGATCGCGTGACCCGTGACCCGTGACCGTGTCACGGGCGGTCGGCGCGGCAGTGCGCGCGCCGCCCGGGCTCAGGCCAGCGACAGGAAGAGCTTCTCCATCCGGGCGCGCATCTGCGTGGCGTCGGCGCCGTTCGTCCGCCCGGCCTCGATGTCCGCCACACACTTCTGCAGGCCGGTCGCGATGATCGCGAAACCGGCGCGGTCCAGCGCGCGCGAGGCGGCGGCGAGTTGTGTCACGACCTCTTCGCAGTCCCGGCCTTCCTCGATCATCCGGATCACCCCGGAGATCTGGCCCTGCGCCCGACGCAGCCGATTCAGTACGGCCTTCAGGTCGGCGCCCTCGAGTTCCAGGTCCACGTCCACTCCTCGCAAAATACCCCGAGGGGTACTGTACGTCCCCTTTCGGGCCCGCGTCGACCATCTCCGGCTCGCGCGGGGCCGCGGTGACCGGGAACGTCCCGGGCCGGTGCCGACCCCCGAGGGTACCCCTGGAGCGTATCCGGCGACGGCGAACACCCTTTCGACGGCCGGTCGGTGCCCCGGGAAGGACCTCTGGTCCCTGCTGTCACAGGCCGCCGATCACCACAGTGGAGCCAGCCCCTGAAGGAGGTCAGCTTCCATGTCCCCCACCTCTGCCCTGCCCGTCGTCGCCGGCCTGGACGGCAGCCGGGCCGGCTCCGCGGCGGCCGACTGGGCCGCCCGCGAAGCCCTGTTGCGCGGTGTCCCCCTGCGTCTCGTGCACGCCTGGGACCACGTCCCCACTCCGTACGCCACCCTGGCCGGCGTGGCCGTGCCGCCGGACCCGGAGTGGTCCGAGCGGCTGATGGCCGAGGCCCGGGCGTCCCTCGCGCGCCGTCACCCGGAGCTGCGGATCGACACCGCCCGCGTCTCCGGGGACCCCGCGACGGCGCTGGTGGCCGCCGCCTCCGAGGCCGCACTGCTCGTGCTCGGATCGCGCGGCCTGGGCAGGACCACCGGTCTCCTGCTCGGCTCCGTCAGCCGCGCCGTGGTCGCCCGGACCGAGCACCCGGTCGTCCTGGTCCGGTCCGACGCCTCCGCCGGTCCGGCCGAGGACGACTTCCCCGCCGCAACCGGCGAACCGGTGACGGACGGCGACGTGGTGGTCGGGGTGGACCCGGACCGGCCCGACGACACCGTCCTCGCGTTCGCCTTCGAGGCTGCCGCGCGGCGCGGCGCCGGTCTGCGGGTGATCCACGGGCGGACCCCGGCGGCGGAGGACTCCGCCGCGGGCTTCCCGCGGGCGGACGACCTCGCCACCGCCCCCGCACCCCTGGAAGGGGCGCCGGCCGACGTGCTGCGCCCCTGGCAGCGGAAGTTCCCCGGCGTGCCGGTGACCGCGCAGGCGGTCGTCGGCCGGGCGGGCTCGCACCTGGTGGACGCTTCCCGGCACGCCGCCCTGCTCGTCGTCGGGCGGGCCGGGCGCCAGGCCGCGCTCGGCGCGCACATCGGGCCCGTCACCGACGCGGTCCTCCACCATGCCGCTGCCCCGGTCGCGGTCGTCCCGCACGACTGATCCCTACGACCGCCGCCGCGGCCACGGACAGCCGGCGGCGGTCCTCCGGGGCGTCCGTCCCGCGCCGCGTCGCACGAAGAACGCGAAGAACACGAGGAAGCCGAGCCGTGGCCGGAAGGACCTGGCTCGGCTTCCTCGCTTCGAGGAGAACGCCGCTTCGAGGGACACCCGGGAGCACCGGGAGATCGCCGCCGCAGCGGGACGGCGCCGCCGCCCGGCCGCCGCTCAGCCGTAGTAGGCCGCGCGCATCAGCACCTCCATGTCGGCGAGCATCGGCATCCGCGGGTTGGCGGGCGCGCACTGGTCCTCGTAGGCGTTGAGCGCCTGCTGAGGGAGTGCCTCCAGGAAGGACCGCTCGTCGATGCCGAGGTCCCGGAACGCCGGCTCGATCCCGACGGCGTCCCGCAGCTCCTCCACCGCGCGGGCCAGGGACTCCACGCCCTCCTCCGGGGTCGCGGCGGGCAGACCCAGGGCTCCGGCGATTTCCTGGAAGCGTTGCGGGGCGCGGTAGTCCTCGTACTTGGGCCAGCCCGTCAGCTTCGTCGGGACCGTGCCGTTGTAGCGGATGACGTGCGGCAGCAGGATCGCGTTGGTGCGGCCGTGCGCGACGTGGAAGGTGGCACCGAGGGTGTGCGACATGGCGTGGACGATGCCGAGGAAGGCGTTGCCGAAGGCCATGCCCGCGATGGTGCCCGCGTTGTGCATCTTCTCCCGGGCCTCGGGCCGGCCGGCCCGGTCGGTCACCGCAGCCTCGATGTTGCCGAAGATCAGGCGGATCGCGTGCAGGGCGAGCCCGTCGGTGAAGTCGCTGGCGTAGACGGAGACGTACGCCTCGATGGCGTGCGTGAGCGCGTCGAAGCCGCTGTCCGCGGCCAGCGCGGGGGGCAGCGCGGTGGCGAGCAGCGGGTCGACGATCGCCACGCTCGGGGTGAGCGCGTAGTCGGCCAGCGGGTACTTCTTGCCGCTGGCCGGGTCGGAGATGACGGCGAACGGGGTGACCTCCGCGCCGGTGCCTGAGGTGGTGGGCACGCACACCAGCTGGGCCAGCGCACCCGGCGCCGGGAAGCGGAAGGCTCGCTTGCGGATGTCGGAGAACTTGTGCCGCATGTCCGCGAAGTCGATGTCGCGGCCCGCCGCCTGCTGCTCGTACAGCAGCCACATCACCTTCGCCGCGTCCATGGGCGAGCCGCCGCCCAGCGCGATGATCGTGTCCGGCCGGAAGTCGCCCATCAGCCGCGCGCCCCGCCGTACGGAGTCGATGCTGGGCTCCGGCTCCACGTTGTCGATCACCTGGACGGTGACCGGCTCGTGCCGTCGTTGCAGCACGCGGTTGACGCGGTCCACGAAGCCGAGGCGGGTCATGGTCGCGTCGGTGACGATCGTGACGCGGTGCACGTCGGGCATGGAGGCCAGGTACCGCAGGGACTGCGGTTCGAAGTAGATCTTCGGCGGCACCTTGAACCACTGCAGGTTGTTGCGGCGGGTGCCGACCCGCTTGACGTTCAGCAGTTGGGCGGCCGAGACGTTGTTGGACACCGAGGTGCTGCCCCAGGAGCCGCAGCCCAGGGTCAGCGACGGCAGCAGGCTGTTGTAGATGCCGCCGATCGCGCCCTGCGAGGACGGCGCGTTGACGATGACCCGCACCGTCTTCATCCGCTGGCCGTACGCCTCCGCCAGCTCCGGATCCTCGGTGTGGATGACGGCGCTGTGGCCCTGGCCGTGGAAGGCGACCATGTCGGCGGCCAGGTCGAAGCCCCGCCGCTCGTCCTCGGCCCGCAGCACCGCCAGCACGGGGCAGAGCTTCTCCCGGGTCAACGGCTCGTCCGGACCGACCCGTTCGGCCTCGACCAGGATCACCGAGGTGTCCTGAGGCACGGAGAATCCGGCCTTTTCGGCGATCCAGGCCGGACTGCGGCCCACGGCGGCGGAGTTGACCCGGGGCTCGCAGCCGCCGCCGACGGCACCGGCGGCGGGGAAGAGGAAGCCCTCCAGCTTCGCCTTCTCCTCGGCGGTGGCCAGATGGGCGTGCAGGGTCCGGAACTCGGCCAGCGCCGCGTCGTAGATGGCGGAGTCGAGGATGACGGCCTGTTCGGAGGCGCAGATCATGCCGTTGTCGAAGGACTTGGACAGGACCAGGTCGTTGACGGCCCGGCGGAGCCTGGCGTCGCGGTGGACGTACGCCGGCACGTTCCCGGCGCCGACGCCGAGGGCCGGCTTGCCCGCGGAGTAGGCGGCCTTGACCATCGCGTTGCCGCCGGTGGCCAGGATCAGCGAGACCCCCGGGTGGTGCATGAGGGTGCGCGTGGCCTCCACGGACGGGGACTCGATCCACTGCACGCAGTGCTCGGGAGCGCCCGCGGCGACGGCGGCGTCGCGCACCGTCCGGGCCGCCTCGGCGCTGCACCGCTGCGCGGAGGGGTGGAAGGCGAAGACGATCGGGTTGCGGGTCTTCAGCGCCAGCAGCGCCTTGAAGATCGTGGTGGAGGTCGGGTTGGTGACCGGTGTGACCGCGCAGACCACCCCGACCGGTTCCGCGATCTCGACCATGTCCTCGATGTCGTCCCGCGCTATGACCCCGACGGTCCTCATGGGGCCCATGCTGTGCGTGACGTGCTCGCAGGCGAACATGTTCTTCGCGGCCTTGTCCTCGAACACCCCGCGGCCGGTCTCCTCCACCGCGAGGCGCGCCAGCGCGGTGTGCCGGTCGAGCGCGGCGACCGAGGCCTTCCTGACGATGTGGTCGACCTGCTCCTGGGTGAGGGCGTCGTAGTCGGCGAGCGCCTTGAGACCGGCCGTGACCAGTCGGTCGACGGCGACCGCGGTGTCGGAGGGCGCCTCGGCGGCGACCGCGGTGTCGGAGCGCGCCTCGGCGGCGATCGCGGCCTCGGTCCCGGCGTCGTGTCGGGTCATGGGGGTGTGCCTCCACTCTCGGGTCGCCGTGGATCCGCGGCGGCATACGGAAGGGAGCGGCACGCGGGGGACCGGTACCACTCCCTGACTCCACCGTCCCGCCGGACGCCCCCCGGCCCCAGACACCGAAGGTCCCCTCCCGAGCCCGTCCGTCCCGGTTCCGGGGGGCCGTCCGGCCCGGCCCCGGAGGCGTGCGCGCGGGCCGGGCCCGGGGAAGGGCGTGCCCCCGCGTGACGGTCCTGGAGCCGGGCGTACGGCCGGGCCCGGGGCGGGCGTGCCCCCGCGTGACGGTCCCGGAGACGGGCGTGCGGGCCGCCGGTCAGCAGTCGTCGACCCGGTACGACAGGTCGTTGACCACGCCGATGACGCCGTCCACCCGCCACGACAGGTGCAGGGCCAGCGGGATGTCGCTGCGCAGCTCCACCCGCCCGTCGAGGGTGACGACGCCGTCCCGGACGGAGACCGCGACCTCCTCCGGCGCCAGTCCCAGTTCCCCGGTCACCACGTCGTCGGCGACCTGCCGGCGGATGTCGTCGTCCGTCCGCAGGAACACCCGCAGCAGGTCGCGCCGGGTGGCGATGCCGATGAGGCGGTCCTCCTCGTCCACCACGGGCAGCCGCTCGATGCCGTGCCGCTCCATCGCCCGGGCGGCGTCCGGGACCGGCTGCTCGGGGTGCACGGTGATCGCGGGCGTCGACATCAGGTCCTGCGCCGTGACCGCGCCCGGCGCCCGGCCTGTCCGGGCCGCCTCGCGCATGAGGTCGGTCCCTGAGATCACCCCGAGCACCTTGTCGTCGTGGTCGACCACGGGCAGCCCGCTGATGCGGTGGTCGTCCAGCAGCCGGACCACTTCCTTGAACGGCGTTCTGCGGTCGGCGTGGACCACCTCACTGGTCATCACTTCGCCGACGGTCTGGGAAGTCACGGCAGGTTCTCCTCGAACGGAAGGCAGAGAGGGAGGGGCACCCGCCCCTCCCCGCCCTGCCGAGTCGCGGTCACGGCCTAGCGCTCCGGACCGCCGCGCCACGGCGGCGGCGTGGCCGCCCTGCGGGCGGTGTCCGAGCGGTGGGCGGCCCGGTCCGTCCGGTTGCGCAGCCGGTCCTGCAGCCGGTCGGCCAGCTCCCGGGCGCTCCCCTCGCGGGCGCGGACGACCACCAGGTCGCTTCCCACCCGGATCTCGGCCCCGGCCGACCAGGGCTGCTCGGTGTGGGGCGCGGCCGCCCGCGCGATACGCACCTCGCCGCTGACGGGCGGCAGTCCGGGACGGTCGAGCGCGGCGCCGACCTTCTCCCGGACGTACGCGAGTGCCTGCTCGTCGACGTCGCCCTCGGCCCGCACCCGTACGGCGCCGGTGTCGTCGCCGGTGCCGAAGTCCCTGGCAGTCATGTGCTCCACTCCTTCTGATCGTTCGGGCAGCGGCTCAAGACTGCCGCGTGTCCCCGCCCCGGCCCCAGGGCCGGCCGACCCGGGGGCCGGGGCCGGGGGTCCCGCTCACCTGGTGTCGCTCACGTCGGTTCCCTCCAGCGCGGCCCGCCCGGCCTCCAGGCGCGCCACCGGCACCCGGAACGGCGAGCAGGAGACGTAGTCCAGACCGGCGGTGTGGAAGAAGTGCACGGACTCGGGGTCGCCGCCGTGCTCGCCGCAGACGCCGATCTTCAGGTCCGGGCGGGTGGCGCGGCCCTCCTCGACGGCGATCCGGACCAGGCGGCCCACGCCGTCGCGGTCGATCGTCTCGAACGGCGAGGCGGGGAAGACGCCCTTGTCGAGGTAGGCCGAGAAGAACGCGGCCTCCACGTCGTCGCGGGAGAACCCCCAGGTGGTCTGGGTCAGGTCGTTGGTGCCGAAGGAGAAGAACTCAGCCTCCTCGGCGATCCTGCCCGCCGTGAGCGCCGCCCGGGGCAGTTCGATCATGGTGCCGACCGGGCAGCCGACCGCCGCACCGGACTCCTCGGAGACCTCGGCCAGCACCCGCGCCACGTCCTCGCGCACCAGCCGCAGCTCCGTGACGTCCCCGACCAGCGGGACCATGATCTCGGCCCGGGGCGCGCCGCCGGCCCGGGTGCGGGCCACCACGGCCTCCGCGACGGCGCGCACCTGCATGGCGACCAGTCCGGGCACCACCAGGCCCAGGCGCACGCCCCGCAGGCCCAGCATCGGGTTCTCCTCGTGCATCCGGTTCACGGCGTCGAGCAGTTCGGCGTCGTGCGGGTCGGGCCGGTCGCCGCGCGCCTCGGTCGCCGCGATACGGGTGGCCAGCTCGGTGCGGTCGGGCAGGAACTCGTGCAGCGGCGGGTCCAGCAGCCGGATGGTGACCGGCAGGCCGTCCATCGCCTCCAGGATCCCGGCGAAGTCCTGCCGCTGGAGCGGCAGCAGAGCCTGAAGCGCGCGGTCCCGCTCGGCGTCCGAGACGGCCAGGATCATCTCCTCGACCAGCTTGCGGCGCTCGCCCAGGAACATGTGCTCGGTGCGGCACAGGCCGATGCCGCGGGCCCCGAACCGCCGCGCCCGGGCGGCGTCCTCGGGGGTGTCGGCGTTGGCCCGCACCTCCAGCCGGCTGACGGTGTCCGCCCGGTCCAGGGCGCGGGCGACCGCGTCGACCACCGGCGCCGAGGCCTCGTCCACGGCACCGTCCTCCAGGTACCGGATGACCGCGGAGTCGGCCAGGGGCACCGTGCCCAGGTAGACCGCGCCGGCGGAGCCGTCCACCGAGAGCACCGTGCCCTCCTCGACGACGGTGCCGTCCCGGGTGGTCAGACGCCGGGCCCCGGTGTCGACGGCGAGTTCCTCCGCCCCGCACACGCACACCTTGCCCATGCCGCGGGCGACGACCGCCGCGTGACTGGTCTTGCCGCCCCGGCTGGTGAGCACCGCCTGCGCGGCGACCATGCCGGGCAGGTCGTCCGGGGTGGTCTCCTGCCGTACCAGGACCACCTTGTCACCGGCCGCGGCCCGCCGTACCGCCTCGGCGGAGTCGAAGACGGCCGCGCCGACCGCCGCGCCGGGTGAGGCCGCGATGCCGTGGGCGAGCGGCTCACCGGTCGCGGTGGAGTCGAAGCGCGGGAACATCAGCCGGGCCAGTTCCTCGCCGCTCACCCGGGCCAGGGCCTCGTCGGCGGTGACGAGCCCCTCGTCGGTCAGCTCGGCGGCGATGGCGAAGGCGGCCTCGGCGGTGCGCTTGCCCACCCGGGTCTGCAGCATCCACAGCGTGCCGCGTTCGATGGTGAACTCGATGTCGCACAGGTCCCGGTAGTGCCGCTCCAGCGTCTCCATGTGCTCGCGCAGCTGTGCGTACGACCGCGGGTCCAGGCGTTCCAGGTCGGTCAGGGAGACGGTGTTGCGGATGCCCGAGACGACGTCCTCGCCCTGGGCGTTCTGCAGGTAGTCGCCGTACAGACCGGGGCGTCCGGTGGCCGGGTCGCGGGTGAAGGCGACGCCGCTGCCGGAGTCGGGGCCGAGGTTGCCGAAGACCATGCGCTGCACGTTCACCGCGGTGCCGAGGTCGTCGGGGATGTGCTCGCGCCGCCGGTACAGCCGGGCCCGCTCGGCGTTCCAGGACCGGAAGACGGCGAGGATCGCCCGGCGCAGCTGCTCGGCGGGGGACTGCGGGAAGTACTCGCCCGTCTCCAGGTGGATCAGGTTCTTGTACGTCTCCACCAGCTGGGCCAGGTCGGCGGCGTCGAGGTGCACGTCGTCGGGAGCGCCGCGCAGGTCCTTGAGCAGGGCGAGGGCCTGCTCGAAGAGGGCACCGTCCACGCCCATGACCGTGCTGCCGAACATCTGCACGAGACGGCGGTATGAGTCCCAGGCGAAGCGCTCGTTCCCGGAGACCTTGGCCAGGCCCAGCACCGAGTCGTCGTTGAGGCCGATGTCGAGGATGGTCTCCATCATGCCCGGCATGGAGAACCGTGCTCCCGAGCGCACCGACAGCAGCAGCGGGTCGTCCGGCTGCCCGAGCCGTCGTCCGGCCGCGCTCTCCACGGCCGCCAGGTGCTCGGAGACCTCGCGCGCCATGCCGTCGGGCTCGGCCCCGGTGGCGAGGAAGACCCGGCACGCGTCGGTGGTGAGGGTGAACCCCGGGGGGACGGGCAGCCCCAGCCGGGTCATCTCGGCCAGGTTCGAGCCCTTGCCGCCGAGCAGGCCGGCCTGGTCACGGCCGCCCTCCGTGAAGTCGTACACGTAACGGACCATGACGCTGCGCTCCTCAGCTCTGCGGGCCCCGTCCGTTCCAGCGTCTGCCGGGCCGCCGGGGCCGGGGAGGTGCCGGGTGTCCCGGGCGGGGGGCCGGTCGGCCCCGGCCCGGGGCACGGGCCGCCCGCCGGCCGGGACCAAAGGACCCAGGGGAGGACTGTGCGGCCCTTGGGCGCGAGCCGTCTCGCGCCGCAGGCTCGGTACACAGGAGGGCCCACGGGCCCGGACCCGGGAGGGGCAGGTCATGCTTCGGAACGTCACGGCGGGGATCGACGGATCCCCCGAAAGTCTGGCGGCCGCGCACTGGGCGGGCCAGGAGGCACTGCGCCGGGGCGCCGGGTTCACCCTCGTGCACGCCTGGTTCCCGCACCCCCGCCCGGCGCCGTACGTGCCCCTGGGCACCAGCGAACGCGGATGGGCCGAGGTGGTGCTGAAGGAGGCCGTGCACAGCGTGCACGCCGCGCATCCCGGGTTGGAGATCACCCGGCGCCTGGTGCGCGACACCCCGGTCTCCGCGCTGCTCGAGGCGGCCGGCGAGGCGGAGCTGCTGGTGCTCGGCTCGCTCGGACTCGGCAGCGTGACGGGCTTCGTGACCGGCTCGGTCTCCCATCGCGTGGTGGGCCGCGCCCCCTGCCCGGTGGTGCTGGTACGGGCCGGGCAGAGCACCGCCGCCGAGCACCTGCCGGCCGTCGACGGGGTGGCCCCGGAGGAGATACCGCAGACCCCGTTCCGCGCGGTCGTCCTCGGCCTGGACACCGCCCACCCCTGCGACGAACTGCTCCAGTTCGCCTTCGACGCCGCCCGGCGGCGCGACACCGGCCTGCGCGTCGTGCACGCCTTCAGGGCGCCGCCCGCCGGTCCCGGCCCGGGCCCCGGCGCAGCGCCGGGCCCGGCGGCCGGGCCCGAGGTGCTCGCGGCCGAGGAGCGTGCCGTCACCGCGGTGCTGCGTCCCTGGTGCGAGAAGTACCCCGGCGTCCCGGTGACCCGGACCGTCGTCGAAGGACGACCCGGAGCGGAACTGGTGCGCGCCGCCACCGGCGCCGGTCTGGTGGTGGTGGGCCGCCGCACCGACGGCGGCCGCATCGGCGCCCACACCGGGCCCGTCGCGCACGCGGTACTGCACCACGTGACCGCCCCGGTGGCCGTGGTCCCGCACGCCTGAGCCACCCGCACCTCCGAGCACCAGAAGGACCGAGATCCATGCGCATCGTCATCGCCCTCGGCGGCAACGCCCTGCTGCTGAGCGGCGACCGCCCGGACGGGGACGTCCAGCGGACGAACGTCATCCGGGTGGCCACCGCGATCGCCCCCCTGGCCCACGAGCACGACCTCGTGGTCACCCACGGCAACGGGCCGCAGCTCGGCCTGCTCGCCGAGGAGACCACGGTCGACCCCGAGCTGTCCGCCCCGTATCCGCTGGATCTGCTCACCGCCCAGACCCAGGGCATGATCGGCTCCCTGCTGGCCCGCGCCCTGCACGACGCGCTGCCCGGACAGCGGGTCGCCGCGCTCGTCACGCACACCGTGGTGCGCGGTGACGACCGGGCGTTCGCCCGTCCGAGCACGCCCATCGGCCCCTCCTACCCCCGCGAACTGGCCCATGCCTTCGCCCGGTTCCGCGGCTGGCACATCGCCGAGGACGGCCGCGGCGGCTGGCACCGGGTCGTCCCCTCACCGTCCCCCGAGCGGATCCTGGAGACGGAGACCGTCCAGGAGCTGCTCGGCAGCGGCACCCTGGTCGTCTGCTCGGGCGGCGGAGGCGTCTGCGTGACCGGCGACCGGGGCGTCCTGGGCGGCACCGACGCCGTCGTCGACAAGGACCTCGCCGCCGCGCGGCTCGCCCAGGACCTCAAGGCCGACTTCCTGCTGATCCTGACCGACGTCCCGAACGTCTACGCGGACTTCGGCACGCCCGGCCAGCGGCCCCTCCTCGATGCCACGCCCGGGCAGCTGCGGGCCGGCCACTACGCCGACGACACGATGGGGCCCAAGGCCGAGGCGGCCGCCCGCTTCGTGGCGGGCACCGGAGCCCTCGCCGCGATCGGCGCCCTCGACGCCGCCTACGAGATCGTGCACGGCAGGTCGGGCACGCTGGTCCGCCCCGACCTGGCCGTCGGCTGACCGGCGGGCGGGTCCCGCACGGGCCGAAGGTCCCCCGCGGCAGGGGCCGTTGGGGGTGGCACGCGGCGCTGTTGGGCACTCCACGTGATCGGCGCGGACGACGAGGATCGACGGTGAGACAAGCGCTCAGGGAGAGGACCCCGTGATGACCGCGACGGTGACAGCCGGCCCCCGTACCGCCGAGGCCTGGCGGCGCTTCGCCGGGACCGAGTGGCGCGCACGCGTCGACGTCCGTGACTTCGTCCAGGCCAACTACACGCCGTACGAGGGCGGTCCGGAGTTCCTGGCCGGCCCCACCGAGCGCACCCTGGCCGTGTGGGGGAAGGTCAGCGCGCTGTTCCCCGAGGAGCGCCGCAAGGGCGTCCTCGACGTCGACGCCGCCACCCCGTCGACCATCACCTCGCACGCCCCCGGCTGGATCGACCGGGACCGGGAGCTGATCGTCGGCCTGCAGACCGACGCGCCGCTGAAGCGGGCGATCATGCCCAACGGCGGTCTGCGCATGGTGGAGAACAGCCTGAAGGCGTACGGGTACGAGCCCGCCCCCTTCGTCACCGAGGTCTTCGGCACGTACCGCAAGACCCACAACGACGGCGTCTTCGACGCCTACACCCCGGCGATGCGGGCCGCCCGCAAGGCGGGGATCGTCACCGGCCTGCCGGACGCCTACGGCCGCGGCCGGATCATCGGCGACTACCGGCGTGTCGCGCTGTACGGCACCGACCGGCTGATCGAGGCCAAGCGTGCGGAGCGTGCGCTGCTGGACGCCCGCCCCTCCACCGAGCACGTCATCCGCGACCGCGAGGAGCTCGCCGAGCAGATCAGGGCGTTGGGCGAGCTCACGCGGATGGCGGCCTCCTACGGCTGCGACGTCACGCGCCCCGCCGCCACCGCGCGCGAGGCGGTGCAGTGGCTGTACCTCGGCTACCTCGCCGCCGTGAAGGAGCAGAACGGCGCCGCCATGTCGCTGGGCCGCACCTCGACGTTCCTCGACGTCTACCTCCAGCGCGACCTGGCGGAGGGCGTCATCGACGAGAGCCGCGCCCAGGAACTGATCGACGACTTCGTCATCAAGCTGCGCATCGTGCGGTTCCTGCGCACGCCCGAGTACGACGCCCTGTTCTCCGGCGACCCCACCTGGGTGACGGAGTCCGTCGGCGGCATCGGCGCCGACGGCCGCACCCTGGTCACCCGCACCTCCTTCCGCTTCCTGCAGACCCTGTACAACCTGGGACCGGCCCCCGAGCCCAATCTGACCGTGCTGTGGTCGCCCCGACTGCCCGCCGGGTTCAAGGAGTTCTGCGCGCGGGTCTCCATCGACACCAGCGCCGTCCAGTACGAGTCGGACGACCTGACGCGCCCGCGGACCGGCGACGACACCGCGATAGCCTGCTGTGTCTCGGCCATGGCGGTCGGCCGGCAGATGCAGTTCTTCGGCGCCCGGGTCAACCTCGCCAAGGCCCTGCTCTACGCGGTCAACGGCGGCCGTGACGAGATGACGGGAGATCAGGTCGCCCCTGTCATGCAGCCGTTGCAGGGGGAGTACCTGGACTACGAGGAGCTCTCGGCGGCGTACGACCGCGTGCTGGACTGGCTGGCCGAGACCTACGTCGACGCGCTCAACGTCATCCACTACATGCACGACAAGTACGCCTACGAGCGCGTCGAGATGGCCCTGCACGACCACCCCGTGCACCGCTTCATGGCCTGCGGCATCGCCGGCCTGTCGGTCGCCGCGGACAGCCTGTCCGCCGTCCGGCACGCCCGGGTCAGGGTGATCCGGGACGAGACCGGGCTCGCCGTCGACTACGCCGTCGAGGGGGAGTACCCGGCGTACGGCAACAACGACGACCGCGCCGACCGGCTCGCCGTCGGCCTGGTGGAGTCGTTCATGGCGAAGGTGCGCCGGCACCCCACCTACCGGGACGCCGAGCACACCCAGTCCGTGCTGACCATCACCTCCAACGTGGTCTACGGCAGGCACACCGGCAACACCCCCGACGGCCGCCGCGCCGGACAGCCCTTCGCGCCCGGCGCCAACCCGATGAACGGCCGCGACCGGCACGGGGTCGCCGCCTCGGCGCTGTCGGTGGCGAAGCTGCCGTACGAGCAGGCCCGGGACGGGATCTCGCTGACCACGACGATCACCCCCGAGGGACTGGGACACGTGCCCGCCGAGCGCGCGGGCCATCTGGCCGGCATCCTCGACGCCTACATGTCGGCGGGCGGCTTCCACATGAACGTCAACGTGCTGGACCGGGGCACCCTGGAGGACGCGATGGAGCACCCGGAGAAGTACCCCGAGCTGACCATCCGGGTCTCCGGCTACGCCGTCAACTTCGTCCGCCTGACCCGGGAGCAGCAGCTCGACGTGATCAGCCGCACCTTCCACGGATCGCTGTGACCGCCGTGCCCGGCGCGCTCACCGGCCGGATCCACTCCTGGGACCTGTCCACCGGCGTGGACGGTCCCGGGACCCGGTTCGTGCTCTTCGTCAGCGGCTGCCCGCTGCGCTGCCTGTACTGCGCCAACCCCGACACCTGGCACATGCGGGACGGACGCCGGGCCACGGTGGACGAGGTGATGGCCGAGATCGGCGGGTACCGCGACTTCGTCACCACCGCGGGCGGAGGGGTCACCCTCACCGGTGGGGAACCGCTGCTCCAGCCGGCCTTCACCGGGGCGGTCCTGCGCCGCTGCAAGGAGGAGGGACTGCACACGGCCCTCGACACCTCCGGACTCCTCGGGGCGCGGGCCACGGACGGGATGCTCGCCGACACCGATCTGGTGCTGCTGGACGTCAAGTCCTTCGACGTGGCCACCTACCGCAGACTCACCGGCGGCGCGCTGTCCCCGACCCTCGACTTCGCCACCCGCCTGGACCGGCTTGGCGTCCGCACCTGGATCCGCTACGTCCTGGTCCCCGGCTGGACGGACGACCCGGAGGCGGTCGACGGCCTCGCCCGCTTCGTGGCCGGCCTGGACAGCGTCGAACGGGTCGACGTACTGCCCTTCCACAAGCTCGGGGCGGCCAAGTACGAGGCCCTCGGCATCCCCTTCCCGCTGCGCCACAACCCGGTCCCGGACCCGGCGCTGACCGAGCGGGTCCGGCGTCAGTTCCACGAGCGGGGCGTCGCCGCCCACTGACCGGTCCGCCCGCCCGGCGGGACGTCGCCGCCCCCCCCCGGTACGCCCGCCCGGCGGGGCGTCCCGCACGGCGGCCGCCCTCCCGTGGCACCCTGGCGGCATGTGCGGCCGCTACGCTTCCACCCGCCGTCCCGAGGACCTGGTCCAGCACTTCGGGGTCACCGAGTGGCGCCCCGAGGAGACGCTCGCGCCGAGCTGGAACGTGGCCCCGACGGACGACGTCTGGGCCGTCCTGGAGCGTGCCCCGCGCGGGGACGGCGACGGGCGGCCCCGCCGGGAGCTGCGTCCGCTGCGCTGGGGGCTGGTGCCCTCCTGGGCGAAGGACGTGAAGACCGGCGCACGGATGATCAACGCGCGGGTGGAGACCGTGCACGAGAAGCCCGCCTTCCGCCGCGCCTTCCGCCGGCACCGCTGCCTGCTGCCCGCCGACGGCTTCTACGAATGGGAGCGGATCGAGGCGCCGGACACCGGCAGGGTGCGCAAGCAGCCGTACTACATCCACCCCGAGGACGGGGGGCTCATGGCGTTCGCCGGGCTGTACGAGTACTGGCGCGACCCGGCGGTCGCGCGGGACGACGACCCCGCCGCCTGGCTGGTGACCTGCACCATCATCACCACCGAGGCCACCGACGCGGCCGGCCGCGTCCATCCCCGGATGCCGCTCGCCCTCAGCCCGGACCACTACGACGCCTGGCTCGACCCGCGGCACGAGGACGTCGCCGGACTGCGCGAACTGCTCGGCCCGCCGGCGGGCGGGCACCTGGACGCCCGGCCCGTCTCCACGGCCGTCAACAACGTGCGCAACAACGGCCCGGAACTCGTGGCGGAGCAGACGCCGTAGCGCCGTCCGGCCCTCCGCAGCGGACGCCGGGACGCTGCCCGGCCCTCCGCAGCGGACGCCGTAGCGGCGCTCGTCCCGCCGGAATGGACGGCGAAGTGGCGCTCACCCCTCCACGTCGGCCGTGAGGCGCCGCAGCAGACCGAGCAGATCGGCGCGCTCCCGCCCGGACAGCGCGGCGAAGCACGAGGCGAGCACCCGCGCCTTCCAGGACGGCCGGCTGGAGGTCGTTCCGGAGGCCGGGCACCTGCCGCAGGTCGAGCGGCCCGACGCCACCTTCGCCCTGGTCGACGCCCACCTGCGGCACACCACACCCGAGCCGCCCGCTGACCGTCCGGCGCTCGCCCACCCGGACGCGCCGCGCCGCGCAGCCCACCCGGCTTGTGCTTACCGTGCTCTAGAAGTGACGTGACGTGAGGTGACTGCCGGTCGGCAACGGGAGGCGTGGTGGTGGATGCGGGCGGCCCGGCGGCCGGGCGGGGCCGGGCACGCCGGCCCGGTGGAGAGGTGCTGGGCAGCCGGCCCCCGCACGCCGTGCGGATCGGACCGCGCCCCCGCACCCGCGCGGTTCCCTCGGCGGCCGAGTTCACGGTGCCCTGGCTGCGGATCGCCGCCGCCTACGCCTGGCGGCTCATCCTCGTCGGTGTCGTCGTCTACGGCGTCTTCACCGTCCTCGGCCGCTTCCAGCTCGTCGCCGTGGCCCTGTTCCTCGCCCTCGTCATCACCTCGGTCCTGCGCCCCCTGGCCGACCTGCTGAACCGCCGGCTGCCGAGATCGCTGAGCGTCGCCGTCGCCCTCGTCGGCAGCATGCTGGTCCTGTTCGCCGTGCTCGCCCTGGTCGGCAACGCGGTGGCGGGCGAGTCGGCCCGGCTGGCCGGAGAGTTCCGCGGCGGCGTGCGCCAGATCGACCGGTGGCTCCAGCGCCCGCCGTTCCGGCTCGGCCCCGGCACGCTCTCCGAGCTCCAGCGCCAGCTCCTGTCCTACCTCTCCACCCACCGGGGCAGACTGCTCAGCAGCGCCGTCAGCGGATTCGGCCGGATCATCGAAGTGATCACCGGAGGCGCGCTCGCCCTCTTCGCCTCCGTCTTCTTCATCCACTCCGGCGAGGGCCTGTGGGCCTGGGGGCGCGACCAGCTGCTGCCCGCCCCCGCCCGCGCGGCCTGGGACCGGGCCGGGCGCGCGGCCTGGGGGACGTTCGCCGGGTACACGCGCGGCATCATCATCGTGGCCGCCACCAACGCCGTACTCGTCGGCATCGGGCTGTTCGTGCTGCGGGTGCCGCTCGCGCTGCCGCTGACGCTGCTGGAGTTCTTCGCCACGTTCGTCCCGCTGGTCGGCTCCCCGGTGGCGCTCGGGGTGGCCACGGTGGTCGCCCTCGCCGGGCGCGGCCCGCTCACGGCCGCGGCGGTGCTCGTGCTCATCGTGGTCATCGGCCAGCTGGAGGGGCACGTGCTGCATCCGCTGGTGATGAGCTGGGCGGTCCGGCTCCATCCGCTCGTCGTCGCCGTCGCCGTCATCGCGGGCAGTATCGTCGCGGGCGTCATCGGTGCCGTCGTCGCCGTCCCGTTCGTCTCGGTCGTCTGGGCCGTGCTGCGCGCCCTGCGCTCCGTGCCACCGTGAGCCTTCCCCGCCCTGTCGGCCGCGGCGCGCGGGGCGGCTCAGGACGGGGTGACGGACTGGTTCGCGAGGGCCCGGGCACGGTAGGCGCCCGGATAGCGCTGGGTGAACTTGATCGCCCAGATCAGCAGGACCACGGGGAGGACCCAGTTGAGCCAGTCGTCCGCGGACGGGACAAGCAGAGCCAGCCAGCTCAGGACGGCCATGGCGGCGAACACCGCTCCCCAGGTCGCGGTGAGGACGATGTTGACGTGCCGGAAGATGGGGGAGTGCCACAGATGAGGCGGTGTGCTCTGCCGGGCGTACTGCGCGGTGAACGGGTCGAAGAACAGCGAGGCGAAGGCCACCAGCGCCACCACACCATTGGCGATGACCTGCGCGTAGTCCTCCAGCCCGTAGAGCTGTCGCCGGTCGAGGGCGAGCGCGAGCACCGCCAGCACGGCGAAGAAGGCGATGCCCGTCATGTCGAGCAGGTAGAACCGGCCACTGGCGAAATCCCGGCCGGACAGGCCGAGCGCGGCGACCAGCGCGGCCAGAGCCGCGTACTCCCAGGTGCTGGGACTGGCGACGACGCCGAAGATGAGCCAGGGAGCGAACGAGTAGAAGACGCCGCTCGTGCCCACGGTCCTCGGTGACGCCTCCTCAGCCGCGGCCTGATGTTCCATGGCCTGCCTCCGGACCCGAGCGTGTCGGGCGACGGAGGGTGCACTGCCGCCCGGTGGCGCAAGCTGTATGCCTGGCAGATTTTGACACCTTGTCACCATGTGCCGCGGGGCGCCACGGTGCCTGACGTGGCACGGTGTGCGACTCCGGGGAAGGAGCCGCACACCGTGATGTCAGTGGGTGCCGGGGTCAGCGACCTCCATGGCCGCCTCCGTAGCCCCCGCCGCCTCCGTAGCCGCCGCCGTGGTCGCCGCCACCGTAGCCGCCACCGTAGCCGCCACCGTGGTCGCCGTACCCGTGGTTGCCGTACCCGTGGTTGCCGTACCCGTGGTTGCCGTACCCGTACCACCAGTAGTCGTAGTAGTGGTGACGGTGGTGACGGTGGTGGCGGTAGTAGTAGCAGTCGTCGTCGTCCCACCACCAGTTGTTCCAGTAACCGCAGTAGCGGTAGTGGTGGTTGTAGTGGCTGGAGTGGTGGATGCTGTGGCTCTGGGTGGTGGCCGAAGCGGTCCCGGCCGTGCCGATGGCGGCGCCACCGGCCATCAGAACGCCGGCCGCCGAGACCGCGAAGAGACGCTTCACGCGCTGTGCTCGCATGGGAATACCTTTCTGTCCATCGTCTCGCGCGAGGTGCGGGCGCGAGGTGGATGGCCGCCACCGCCCTCTGGGGAAAGGCGCGGCGCGGTCGTAGGCGTCGCCGCATGTCTGTTGTGAAGAAGCACGTCTCGGCTTCCGACGCCGCCGTGCCAGCCACGGACGGATCCGTGGGCGGACGCTGCGACCACGGCCCCCGTTGGAGGACCTGCCGGACGGGGCGTGCCCCCGTTGCGGCTCTCACTTACAGACGCTAGCCGCCCGTCGACGAGTCGGCATCTCGAGCGTGCGACCCGCACAACGCCCGCGCCCCCGACCGGAATCGTCCGGCCGGAATCGCCCCCCTGCGGTCAATTCCCGGGCGGGCGCCGGGCAGTTCGGCAATCGGGCGAGGCTGGTGACTCGGCGTGGTGGGGTCGACCCGCAGCGTGTCCGTGACGCCCTCGACGGGCATCGCGCGGGGAACGAATGCCGATCGTGGGACCGGCCCGGAGCCCCGTGCGCCACCCGGACGGAGCAGAAGGCAGGCCCCCGTCGCCGTCCCCTCCCGCCGACCACCCGGATGCCACCGGCGGCCCGGATGCGGCCGCCTGAGGGGGCGCTAGCCGAGGTGCCGCTCCATCCAGTCGGCGGCGGTCCTGCGGAACAGACGGCGGTTGTCCGCGCGCCGGAAGTCGTGGCCCTCCTCGCGCAGGACCAAAATCTCCGCCTCCAGCCCGCGCTCCCGGGCCGCCCGGACGAACTGTTCGGACTCGCCCGGCGGCACGTTGGTGTCGTGCTCGCCGTGCACGGCGAGCACCGGGACGCGCAGCGCGTCCACCCGGCTCATCGGCGACAGGGCGCGCAGCAGGTCGCGGTCGCGGTCCGGATGCCCGTACTTGTGGGCGGCCGACTCGGCGATCCACGGCTCGGTGCCCGCGAAGAAGGTCGCGAAGTCCGAGATCCCGCAGACCGCGACACCGGTGCGGAACAGGTCCGGATGCCACACCAGCGACGCCATCGTGAGGTAGCCCCCGTACGAGCGTCCCATCACGGCCAGCCGGCGCGGATCGGCGAGGCCCGCAAGGACCACGTGGGCCGCGCAGTCGGCCACGTCGTCGATGGCGGCGAACCGCCCCGTGCCGAGGTCCGCGTCGACGAAGGAGCGGCCGTGCCCCGAGGAGCCGCGCACGTCCGGGGCGAAGACGTCCAGCCCCCGGCCCAGCAACTCGTGGTAGAGCGGGTGGAACTCCGGCCGCTCCTGCTCCTCGGGGCCGCCGTGCAGATGCACCACGCACGGCGCCGGCTCGCCGGGGGAGCGGCCCGGCGCCCGGTAGTACCAGCCGCCGAGCGTCAGCCCGTCCCGGGCAAGCGGATGCATCGGCACCGGCCGCACCGGCGGCCGGGGCCCGGGGACCGTGTCCCGGTCGGCGGCCGACCAGGGGGTGCGCAGCGCGGCGCCCTGGGGCAGCCACCACACGCCGGGACGGCGCTGCGAACCGGACAGGGCCACGACCGGGGCGTCCGGGTCGGCCAGGGCGGCCACCCGGGTGACCACCTCGTGCGGCAGCGTCACGGCGCGCGGCGGGCCCACCGTCGCGCCGGGGACCGCGATCCCGCCGGGACGCGGCGGTGAGGGGGGCGCCTCCACCGCGGTGTCCCCGGAGGCCCCGGTACGCCCGTCCTGAGCTCCGGGGGAGCGCAGCGCGACGACCTCCAGTTCGCTGACGCCCCGTACGTTCCAGCAGAGCACGGCGCCCCGGCCGTTGCGGTCCAGCTCGAGCAACTCCAGATCACAGTGGTCGCGTTGCGCCACCACGGCCAGGTCCTCCCGCCGGCCCCGCGCGTCCAGCCGGACCGCGTAGAGGGCCGCGTACTCCCTGCGGTGGTCGCTGCGCAGCCAGAGGGTACGGCCGTCCGGCGAGAAGCCGCCGATCCAGGGATCGCCGTCGGCGACCCGCTGTGTGCAGGTCACCCGCAGGTCGCGGACCCGGACGACGAGGGCCTCGCGGTTGCCTCGGGGGCCCCGGCGCACCAGTGCGAGCCGGCCGTCCCGGCTCAGGTCGCACACGCGCAGGGTGGCGGCGCCGCGTTCGCTGGCCAGCAGCACCGGGGCGGACAGGCTCTCCGGGTCGATCAGGTAGGCCGACAGCGTCTTGGGCGGCGCCGTCTCGGGGGAGACGATCCGCTCGCCCCCCGGGGAGACGAGCCCGTCGACGGCCGGACCGCGCGGCGTGGCGAGGGCACCGACGAGAAGGCCCGGGGTCGGCGCCTCGTTGGACGCGGGAGCCTGCGGATCGCCCCGGCGGGTGGGGACAGGGGGGCCCGCGGAGAGATGGGCGGTGCGGGGGTGGGCGATCCCGGGGTGGGTGCCGCCGGGGTGCGCGATGCCGGGGTGCGTGGGGTGAGGGGTGGTGCCGGGGTGGGCGATGCCGGGGTGCGGGGCGCCGGGGCCGGTGGCGCCGTGGTGGGCCGTGCCGGAGGTGTCCCGCTCGCCCGCCGGCTCGCCGGGAACGTGGGACTCGGCCACGGTCACGGCGACGGCCGAGCCGTCGTGCTGCCAGCAGCCCAGGTGCGCCGAGCTTCCCGGCTCACCGCCGCCCAGGAGGCGCCGCCCGGTGCCGTCGGGGCGTACGCACAGCACCCGGGTGAGCTCTCCGCCGCCCGGGGCCGTGGTGTAGGCAATCCAGCGGCCGTCGGGGGACCAGGAGACCTCGGTCACCGGGTCCGGGGTGGCGTCCAGCAGATGCACCTCGTCGCCGTCGACCGGCCCGGACCACAGCTGCGGCACACCGCCCCGGTCGCAGATGAACGCGACGTGCCGGCCGCCGGGGTCCACCGACGGATACCAGCAGCCATGCGCAGTGAGGACCGTGGGCACCTCGTGCGGCGCCGCCGTGTCCGGCAGCGGTACGGCCACCGGCGCGGCCCGCGCGACCCCCGCCGCCGCACCACCGGACAGCTCCGTGGCCCACATGTCCCGCGTCGGCCCCAGCGTGTCGGCGTCCGGGCCCGTCCGCGCCGCTCCCGGCGTGGCCGCGCTCCGTGCGGCGCGGGCCGGCGACCCGGTGCGGGCGTGCGTCGTTCTCGGCGCGTCCTCGACGGCGGCGGCCGGCGCCGACCCGGGCGGGTCCGCGCCCTCGGCGTCCCGCGCCGCACCCGGCGCGGTGGCCTTCGCGTCGCGGTCCAGGCCGTGGTCGTGGCCGTTGCTGTCGGTGTCGCGGGCGCCCGCGACACGCGCGCCCGTCGCGCCGCCCTCCTCGGTGATCCGGGGGTCGACCGCGGGGCCTCCCGTGTCGGTCGGTTCCGGGCCGGGCGGGGACGGGTGCGGCGTCGGCGCGCCGGTCAGCGGATTCCGTGCGTCTGCAGCCATATCTCCAGCAAAGCTACCTGCCACAGGGTGTTCGCCCCGCGCTTGGTGCGGTGTGCGTTGGGGGCGGCGAGGAGTTCGGCGACGTAGTCCTGGCGGAAGACGCCCCGTGTCGTGGCCTCGGGGGCGGTGAGGGCCTCGCGGACCCGGTGCAGCACCGGCCCGGCCATGTGCTTGATCGCCGGGACCGGGAAGTAGCCCTTGGGCCGGTCGACGACCTCGCGCGGCAGGATCTTGCGGCCTGCGGCCTTCAGCACGCCCTTGCCGCCGTCGGCGAGCTTGAGCTCGGGCGGGCAGGCCGCGGCCAGCTCGACGAGCTCGTGGTCGAGGAACGGCACCCGGGCCTCCAGGCCCCAGTCCATCGTCATGTTGTCGACCCGCTTCACCGGGTCGTCCACCATCATCACATGCGTGTCCAGCCGCAGATCCGCGTCCAGGGCGGTCTCCGCGCCCGGCGCCGCCATGTGCGCGCGGACGAAGTCGCCGGAGACGTCCTGGCCCGGCAGCACGGCGGGTTCGAGCATGTGGGCGAGGTCGGCGTGCGGCCGGTCGAAGTAGGTGTCGACGTACGCCTCGGCCGCCCGCTCCCGGGACACCCCCGCCATGGCCGGATACCAGTGGTAGCCCGCGAAGACCTCGTCGGCGCCCTGACCGCTCTGCACGACCTTGACCTCCTTGGCCACCTGCTCGGACAGCAGGTGGAAGGCCACCACGTCGTGGCTGATCATGGGTTCGCTCATCGCCAGGACCGCCCCGTCCAGCGCCCGGGACACCCGGTCGGAGGGGACCATCAGCTGGTGGTGGTCGGTGTCGAAGTGCCGCGCCACCAGGTCCGAGTAGTGGAACTCGTCGCCCTCCTCGCCTCCTTCGGACTCGAAGCCCACGCTGAAGGTGGCCAGGTCGGTCTGCCCCCCGTCGGCCAGCAGCGCCACGATCAGGCTGGAGTCCAGACCGCCCGAGAGCAGCACCCCCACCGGCACGTCGGCGACCATCCGGCGGCGGACGGCCGTGCGCAGGGCGTCCAGCACCGCGTCCGTCCAGTCCTGCGCGCCGAGGCCGGCGTACTCCGCACGCCGGGTGTACTCGGGCTGCCAGTAGCAGTGGTCGGTGCGGGAGCCGTCCGGCTCGATGACGCGGACCGTGGCGGGCGGCAGTTTGCGCACGCCGTTGAGGATGGTGTGCGGGGCCGCCACGGTGGCGTGCCAGCTGAGGTACTGGTGCAGCGCGACCGGGTCGAGCGAGGTGTCCACACCGCCGCCGGCCAGCAGCGCGGGCAGCGACGAGGCGAACCGCAGCCGTCCCGGCGTCTCGGCCAGGTAGAGCGGCTTGACGCCGAGCCGGTCCCGGGCCAGGACCACCCGCCCGCTGTCCTGCTCGACGATCGCGATGGCGAACATGCCGTAGAAGCGCTCGACGAAGGACGTGCCCCACTCCTGGTACGCCTTGAGCACCACCTCGGTGTCCGAGCCGGAGAAGAAGCGGTGGCCGAGGGCGGTCAGTTCGTCGCGCAGCTCGCGGTAGTTGTAGACGCAGCCGTTGAAGACGCCGGCGATCCGCGCCCGCGGGTCGGCCATGGGCTGCGCGCCGCTGTCCGAGAGATCGATGATCTTCAGTCGGCGGTGGCCGAGGGCGACGGGGCCCTGTGACCACAGCCCGCGCCCGTCGGGCCCGCGGGGAGCGAGCCGGTCGGTCATCCGCTCGACCGCTGCCAGGTCGGGCGTGTCGCCGTCGAAGCGGACCTCGCCGCTGAGCCCGCACATCAGGCGGACCTCCCTTCCGAGAACTCCTCGTACGCCGTCGGCGGCACGGTTCCGCCCCGGGCCGCGCGTCTGCGGCCGGGGACGGTGGCCCGTGCGTCTGCCGAGGGCTCGGGCCCGGGGGAGGCCTCGGAGGCGGATGCGGTGGACGAGGCGGGAGTGGCGGAGGGGGCGGGAGCGGTGAGGTAGGACATGGTGTCGACGACTCTCCTTGGATCTGCTTCGGGTGCCCTGGGCACCCCGTGCGAGGCGGCGAAGGGTCAGGCGCCCGTGCCCCAGCCGACCGGGCGTGTCCGTGCCTGTGTCTGTCCTTGCGGCTTTGCCTGGGCCCGTGCCCGGATGCGTGCCGGTGCGGGACCCGGTCGGCGGGCCGGCGCGCCCGCTCGCGGGGTGGCCGCGCCGCGCGTCTCGGCGACCATCAGGTCCACGCTGGCGAGCAGGTCGTCGGCCTCGGCGGCGCGCCGCAGCCGGTGCGCCGCGCTGCCCTCGGCCAGGGCCCGGTCCAGCAGCTCGTGCACGGTCTCCCAGTCGCCGGACGCCTCCAGCGCGGGCCGCAGCCGGGCCAGCATTCCGAGCAGGGCGACCCGGGCCGGTACGGCGCGGCGCGTGGCCGGGTCCACGAGGGGCCCCTCCAGGCCGGAGCGCGCGGCGCGCCAGGAGGCGGCGCGCAGCCAGTCGTGGCGCCCGTCGCACGCGGGGCCGTCCGTGCGGGCCAGCCGCTCGCAGGCGTCGCGCACCAGGGCGCGGAACAGCCCGGCGACCAGCACGACCGTCTCCACCCGCGGGCAGGCGTCGCAGATCCGCAGCTCCAGCGTGTGCTGATGCGCCGAGGGGCGCACGTCGTGGTAGACCATCCCGGCGTCGCTGATCACGCCCGAGCGGATCAGTTCCTCCAGCGCCGCGTCGTAGCTGCCCGCGTCGGCGTGGCAGCCGACCGGGCCGGCGGTGGGCCAGCGCTGCCACAGCATGGTCCGCCAGCTCGCGTACCCGGTGTCGGAGCCGAGCCAGAACGGCGAACTGGCCGACAGCGCCAGCAGCGGCGGCAGCCACGGCGAGACCAGGCACATGGCCCGTACGGCGGTGTCCCGGTCGGGCACGTCGACGTGCACCTGCGCGCTGCAGATGAGCTGTTCGTCGGCGACCCGGCGGTACTCCTCGACCATGTGCCGGTAGCGTGGATCGGCGGTGATCTCCCGGGAGGTCACCCGGGCCAGCGGGACGGTGCCCGCCGCCACCACCGCCAGGCCCAGCGAGGAGGCCGCGGCGTCGAGCCGCCGCCGTGCCCCGGCCAGGTCCGTGTACAGGTCGTCCAGCGTGCCGTGCACCCCGCTGTTGCTCTCCACCACCGACTGCTGCAGCTCGGTGGTGAATTCCGGCCCGTTCAGGCGGTCGAGTACGGCCGGTGCCCGCGGGACCAGTCGGCCGCTCTCCACATCCAGTACGTGGAACTCTTCCTCTGCCCCGATGCGCAACGTCACGATCTCCCCTAGCCCTTTTGATCTGCCCGGACGCCGCGCGCGAAGCGGGCCGGCCGCGTCAGCGGACCGGTGCGGCCACGTGCGCGGCGTCCGGAGTGTCCGAGTGCCCTTCTGCCACGATCACAAGCCTCGGGCTCACATCCGACGACTCACTGGCATCAGATGAGCGACGCCGGGTGGGCGGCGCCGCCGGGCCCGGGACCGGCCTGCGTGGCACCCTCAGGACTCGCGCCAGGCGAGTTTGACGAGCAGGTTCCTGGCGTCTGCGGCCACCTCGGGATCGGCCACGACGTCGTAGCGGGAGGCCACGATCTGGCTGCGGGAGGCGAAGTCGCGCCGGCCTCCGGTGAACGCGTGGCCGATGAAGCCGAAGACCGCGCCGAAGACGGCGCCGTAGGCGAGGCCGCTGAGCAGCAGCACGACGGCGTTGTGGGTGCCCGCGGCGAACAGGGAGAGCAACAGGCCGATCAGGAGCCCGAACCAGGCTCCGGACCCCGCTCCGGCCAGGGCGGCGCGGCCGCGGGTGAGGCGGCCGAGCACGGTCTCGACCATCCGCAGGTCGGAGCCGATGATCGCGGTGTGTTCCACGGGGAAGCCGTTGTCCGACAGGAAGTCCACCGCCCGCTGGGCCCCTTCGTAGGTCGGATAGGAGCCGACCACCGGGCGGTCGGAGGACGGGGGCGGCCGCCCGGCCGCGGAGGGCCCCGTCGCTGGGAGGGGCTCGGTCGTCGGGGAGGGCTGGTCACCACCGGCCGGGGGCGGCTGCCCGCTTCCCGGGGGCGGCTGCCCACCCACCGGCGACGGCTGGTCGCTGCTCGGGGACGGTTGCTCGCTCATCGGCACGCTCCGTGATCGAGACGAGTGCACCGGGCCGGCGCGCCGGCGTGCTGGTGCCCTACGGACCTCCGGGTTTCCCCTGGGGCCCGCGGGAAACGGAGGCGGCCCCGCCGGGGAGGGGAGCGGTCACTCCTGAGCGGGGGTCCGCAGCGCGAGTATCGCGACGTCGTCGTCGTTGTCCTCCGGGCGCACCCGCACGAGCAACTGGTCGGTGAAGGACTCCAGCGGATGGTGGCTGAGGGAGGCGGCGTGCCGGCGCAGCTGGTCGAGTCCGTCGTCGATGAGCCGGCGCGGCGCCTCGACCAGACCGTCCGTGTAGAGCACCAGGGTGGAGCCGGGCGGCAGGACCGTCGACGCGTCCACGCGGGCCCGGCTCACCCGGGTGCCGAGGAGCAGTCCGTGACCCTGGGTGAGAAAGCGGCTCCGGCCGTCCTGAGTGATCAGCAGGGGCGGCGGGTGCCCGGCGTTCGTCCAGGACAGTTCCCACTGCCCGCCGGTGAGCGGGCTTATCCGCGCGAAGATCATGGTGGCCATGGTGACCTCGCTGAGGTGCTGGGTCGCGTGGTCCAGCCACTCCACGATCATGCTCGGCAGCCGCTGCTCCGACCAGGCGTAGGCGCGCAGCATGTTACGCAGCTGGGCCATGCCGGCCGCCGCGTCCAGATCGTGTCCGACGACATCGCCGATGGCGAGGGCCGTGGCGCCGTCGCTCAGGGCGAACGCGTCGTACCAGTCCCCGCCGACCTGCGAGGCGTCCGGTGCCGGCAGGTACCGGGCGGCCATCTCCAGATGTTCCACGGGCGGCAGCTGGGGCAGCAGGTGGCGCTGCATCGTCTCGGCGACCTTGCGCTGACGCTGGTAGAGGCGGGCGTTCTCCAGGGCGAGACCGGCCCGGCGCGTGATGTCCTCCAGCAGCGGCAGATCCGCGACGGTGAACGGCTCGCGCCGCCGCGACCGGCCCAGCGTCAGCGCGCCGAGGACCTCGCGCAGGCTGCTGATCGGCGCCATCACCGCCGAGTGCATACCGGTGGTGTCGAACAGCCGGCGCTGTTCGACCGCGATGCCGGAGTCCGCTTCGCCCTGGTAGGTTTCCGGGCCCACCACGGTGGACGCCGCCCCGCGCAGCGCCCGCGACAGCGGCATCGACGACTGCTCCGGCAGCGGCGGCATCGGCCCCTGGAGGTCCTCCCGGGTCACCAGGCCGCTCTCGTCCGCCTGGACCACCAGGGAACGCCACACCTCGTCGCTCTCGGTGAGCAGGTCGATGATCGCCCAGTCCGCCAGCCGGGGCACCACCAGCCGCACCAGCCGGTGCAGGGCCTCGTCCACGTCCAGGGTCGAGGTGAGCTGCGTGGTGGTCTCCGCGAGCAGGGCCAGCCGCTCCAGCTCCGAGAGCGTCTCCGTGGCCGGCCCGGTCTCCGGGACCGCCCCGAACACGTCCTCCTCCAGCACCGGATGGAAGATCACCAGCGTGCCCGCACGCCCGTCCCCGAACTGGTACGGAGTGATCAGCCAGGAGATCGTCAGCAGGGAACCGTTGCCCCGCTCGAACCAGTCCTGCCTGGCCTGCGCGGTGCGGCCGGTCAGAAACGCCGGGCGCATCGCGCACTGGGACCGCGGCAGCTGCTCCCCGAACCGGCTGCGGTGCAGCAGGTCGTGCGCGTCCTGGCCGAGGAACTCGGCGGGCGGGCGCCCCAGCAGCTCCTGGGCCCGGGCGTTCACGGCGACGATGCATCCCTGCTCGTCGACCACGTAAGCCCCGGCGCCGATCGCGTTCAGCGACCCCGAGAGACCGGCAGGCCCGGCCGCGGTCCCGGTCGAGGCCGGATGGGGCTGGTCGACCGCCCCGGTGGCCTTCGCACCCGTCACTTCGCGCCTCCTCGTCCTGGATGGAGGCTCCCTGGCCGCCGTCGATGTCGGAACCCTGCGTTCCGCACGTCTGTGCGACACTACTGGGCCTCCTAGGAGTGTCCCGCGAACGGGGATTCCATTCTCCTCCGACTTCCCGGCAGATCCCCGCCGACTTTCCCGGCGGGCGCCTTCTGGCTTCCCCCGGGGAGTCTCGTCCGGCTTTTCCGCGGTCATTTTCCGGGCGACGTCCGGACGGGGACGACCGGCCTTCGCCTGTGTAGGCGGCCTCGGGGACCCGCGCCGGCCGATCGGCCGGATGGCCGATCGGCCGACGCGAGTGCGTACCCGCCGTTGCTGCGGGTACCTGCGAAGTCTGTGTTCGCGGCAGTGAAGGCGGTGCGTATGGAACCCTTTTCGTCGGACGGCTGCACGCCGCCGGACCTCGAGGGCCTGCGGACTTCGGCCGCCCTCGGGGGCGGTGGGGCATGCATCGCCGAAGCACGTCATCTCGCGGCGGAGTTCCTGAGCGACGCACGCGTGGGTCACGGTCTGCGGGTCTCGACGCGGGCCGAGGAGGTCACCCAGCTTGTGGTCAGCGAGCTGGTCACCAATGCCCGCAAGTACGCGGCCGGTCCCGTCATGCTGGAGTTGCGGATCGCGGGGGACGACGTCGAGGTGGCGGTCGCGGACAGTGACCCGCGGCTGCCGGTGGCCTGTGCCGCGGATCCGGAGCGGATCGGCCGGCACGGGCTGGAGATCGTGCGCGCCGTCAGCGAGGGATTCGCCGTGCGGCGCGGGAGCACCGGCAAGCGCATCTCGGCCAGGGTCGCCCTCCGCGAGGACCCGCACGCCCACCCGGCCGGACGGCGCTCCGCATGAGCGCCGCGCCCGGTCACCAGCCCGTCAGCAGCAGATGATTGACGAGCAGGGCGACCAGGGCCTGTACGGTCAGCCAGACACGGGGGCGGGGCAGCAGCGCGCAGGCCGGAAGCAGCCACATCGCGAACGGCAGCCAGATGCGCTCCGTCTCCGCCTTGCTCATGCCGGACAGGTCCGCGACCAGCAGGGCGAGCAGCGCGCAGAGGACGAGCAGGGCCAGGCGCGCCTCGGCCGCCCCGCCCCCGCCGTCCGCTGCCTCCGGCGCCGGACGGGCCAGCACCCCGGCCTGCCGGCGGAACAGCGCGGTACCGGCCCGGCCCAGTCCGGCCACGGTGGCGAGGCCGACGACGAAGACGGTGCACGCGAGATTGGCCCACACCCAGTAGCCGTAGGGCCGCGTCCCGCCCACCCCCTGGTAGTAGCGCGTGACCAGCAGCCGGTACGCCTCCCACCAGTCGAACCCGGCGACGGTGAACAGCGCGGGCACCACGGCGAGGCCGGCGAGCAGGAACGGAAGGACGTCCGTGCGGGTGCCGGGACGGCGGCCGCCGAGCAGCAGCGCACCGGCCGCGATCAGCGCGAACAGGGTGAGGCCGTAGGAGAGGTAGCAGGTCAGGCCGAACAGCAGCCCCGCGCCGAAGGCGGCGGCCCGTCGGCCGGGCGCCGGCCCGGCCGTCACCGCCAGGGCGAGCAGCGCCACGGACCACGCGGCCACGGCGGCGAAGTAGCCGTCCGCGGAGGCGCCCACCCACACCGCGGCCGGCGCGAGCGCCAGGAACGGCGCCGCCCGGCGCGCCAGTCCGCCCCCGGCCAGCGCCCGCACCGCCACCAGCACGGCCACGCTCGCCGTTGCCCCCACGGTGATGCACCAGGCACCCGCCCAGCCGCCGCCGCGCAGGCCGATCCGGTCGAGCAGCACGAAGGTGAGCGTCGCCCCCGGCGGATGGCCGGCGATGTGGGCGGGCCAGGGGGACGGCGACCCGGCCACGATGTGGTGGGTGAAGTCCCGCAGAGTGGCCGGGATGTCCTGGAAGCGGCCGACGACCCGCAGGTACTCGTTGGGAGTGGTCAGCCGGGCGGCCACGCCCCGGTGCCATCCGTCGACCAGGGCGAGCGACCAGGTCCAGGCCATGGCGGTGACCCAGGTGGCGGCGAGCAGTGCCCGCCACGGCAGCCGTGCCGCGAGCGCGGGCCCGTACGCCACCACGGCGACCGCCACCAGCCCGGCGGCCGGTGTGCCCGGCCCGACGTGGGGGTCCCAGTCGGCGAACAGCGGAGGCCAGTGGAGGAACAGCGTGTGGCGGGTGGACTGGATGTGGCGGCCGACCAGGACGGCCGCCACCACCAGCAGGGTCGCGGCCACGGCGGCGCACAGGTCGCGCAGGAGAGGGCGGGTCACACCGGCACGCTAGGGCGCCGAACGGGCCCGGTGACGGCGCACGGGCCGGACGTCAGCGTTTCGTCATGGCTCGCGGACCTTTTCCTGGGTGTTCCCGGCCTACCGTCGGGTCATGAGCGATCCACGGCTCCCCTCCTCGCCCGGCTTCTGGCGCAGTCCGCTGCGCGGCCCCTGGTTCACCTCGGTGCTCGGCCTCGTCCTGCTCGCCGGCATCACCGTGCTGTTCGTGACCGGCCTGGTCTCCTACGCCGCCTACAACCCGGACCTGTCGCCGGTGAACGACCAGACCCCCGGCAAGGGGATCCTCGGTTTCTACCTGTTCGCCTGGCCGACCCACCCGTACTGGCTGTACCGGGTGAGCCAGGGCGTCCACGTCACCCTCGGCATCACGCTGATCCCCGTCCTCCTGGCCAAGCTGTGGTCGGTGGTGCCCCGGCTGTTCGCCCTGCCGCCCGCCCGGTCGCTCGCCCACGCACTGGAGCGGCTCTCGCTCCTGCTCCTCGTCGGCGGGGGCTTGTTCGAGTTCACCACCGGGGTGCTCAACGTCCAGCTCGACTACGTCTTCCCCGGCTCGTTCTACCCGCTGCACTTCTACGGCGCCTGGGTCTTCTTCGCCGCCTTCGTCGCCCACGCGGTTCTGAAGCTGCCCGTGGCCCTGCGGAACGTACGCCGTGCGCGGGAGGCGGGCCACGAGGGGGACGCGGGTCAGGAGCGGGGAGCGGGTCGGGCGCGCGAGGCGGGCCGTGCGCGGGGCACGGGCCAGGCGCGCGGGGACGGGGCGAAGGTGCCGGGGGACGGTCCGGTGGCGACGGCGGCGGGGGACGGTCCGGTGGCGCCGGAAGAGGGTCTGGTGGCGCCGCGGCCCGACGCGCCCACCGTCTCGCGGCGCGGGGCGCTCTGGCTGGTCGGCGGCGGCTCGCTGCTGCTGTTCGGCACGACCGTGGGCCGCAGCTTCGACGGGCCGCTGCGGCGGACCGCCCTGCTTGCGCCGCACGGCTGGGCCGAGCCGGGCAGCGGTCCGGGCGGCTTCCAGATCAACAAGACCGCCGCGTACGCGGGGATCCGCGACGCGGACACGAACGCTCAGGCGTGGCGGTTGACCGTGGCCGGCCGCGCCGGCACCGTCCGGCTCTCCCGGGCCGACCTGGAGCGGCTCCCGCTGCACAGCTCGGCGCTGCCCATCGCCTGCGTGGAGGGATGGTCCACCTCGGACCAGTGGTGGCGCGGCGTGCGGCTGCGCGACCTGGCCGCCCTCGTCGGACACGACGATCCGCCCGACGTGCTCGTGGAGTCGCTCCAGCGGCACGGCGCCTTCCGCCACGCCGCCCTGCGCGCCAACCAGGTCGCCGACCCGCGATCCCTGCTCGCCCTGTACGTCAACGGCGAGGACCTGACCCCCGACCACGGCTACCCCGCCCGCGTCATCGTGCCCGCGGCACCCGGTGTGCTCAACACCAAGTGGGTGGCCCGGATGACCTTCGGAGACCTGTGATGCCACGCCGTCCTGTGGTGGGCAGCCCCCTGCAATTGCTGCTCCTGGCCTGCTCGTTCGCGCTCGCCGCGTACGCGGGGGTACGGCTCCTCGCCGACGACTGGTTCGCGGTGGCGGTGTGGTTCGTGGGCGCCGCGCTGCTGCACGACCTGGTGCTGCTGCCGCTGTACACGGCGGCCGACCGCGCCGTCGTCCGGGCGGCGGGCGCGGCGGGGCGCCGGGAGCGGGTCCTGTACGTCCGGGTCCCGGCGGCTCTGTCCGGGTTGCTGCTCCTGATGTGGTTCCCGCTGATCAGCGGTCAGGTGGCCGGGCGTTACCAGTCGGCCGCCGGGCTGCCGGTGGAGGGCTTCCTCGCTCGCTGGCTGCTGATCACGGCAGTGCTCTTCGGCGGCTCGGCGCTGCTGCTCGTCCTGCGGTTGCGCAGGGCGACGAAGCACCGCCCGCCGGCCGTCCACTGATCGACGGGCCGCCAGCCGGCCCGGTCCGCGTGGCGGAGCAGGGCCGCGGCGCCGAGCCGCGCCCAGGGGAACGGGGCGCCCGTGACGTCGCGGGCGCCGGTGACGCCCACGACCTGCACGTGGACGCGTTCGTCGACGTCCATCGGCGAGGTCTCGGCGATCAGCAGTCCGCCCGCGCGCACCAGGCGGGCCAGACGGCGCAGCAGGGCGCCCGGATCACCGCCGATGCCGACGTTGCCGTCCATGAGCAGTGCGGTGCCCCAGCACCCCGTCCCGGGAACCGCCTCGAAGACCGACCGGCGCAACACGCACCCGTGCCCGGCCTCCGTCCCCGGAGGGTACGGCGGGGACGCATCGTCTCCCGTGGCGTACGGCGGGGACGCGCCGTCAGCCTCCGCGTCCGGGGCGGGCGGCGCGGACCGGCCCCCGGCCTCAGCCGGTCGGCCGTGCGGCGCCGACCCGCCCCCGGTATCCGCCCCCGGGCCGTGCGGCGCGGACTCGTCCCCTGTTCCTGGCCCCGGGGCGTACAACGCGTACCCCTCCCCGGTGGCTCCCCTCGGCTCGCCCGTTGCCGATCGGCTGCCGCCCCCTGCCCTCCGCGAGAGGGCTGCCGTTGCGTCCCGGCGTTCCATGCCCGGCCCGCGCGGCGGACGGCCCACCCGCCGTCGCGTGTGGGCGACCGCCGCCTCGCTGACGTCGATGCCCAGCACGTGGCCTCCCGCGGCCGCGAGGGCCGCTACCAGGCGGCCCGGTCCGCAGCCCACGTCGAGCACGGCGCCCTCGCAGCGGGCCAGGACCGCCAGGTCCGCCGGATCCGGGTCGGCGCACCACCGCTCCACCTCCAGCGGCAGCAGCCAACCGTCGGTCCGGCGCAGAAAGAGCGGGCCGTGGCCGGTGCGCAGGGCGGCGGAGTAGGGCTCGTCCGCGGCCCACGCGGGCGCCGCCGGCCGCGCCCGCCGCCCGGGCGCGGCCGACGGCGCGAGCTCGTGTGCGTCCGACGGCGCGAGCTCGTGTGCGTCCGACGGCGCGAGCTCGTGTGCGGTGCTCATCGGCCACCGACCGCCGTGAGCCGGGCGAGCCGCGCGGCGAACCGGCCGTGGGGGGCGCGGGCGGCGACCGCCCGTGCGTCGGCGGCCGTGTCGACGTCGCGCAGGCGTGGCAGGTCGCGCAGGCGCAGCCCCGCGCCGACGAGCCGATCCCGCTGCACGGCGCCCGTGCTCGCCGTCGACATGGGCACGCCACGCAGCAGCCGAGGGTCGGGGACGGCCATCCCCAGCGCCCAGAAACCCCCGTCCTCGGCCGGTCCCAGGCAGGCGTCGCAGTCGGCGAAGTCCACGGTCAGCAGCGCCGGTGTCACCTGCGGCGTGTCCATCCCGATGAGCAGCGCAGGACCGGCGCAGCCCGCGAAGGCCGCCGCCAGTCGTTCGTCCAGGCCGCCCCCACACTGGGGCACGACGTCGAATCCGGGCGGAAGCCAGGGGCCGGGCGTGCCGTCGAGCACCAGGACCCGCCGGGAGGCGGGCGCGGCGGCGACGGCGTGCAGTGTGTCGGCGAGGGCCGCCTCGGCGAGTTCCGCCGCCTCCCGCGGGGTGAACGGAGGCGTCAGCCGGGTCTTCACCCTCCCCGGCCGGGGTTCCTTGGCGATGACGAGGAGGGTGGTCACCGGGGCACCCCCGCGGCGCCGGACGGGGCCGGTTCGGCCAGTACGCGGCTCATGTCCCGCACCGTCTGCCAGGTCCCGCGCCAGGTGCCGGTGACCTTGGAGGCGCCGGTGCGCGGCAGGTACGGCACGTCGTGCTCGGCGACCCGCCAACCCGCGTCGGCGGCGCGGACCACCATCTGCAACGGGTAGCCGCTGCGGCGGTCGGTCAGACCGAGGGCGAGCAGCGCCTCGCGGCGGGCGGCGCGCAGTGGGCCGAGGTCGTGCAGGCGCAGTCCCGTGCGGCGGCGCAGCATCCGCGTCAGGGCGAGGTTCCCGGCGCGGGCATGCGCGGGCCACGCGCCCCGGCCCTGAGGGCGGCGCCGGCCGAGCACCAGGTCGGCCTTCCCGGCACGCACCTCGTGGACGAAGGGGACCAGCAGCGCCGGGTCGAGGGAGGCGTCGCAGTCGCAGAAGCACACGACGTCCGCGGTGGCCGCGGTCAGTCCGGCGTGGCAGGCGGCGCCGAACCCGCGGCACGGCTCGGGCACGACGGTCGCGCCGAGGGCGCGCGCCAACTCGGCCGAGCCGTCGGTGGATCCGTTGTCCACGACGAGGGCGCGCCAGCCGCGGGGGATGCGGGCGAGGACCCAGGGAAGGGCCCTGGCCTCGTCCAGGCAGGGGAGCACCACGTCGACGTCCGGGGACGGGGGAGAGGTCGTCACGGTGTTCACCCTACGAATACGAACCGGACATATCGGGCCCCCGCTCCTTACGAAACGCGGACGTCGCAGGGCGGAGAGCCCCTTCGGCGGCACGGGTGCTGCGCGCGGTGCGAGGCTGGACGCATGCAGCAGCCCTACGAGCCCCCGGGGGCCGACGCCCTGAGGACCGACCCCGCTCCGGCCGACGCCGTGAGGGACGGCCCCACGCCGGCCGAGGCCGCGCAGGCCGCTCCCGTGCACGCCGCCCCCGTGACGCCCGGGACCGCGGCCGGGGCCGCCCGGGTCCTGGTCGTGGAGGACGATCCCACCGTCGCCGAGGTCGTCTCCGGCTACCTGGACCGCGCCGGCCACGTCGTGGACCGCGCCGGCGACGGGCCGACCGCGCTCGCCCGGGCCGCCGCGCGGCGGCCCGACCTGGTGGTGCTCGACCTGATGCTGCCGGGCATGGACGGCCTGGAGGTGTGCCGCCGGATGCGCGCCCGCGGACCGGTCGCCGTCATCATGCTCACCGCCCGCGGCGACGAGGACGACCGCATCCTCGGCCTGGAGGTCGGCGCCGACGACTACGTCACCAAGCCCTTCAGCCCACGCGAACTCGTCCTGCGCGTGGAGTCGGTGCTGCGCCGTACACGCCCCCCGACCGCGGCCCACCCGACGGGGACGGCCCACCCGACGGGTACGGCGGGCCCGCTGGCCGCGGCCGGAGTCACCGTGGACCCGGCCGCCCGCCGCGCCACCAAGAACGGCACCGAACTCGCCCTCACCCTGCGCGAGTTCGACCTGCTCGCCTTCTTCCTCCGGCACCCGGGGCGCGCGTTCAGCCGCGAGGACCTGATGCGGGAGGTCTGGGGCTGGGACTTCGGTGACCTGTCGACCGTCACCGTGCACGTGCGACGGCTGCGCGGCAAGGTCGAGGACGACCCCGCCCGG
This sequence comes from Streptomyces sp. NPDC014864, assembly GCF_043081525.1. Classification (NCBI taxonomy): domain Bacteria; kingdom Bacillati; phylum Actinomycetota; class Actinomycetes; order Kitasatosporales; family Streptomycetaceae; genus Streptomyces; species Streptomyces sp. NPDC014864. The sequence goes on from NZ_JBIBWT010000002.1 coordinate 192,507, forward strand.
CCCCGCCTGATCCAGACCGTCTGGGGCGTCGGGTACCGCTTCGACCCCGCCCGCTCCGAGGGGAGCCGGCCGTGCGCGACGCCCTCCTGATCGCCCTGTACGCCTTTCTCGGCGCCGCCGCGACCGGCCTCGCCGGGGCGGGCGTGCTGCGGCTGATCCGGCGCCGCTCGCTCATCGCGTCCCTGGCCGTGGTGGCCGCCGTGGCCGTGCTCGCGATGCTCGCCGGAACCCTGGCCGTGGCGGAGGCGATGTTCCTGTCCGCGCACGACCTGTCGGTCGTCACCACGGTCGTGGCGATGGCGGCCGTGGTGTCCCTGGCCACCGCGCTGCTGCTGGGCCGCTGGGTCGTCGCCCGCAGCCGCGAACTCGCCCGCGCCGCACGCTCGTTCGGGGACGGCGGCGACTTCGCCGCCCCCGAGGGTCCGGCCACCGCCGAACTGGATTCGCTGAGCCGGGAACTGGCGGCCACCAGCGCCAGGCTCGCCGCCTCCCGGGAACGCGAGCGCGCCCTGGAGTCCTCCCGCCGCGAACTGGTCGCCTGGATCTCCCACGACCTGCGCACCCCGCTCGCCGGACTGCGCGCGATGTCCGAGGCACTGGAGGACGGCGTGGCCGCCGACCCGGCCCGGTACCTGAGGCAGATCCGCACCGAGGTCGAGCGGCTGAACGACATGGTCGGCGACCTGTTCGAGCTCTCCCGTATCCACGCCGGTGCCCTCGCCCTCACCCGCTCCCGGATCTCCCTCTACGACCTCGTCGGCGACGCCCTCGCCGGCGCCGACCCCCTGGCCCGGGAGCTCGGCGTGCGCCTGGTCGGCGACCGCGTCGCGTCGGTACCGGTCGAGGTCGACGGCAAGGAGATGAGCCGGGTGCTAGGGAACCTGCTGGTCAACGCGATCCGCCGTACCCCCGCGGACGGCACGGTCGCCGTCACCGCCGAACGCGCGGCCGAAGGCGTCGTCCTCTCCGTCAGCGACGGCTGCGGCGGCATCCCCGAGGAGGACCTGCCCCGTGTCTTCGACACCGGCTGGCGCGGCACGCACGCCCGTACGCCCCCGGCGGGCGCGGGCCTGGGTCTCGCCATCGTGCGCGGCATCGTGGAGGCCCACCAGGGGCGTGCCGCCGTACGCAACATCCCCGGCGGCTGCCGCTTCGAGGTGACGTTGCCCGCGGCCGAGGGGTGACCGCCGGGGGAAGGGGCCCGGGGAGCCGCCGGGTCAGCGCCCGCTCGGCTTCCTCGCCGTCGCGGCCCACTCCTCCTCGCGCAGCCCCGCCCGGGCGAACTCGCGCATCCCGTCCGCGAAACCGACCCGTGGCCGCCAGCCCAGCTCGGCCCGCAGCCGTCCGGAGTCGGCGGTGATGTGGCGCACGTCCCCCAGCCGGTACCCGCCGGTGACGACGGGCTCCGGGCCGCCGTACGCGGCGGCCAGCGCCCGGGCCATCTCGCCCACGGTGTGCGGCTCGCCGCTGCCGGTGTTGTACGCCGTCAGCACGCCCCCGCGCGCGTCGGCCTCCAGGGCCGCCACATCGGCGGCGGCCACGTCCCGCACATGCACGAAGTCGCGCCGCTGCCGGCCGTCCTCGAAGACGCGCGGGGCCTCCCCGCGGGCGAGCGCGGAGCGGAAGAATGAGGCCACCCCGGCGTACGGGGTGTCGCGGGGCATCCGCGGCCCGTACACGTTGTGGTAGCGCAGGGACACCGCCGACCCTCCCGTCGAGCGGGCCCACGCGGCCGCCAGGTGCTCCTGGGTGAGCTTGGTGGCGGCGTACACGTTGCGTGGGTCGGCCGGGGCGTCCTCGCCGACCAGACCGGGGGTCAGCGGGCGGCCGCACTCGGGGCACCGCGGCTCGAACCGGCCCGCCTCCAGGTCCTGGACGGCCCGGGGACCGGGACGGACCACCGCGTGCGCCGGGCACTCGTAGCGTCCCTCCCCGTAGACGACCATCGAGCCGGCCAGGACGAGGTGCCGCACGCCTGCTTCCGCCATCGCCGAGAGCAGGACGGCGGTGCCGAGGTCGTTGCGGGAGACGTACTCCGCCGCGTCGGCGACCCCGTCGCCGAGACCGACCATCGCCGCCTGGTGGCACACCGCCTCCACGCCGCGCAGCGCGCGGGCCACCGCTTCGCGGTCCCGCACGTCCGCGCCGGCGTCCGCGCGCACGTCGAACACCACGGGCTCGTGCCCGCGCTCCGTCAGCGCCTCGACGACATGGGACCCGATGAACCCGGCACCGCCGGTGACCAGTACACGCATACGGCCACGCTAGGCCCGCGGCACCGCCGCGACGTCCGTACGCGCCCGGCCCGTCACACCTCCGTAAGACGACGCGACGACGGCGGGCGGCGACGCGACGACGACGGCGGGACGGCGGGGAGGCGGGACGGCGGGACGGCGAGGGAGCGGCCGGGCGTCTCAGGGGATCGTGATGCCGTGATCCGGCCGGCCCGGCCGCGGCGGGAGGCCGGGGAGGCGGACGGACCGGGGCGCCGCCGACTCCTCGCGGCGCGGCAGGCCCGCGACGGCGGCGGCGACGTCCCGGGCCGTGAGCAGGCCGACCAGGTGCCCGTGCGCGTCGGTGACCGGCAGGGCGTCGGTGCCGCCCTCCCACATCGCGGCCGCGGCCCGCCGCACCGGCTCCTCGCCGTGCACGGTCACGGTCCGGCGGCCGCGGGTCAGCTCGCCCACGGTCCGGCGGGACAGCGCCGACGCCGGAGCCGCACAGGCCACGGCCAGTTCGGCGCGGTCCAGCATCCCTGCGCAGCACCCGTCGGCGCGGACCACCGGGAGATGCCGCTGCCCGGACCGCTCCAGGACCTCCCAGGCCAGCAGCACCGACTCGGCCTCGCCCACCGAGTACGGTGCGGGCTGCATCAGCTCTCCCACGGACAGCCGGCCGACGAGGACTTGGTGCGGCGGTTCGCCCATGACTGCCTCCTGGGACGGGAGTTCGGGGACGACGGGGGAGCGCCGGCGGGGCCGTGACCGGATGGTCAGACGGGGATGTCGTCCGGGGCGAGGACGATGATCGAGAAGAGGTCCCCGAGCGCCGCCAGGCTCGCGTCGTGCACCGTCCGGGCCGGTATCACGGTTCCGTCGGGCCCGGTCAGGTCACGGGTGGCGGTCGCGTCCGCCACCACGGTGGACCGGTAGCCGAGCCGGAAGGCATTACGGGCCGTCGAGCTCACCGCCAGGTGGGTCATGAACCCGACCATGATCAGGTCGCGGCAGGAGCCCCGGCGGAGCAGGTCGTCCAGACCGGTTCCGGAGAAGGCGCTCGCCAGACTCTTGACGACGACTTCCTCGCCCTCGATGGGCGCGACCTCCTTGCTGATCCGCCCGGTCTCCGTCCGCACGTCGTACAGGCTCCCCGGGCCCCCGTCCTGGAGGATGTGCACGACGGGCACGGCCGTCTCCCGGGCCCAGCTGAGCAGGCGCGCCGCGTGGGAGAGTGCCGGTTCCGCCCCGGGCAGCTCCAGCGTCCCGGTGCGGTAGGTGTTCTGGCACTCGATCATGAGCAGTGTCGAGTCGCGCAGCGGAGCCGGGGCGTCACCGAGGCCCATCAGCTTTCGCAGCGTCGCGTGGTGCATGTCCGCCTCCCCGGGTGGGGTGGGGTGGGTGGCCGCGACCTCCCGGCCACGGCCGGTCAGCGGGCCGTGATCGCGGCGGTCACGGGGCCGGGGCGGGTGCACCGCCGCCGTGGTGCCCTGGCGCGGGCCCCGGAGGCGGTCCGCCCGTCCGGCGTCGGCCGGGCGCGCTCAGTCCTCGCCGCGCCCGATCGGAACCTTGTGCTCGACCGCCTCCGTCTCCTTCGGCAGGGGAAACGCGACGGTGAGGATGCCGTCCTTGTAGGCGGCGCGGATGTCGGCCTCCGAGGTTCCCTTCGGCAGCGCCAGCGAGCGCGCGAACGACCCGTAACGGAACTCCGAGCGCTGCTTGTCCTCGATCTTCTCACTGTGTTCCGCGCGAATGGTCAGGACGCCCTCCGACACGGAGACCTCGATGTCCTGCTCGGGATCCATCCCCGGCAGTTCGGCACGCACCAGGTGCTCGCCGCTCTGCTCGAACTCCTCGATACGGATGGCATGGGGTCCGGTTCCGACGCGCCCGGTCAGCCAGGTGGGGATCCACGATTCGTCGATCCAGTCGAAGATGTCCGGAAGGGGACGGTGACGACGAGTGGGCAAAGCAGGCATGGCCGAATCCTTCCGTTCTTGTCTTGCCTCCCGCTCCTTCCACGCTCGACGCGGGCTCGCGCCCGCCATAGGGCCGTACGTCCCTGAACCGACGCTGGTGGACCCCAAGGAAGCGACGCCGGCCGCGCTCGTGCCGGGCGCGGCCGGCGGAGCCGTCCGGCACGGGCCCGGGGACGTTCGGCCCAGTGCGGGCCGCGGGGCTCCGGCGGATGGTCGAAGAGAGCCGTACGAAGGGGGCCGCCATGCCCTTCGAGACGATCCGCAAGGACACCCCGCCCCGGGTGCCGCCCAACCTGGACGACTACGACAAGGAGTGCGCGACCTTCTCCTGGTCCGCCGCGCGCGACAGGCTCCAGGGACTGCCCGGCGGCCGGGGGCTGAACATCGCCCACGAGGCCGTGGACCGGCACGCCGCCTCCAGCCGCGCCACCGACGTCGCCCTGAGCTGCGTGGGCCGCGACGACTCCGTCACCACCGTCACGTACGCCGAACTGGCCCGCTCCACGGCCCGGTTCGCCAACGTGCTGCGCACGCTCGGCGTCGGCCGCGGCGACCGGGTCGTGACGCTGCTCGGCCGGTGCCCCGAGCTGTACACCGTGGTCCTCGGCACGCTGAAGAACACCAGCGTGCTCTGCCCGCTGTTCTCCGCCTTCGGTCCCGACCCCGTGGCGCAGCGGATGCGGCTCAGCGACGCCCGGGTGCTGGTCACCACGGCGGAGCTGTACCGCAGGAAGGTCGCCGGGCGGCGCGACGGGCTCCCCGGGCTGCGCCATGTGCTGATCGTCGGCGCCGGCGCGGACGACCTGCCGGACACGCTCCCCTACGACGCGCTCATGGCCGACGCGGACGAGGATTTCACCGTCCCGCCGACGTCCCCCGACGACATGGCCCTGCTGCACTTCACCAGCGGCACCACGGGCACCCCCAAGGGCGCCGTCCACGTCCACGAGGCGGCCGTCGCCCACTACGCGACCGCGCGGTACGCGCTCGACCTCCACGAGGGCGACGTGTTCTGGTGCACGGCCGACCCGGGCTGGGTCACCGGCATGTCGTACGGGATCGTCGCGCCCCTGATGCACGGCGTCACGGTCGTGGTGGACGAGGGCGACTACGACGCCCGGCGCTGGTACCGGATCCTCGCCGGCCGGCGGGTCGGCGTCTGGTACACCGCGCCCACCGCGCTGCGCATGCTGATGCGGACCACACCGCGCACCGGGCCCCACGACCTGCCCGCCTCCTACGACCTGAGCGCGCTGCGCTTCATCGCGTCGGTGGGCGAGCCGCTCAACCCGGAGGCCGTGCTGTGGGGGAGGGACGTCCTGGGCCTTCCCGTGCACGACAACTGGTGGCAGACCGAGACCGGCGCCATCATGATCGCCAACTTCGCGGCCTGCGACATCCGTCCCGGCTCCATGGGCCGCCCGTTGCCCGGGGTGGAGGCGGCGGTGCTGCGGCGCGGCGAGGACGGCCGCGCCGAGATCGACGGCGGACGCGTCACCGTGGTGACGGAACCCGGTGTGGAAGGCGAGCTGGCGCTGCGGCCCGGCTGGCCGTCCATGTTCCGCGGCTACCTGCACGACGAGCGGCGCACCGCGGCGGCGTTCGCGGGCGGCTGGTACCTCACCGGCGACCTCGTGCGCCGCGACGCGGACGGCTGGTACTGGTTCGTCGGCCGCGCCGACGACGTCATCAAGTCCGCCGGCCACCTCATCGGGCCGTTCGAGGTGGAGAGCGCCCTGATGGAGCATCCGGCGGTCGCCGAGGCCGGAGTGATCGGGCGCCCCGATCCCGTCGCCGGGAACATCGTCAAGGCCTTCGTCACCCTGCGGCCCGGCCACGAGGCGACCCCCGAGACCCGGCAGGAGCTGCTGGCCTTCGCCCGGCGCCGGCTCGGCCCGGCCGTCGCCCCCCGCGAGATCGCCTTCGACCAGCACCTGCCGCACACCCGCAGCGGCAAGGTGATGCGCCGCCTGCTGCGGGCGCGCGAACTCGGCCTGCCGGAAGGCGACACCTCCACCCTGGAGAGGACGGAGGGGTCCGCGTGAGTACCACCCGAGCCCAGCGCGGGCCCCGGTCCGCGTCCCGGCCGACCGAGCGGGCGGCCCACCGGCTGGCGCTGCTGGAGTCGATGCTCCGGGTCCGCCGGTTCGAGGAACGCTGCGTGGAGCTCTACAGCGCCGCCCGCATCCGGGGGTTCATGCACCTCTACATCGGCGAGGAGGCCGTCGCCGTCGGCGTCAACGAGGCGCTCACCGACGAGGACGCGGTCGTGTCGACGTACCGCGAGCACGGGCACGCGCTCGCCCGAGGGGTCCCCGCCGACGCGATCATGGCGGAGATGTTCGGGAAGGCGACCGGCTGCAGCCGGGGCCGCGGCGGCTCCATGCACCTGTTCGACGCCGGCCGCCGCTTCTACGGCGGCAACGCCATCGTCGCCGGGGGGCTGCCGCTGGCCGCCGGGCTCGCCCTCGCCGACCGCATGACCGGTCGCACCCGGGTCACCTGCTGCTTCTTCGGCGACGGCGCCTTCGCCGAGGGCGAGTTCCACGAGAGCGCCAACCTCGCCGCGCTGTGGCGGCTGCCAGTGCTCTTCGTCTGCGAGAACAACCTGTACGCGATGGGCACCGCGCTGGCCCGCCACCAGGCCCAGACCGACCTCGCGATGCGGGCCGCCGCCTACGGCATGGTCTCCTGGGCGGTCGACGGCATGGACGTCCTCGCCGTCGAGGAGGCGGCCCGGCGGGCGGCCGAGGGCATCCGCGCCGGCACCGGACCGCACTTCCTGGAGATGCGCACCTACCGCTTCCGCGCCCACTCGATGTACGACTCCGACCGCTACCGCGACAAGGCCGAGGTCGAGCGCTGGAAGGAACGAGACCCGGTGGACGCCCTCGTACGGCGGATGCGGGAGGACGAGGAGCTGACCGACAGGACGCTCGCGGACCTGGAGCACCGGGTGTCGGCCGGGATCCAGGACGCCGTCGAGGCCGCGGAACAGGCGCCCGAGGAGCCGGTCGAGGACCTGCTGAAGTACGTCACCAGCCCCGTGGAGGTGAGCCGTCCATGACCACGACCCGGACCCCGGGCACCGCCCCGGGCAAGCACGCGGGCACGGCCCCGGTCCCAACCTCCGGCACGGCATCGGGCGCCGGTCCCGAGCGTCCCCCCGCGCGTCCCACCGAGCGGAGGACCACCTACCGGGAGGCGATGCGCGAGGCCCTGCGCGAGGCCCTGCGCGCCGACGAGCGCGTGTTCCTGATGGGGGAGGACGTGGGCCGGTACGGCGGCTGCTTCGGCGTCAGCCTCGGCCTGCTGGAGGAGTTCGGGCCCGAGCGGATCCGTGACGCCCCGTTGTCGGAGTCCGCGTTCGTCGGCGCGGGCATCGGCGCGGCCCTGGCCGGGATGCGGCCCGTGGTCGAGATCATGACCGTCAACTTCAGCCTGCTGGCCCTGGACCAGATCCTGAACAACGCGGCGACCCTGCTGCACATGTCGGGCGGACAGCTGCCGGTGCCCGTCGTCATCCGGATGACCACGGGGGCCGGGCGGCAGCTCGCCGCCCAGCACTCCCACAGCCTGGAGGGCTGGTACGCGCACATCCCAGGGCTGCGGGTGCTGGCCCCCGCGACCATCGCCGACGCCCGCCACATGCTGGCCCCCGCGCTCGCCGACCCCGACCCGGTGATCATCTTCGAGCACGGCGTGCTCTACAACACCTCCGGCGACCTGCCGGCCGACGCCGGCCCGGTCGACCTGGACCACGCCGCCGTCCGGCGGCCCGGGACGGACGTCACCCTGATCACCTACGGCGGTTCGCTGCCCAAGGCGCTGGCCGCCGCCGACGAACTGGCGCGTGGCGGCGTCAGCGCGGAGGTCGTCGACCTGCGCACGCTGCGGCCCCTGGACGACGCCACCATCGGCGGCTCGGTCGCGCGCACCCACCGGGCCGTGATCGTCGACGAGGGCTGGCGCACCGGGAGCCTCGCCGCCGAGATCTCCGCGCGTCTGACCGAGCAGCACTTCTACGACCTCGACGCGCCCGTCGAGCGGGTGTGCAGCGCCGAGGTGCCCATGCCGTACGCGCACCGGATGGAGGAGGCGGCGCTGCCGCAGCCCGCCGGGATCGTCGCGGCAGCGCTCCGGACGATCGGCCCCGCGGCGGCCGGAGCCGACGGGGCGGGACGGCCGGTCACCGGGAGGGCGGACTGACATGGCCGAGTTCACCATGCCCTCGCTCGGCGCCGACATGGAGGAGGGGGTGCTGCAGGAGTGGTTCGTCGGTCCGGGGGACCAGGTGACCAAGGGCGACGTGGTGGCGGTCGTGGAGACCGACAAGGCGGCCATCGAGGTCGAGTGCTTCGCCTCGGGCACCGTGGGGCGGCTCCTCGTCGAGCCCGGCACCCGCGTCCCGGTGGGCACCCCGCTCGCCCTGATCGAGTCGGAGGCCCCGACGCCGGCCCCGTCCGAACGGGCTGCCGCCCGGCCCGAACCGGCCGCGGCGGAGGCCGAACCCGCCAAGGCGGCGCCCCACCGCAAGCGACCACGGCGGGCCGCCCCCGCGCCCGCCGCGGGCAAACAGCCCGAGCGGCCCGCCGCGGCCGAACCGGCCCGTGAGCCCGCTCCGGCGCGGCTCGGGGAGCCGGCCCCGGCCGTGGCCGCGTACGAGCCGGTCGCTGAACGTGCCACGGGAAAGAGGCCCGAGCGCGCCGCCCCCGCGCCCGCCCCGGGAAAGAGGCCCGAGCGGCGCGCCGCGGCACCCGCCGCAGGCAGGAAGTCGGCGCGGCCCCCCGCGGGCCCTGCCGCGGCCGGCCCCGTCCGGGAGCCCGCTCCGGCGCCGCTCGGAGAACCGGCCCCGGCCGCGGCCGCGTACGGGACGGCCGCGGAACCCGCAGCCGGGCCGACCGCCCGCCGGCCGGCCGCCGCGCGCCGCCCTGCCCCGCATCGGCCCGCCGCGCCACTGCCGACCGCCCAGAAGCCTTCCCGCGAGGCTCCAGGCCCCCGGGAGTCTGCCCCGCTGCCACCGGAGGCCGCGCCGCCTCCGTCGGAGGCGGAGCCCGCACCGCTCCCGCCGGAGCCCGCGCCGCTCCCGCCGGGGGTCACCCCTTCCGTGCCGGAGGCCGAGCCGCTCGAGGCGGAGGCGGTTCCGTCCCCGCCGGAGGCCACGCCGCTCCCGCCAGAGGCCGAGCCGCTCCCGCCGGAGGCCGTCCCGCCCCTCCGGGAACCGGAGCCGGAGGAGACCGTGGTGGGGCCCGGGCCCCTGGTACGGCATCTGGCCGAGGACCGCGGCGTCGATCTCACGTCCGTGCACGGGACCGGACGGGGCGGGCGGATCACGCGGGCCGACGTCGAGCACGCCGTTGCGGGGGACCGGACGCGGGTGCGGGCCACACCGTACGCCCGGCGGCTCGCGCGCGACCTCGGCGTGGATCTGGCGGGTCTGCACGGCACGGGCGACGCCGGGGCCGTACGCGCGGCGGACGTGCACGAGGCCGTGGCCGCCCGGCGCGGACCGGCGACGGGCCGGGCCGCGCGGGTGGCCACGGAGCCCCGGCCCGCGCGGGAGCCGGTCGCCGCACCCCCGGAGGGACGCGGGGACAAGCGCGCCGAGACGATGCGCCGGGCCATCGGCGACCTGATGAGCCGCTCCAAGCGGGAGATCCCGCACTACTACCTGTCCACCACCGTCGACATGGCCGCGGCGGAGGAGTGGCTGCGCCACCGCAACCGCGGCCGCCCCCCGTCCGAGCGGCTCGTCTCCGCGGCCCTGCTGCTGAAGGCGGCGGCCCTCGCGGCACACGACTGCCCCCGCCTGAACGGCTTCTGGCGGGACGGCGGCTTCGTCCCCGGCGCCGGAGTCCACCTGGGCGTCGCGGTGTCGCTCCGGGACGGGGGTCTGCTCGCGCCGGTGATCCACGACGCCGACACCCTGCCGCCCGCCGACCTCATGACCACCCTCAGGGACCTCGTCCAGCGGGCCCGGCTCGGGCGCCTGCGCGGCAGCGAGATGTCCGGCGCCACGCTCACCGTCACCAGCCTCGGCGACCAGGGCGTGGAGGCCGTGTTCGGCGTCATCCACCCGCCGCAGGTGGCCCTCGTCGGCTTCGGCACGGTCGTCGAACGCCCCTGGGCCACGGGCGGTCTGCTCGGCGTACGTCCCGTGGTGACCGCGACCCTGTCCGCCGACCACCGGGCCACCGACGGTGCCGCCGGCGCCCGCTACCTCACGGCGGTCGACCGACTGCTGCAGCGACCGGAGGAGTTGTGAACCGTATGAAGCCACTGGACAGCGCGGAAGCACTGACCCTGGTGCAGGAGTCGATCACCCGGATCGTCCCGGACGCCGACTTCACCCGGGTCGGACCGCACGACAAGCTGCGCGACGTGCTGGAACTCGACTCGCTGGACTTCCTCAGCCTGGTGGAGCTCCTGTCCCAGCGGACGGGACTGCCCATCGACGAGGACGACTACCCCGAACTCACCACCCTCGCCGACGCCGCGCGGTTCCTCGTCGACCGCACGCGCTAGCTGTGCCGTCCGGCCGCCGGCCGGGTCCGAGCCGGTTCCGGCCCGGGCCGGCGGGCGACAGGTTGCCGCAGTCGCCTTCCAGTGGTGTTGTCTAGTGATGAGGCCGTTCGAGAGTGCCGACGGCCTGTGACACGGCGACCACGAAGAAGGTGGCTGCGGTGAACGACCGACCGGGCACGGACGGCGAGGGCTCTGTGCCGCACCTGAGGATGGACGCGCTGCTCAGCGAGTTGCAGGAGCACGTGCGGCGGGTGCGTGGCAGCCGGGACCGGATGCAGACGCTGCTGGACGCGGTCGTGGCCGTGGGCGGGGACCTGGACCTGGAGGACCTGCTGCACCGCATCGTGCAGTCCGCGGTCGAACTGGTCGACGCCGAGTACGGGGCGCTGGGGGTGGTCGGGGAGGAAGGCCGGATCAAGCAGTTCGTCACCGTCGGCATGGACGAGCGGACCATCCGGCGGATCGGGCACTATCCGGAAGGCCTCGGCATCCTGGGCCTGCTGATCCGCGAGCCGCACTCGCTGCGCCTGGACGATCTCCGGGCCCACCCGGAGGCGGTGGGCTTCCCCGCCGGGCACCCGCCCATGCGCAGCTTCCTCGGCACTCCGGTGCAGGTACGGGACCAGATCTTCGGCAACCTCTACCTGACCGACAAGCGGGGCGGACAGCAGTTCGACGAGGACGACGAGACGGTCCTGCGCAGCCTCGCCGCCGCGGCCGGCGTGGCCATCGACAACGCCCGGCTGTACGACGAGAGCCGCCACCGCGAACGGCGGCTGGAGGCGGGCGCCGACCTCACCCGGGCCCTGCTTTCCGGAGAGCCCCCGACGGAGATCCTGCGCTCGCTGGCCGACACCGTGCGGGAGATGACCGACGCGGATCTGGTGACCCTGGCCCTGCCCGTGGACGACGGCGACAACCTGGTCGTGGAGGCGGCCGCCGGGATGGCCGGCGACCGGGTCCGCGGCCTGGCGCTGCCCGCCACCACCCTCGCCGGGAAGGTGTTCGCGACGGGGGAGTGCATCAGCAGCGAGTCGATCAGCAGCGATCCCCGTTCCTCGGGCGGCAGCGCCTCCGTCGTCCCCCTGGGGCCCGCGTTCTTCGTCCCGGTCGGCGGCCGGGAGCGGACCCGCGGTGTGCTCCAGGTGGCCAACGGCCCCGGTGCCGCGCCGTTCACCGACGCGGTGCTGGACATGGTGCGCGCCTTCGCCGACCAGACCGCCCTGGCGCTGGAGATCGCCGAGCACCGCCGGGACGCCGAACAGCTGACCCTGCTCGGCGACCGCGACCGTATCGCCCGCGACCTGCACGACCTGGTCATCCAGCGCCTGTTCGCCGACGGGCTGACCCTCCAGGCCGTGCTCGGCCGCGTCGGTGACCAGCCCCAGGCCGCGGACCGGATCCAGCGCGTCGTGGACGACCTCGACGACACCATCAAGGTCATCCGCACCACCATCTTCGGCCTCCAGCACCGCGACCGGCCCGGCCGGGGCACCGGGCTGCGCGCCCGGCTGCTCACCCTCACCGACGAGGCCACCACGATCCTGGGCTTCGGCCCGTCGCTGCGCATGACGGGCCTGCTGGACACCGACGTGCCCGCCGGGCACGCCGAGCACCTGCTGGCCGTACTGCGCGAGGCGCTCTCCAACGCCGCCCGCCACGCCCACGCCTCCGCGGTGGAGGTCACCGCGGAGGCGACGGACGGGACGCTCCGGCTGTCCGTGGCCGACAACGGGCGGGGCATCGACCCGGCCGTCACCCGCCGCAGCGGCCTGGCCAACCTGCGAAGCCGCGCGGAGGAGCTCGGCGGGGGGCTGGAGATCGGCCCGCGCGAGCCCTCCGGCACGGTCCTGCGCTGGACCGTGCCCCTGCCCGCCGGGACGTCGTGATCCGGGCCCTCGTCACCCGGGCCGTCATGATCCGGGCGGTCGTGCCCCGGGACTTCGTGATCCGGGGCGTCATGAGCCGGGACCAACGGACCCTGGGCCTCGGGCCCGCTGGGCCCAGGCCCGCGGGGCCGCGCAGAGAGACCATCGGAGCAGGACTCCGGAGCCGGGGACGAGGCGACCTCGACGCCTCCGCGCCCCGCTCGAGCGCCCGAAAGGACGGCTGATGGCGATGGCCTGGGCATCGTGGACCACTACGGGGGTTTTCGCGGGACGCGGAGGCGTCCGTACGGAGGAGGCCGGCATCGTGACCGGTGATCTGACCGTGCACACCACCTGGGACGGCAGGGAGGCCGATGTGACGGTCCAGTACAGCGGGACCTCCCAGTGGTTCACCCTCACCGGCAGCCCGGTCTCCTGCCCCACCGAACAGGAGAGCCGCACCTTGCACCAAGAGGTGGTGGAGGCCGTACGGGCGGGAGGCGGGACCACGGTCCTCAGCACCACTGAGACGTACCACTGAGCACCACCCCCTGGACGACCGGGAGGACGGGAACGGTGACTCCACCCGCGGGATTCGGAGACCGGGCCGGACGGGCGGCCCCGGGCGGCGCCCGCCTGCCGTCGCGCCGGCCGGCGCCCGGCGGATCCGCGCCGCCCGAGCGCGGGAAGCGCGGCCGGGACACGACGGCCGAGTGGCTGCGGGTGTCCAGGACCGAGTGGCGGCGCGTCGAGACGATCCGGGTGCGCAGACTCCTCGTGTGAGGCCGGACGCATCCGGAGCGCACCTGCTGAACGGCCCCGCAACCCGCTATGTGAACAAGCTGGTTGACGAGGTGTCAGGACACCGCGGTCCAGGCACGGTCGACGCCCCGCCCGTCACCGCCGCGAGAGCTGGCGCCGCCGGCCGCCGCCGATTCGCCACGGCCCGTTCCGGGGCGCACGATGGAGACAGGGGGCTCGGCACTGCGGGCCGGGAACCGGCCCGCACGGTCGGCGAGGAGGCCAGCCATGACCGTTGCCGGTTCCACAAAAGCGTCCCGGACGGCGACCGCGCCCCAGCCCGGCGGGACGGAATCCGAGAGCCATCCCTGGCGGATCCGTCTCGTCGACCATCCCAAACGCTACGAGTCGTCGTACTTCCGGGCAGCCAAGGCCACGGCGAAGAAGATCCTCGCCGAGGCGGACGACGCCGACCTGCCCTACGGGCCCCGCCCCGTCGGCGCCGAACGGTGGGAGATGCACCACGGCGGAAGTCTGTGGGTCAAGGGGCGTGGTGGCTGGCGGATGTTCCGGGCCCGGGTCGGCATCGAGTGGAGCATGCAGTTCTGCGCCGAGCCCGGGAAGGTGGACCGCCTGCGCCGGGACGCGGCCGAACTCGTCGAGGCCTTCCCGCTCACCCTGCCCGCCCTGACGGCGCTGGGCTACGAGGAGGCGGAGGAGTTGCTGCGCACCCCGGTCACGGACGCCGACGGCGTGGAGCGGTGGACCGATTCGCTCTTCAACGCCTGCGTCCCCATGAGCCACGGCAACCACCAGGGAATCCTGCCGAAGGTGCCCGGTGAGCACCACTACCCGTGGCCCATCAAGGGCGCGGACTTCTTCCGGTACGAGGACTTCCACCTGTGGGTGGACCTGCCGGACGGAACCCACGGCGCCGTCGCCCCCGTGGACCGGCGGGGCTCCGGCGACGGACACGTACGTCTGCTGCACGTCGCGGAGGGCAGTACGGCCGCGGACACGCTGGCCGAGGCGCAGGAGGCCGGGAAGATGGCGGTCCTGCCGCCCAACAGCCCCGTGGCGCTCCAGGCGTTCAGCCTGCAGATAGAATCCGGCCGGCGCACCGCCTCCGGCCCGCTCGCCGGTCGCGCCGCGCGACCGGACGGCGCGAGGGGGAACGGCCGCCGGAACCCCGCTCGGTGAGGGGGCGACCATGTCACGCAGGATCGTCATGTGCCTGGACGGAACAGGCAACCAGGTGGGCGCCGACCACCCCACCAACGTGGTGAGGCTGTTGGAGATGCTGGAGGCGGACGATCCCGCACGGCAGCTCGTCTACTACGACCCCGGGGTCGGGACCATGTCGTCGGCCACCGCCCGCGGACCCCTCGGACGCCGGCTCTCCCGGCTGTCAGGTCTCGCCCTCGGCACCGGCCTGAAGACCAACCTCGCCGAGGCGTACACCTATCTGATGCGGAACTGGCAGCCGGGGGACGCGGTCCACGTCTTCGGATTCAGCCGCGGCGCCTACACCGCGCGCGCCCTCGTGGGCATGCTGAACAAGCCCGGGCTCATGCGGCCGGGCTCGGAGAACCTCGTGCCGTACGCCGTGGCCAAGTACGCCTTCAACCACGACATCGACACGAGCGAGCGGGAAGTCGCCCGGTTCTCCCACGCCTTCTGCCGGCGCACCGAGAACGAGCCGCTGTGGGCCGTGGTGAAGCAGAACAACCCCCGCCAGGTCTCGCATCACGCCGTGCCGGTCGCCTACCTCGGCATCTGGGACACCGTCAAGGCGGCGGGCATCCTGCGGCTGGGAAATCTGCGCTGGCCCTACACCCACCAACTGCCCAACGCCGCCCGCATCCGGCACGCCGTCTCCCTCGACGAGACCCGCCGTCCCTACCGCGAGTTCCTGGTGACGCCCCGGCCCGGCCACCTGAAGGAGACGGCGCAGGAGGTCTGGTTCTGCGGCGTGCACTCCGATGTCGGCGGCACCTTCGCGCACGCCGAGAACGCGCCGCTGCTCTCGACGATCCCCCTGAAGTGGATCGTCGACGGTGTGCTGCGGGAGCTGGACTTCCGCCCGGACGCCTACGCCGAGACCTGCGCGGTGACCGAGGAGTTCGCCGACGCCCCCGTCCACGCCAACGGCCGGCTGTGGATGCTGGCGGGCCGCCGCTCCCGGCCCGTCCCCGAGGACGCGACGCTGCACGCGAGCGTGCGGCTGAGGCGGGAGCGCGATCCCGGATACCGTCCGGACCTGCCGGAGCCCGGGGAGCCCGGCCGCTGGACCGATCCCGACTGGACGAAACCGGGTTAGTAGGGAACCGGGCCCCGGCGGGCACGGGACGCGATCCGCCCGGCTGCTGCGTCAGTTGCACAGCCGCGTCAGTTCCACAGGGGGTAGCTCACCACCCGGTCGTACCCGTCCGGGCGGCCGGCCGGGAAGACGAGGGTCATCAGGGTGTAGTGCTGCCGCTGCGGATGCTTCTTCCACGGCTGCGGGTGGTCGAGGCGCACGAGCACGCGGTACGAGTGGAACCGGCCGGCCGCACAGTACGGCTTGCAGTCGTTGACGGCGTTGAGGCCCCGGGCCGTCGCGGCCCTGGACCCCCACTGCGACCAGCGCAGCGAGTACAGACGGCTGTTGCCGTCGCCGCAGGCGAGGACGAACGCGTTCGGACGCGTCTTCGGATGCCAGAGACAGTCGACGAGCACGGGCCGCTCGGGCCGGCGCACTTCCTGTGCGCCGCCGGGCGGAGCCTTCGGGGCGGCCGAGGCCGTTCCCAGGCCGGCCGCGAGAGCGGTGGCGGCACAGAGGGTGATCGCCGTCCTGACTGTGTGTCTGCGCATGGAAGCTCCCGGTCGCCGACGGCTCGCTCAGTAACGACGCTACGGCCGTTGCGGCCGACCTTCCACTCGTACGGAGCCTTCCACTCGTACGGGGCGGGCCGTGTCGTCTGAGCCGGGGCGGCGCTCGGAGAGGGCGTCCCGCTCGGGCAGTGGCGCGTGCGGATCGAGCGGGGGGTCCTCCTCGTCGGTGGCCGGCTGGCAGGTGCAGCACAGTTCGTGGTGACCGTCGCGGGTGATGACGGTTCCCCAGCCCAGGCAGCGCTGGCAGTCGCGGGCCAGGCTCAGGTCGGGGTGAGGCGGGGTGGGGCTGTGGTGGGCTCCGTACGCCATGCGGGAGCGGCTCCTCGAAGTCGCGGTGGGGATACACACTATTTTGTCGGATTTTTCGCAGATGTCTAGAGGGTTGTCCTTCTTTGTGAAGGCGGACTCTCCGCAGCGCTTCCGAAATGGGCTAGGAACGCACTCCGTCGACGGCGATCTGCAGGTGGCGCGGGCCCCGTAGCACCGCGTTCCGGCGGTAGGGCGGGGGGTCCTCCACCAGGCGGGCACCGTCCAGTCGGCGGGCCAGCTCGGCCAGGGCGATCTGCGTCTCCAGACGGGCCAGGGGAGCGCCGAAGCAGCTGTGGATGCCGCTGCCGAAGCCGAGGTGCTGGATGTCCGGGCGGTCGGGGTCGAACCGGTCCGGGTCCTGGAAGCGCTCGGGGTCCCGGTTGCCCGCGCCGAGGACGAGCCAGATCCGCGAGCCCTTGGGGATGGTGACCCCGCGCAGTTCGACGTCCGCGACGCAGGTGCGCTGCGGTACGAGCTGCACGGGCGGCTCGTACCGCAGCAGCTCCTCGACGATCCGGACGGACAGCCCGGGGTCCTTGCGCAGCCGTCCCAGGACCTCCGGGTGGCGCAGCAGGGTGAGCATCCCGTTGGTGATGAGGTTGACGGTGGTCTCGTGGCCGGCGATCAGCAGCAGCACGGCGGTGCTGAGCACCTCCATCATCGACAGCGTGCCGTCCGAGCCGTGACCGGTCGCGAGGTCGGACAGCATGTCGTCCCGCGGCTCCTTGGTGCGCTGCTCCACCAGCCCCGTCAGGTACATGCCCAGCTGCATCCGTGCCTCCTGCGCGGTGCGCCGGAAATCGGCGTCGGCGTTCCTGCGGGTGTCCGGGTCGAGGCTCGCCACCATCGGGTCGACCCAGGCCCGGAAGCGCGGCTCGTCCTCGCGCGGCACCCCGAGCAGCCTGCAGATCACGGTCACCGGGAACGGGTAGGCGAACCGGTCGACGAGGTCGATCCGCCGGTCCTCGCCGAAGCCGTCGATCAACTCCGTGACGATCCGGGTGAGTTCCCCGCGCATGGCGTCGATCCGTCGCGGGCAGTGCGGCGGCCCGAAGGAGCTGTTGGCGATCCGCCGCAGCCGGTCGTGCTCGGGCGGGTCGAGCCGGATGAAGCTCGGCGGCAGTCCCGTCGCCTCCGGCCCCGACAGCTCGTCGTCCCCGGCGGCGATCAGATTGGCCGCGTCGGAGCTGATCCGCGGATCGTGGAGCAGGCCCAGGATGTCGTAGTACGAGCTGACGACGTACGGGCCGCCCTCCTCCTCGTGCAACACCGGCGTCCTGCGGAGCTCCGCGTACAGCGGGTAGGGGTCGGCGCGGTTCGCGAAGTCGGTGATCCGGCCCAGAAGCGAGGCTTGCGTCATCGGGAGTCCTTGGGGCGTGAAGGCCCGTGGCGGTGGGCGGGCGGAGGCGGGGGCGCGGTCGGCGCCGGTCAGTGGCGGCCCGGGGTGAACACCAGGTGGCGGTCGGCCGGCGAGTAACCGCTGAGGGTGACGGTCGGGCCGTGGGTCGGCAGCGACGGATCGGGGAAGTCGGCCGGGACCGGCTGCCGGCCCTCCGGCCGTCGGTCCACGGTCGGGAACTCCAGCGGGAACGGCGCACCCGTCTCGATCAGCCGCTGGTAGAAGTGCAGCCACCGTGTGTTGTCGAAGCTCACCGCGGCGATGACGCGGCCCTGGTAGCCGTACACCCCGATGAACCGGCGCTCGGCGAGCGACCCCTGCGTGATCATGACCTGGTCGCCCATGGAGGGTACGCCCACGGACTTGATGTTCACCCCGAACTGCGAGGACCAGAATGCGGGCACCCACATGTGCGGGCGCCGCTCCGCGCTGGTGCTGATCATGTTGTGGGCGGCGACCTCGGCCTGTGCCACGGCGTTGCCCCAGTGCTCCAGGGACAGGAACTGGTAGCCGAACAGCGGATTCGGGGAGCGGGCGACGTCACCGGCGGCGTAGACGTCGTCGGTGACGATGCCCCGGATGTCGAAGGCCCGGCAGCCGGCGTCGCAGGCGATGCCGCGCGGACCGGCCCCGAGCCCGGAGCCCGCCAGCCAGTCGGTATTGCGGGTCGCGCCGAGCGAGACCACCACGACATCCGTCTCGACGACACTGCCGTCGGAGAGGTGGGCGGCCCGCACCCGGCCCGCCGAGTCGCCCTCCAGACCGGTCACCATCACCCCCGTGCGCAGGTCCACCCCGTTGTCCCGGTGCAGGTCCGCGGCCACCGCCCCGATCACCCCGCCCAGGGCGCCCACCAGCGGCGCGCCCGCCCGCTCCGCCACCGTGACCGCGATGCCCCGGTCCCGGCAGGCCGAGGCGATCTCCGAGCCGGTGAACCCCGCGCCGATGACGAACACCCGGCGCGGGCCGGCCCCCATCCGCCGGTGCAGCCGGACCGCGTCGTCGCGGGTGCGCAGCACGAGGACCCCGTCCAGCCGGCCCTCCGACTCCTTCGGCCAGGGACGGGCACGGACCCCGGTCGCGATCAGCAGCCGGTCGTAGGGCACCTCGTCCCCGTCGGCCAGCCGCACCCGCTTGGCCGCCATGTCCAGCCCGGTCGCCGCCACCCCCAGACGCCAGGCCGCCCCCACGTCGCGGCGCCGCGGCAGCTCGGTGCGGTCCGGGGACGCCCTGCCCAGCAGCACCGCCTTGGACAGCGGCGGCCGGTCGTACGGCTCGTACGGCTCGTCGCCGATCATGGTGAGCGAGCCGGTGAACCCCTCGGCGCGCAGCGTCTCCGCGGCCCGCAGACCCGCCAGCGAGGCGCCCACGATCACGATCCGGCCCTCCCGCCGGAGCCACTCGTGGAACTCCTCAGCGGCCATCGGACACGCCCCGGGCGGACTCGGCGGGCGAGCCGCCCGCGCCGTCCAGCCCCTCGACGGTGATCGCCTGGACCGGGCAGGCCGCGACGGCACGCGCCACGCCCTCCCGCTGTGCCGCCTCGGCCCGCGGGCTGTAGACCAGCGCCTCCTCGCCGTGCAGGGTGAAGACGTCCGGCGCGAGGAACGCGCACTGCGCGTACCCCTGGCACTTGTTGAGATCGACGACAAGCCTCATCAACACTCCGCCCTTCCGGCGGCCAGGCCCGTGGGCCCCCACCCGCTCGCGCACCCTCGGGACGGCGGTCACCTCCCCCACGCCAGCATCGGAGCCCCCGCCGCCCTCCCGCGCGCCGGGGCACGCCGAAGGAGTGACGGGACGGGACCGAACCGTCACTTCCGGTAGCCGAGGATGGTCATCATCCCGGACTCGGAGTGGTACTGGTTGTGGCAGTGGAGCATCCACAGGCCGGGGTTGTCGGCGTAGAAGTCGACCACCAGCTTGCGGTGCGGCAGCACCGCGGCCGTGTCCTTGCGGGCGCCGGCGGCGTCGATGCCGGTCATCGCGAAGGTGTGGCCGTGCAGATGCAGGGGGTGCCACATGTTCGTGGCGTTGATCAGGGTGAGCCGCACCCGTTCGTTCTCCCGGATGGGATGGCGCTGCTCCAGGGAGTAGGGCCGGTGGTCGAAGTTCCAGTCGAACCTCTTCATGCTCCCGTGCAGCCTGATCCGGATCTCGCGGTCGGGCTTCCGGTCGCTGAAGGCCACGGACTCGTGCGGGACGAGACGCCGGGCGGCCACCAGGCGCCCGTCCAGCTCCCCGGGATACACGGACGCCGAGGGGACATCGCCCCCCTTGCCGGTGCGCAGCAGGGCCAGTGCCCTGGCCTCCTTGCCCTCGGCGAGCGCGACGAGGGGGAAGACCCCGTCCCCGGCGGTGACCAGCACGTCGTAGCGCTCGGCCATGCCGATCAGCAGCGCGTCCGTCCGCTGGTGCTCGACGGGGTAGCCGTCGGTGTGTGTCACCGTCATCGGGTGACCGCCCAGCGCCACCCGGAACGCGGTCTCGGCGCCGGCGTTGATGATCCGCAGCCGGATGCGGTCGCCGGGGCGGGCCCGGAACACCGACGGAGCGTGCGGCAGCCGGCCGTTGATCAGGTAGTAGGGAAAGTTCACATGGCCCCCCGGTCCGCCCAGCAGGCGGCTGTGGGAGTACCGCAGGATGCGCGAGGGCCCGTCGGCGCCGTCGAACGACGCGTGCCCGTGCCGACCGGCCCCGCCGTCCTCGCCCGAGCCATCGGCCTCGCCCATGTCCATCCCCGGCATGCCGCCGCCCAGCGACCTGAGCACGGCGTCCGGGGTGGAGCCGTCCACACCGTCCACCCAGTCGTCGAGGATGACGACCCACTCCTTGTCGTAGGACAGGCGCTCCCTCGGATCGTCCACGATCAGCGGGGCGTACAGTCCGCGGTCGAGCTGCATCCCTTGGTGCGA
Organism: Streptomyces sp. NPDC014864; assembly: GCF_043081525.1. Classification (NCBI taxonomy): domain Bacteria; kingdom Bacillati; phylum Actinomycetota; class Actinomycetes; order Kitasatosporales; family Streptomycetaceae; genus Streptomyces; species Streptomyces sp. NPDC014864. Next base: position 213,333 of record NZ_JBIBWT010000002.1, read on the forward strand.
GTGCAGCCAGTACGTGCCCGGGTGGGAGACGGTGAAGCGGTAGCGGAAGTCCTCACCGGGCCGGACGGCCGCCTGGGTGAGGCCCGGCACGCCGTCCATGTCGCAGCGCAGGCGCACCCCGTGCGAGTGCAGGGTCGTCCCCACGGGCAGGTGGTTGGCGAGCGTGAGGTCGAGGATGTCGCCCGCGGTGACGCGGACCTCCGGGCCGGGCACCGAGTCGCCGTACGCCCATGACCTGACGGTCCGTCCGCCCAGGTCGAGCAGCGTCTGGGTGGCGGTGAGCCGGAACCGGCGCACCGCGCCGCCCCCGCGCTCCCTCTCCACGGCCAGCACCTCGGGATCCGACGGGTTCACGTAGCCCCTCGGCCCGTCGGGCACGAAGCGGCGGTTGCTGTCGCCCGTGGACCCGGGCGCCGGGGCGGCTGTCGGCCGCGCGGAGGAGCCCGGGCGCGCGGAGGTGCTGGCGCGCGCGGAGGTGCTCGGACGCGCGGGGGGGCCCGGGCGCGGAGCGGAGTCCGCGTCGGGCTCGGCACCGGTGCAGGCGGCCAGGGCCCCCGAGCCGGCGGCCATGAGCGAGGCACTGAGCAAGGTACGCCGCGAATACTTGTGCATGACCGAATAACACACGTTTTAGGGCGCAATGTCCGAGATCTGATGCGGCGCGTCCGATGATGCGGGTCCGCAATTTTGCGTGTTCCTGAAGCTGGACGGGCGCACGACTTCCGGGAGCCGGACCGCGCCCCCTCGCCAGCGACGGACGCCCGGCTCCGGCGGCTCCGGTCGCCCCGGCGGTGACATGCGCGAGGCAAGAGGCACCCGCCCTGCCGGGGCGTCAGCACCCATGAGATTGCCATGAATTCGTGAGGCGCTTGAACACGGCGGGGCCCCGCTCCGTATGGGACCGAGGGGAACCCATGCCCGGCCGGCCCTGACCGCGTAGGAGTAGTGCCTTGAGACGCAACACGCGCAGACGACCCACAGGCCCAAGACGTGCCACCTTCGCGGCGGTCGCGCTCATGCTGGGCGGAGGCGGGCTCGTCGCGGCCAACGTCTACGCCTCGGCCACCGAGGGCGCCTGGCCGGGACAGTCCACGGTCCGGACCGACCAATCCGGGCAGGGCTGGGCCTCGGGGGGCGCCACGATCGACTGCCCCGACGTCGGCACCCGCCTCACCGACGTGCCCGAGGGCGCGCGGGAGGCGGTCGACGAGCAACTCGCCGCTCTCGACGGGCAGATCGCCAAGGCGTACCAGCAGGTGCAGGCCTCCGCCCAGGCCGGGCAGCAGGACGAGAGCGCCGTGCAGAGCGCGATCATGGACCCGCTGAAGGAGGAGCGCGCGGCGACCATCGCGCGCATCGTGGACGCCATCGCCGGATCCGGGGACCGGCCCGAGGGGCTGGAGGACCTCGCGGCCTGCACCCTGCGCACGTCCTCCGGCCAGGGCGACGGCGCGACGCCCGGCCAGGACCAGAGCGGCGACGGCCAGAACCAGAGCGGCGACGGCCAGAACCAGAGCGGCGACGGCCAGAACCAGAGCGGCGACGGCCAGAACCAGGGACAGGACCCGAACCAGGGGCAGAGCCAGGATCCCAGCCCGGGCCAGGGGCAGAACCAGGGAGGCGGGCAGCAGCAGGGAGGGAACGGCGGACAGGCCGGCAACGGCCCCGTCGCCGCGGACTACGCGGACATCACCACCGTGCAGCCCAACGTGCCCAGCCCCCGCGACCAAGCGGACGCCTCCACCGGCACCTTCTCCTCCGCCTGCGGGGTGAACGCGAACGGCCTGTTCAACTCGGACAACGTCATCGTCGCGCCCGGTGTCACCAACGGCGCCCACCACTTCCACGACTACGTCGGCAACCAGGCCAACAACGCCTTCGCGAGCGACGACGACCTCGCCAAGGGCGACACGACCTGCGAGGACAAGGGCGACCGGTCCACCTACTACTGGCCCGTACTGCGGCTGCAGAACGGAACGCGGGAGCGGGACGCCGACGCGCCGGGCGGCGGCACCGAGGGCAACGCGGGGCGGATCGTCACGCCCAAGCAGGTGACGCTCACCTTCGTGGGCAGCCCGCGCGGCAAGGTGACGGCCATGCCGCGGCTGCTGCGCATCATCACCGGCGACGCCAAGGCCTTCGTCAACGGGCCCGCCAACGCCAACGCGTCCTGGAGCTGCACCGGCTTCGAGGACCGGCAGTTGAAGGACAAGTACCCGCTCTGCCCCCAGGGCAGCGACGTCGTGCGCACCTTCAGGTTCCAGAGCTGCTGGGACGGCCGGAACATCGACAGCGCCAACCACCGTACCCACGTGGCGTTCGCCGACGCCGACGGCAACTGCCCGGCCGGATTCCAGGCGATCCCGCAGCTGGTGCAGCGCATCGTCTACGACGTCGACGCCCCGAGCCTCCAGGACGGCGGCCGGACTACCCCGTTGTTCGCCGTGGACTCCTTCCCCGAGCAGCTGCACAAGCCGGTCACGGACCACGGCGACTTCATCAACGTCTTCGACGAGAGCCTCATGCGGGAGATGGTCGACTGCATCAACGGCGGCCGGAAGTGCGGCGCCGGGGCCGGCCAGGACTCGCCGCCGCCCAGCGAGGACCCGCAGCAGTCGCAGCAGCCCCAGGACCCCCAGCAGTCGCAGAACCCGCCGGACCAGCCCACGTCGACTCCGGGCGCAACGGCCGGTGAGGGCAACGGAGATACGGCCGGCGGCGGTGACGACGGCGGCAAGGGCGACACCGGGGACAAGGGCGGCAACGGCGGCGGCACCGGGGACGAGCAGACCACGCAGCCGTCGGCCGCGGAGACCGCGGGCGGCGACGCGTCCTCCCCGCCCGCCACGGTCCGGCCCAAGGCCTACACGACACCCTCGGCGTCACGGACGGCCGAGGGGGCCGGCGCGCAGGGCGGCTCGGGCGGCGACGTCGGCGGCGCCACGCAGGCGCCGCCCCCCGGAGCGCAGGCCGCGCCGCAGACGGTCGGCGGAAGCCTCGCCGAGACCGGCGCCCAGCTGTGGCCGGCCGCGGCCGGAGCGCTGCTCGTGATCGCGGGCTTCGTGCTGCTGCGCCGGATCAGACGCACCGGCAGGTGACCTCGCGACGGCGGCGGGACCCGGGGGACGGGTTCCGCCGCCGTCGCGTGTCTCAACGCATCGCCGATCTCCGGGCATTGTTGTAGAGGCGGAGCAAGTGCTTGGCCACTGCGCACGGAACGGTGTCCGCGTTGCACTGACGGCACGTGCGCAGGTGCTCCTCGTAGTCGGCACGCGCTTGCGGCAGGGCGTTGTCTTGAGGCGGCATCGGAAACCTCGCACTGGGAGTGTTGGAAGGCACACGGAGCGCTCAACTCGGCTGTAGGGAGCACCCAGTCACGAGAGTTGATCATGTTACTCGCGGTACAGGGAAGCGGGCGGACGACAGCATTCCGCCCTGGTCGTGAGACCGCCCGATCAGGCGGCCGCGCCGTCCGCCAGACGGTGCAGCAGCAGCGGCAGAGCGGTGCCGATCGGCTCCCGCACGACCTCGTCGGCCCGTTCGTCGTACGGCGTCGGCTCGGCGTTGACGATGACGAGGCGGGCGCCGTGGTCGGCGGCGAGGCCCGCGAGCCCGGCGGCGGGCTGCACCTGGAGGCTGGTGCCCACGGCGATGAACACCTCGCACGCCTTGGTGATGGCCACGGCCTCGCCCAGCACCACCGGGTCGAGCCGCTCGCCGAACATGACCGTCGCGGACTTCAGGATCCCGCCGCACGCGCGGCACGGCGGGTCCCCCTCGCCCGCCTCCACCCGCGCCAGGGCGTCCTCCATCGGCCCGCGGGCCTGGCACCGGGTGCACACCACGCTCCGCGCGGTGCCGTGCAGTTCGAGCACCTTGCGCGCGGGCAGCCCGGCGAGCTGGTGCAACCCGTCCACGTTCTGTGTGATGACCCGGACCGGTACCCCGGACCGCTCCAGATCGGCCACCGCGTGGTGCGCGGCGTTCGGCTCGGCCCGCAGGGTGCGGTTCCGGCGCCGCATCTGCCAGGAGCGGCGCCGGATCTCGGGATCGCCCATGTAGTACTCGTACGTCACGAGCTTCTCGGCCCCCGGCTCCCGCCGCCACAGCCCGTTGGGGCCGCGGTAGTCGGGAATCCCGGAGTCCGTGCTGATGCCGGCTCCGCTGAGGATCGCGACGAGAGGCTTGGCCATGGCACCGAGGGTAGCTCCGGGCCCGAGGCCGTCGCACCCGCGTTTCCCCGCTCCCGTCCGCCCCCGTCCGTTGTGGGAGAGGCCGGCGCCGGCGTCGCGCGGTTACGCCCGCCCGCCCAGGTCCTTCAGCGCCCCGTCCGTCAGCCGGTACACCGTCCACTCGTCCTGCGGGCGGGCGCCCATGGCCTGGTAGAAGTCGATCGCCGGGCTGTTCCAGTTCAGGACCGACCACTCCAGGCGCTCGTAGCCGCGCTCCACGCAGATGCGGGCCAGCTCCGTGAGCAGGGCCTTGCCGTGACCGCCGCCGCGGGACTGCGGGCGGACGTACAGGTCCTCCAGGTAGATGCCGTGCACGCCCCGCCAGGTGGAGAAGTTGAGGAACCACAGCGCGAAGCCCACGACCTCGCCGTCGGCCTCCTGCGCCACGTGCGCGAACGCGGCCGGGCGCTCGCCGAACAGCGCCTCCATGAGCTGTTCCGGCGTCGCCCGTGCCTCGTCGAGCGCCTTCTCGTACTCGGCGAGCTCACGGACCAGGGCGTGGATGACGGGGACGTCTGCTGGAGTCGCGGTGCGGATCATGCCCGCAGTGTCACACAGGCGGGGGAGGCCGCGGCCCCCGGCCCCGGCCGGAGGACGGCCGGGCACGGCGGACCTGCCGCCTACCGGCGCAGGCAGGACAGCGTGATCCCCGCCTCGCGCAGCAGGCTGCGTTCCGCCGGGGTGAACTGCGGGTGGGCGAGCGGCGGGCGCAGGGGGCCGGCCGCGGTGGACAGCAGCACTCCGGGCCGCAGGAGGGAGGCGGGGGAGGCCTGGAGGGTGAGGACGTCGGTCAGGGCCGTGGCGGCACGGTAGGAGCCGGTCGCCGTGCGGGAGAGACGGCTCACATAGCGGTCGAGGAGCCGGTCCGCCGGGTTCGGGGCGCGGCCCACGGTGGCCGGGTAGTGGATGTCCTGCCCGGTGGCGAGGGCCCACGCCACCTCGACGGGGCGGGCGACGGCGCGCTGGGCCCTGCGGGCCAGTCCGGCGCGCGGACCGGAGGCCAGCGAGGCGCGCAACGCCAGGGCGCCCCGCGCGGCCACCGACATGCCGTGGCCGTAGACGGGGTTGAAGGCGGCGACCGAGTCGCCCAGCGCGACCAGTCCCTCCGGCCAGCCGGGCAGGCGCTCGTAGTAGCGGCGCCTGTTGGCCGTGCTTCGGGTGACCGTCACGCCGGTCAGCGGTTCGGCGTGGGCCAGCAGCTCGGCCACCACGGGGTGGCGCAGCGTGCGGGCGTACGCCTCGAAGGCGTCCGGGTCGCGGGTGGGGTGCGCGCCCGGCGGGCCCCACAGGCTGACGTGCCACCGGTCGCCCTCGATCGGCAGGATGCCGCCCGCCGTGGCCGGCCCGGGCCGGCGGGGGTCGGCCGACACGTTGATCACCGGCCAGTCGCGTGTGGGCACGGGGGCGCGGTAGACGCGGCTGGCGTAGGCCAGGCGGGAGTCGACGCGGTCCTCGGCGAGGCCGGTGATGCCCAGTTCGGCCAGCCACTGCGGTGTGCGGGAGGACCGGCCGGAGGCGTCCACGACGAGGTCGGCGGCCAGGTCCGTCCCGGTGCCGTCCGCGGCGCGCAGGCGCACGCCGGTGACCGCGCGATGGTCCCCGAGGAGCGCGGTGACCCGGGTGCGCGGGCGCACGCTCACCCGGGGGTCCTTCAGGACCTGCCGGCGGACGGCGGAGTCGGTCAGGTCCCGGCCGGCGGAGACGAGGAAGTGGGTGTCGCGCCGCCAGCGGCGGTACCAGCCCTCGGGGGAGCAGTAGACCATGTTCGTCGTCATCGGCACCCGGTGGGCGCCGCACGCCAGGAGCTGGTCGATCGTGCCGGGCAGCAGGTCGTCGATCGCGTCCGCCCCGCCGGAGACGAGGGTGTGGAAGTGCGCGGCCTGCGGCACGCCCGGACGGGGCTCGGGACCGAGGGGCAGGTCGTGGGCCTCGACGATCTCCACGGTGTCGAACCGGTCGCGGACGGCGGCCGCGGCGAGCATCCCGGCGATGCTGCCCCCGACGACGACGGCCCGCGTGTGCGCGCGACGAGGTGCCGCTTGCCGCACGGCGGCCCTGGTGACGGCCGTGGGTGCGACCTCCGTGAGGGCTTGGGCGACGGCTCGTGTGACGGCTCTCGTGACGTCGTTCATGACGGGCTGCTTTCTGCGGTGGCACGGTGGTGCGCGCGGAGGTCCGACAGTACGGGCGAGGCGAGCGCCCGGGACAGGAGGACCAGATCGCGTGGGCGCCACGGGGGCACCTGGGCGTCCGGTGACGGCCCGGCGCCGGTGCGCCGCCGGCGGGCGCCGGCGAGGACGATCATCACGGCGTCGGCCGTGGCGGCGGCGGACCGCGCGTCCTCGCCCCGGTCCAGGGCGGCGGCGTGGGCCCGCTCGCGCCCGCCGAGGTCGCAGTACGGGGCGAGGGCGAGCAGCGCGTCGTGGATCGCGGTCCGCCGGCCGGTCAGGCGCACCGCGGGCGGGGACCACCACGGCAGCGAGGTGCGGACGGCACCCGGAGTGGGCACCTGCCGCAATTCCCGCCACAGTGGGCGCAGTTGGCGCAACTGCCGTATGTCATGGGCGACATGGGCGATGCGCGGCCCCGCCAGGGGGAGCGCGAACCCGGTGCAGGCGAGCAGGGCGGAGGGAGCCGCGGTCTGCGGGGCCACCCGGTCGATGAGGAAGTCCAGGTCGTGCCCGGTCCAACGGGCGCCGATCGCCACCAGTTTGAGGACGTCGTAGCACACGTGCAGCAGATAGGCGGGGGCCAGGATGCGCAGCCCGGCCCGCAGGGAGCCGTGGACCTCTGTCGACCAGCACCAGCACAGCACGCTCGTCGCCATGGTCGCCACGCCGTGGGCCACCAGGTAGGTGAGGATCATCTCCCTGATGAACGGGGTGCCGGCGTAGTAGCCGTCGAAGAGGGTGAGTTGCTCCACCGGGGCGTCGCCCCACCAGAACAGCACGTTGATCGCGACGATCACGAGACCGTAGGCGGTGACGCACATCCGGGACGCCCGCCGGGTCTGCTCCGGTGGCGCCGGGCGCCAGTTGATGATCAGCAGCAGGCTGGCCCCGGAGAACGCGATCAGCGCCGAATACGCCATCGGGGCGGCGAAGTTGGGTATCCCGGTGAGCCGGTTGATCGCGGCGATGGAGTCCGGGGCGGCGAAGAAGAAGACCAGCGCCCCGGCGAACAGCAGCAGGCACACGGCACGCAGCAGCATGTCGTGGGGCCTGCGGAAGAGTGCCGGGAGCTTGAGCAGGCAGACCAGCAGGAGCAGGCTCCCGCAGAGGTAGAAGGCGGTGTTGCCGGGACCGTGGCTCACGGTGCGGTGCGTCTCCTCGGGGCGGCCCTCGCGGGGCGGCGGTTCGTGAACCGGGTCAGGACCGGATGCGGTGCGCGAGGGAGAACCGGATGCGTCCGGCGAGGTTCCTGAGGTCCACGCCGGACCGGGCCTCCGTCCGGGCGGCCCCCACCGCGGTGGCGAACCGCACGCCGAAGAACTCGGCCTCCTCCTCCTGGTGCACGGTGCTGGCGTCGGCCCGCAGGGCGACGTGGAGGCTGACGTCCAGGGGCCGCTCCGGCGGGGCCCCGGTGCCGTCCGCCGCGCAGACCGCCGCCACCACGTCCCGCACCGCGTCCGGCGCGCCACCGTCACCGGCGCGGGAGGCGGCCGGTCCGTGGGCGGTGAGCGAGCGGCAGTGCCCTTCGAACATGTGCCAGACCTCGTGGCCGATGATCACCAACTGGTGCTCCAGGTCCGTGTGCGCCTCGTAGGCGATCACGTCGTGGGAGGGGCGCTGGATCCACAGCCCGCTGGCGATGTCCGGCGGGAACGGCACCGCGTGCAGCCGGACCGGACGCCCGCGCACCTGCTCGACGGCCCTGGCGACGGCCGGTAAGAGGCCCTCGTCGCCGTCGGGCAGTTCGAGGACGGCCAGCAGCCGGGCGGTGAGCCGCCGCATGGCCCGAGCCGGCGAAGTCACCGCGTCCCTTCCTTCACGTCCAGCTCCAGCAGGGCCTTCAGGGTCGCGTTGAGCACGTTCCACCGCTCCTCCGGCAGATCGCGCGCCTGCCGGAGGGCGACGCCGCGGACGTCGTCGTACCGGGACAGCGCCTCGGCCAGGGGGTCCATCTCGTGCTCCAGCCGGCCGAGGACCGGCTGCAGGGCGGCGTTGAGCGCCGGTACCGCCTCCGCCGACAGGAACCCGTTGGCCTGGCCGAAGAAGAACTTCTCGATGCCGGCCTGGGTGGCCGCGAGCGGACCGCACTTGCTCCGGCCGTTGACGATCGCGGAGATCGCCGCGCCGGACGCGCCGAACGACGCGCCGATCTCGCTGTAGGAGTAGCGGGAGCCGTCCGGCCGGCGGCGCGTCTGCCGCAGATGCAGGATGCGGGTCCGGATCCGGTCGCCGAACTCCTCCTCCGGACCGTCCTGGCCGCCGAGCAGCGCGGCGACGACCGGTGCCGGGATCCCCGTCTCCCACGACAGCCGGTCCGCGTCGAGCACGTCCGCCCGCGTCCGGCCGGACTTCACGAGGAGCGCGTCGACCCGGCGCAGGGTCTCGGTGAGGGCTGCGTGCGGGGGTCTCACCCAGGGGTCTCCCTCGTCTCGGACGGGCGCTGCGTTTCAGGACCATAACCGGCCCGGAAGCCTCCGAACCAGAGCACCACAAGACAAGTTGAGCCCGAGGACAAGCCGTTTTGCCGTGCCGTACAACCTCCTGGCCGGTCCGGGAGTCTCATCCGGTGTGCGGGATCAATCGGACGTTCTCGCGTATTACCGCTCCAACCGACGGGGGGATCACCCATGAGCACGACCCGTACCCTGACCCGCCGTGGCACGGCCGCGGCCCTGACGGCGCTGCTGGCGACCGGTCTGACCGCCGCCGGTGCCTCGGCCGCCCAGACCGGTGCCCGGTCCGTCCCGCCGCAGACGCGGCAGATCGCGTCCTCGGTGCTCGGCAGCGACTACAGGATCACCCTGACCGCGATCCGCTCCACCGACGACGAGTACGCCGCCTCCGTGCGGCTGCGGGTGGACACGCTGAGCGGCGGCGCCTGGAAGGAGTCCGACCGGGCGACCGTGGGCGCGGTGGACGGCTGGTTCTGGTATCCGCTCACCGGCAAGGGCGCCGTGTGCCGGTTCTCCACCTCCGGCAGCGAACCGGCGCCCGTCGAGGTGAGCCTGCTGATCACGCCCTCGATCGGCTGCTCCGAGCCGCAGCGCCTCGTCGTCGAGGACGGCCGGATCCACGCCGGCTGATCCGGTCCCTCGGTACGGTACGGCCTCTCGGCGCTACGGCGTGTGTCTGTGCCGCCGCACCCGCAGTGTTCCGCCGTGCCGACGGCCGTCGCCGTCGGCACGGCAGGGCTCGTCCCCGGGCCGGGCCCGGGGGACCGTCGCTCGCCGGCGGGACCCGCTACGGGAATCCGCCACCGCGACCCACTACCGCGATCCGCTAAGGCAGTTTCGCGAACGGCGACAGGAAGGCCCGCGCCCCGGGCGTGTCCAGCCGGTACGAGACGTTGGTGGCGTAGCAGGGGCCGTCGCCGGTGATGGTCGTGGCCGCGAGGATGTTCCTGCCGCCGATGACCGCGAAGTTGGGGCCGCCGGAATCGCCGTAGCAGGCACCGCCGTTGCCCTGGGGCGCGGTCATGGCGAGGCGCACCCAGGCGTCGTTGAGCGCGTCGAAGGTCACGGGCGCCTTCATGCGCACGCCGCCGCCCGGATGGGTCTGGCCGCCCGGCCCGTTCACGGCCTCCTGGGTGCCGTATCCGGCCACGAACCAGTCCGTGGCGTTCAGTTGCCGGGGGCCGAGGGCACCGAACTGGTTCGCGGTCGGCAGGGTGGCCGGGGTGAAGGACCAGCGGGCCTTCATCTTCGCGGCGGGCAGTTCGACGACGGAGATGTCGTGCGGGTCCGAGGCGGGGCCCGGGTAGGCGGGGTGGCTGTGAGCCGTGCCCTGGACGGCGACGGCGTTCGCCTGGGCGGCCGGGTCCCCCGGGAACCGCTTCGCGGCGGCGTCCAGACCGGCCTGCACGTCCTGGTCGAGGGAGACGTAGAACTTGACGTTGTCCGGCCAGTCGGTGGTGCAGTGGGCCGCGGTGAGGAACGTGTCCGCGTCGATCATCGTGCCGGAGCAGACCCAGTCGACGCGGTCCGGGGTCGCCGGGTCGTCGTCGTTGTCCCAGGTGGCCACGAGTGCCCCGACCTCGGTGCGTTCAGGCGCGGGCGTCGCGTTGTAGCTGTTGATCGCGGACGAGGGCAGAGCGGTGGCGAGCACGGTGGCGCAGGCCGCTGCGGTGACGGCGGTGGCGCGTACGGCGGTCAAGAAGAACCCCTTCGACGGGTGTGGGACGGGTGTTCTCCTGTGGGGGTGAGGGGTATTGAAGCGCCTGGGGTGGTCAAGTACAAGAGCGCGATCGGGCTTCTCCTCCGGTTCCGGTCGATCACCGGGTATGCGTCTCTCGCATGGTTCATGGGATACGGGTGGTAGGTTCGGCGCCATGCGGATGACTCTGGCGGACCGGGTCCGGTCGGCGGTGGCGGCTCTGCTGCACGCCACCGGCGAGTCGCAGACCGGCCTCGCGGCCGCGCTGGGGGTGAGCCAGGCCCAGGTGAGCCGCCGTCAGTCGGGCAGCGCGGCCTGGAGTCTGGACGACTGCGAGGCGGTCGCCGCGCACTTCGGCATCGACGTACTGGACCTGCTGGCCGGGCCCACCCGGGCGTCGGAGTCCCTGCCGGACGCCCGCCGGCGCCCGGCCGGACGGCGGGTCCTGCCCGCCGCTGCTCCGGGGACACGGGAGGAGCTGCCGCGATGACGGACTTCGAGGCGATCGACGCGCTGCTCGCCGCGGCCGGGCCGGAGGTCCCCCTGCCGCCGGCGACCGAACGCCGAGCGCTGCGGGAGGGGCTGAACCTCTCGCGCGCCCAGCTCGCCCAGGCCCTCGGAGTGGGTCCGTCCACGGTGGGCGGCTGGGAGTCGGGACGGGACCCGTCGGGCGAGGTCCGGGAGAAGTACGCCTACTTCCTCGAAGGGGCCCGCACCAAGCTGGAGGTCCCGCAGGACGAGGCCGCCGGGACCGCCGATACCCATGCCGCCGATGCCGAGACCGCGCCGGCCACCGCCACTGCGACCGGGATCGGTATCGACACCGTGACCGGAATCGGCTCCGGGACCGAGGCCGGAGCCGGAATCTCGGCCGGTGCCCACGAGGGTGGCGCCGACGAGGTGGAAACCCTCGCGGCGCCCGAGCCCTGCGTCCTGTGCGGAGCCCCGGCCCGCCATCAGGTCGCGGGCTTCCCGCAGCACCTGGACCCCGCCGAGTGCGGCGCACCGGCCCCCGCGCCGCGGCCGCCGCGGCCCGCGACCCCCGTGACGGACCAGGTCGCGCCGGAGCCGCGGCCCGCATCTCCCGCGCGACCGGGCCGCCCGAGGCGTGGTCCCGGTGCGCACGAGCCCGTCCCGGTCGTCCCCGTGGGCCGCCGCGTCCGGGCGGCCTCCGACGCCCCCGACCTGATCGGCCGCGCTGTCGCGGCCGCGCTGGCCCAGCACGGGGGCGACCTGGCGGAGGCCACCGCGGCGCTGGTCAAGCGGGCCATCCCGGACGCCATGGCCCTGCTGGACGAGACACGCAAGGGCGGACGCTACGACGTCGTCGCGCACCCCTGGATCCCGGACGTCCTGCGCAAGCAGAGCGCCCGCGGCGCCGACCAGATCTGGGAGGCCCGCCCCAAGTGGGCCCGCCGCGAGCTCCCGCCCGGCGCCCACGAGGTGACGGCGCTGGACGTCAACGGCGCCTATCTCTCCGCGCTCAAGACCCACCTTCCCATCGGTCAGCTGGAGCACTCCACGGGCTTCGGTCACGACCGCCGCCGGGCCGGGGTCCACCTGATCACCCCGCCGGACTGGGACCACGGCGCCCACCTCCCGAACCCGATCGGCAACCGCGACGAACCGGGCCCGCTGTGGGTCACGGAGCCGACGCTGCGGCTGCTGCTGCGCCTGTCCGGGCCGAAGTACGGTCTGTGCGAGCCGCCGCGGATCCACGAGTCGTTCACCTCGGGCGCGACCGAGAACCTCCTGGAGAAGTTCCGGGTCGCGCTCAAGGACGCCCGCGACCGGGCGATCGCCGAGGACGACGAGGTGACGCTGGAGTACGTGAAGGCGATGTACTCCAAGTTCGTCTCCACGATGGGGGAGTCGAACTACAACCGGGAGCTGTACCGCCCCGACTGGATGCACCTCATCCGCTCCCAGGCCTTCGCCAACCTCTGGATGAAGGCGTACAAGGCGCACGAGGAGGGCCTCACGCCTGTCCGCGTGATGGGCACCGACGAGCTGCACGTGATCGGTGACTGGCGGAATGTCTTCCCGGAGGGCCGGGGAGTGGCCGAGGTGAAGATCAAGGACACGTACACCGTCGGCGAGGACCCCGGTCCGGCCCGGTGACCCGGTAGATTGCGCGCGGAGGAAGGAGGCCTCAGGTGCCTGAGCGCAACATCGAGTTCGGTCTGTACGGCGCCCGGGGCGTCAAGGGCCACGAGGCCGTGGCGCGCCGGCTCGACGCCCTCGCGGGCTACGTCGCCACGCCGATCACGGTGCGCCGAGGGTTGCTCGCCCGGCTGCACTACCTCACCCGCACCGAGCACTCCCGCCGGGCGGCGCGCGAGGCGGGCCTGACGGTCACCGACCGTACGCTCAGGGCGTGGCTCGACGGCAGGCGCCTCCCGTCGCCGGCGAACCTGCACCGGATCGAAACGGCGTACCGGACCGTGCGCCGGCACAACGTCGCCCGCTATCTGCTGGCCCGCCTCAACCGCGAGGGCCGCGGCACCCGGGTGGAGTTCCACCCCCTCAACCAGTCGCAGGTCCCGCGCCCGCGTCAGCGCGTGCTGGAGTACCGCACGCTCAACGTCCGCCACTGGGACCGCATCGTCCGGGCATGGGCCGAGGACGACGAGGCGGCGCTGGAAGACGCCTGGGTCAGCGACGCCGTCGTGGACCTCGGCTCTGAGTGGGGCCAGTACGAGTACGTCACGAGCATCGGCTTCGCCGCCTGAGCCCGCACCCTTTCCTACGGGTTCCTACGCGCCGCTCCCGTTCCTGCGCACCTGAGCCCGCTCCCTTTCCTGAGCGCCGGAGCTTGTCCCTTTCCTATGGGCGGCCAGGAACCGAGGCGGGCCCCGGTGGGCACCGTCGGTGACCGGTGACCGGTGACCGGTGACCGGTGACCGGTGAGGGGAGCGGGTGGCGGCCCATGGGCCGACAACGTTCCTCCACTACCCGCTTGGCCCGCGCCCCGGAAGGGCACCCGAGAAACCTGCGAAGCAGCTCCCTCTTCCACGAAGGCACACCATGAGCACCCCCTCCCACACCCGCCCCGCCGAGGCCTCCGGCACCTTCTCCCTGGGCGGCGACCTACCGGTCCGCCGCCTCGGCTACGGCGCCATGCAACTGACCGGTCCCGGCATCTGGGGCGAGCCCAAGGACCCCGACGAGGCCGTACGGGTGCTGCGGCGCGCCGTGGAGCTGGGGGTGAACTTCATCGACACCGCCGACTCCTACGGCCCCTTCGTCAGCGAACAGCTGATCCACAAGGCGCTGCACCCCTACCCCGACGATCTCGTCATCGCCACCAAGGGCGGCCTGACGCGCTCCGGCCCGGACGACTGGCGACCGGTCGGCCGGCCGGAGTACCTGCGGCAGCAGACCGAGCTGAGCCTGCGCCACCTGGGCCTGGAGCGCATCGACCTCTACCAGCTCCACCGCATCGACCCCAAGGTGCCGCTGGCCGACCAGCTCGGCGAACTGGTGCTCCTGCAGCAGGAGGGGAAGATCCGGCACATCGGCCTGTCCGAGGTGACCGTCGAGCAGATCGGGCAGGCGCGCGAGATCGCGGAGATCGTGTCCGTGCAGAACCTGTACAACCTCGCCAACCGTGACGCCGAGGACGTCCTCGACCACGCCGAGCGCGAGAACCTGGGGTTCATCCCGTGGTTCCCCATGGCCACCGGTGAGCTCGCCCGCCCCGGCGGCCCGCTCGACAGCGCGGCCAAGCAGCACGGCGCGAGCCCCTCGCAGCTCGCCCTGGCCTGGTTGCTGCGCCGCTCCCCGGTCATGCTCCCCATCCCGGGCACCTCCCGGGTGGCGCACCTGGAGGAGAACGTCGCGGCAGCCGAGATCACCCTGAGCGACGAGGAGTACACCGCGCTCGCCGAGAGCGTCGGCGCCTGACCTCGCCGCCCGGCCCGCCGCGGTCCCGCGCCGCAGCGCCGGTGGACGGGCCCGCCACCCGGTGTCCGCGACGTGCCATCGATGATCGCCACGCGGTGCCCCGGCCCCCTGACGAGCGCCTCCCAGGGGGCCGGGGCAGCTCCGGCGGGCGGGGCCCCAGGGGGCATGGGGGGTGACGGTTTGGGTGGGGGGGTGTTAGAAAGGCGAGATGGCAGAGCGTTTTGCCCGGCTTCGACGTATATCGCTGCGCTCGTTGGTGGGGAAGAGTCCGCGGAGTGTTGCCGGGCAGGTCTTCATCTTGCAGGTGGCGTTGGTCGTGCTGCTCGTGGCCTTCGCCGTCTTCGCTCTCGTTCTGCAGTCCCAGCGGGACACCGACTCCGAGGCCAAGCGCCGCTCCATCGCCGTCGCCCAGACCTTCGCGCACTCCCCGGGCGTGAACGCCGCACTGCGCACCCCGCATCCCACGAAAGCGCTGCAACCGCTGACCGAGGCCGGGCGCAGGGCCGCGGGCGTGGACTTCATCGTCGTCATGGACACCCACGGCATCCGCTACACCCACCCGCTGCCCGACCGGATCGGCAAGCGGTTCGTGGGCACGATCGGGCCGTCACTGGCGGGGCGGGTCTACACGGAGAGCGTGCACGGTCCGCTCGGACAGGAAGTGCAGGCCACCGTGCCCATCCGCGACGGCTCCGGCAAGGTGGTGGCGCTCGTCTCGGCCGGTCTGAAGGTCAAGAACGTGACCAATCAGGTGGACCGCCAGATCCCGATCATCCTCGCCGCGGGTGCGGGCGCGCTCGGGGTGGCGACCGGTGTGACGGCCCTGGTCGGCAGGCGGCTGCGCCGGCAGACCCACAGTCTCGCCCCGCTCGAGATGTCCCGTATGTACGAGCATCACGACGCGGTCCTGCACTCGGTCCGTGAGGGTGTGCTCATCATCGGCTGCGACGGACGGCTGCTGCTGGCGAACGACGAGGCCAAACGACTCCTCCAGCTCCCCGAGGACGCCGAGGGCAGGAACGTCGGTGACCTCACGGTCCTGGAACCGGAGACGGCCGCTCTGCTCACCTCCGGACGCGAGGCCACCGACGAGGTACACGTCGCCGGACCCCGGCTGCTGGCCGTCAACCAGCGCCCCACCGGCGGCGACGGGGGCGGCCCCCGCGGATGGGTCGTCACCCTGCGCGACTCCACCGAACTGGAAGCGGTGTCCGGCCGCGCCGAGGTGGCCCGCGAACGCCTCAAACTGCTCTACGACGCCGGACTGGGCATCGGCACCACCCTCGACGTGGCCAGAACCGCCGACGAGCTGGCCCTGGTCGCGGTGCCCCGGTTCGCCGACTTCGTCACCGTGGACCTGGCCGACGCCGTGCTGCACGGAGAGGAGCCGACCGCCACCGGGACCGCCACCGGGATGCGGCGCATCACGGTGTACGGGATACGGGACGACCACCCGCTCTACGAGAAGGGCCGGCTGATCGACTTCCTGCCGTCCACGCCCCAGGCCCGCGGCTTCCGCGCTGGCCGCGCGGTGCTGGTCGGCGACCTGTCGGGCGCCATGGGCTGGCACGCCCAGGACCCCAAGCGCACCGCGGAGATCATCAACTACGGGATCCACTCCCTGATCGTGGCGCCGATCCAGGCCCGCGGCGTCGTCCTGGGCATGGCCAACTTCTACCGCTCCAAGGAGCACGGCCCCTTCGAGGCGGAGGAACTGTCACTGGCGGAGGAACTGGTCGCCCGCGCCGCAGTCAGCATCGACAACGCCCGCCGGTACACCCGCGAGCACGCCCTGGCGGTCACCCTCCAGCGCAGCCTG
The DNA here is from genome assembly GCF_043081525.1 of Streptomyces sp. NPDC014864. Classification (NCBI taxonomy): domain Bacteria; kingdom Bacillati; phylum Actinomycetota; class Actinomycetes; order Kitasatosporales; family Streptomycetaceae; genus Streptomyces; species Streptomyces sp. NPDC014864. The sequence continues at coordinate 229,613 of NZ_JBIBWT010000002.1, forward strand.
CTGCCGCGGGCCCTGCCGGAGCAGACCGCACTGGAGGTCGGCTACCGCTACCTGCCCGCCCAGTCGGGCGTGAGCGGGGACTGGTTCGACGTGATTCCCCTGCCGGGCAGCCGGGTGGCGCTCGTCGTCGGCGACGTGGTCGGCCACGGCCTGCACGCCGCCGCCACCATGGGCCGGCTGCGGACCGCGGTGCACAACTTCTCCACCCTCGACCTGCCGCCCGACGAACTGCTTCAGCACCTGGACGACCTGGTCGGACGCATCGACCAGGACGAGGACAGCACCCAGATCGCCGCGGCCGTCGTGGGCGCCACCTGCCTGTACGCCGTCTACGACCCCGTGACCCGGCGCTGCGCCATGGCGCGCGCGGGACACCTGGCGCCCGCGCTGGTCGGCCCGGACGGAGAGGTCACCTTCCCCGAACTGCCGGCCGGCCCGCCGCTCGGCCTCGGCGGCATGCCGTTCCAGACCGCCGAACTGGAGCTCGCCGAGGGCGCCCAGCTCGTCCTCTACACCGACGGTCTCATCGAGGACCGCAGGCGCGATCTGGACGTGGGCATGGAGATGCTGCGGCGGGCCCTGGCCGGCCACCCGGACCGGCCGCCGGAGGAGAGCTGCCGCGCCGTGCTGGAGGAGCTGCTGCCCGAGCGGCCCCAGGACGACGTGGCCCTGCTGATCGCCCGCACCCGCGGGCTGCCGACCGACCGGATCGCCGACTGGGACGTGGCGCCGGAGGCGGCCGCCGTCGCCGGGATACGCGCCGAGGCGGTCGCCAAGCTCGACGAGTGGGGCCTGACCACGCTCGGCTTCACCATGGAACTGGTGCTGAGCGAACTGGTGACCAACGCCATCCGGTACGGCTGCGCGCCGATCCATGTGCGTCTGATCTACGACCGTTCCCTGATCTGCGAGGTGTCCGACGGCAGCAGCACCTCGCCGCACCTGCGCTACGCCGCCACGACCGACGAGGGCGGCCGGGGCCTGTTCCTGGTGTCGCAGATGACCGAGCGCTGGGGCACCCGGTACACCCCGCAGGGCAAGGTGATCTGGGCGGAGCAGGCCCTGCCCACGGGCGACGAGGAGCCGAGCCTGCTCGCCTCCGTCCTCGCCGACCCGGACGCCCCCGACGCGGACTCCCTGACGGCCTGACGGCCCGACGGCCCGACGGCCCGACGAGAGGATCCGAGGAATCCGCGACGGCCGCGGGATTCAGAGGAAGCGGCGGATCGGCAGCACCGCGGCCTCCCGCACCCGCTGGCCCAGCGGACGGCGCCGCCAGCGCGTGGGATCGACCGCCTCGCTCCGTTCGAGGTCGTGGTCGAAGTCCCGGTCGAGGGTCGCGGTGAAGTCCTCGTCCAGGACCGCGAGCATGACCTCCTCGTCGTGCTCCATGGACCGCCGGTTGAAGTTGGTGGAGCCGATCAGCGACGCCACCCCGTCCACCGTCATGATCTTCGTGTGCAGCATGGTGGGCTGGTACTGGCGGATGACGACGCCCGCGTCGAGCAGCGTCTGGTAATGGTGCTGGCCCGCCAGCTGGCACGCCCGCTGATCGGTGTACGGGCCGGGCAGCAGGATCTCCACCGTCACCCCCCGCCGGGCCGTGGCCGCCAGCAGGTCCACGAAGTAGACGTCCGGGGCGAAGTAGGCCGTGGACAGGCGGAACCGTTCCTCGGCGGAGGTCAGCATCACGCGGATCAGCGTCTGCATGTCCTGCCAGCCGAAGCTGGCCGATCCGCGGACCACCTGGACGGTGGCGCGCCCCGGCTGCGCGTGGTCGGTGAACCGGTCGTGCTCGTCGTAGAGCGTGTCGTGGCACTCGGCCCAGTTCTGCGCGAACGCGGCGGCGATGCCGTCGACGGCCGGGCCGCGGACCTGGACGTGGGTGTCGCGCCACTCGCCGGGACCGCGGGCGTCCCCGGACCACTCCTCGGCGATGCCGACCCCGCCGGTGAAGGCCACGGACTCGTCGACGATCAGGGCCTTGCGATGGCATCGGTGGTTCTGCTTCAACGGGGACAGCCGCACCGGCTTGCGGAACCAGGCGACCTGCACCCCGGCCGCGTCCATGTCGTCCAGCAGATCCTGCTCGATCTCCTTCGCGCCGAACCCGTCGAGCAGCAGGCGGACCCGCACTCCCGCCCTGGCCCGCTCGGCGAGGGCCGCGGCGAACTCCCGGGCGACCTCGCCGCGCCAGTAGACGAAGGTCATCATGTCCACGGTGTGCCGGGCCGAGCGGATCGCCTCGAGCATCGCCGGGAAGATCGCGTCGCCGTTGCGCAGCGGGACGAGCTCGTTGCCCTCGGTGGCGGCTATGCCGAGGAGCCGTTCCAGCCGTCTTCGCAGGCGCTGCTTGCGGGCGTCGGCGTCGGCCCGCGCCTCGCCGCCGGGCATGGGGGCGGCGCGCTCGACGAGCCCGATGTGTCCGCCGGCCTCCCCGGCACCCGTGAGATCCGTGGGACGCGGGGACTGCACGGTCCTCGGGTCGTCCACGGTCTTCGTGTCTTCGGCCGCCGGTCGCATGTTCCGCCTCCTGGTGTACGTGCCTGTGGCGCTGGCTCGCGTACGTATACCAGGCAGACCCCCGCCGCAATCCTCACGAATCCGGCTTCCGTGCGCGGCGCGCCGCCACTGCCCCGGCCACTGCACGTGCGACGGCGGCACGAGCCCCCGGGGAGAGACCCGTACCGCCGCCGAACGGTGCCGTGCGATGCGCCGAATCAGACGGCGGGCTCGGCGGCCTGCGCCGGCGCGCTCTCCACCCGCGTGTGCTCCGCCCCGCGCGGCAGGGTCAGCACGGCCAGGAAGCCGAGGACCGCGACCGTGGCGAAGAAGTAGAAGCCCCACGGGTGGCCGATCCCGGCGGCGACCAGGGCGCCGGTGATCGTCGGGCCGACGATCGAGCCGATCCGGCCGATGCCCGAGGCCGACCCGAGGGCGGTGCCGCGGACGGAGGCCGGGTAGTAGTGGGTGACGTAGGCGTACACGAGCACCTGGGCCGAGAAGACGAACACGCCGGTGAGGAAGACGACCACGTCGAGCAGGAGGTCGCTGTCCATCTTGATGCTCAGGGCCGCCAGCATCGCCACCGCGACCGCGAACCAGCAGAGCGTGGTGCCCTTGATGCCGCGCCGGTCGGCGACGAACCCGCCGAGGATCAGGCCGACGACGCCGCCGAAGTTGAGCACGAGGAGCTGGGTGACCGCGGTCGGGACGGGGTAGCCGGCGTCGTTCATCAGCTTGGGCAGCCAGGTGTTGAGGCCGTACACCAGCAGCAGCCCCATGAAGGAGGCGACCCAGATCCCGATGCCCGCGCGCAGGTAGGCCGGCTTGAGCAGCTCGGTGAACGGGACGCGCGGCGAGTCGGCCGCGCCCTTGGCGCTGACGAACGCCTCGGACTCGGGCAGCCGGAACCACTGGACGGCGGCGACGACCAGGCCGACGACGCCCAGGACGTAGAAGAGGATCTGCCAGTTGTCGGTCACCTGCAGCGCCAGGAGCGAGGTGATGACGGCGCCGGTGTGGTAGCCGGTCATCGTCAGCGTGCTGGCCCGTGCCCGTCTGGCGGCCGGCATGTGCTCGGCCATCATCGTGAGCGACACCGGCATGCAGGCGCCGAGACCCACGCCCGCGATGAGGCGGAGCACGGCGAACATCGTGACGGAGCCGGCCAGCGGCACCAGAAGGGTGAAGAGCGAGAACAGCACCACCGACCCGATGAGCAGGATCCGCCGGCCCAGCCGGTCGGCCAGCGGGCCGACGCAGACCGCGCCGATGGCCACGCCGACGAGCGAGAGCGTCGCGACGGTGGTGGCGTCGGCGGCGGTCATGCCCAGATGGTGGGTCTTGAGCAGGGTCGGGATGATGGCGCCGAGGACGACGAGGTCGTAGCCCTCCAGCAGGACGGTGATCCAGCACAGGACCACCGTCCAGCCGTTGCGGCCGGCGGTGCCGGTCTGCGCCGGGGTGGTGGACGGGACAGCGGGTGCCATGAGATTCCCCCCAGGGACGGGAGAGCGGGGGTGACATCACCCCCGGGGACGGGTGCGACGGGGTGCGGAGGAACCGGGGTGGAGTCCACCCCGGAACTGATGGGTGCGCGGGCCGGCTGCGGGCAGCGGGCGGCGCGCCGGAGCGTGGGGGCGGCGGATGCGCCGGACGCGGGGTGCGGGGGTCAGAAGGGGTAGTCGGCGATGTCCGGGCGGACCGTGACCCACTGGGTCTCGGTGAAGGCCTCGGCGTTGGCCGCGGCGCCGCCGAAACGGGACCCGGTGCCGGACGCCTTGACCCCGCCGAAGGGCGCGTTCGGCTCGTCCGCGACGGTCTGCTCGTTGATGTGGACCTTGCCGGAGTCGATCCGGTCGGCGAGCTTCATCGCCGTACCGACGTCCCCGAGGATGCCCACGGACAGGCCGTACTCGCAGTCGTTGACGATCCGTGCGGCCTCCTCCAGCGTCGAGAAGCCGATGACGGGCGCCACCGGGCCGAAGATCTCCTCGCGCCAGGCCGGCATGTCCGTCGTCAGCCCGGCCAGCACGGTGGCGCGGTAGCCGGCGCCGACGGCCTCGCCGCCCGCGGCGACCCTCGCGCCCGCGGCGACGCTCTCCGTGACGATGCCGTGCACCCGCTCCAGCTGACGCCGGTCGATGAGCGGGCCCAGCGCCACGTCCTCGCGGGCGGGGTCGCCCACTGGCAGCGCCTCGGCCTTCGCGGCGAGCGCGGCCGTGTACTCCTCCAGCAGCGACTCGTGGACGATGTGCCGCCCGGTCGTCATGCAGATCTGGCCCTGGTGCAGATAGGACCCGAACGCGCCGGCCGAGGCCGCCTTGGCCACGTCGGCACCCGGCAGCACCACCAGGGCGTTGTTGCCGCCCAGTTCGAGGTGCGCCCGCTTGAGCAGACGTCCCGCCTGCTCGCCGATCGCCCGCCCGACCGGGGTGGAGCCGGTGAAGGAGACGACCCGGACCTCGGGCGCCTCGATCACCTCCCGGCCCACCGAGCCGTCGCCCGGCAGCACGTGGAGGACACCGGCCGGCAGCCCGGCCTCCTCGAAGACGCGCGCGATGACGACACCGCCGCTCACGGCGGTCCGCGGGTCCGGTTTGAGCAGCACCGCGTTGCCCAGGGCGAGCGCGGGCGCCACCGAGCGCAGGCCGAGGAGCAGCGGGAAGTTGAAGGGCGCGATCACGCTCACGACCCCGGCGGGGCGGCGGCGGGCGAACGACCAGCGGGCCTCCTCCGAGGCCAGCACCTCGCCCTGGGGATGGGTGGGCAGCGCCGCGCACTCGAAGCACTCGCCCACGGCGAGCTGCACCTCGAAGCCCGCCTTGGCCCGCACCGAGCCGGCCTCGCGAACCAGCCAGTCGGCCGTCGCGTCGCTGTGCTCGGTGAGGAGCTCGCCCGCGCGCCGCAGTACGGCGGCCCGCCGCTGCGGGGCGGTGGCGGCCCACGCGCGCTGGGCCTCGGCGGCGCGGGCGGCGGCGCGACGCACGTCCTCGGCCGAGGCCAGGCCCACGGTGGCGAGCCGGTCACCGGTCGCGGGCTCGACCACCGGGTGCTCCAGGGCGGAGTCCGTCCAGCCGTCGCTGTAGAACTTCCTGCCCCAGACCTCGTTGTCCAGGAGTGTCATCGGATCGCCTTTCTGCGGTTGCGGGAGCGGGTGCGCCGGGGGTTCAGGAGGGTGTCGTGAGCGCCGTGTCCACCTGGATCAGCCGCGGGTGACCGGGGCTGTCGGAGAGGACGGCCCGCAGCTCCTCGGCGCCGGTGACGTGCTGGGCCCGGACGCCGTAGCCCTCCGCGATGCGGGTGAAGTCCAGGCCGGGGATGTCCAGCCCGGGCGTGTCCGGCACGCCGAGCAGGCCGCCGAACCAGCGCAGCGCCCCGTACGTACCGTTGCGCAGCAGTACGACGGTGAGCGGGACGCGCTGCTGGGCGGCCGTCCACAGGGCGGTGATGCCGTAGTTGGCCGAGCCGTCCCCGATCACGCCGACGACCGGCCGGCCGGGCTGGGCCATCGCGACCCCGACCGCGCCGGGCAGGCCGAAGCCGAGCCCGCCCGCCGCCGGGAAGTAGTAGGAGCCGGGCCGGCGCAGGTCCATCTGGCGCCACCACGATGCGTTGGTCGAGGTCGACTCGACCACGTACGCGGTGTCCCCGGGCAGCTCGTCGCGCAGCGCGGCGAAGACCTGCTCGGGGTGCAGGCGCGGCCCGTCCGCGGTGGGCGGCTCGGGCACGGCCCGGTACGGGTCCCGGGGCGCCTCGGGTTCGCCGAGCACCTTCACCAGCAGTTCGACGACCGCTCCGGGATCGGCGACCAGCGCCTCGCCCATGGGAGCCCGCGCGGCGGCGGAGGCGTCCTCGGTCACCTGGATCAGCCGGGTGCCCTCCGGCAGGTACCGGCCGGGGAGGTGCTCGTGGTAGCGGAACACCGGCGCGCCGAGGACGAGAACGAGGTCGTGGCCCTCGAAGGCGGCACTGACGGGCGCGATCCCGGCGGGCAGCACCCCGCGGAACTGCGGGTGGCGGTTGGGGAAGGGCAGCCGGAACAGCGACGGCGCCGCCCACACCGGAGCGCCCAGCCGCTCCGCCAGCCCTACGGCCTCGTCGAAGTGGCCGTCGGAGTCGATGTCGCCGCCCAGCACGAGCGCGGGCCGCCGGGCCGAGGTGACCTGCTCGACCAGCCACCGGGCCTGCTCCCCGCCGGGCGCACCGGCGCGCCGCACCCGCCGGTCCAGCACCGCGAGGCTGTTCTCCCCGGCCTCGGCGTCCCAGTCGTCGTAGGGGACCGACAGGTACGTGGGCCGCCGCTGCAGCCGCGCCTCGAAGACGGCCTGCGCCAGGGCGCGCGGCACGTCCTCGGCACAGGCCGGCTCCGCGGCCCAGCCGACCAGGGGCTTCATCAGCGCCGGCGCCTCGACGTTGGCGAGGTTCGCCTCCGGGCCCACGGCGGAGCGCACCTGCTGGCCCGCCACCACCACGAGCGGGGTGCGGGAGGCCACGGCGTTCGTCAGCGCGCCCATCGCGTTCCCGGAGCCGGAGGCGGCGTGCAGGTTGACCAGGACCGGCCGGCCGGTCGCCTGGGCGTACCCGTCCGCCATGCCGAGCACCGCGCCCTCGTGCAGACCGAGGACGTAGCGGAAGCCGTCGGGCAGGTCGGCGAGGAAGGGCAGCTCGTTGGAGCCGGGGTTCCCGAAGACGGTGGTGAGCCCCTGGCGCTCCAGGAACTCGTGGGAGACACGACGCACGGATGGCACGGCGTTCCTTTCCGTTGTGACGCCGGACACGCTAGGCAGGCCGCCACATGGACACCAATAGATGTTCCGGCCTGGCGATATAGACTGCGTCTATATGAGGAACTTCGACCTCAACCTCGCGCGCGTCTTCGTGCTGCTCTACGAGACCGGAAGCGTCACCGCCACCGCCGAGACGCTGCACGTCACCCAGCCCACCGTCAGCTACAGCCTGGCCAAGCTGCGGCGGCACTTCGACGACGAGCTGTTCCGGCGCAGCGGCCACGGGCTGACCCCGACCGCCGGGGCCCGCCGGCTGTACGAGCCGCTGCAGCGGGCCCTGGCGGACATCGACGGAGCCTTTCGCCAGGCCGACGCCTTCGATCCCGCCGCCGTGCCGGGCCGATTCACCCTCGCCCTGTCCGACCTGGGGGAGGCGACCCTGCTGCCGCGCCTGCTGGCCGCGGCCCGCGAGCGGGCGCCGCTGGTGTCGTTCACGGTCCGTCCCCTCGACGTGGACGACGCCGAGCAGCAACTGCGCCGCGGGGATCTCGACGCGTTCGTGGCCACCCCGGTGCTGACCTCCCACCGCACCGTGCGGATCCCGCTCTTCAACGAGCGCTACGTGGGCATGGTCGCCGCCGACCACCCGCGCGTGCGGGGCGAGGCGGTCACGCTGGCGGAGCTGGCGGCCGAGCACCACGCCACCGTCTTCGGCCCCAGCGGGCACGTGGTGCCGCGTGCCGTGCTGGCCGCGCACGGGCTCCTGGACCGCGTGGCGCTGGACGCGACCCGCTTCTCGCTGCTCCCCTACCTGCTGGAGCGGACGGACCTGATCGCCATCGTCCCCGAGTTCGTCGGCGAGGTCTTCACCGCCTCCCACCGCCTCCGGCTGGTGCGGCTGCCGTTCGAGACCGAGCCGATCGAGGTGGCCCTCTACGCCCGGCACGAGTCCTCGCGCACCCCCTCGCAGCGGTGGCTGGTCCAGTTCATGGCCGAGGTGCTCGGCGAGCGGGTCAGCCCGGCCCAACTGCCGCCGTATGCCCGGCAGTAGCCGCAAACCCGCGCCCGCGCACCGCCTCGTGCCCCCGGATCGGGGCGCGCGCCCCGGACCGGGACCACCCGCCCCGGAGCCCGGGCCGCGGCGGGTGCGGAATTCCGGCCCGGGCGCGGATGTTTCTACCGGCATGACGGATTCATCCCCTGACGGCCCGCGCTCCGCGCCCGACCGGGAACCGGCCCGGGAGCTGCTGGCGGCCGCACGTGTCGACACGCTCGCCCGGATCGCCGCGCTGACCCGGGAGTTCGACGGGATCGTCGAGGCGAACGCACTCGTGGCGATCGACGACGAGCACGACCCGGAGGGCTCGAGCACCGCCTTCGAGCGAGCCCATGTCGCCGCCCTGCTGGCGCAGAGCCGTGAGCACCTGACCGAACTGGACCGCGCCGTGGAGCGCCTGGACCGGGGCGAGTACGGACGGTGCGCCGGGTGCGGCGAGCCGATCCCGGCAGCACGGCTCGAAGTCCGCCCTGCGGCGACCACCTGCGTGCGCTGTGCGGCCGCGGCACCCCGCTGACGGGGGCCCGGGCCCCGGCGGGACGGAGGCTCAGTAGCGCTGGGCCTTGGCCAGGTAGGCGGTCAGCCTGGGCTCGGCCGGTGCGCGGCTGAACGCGATGGGCTGCTCCTTCCGCCCGGGCTCGAGGTTCTCCGCGCCGACGAAACGGGTCTCGACGACATGGCCGGACGAGTCCTTGAAATCGACCTGCACGGCGTACGACGCCTTGTGACCGGTCTTGTTGGCGATGGTGACCAGCACGGCGAGCACGCCGCCCGTGCGCTCCTTCGGCAGCCCCTGCATGGACACCTCGGAGAGCGCATTGCCTCGGCCCGGCACGTTCTTCAGCTCCCGCTGCGCCGTCGCCGCCGCCCGGACGGTCTCCGCCGACACCGACGCCTCGAACTCCGAAGCCCGGGCCGACGCCGACGAGGCGGCGGCCGAGGCCGAGGCCCGCGCGGACGCGGCGGCAGACGCGGCGGACGAGGCCAGCGCCGACGGCGGCGTGCCCGAGAACGAGGCGGTGTCCGGGGAGGCCGGCGTCGAGCGGGCCGGAGTCCCGGTGTCCGAGCCGCCGCCGCATCCGGCCAGCGCCCCCCACGCCACGACGCAGAGCAGGACGGCCACGGCCGGCCGGGAGAGCGGCCCGCGACCGCGCGGACGGAAGGAGCGGGGCATCGCGACGTCCTCTGATCCGGAAGCACCTGCGCCCATCATCGAGCGGGCGTCCCCGGGGCGCGCTCAGGCCCGGGCATCCGGGTCAACCGGACCGGACGGCGCCGGGCAGGCTCACAGGACCCGCTGCCGGCGTCCCAGCCAGGTCTGCGCGACCACCACCACGGCCAGGAAGGCCCCGCTGACGACCTGCTGGTAGGCCGAGTCCAGGGAGCCGATCTGATTGATGACGTTCTGGATCACCTTCAGCAGGGCCACCCCGACCAGCGAGCCGCTGATGAAACCGAAGCCGCCGGTGAGCAGCGTGCCGCCGATGACGACCGCCGAGATCGCCTCCAGCTCCATGCCGGAGCCGAGGATCGTCACGCCCGAGACCAGCCATGCCGCGTTCAGGGCGCCCGCCAGGCCCGCGCACAGCCCCGACAGGGTGTAGACGGCGGTCTTCGTCCGCGCCACCGGGGCGCCCATCAGGGCGGCCGCGTCCTCGTTGCCCCCGACCGCGTACACGTACTGGCCGAAGCGGGTGCGCCGCAGCACCAGGGCGCCCAGCACGAACAGGACCACGGTGATCCAGACCGGCACCCCGACACCGAGCAGCGACCCCTGCCCCAGGGTCGCGAAGAACGAGCCCTTGTCGACGAGGTACGTACGCGACCCCTCGTCGGTGAGCGCGAGCAGGACCCCCCGCGCCCCCAGCATGGCGGCCAGGGTGACGATGAACGGGGCCAGTCCGGTGCGGGCGATCAGCAGGCCGTTGACCAGCCCGACCAGGCCGCACACCGCCAGAGGCAGCAGCAACGCCACCGCGGTGCCGTACTGCGAGCCCCACGCGGCCAGCACCCCGCCCAGCGCGAACAGCGAGCCGACCGACAGGTCGATGCCACCGGTCACGATCACGAAGGTCATGCCGAGGGCGACCACGGCGAGAAAGGCCGACGACAGCGCCATGTTCTCCAGGTTGTCGCCGGTGAGGAAGGTGTCGAAGCTCAGCGACGCGGCGACCATGGCGATCACGAGCGTGACCAGCGCGCCGTGCTGCTGGGCGAGCGCGCTCAGCCGCTCCGGACGGCGCGCGCCCGGCGGGTCGTCGCCGGCGGCGGTGCCGGCGGCGCTGTCGGTCCGCGTCACGGTTTCCCCGGTGTCCGTGGTCATCGCCTCCCCCGTTCGCGTGCCGCGTAGACGGCACCGACGATCACCACGGCCTGCGCGATCTGCGTCCACGACGGTGGCAGGTCGTGCTTGACGAGCGTGGTGGTGAGCAGCTGGATCAGTACGGCGCCGGCGACCGTGCCGCCGATGCGGACCCGCCCGCCGCTGAGCGGGGTGCCTCCGACGACCACGGCGGTGATCGCGGACAGCTCCATCAGGGTGCCCAGGGACGTGGGGTCGCTCGCGGTCAGCCGGGCGGTGGCCAGCACGCCCGCGATCGCGGCCAGCGCACCGGAGCACACGTACACCACCACGAGCACCCGGCGTACGGGCAGTCCGGCCAGGCGCGCGGCCGGCCTGCTGTCGCCGACGGCCAGCAACTGCCGGCCGAACGTGGAGCGCCGCACCACGAAGGCGACGAGCAGGGCGAGCGCGGCGGCGATGAGGACCAGGTAGGGCAGGCCCAGCAGGTCACCGGAGCCCAGGGCCGCCATGCCGGGGTCGTGGACGTCCTTCAGCTGCGGGAGCAGGACCAGGGCCAGACCCCGCGCGCCGACCATCAGGGCGAGTGTGGCGACGATGGGCTGGACCCCCACGAACGCGATCAGCGCCCCGCTCGCGGCTCCGGCCGCGACACCCCCGGCCACGGCGACCAACGCGGCGATCCAGGGGCCGTACCCCAGGTACAGCGACAGCAGCGAGGTGGACAGGGCCATCACCGAACCGACCGACAGGTCGACCCCCTCGGTACCGATCGCCAGCGCCATGCCGAGGGCGACGATCAGCACCGGCGCGACCTGCACCGCCTGGGTGCGGAAGTTCTCGGCGGACGCGAAGTGCGGAGTGAGCAGGAAGTTGAACAGCAGCAGGACCACGACCCCGCCGTAGACGCCGTAGTCCTGCAACAGCCGCAGCAGCCGGGTCCGGTCGACCGGAGCGCGGACGAGACCGACCTCAGTCATCGCTTCCTCCGGCGGGCACGGCGGCGATCGCCCGCAGCAACTCGTCCCCGGTGACCGCGCCGCCGGTCAACTCGCGCACCACGGCACCCTCCTTGAGGACCACCACGCGGTCGCTGCCCTCGATCAGTTCCTCGATGTCGGAGGAGATCAGCAGGACCGCGAGTCCGTCGCCGGCCAGTTCGTCGACCAGGGCCTGCACCTCCGCCTTGGCGCCCACGTCGATGCCGCGCGTCGGCTCGTCCAGTAGCAGCACCCTGGGATGCAGGGCCAGCCAGCGGGCGAGCAGCACCTTCTGCTGGTTGCCGCCCGACAGCTCGCCGACCTTCTGGTGGGGGCCGACGGCCTTGATGCGCAGCCGCTTCATGAACGTCTCGACGAGCCGGTCGACCCGGGCGTCGTCGACCAGGCCGAGACGCGACAGCCCCGGCAGCGCGGCGAGCGCGATGTTCTCCCGCACCGACAGACCCGGCACGATCCCCTCGGCCTTGCGGTCCTCGGGCAGCAGGCTGATCCCGGCCCGGATCGCCGCCGCCGTCGAGCCGGTGCGCACCGGCACCCCCGCCATCACCACGCTTCCGCCGTCGACGGGCAGGGCACCCGCGATCGCCTTCGCGGTCTCGCTGCGCCCCGAGCCGAGGAGCCCGCCGAGGCCGACCACCTCGCCGGGCCGCAGCGACAGCGAGACCCCGGACAGCCGGTGACGTACCGTCAAATCGTCTGCGCGCAGTACGGGTTCGACCGCCGCCTCATGAGATCCGGTGAACCTGGTCAGGCCCTCCCGGCGCACCTCGCCGACCTCGCGGCCGAGCATCAGGGCCACCAGCCGCAGCCGCTCCAGGCCGGCGAGCGGTCCGGTGTGCACCACCCGGCCGTCCCGCAGCACGGTGACCGCGTCGCAGATCTCGTACAGCTCGTCCATCCGGTGACTGACGTAGACCACCGCGATCCCGCGCTCGCGCAGGGTGCGGATCACCCCGAAGAGGGTGCGCACCTCGCGGGGCTCCAGCGACGAGGTGGGCTCGTCCATCACCACGACGCGGGCGTCGATCGCCACCGCCCGGGCGAGTGCCACCATCTGCTGAGTGCCGACACCGAGTTCACGCAGGGGGCGGCGCACGTCGACCCGGATGCCGAGGTCGCGCAGGGTCTCCCGCGCCGCTCGGTGCATCCGCCGGAAGTCGATCAGGCCCAGCCGGCCGCGCGGCTCGCGGCCGAGGAAGAGGTTGCGGGCCACGCTCATCAGCGGGACGAGGTTGACCTCCTGGTAGATGGTGGAGATGCCCGCCTGCTGCGCCTGCAGGGGAGTGGCGAAGCGGACGGGAGCGCCGTCGAGGGCGATCCCGCCCGCGTCGGGCCGATGGACGCCGGTGAGCACCTTGATCAGCGTCGACTTGCCCGCGCCGTTCTCCCCGACCAGGGCGTGCACCTCCCCGGCGCGCGCGGTGAAGTCCACGTCGGACAGCGCGCGCACGCCGGGGAAGCTCTTGCACAGTCCGGTGACCGTGAGCATCTCAGTAGGCCTTGCCCAGGTCGGACTCGGCGTTGTCCTTGGTGTAGGAGCCGTCCTGGATGACGACGTCCCGCGCCACCGGCCCGCCCTGGGTGAAGGTGTCGAGGGTCTGGAAGGCCAGTGGCCCGAAACGCGGGTTGGACTCGATCACGCCGTCGATCCAGCCGTCCACGATGCCCTGCACGGCGTTGCGGGTGCCGTCGATGGTCACGAGTTTCACCTCGCCGGGCTTCTTGCCCGCGCCCTTCAACGCGCCCACCGCGCCGAGTCCCATCTCGTCGTTCTCGGCGTAGATGCCCTTGATCCCCGGCTTGGACTGGATCAGGTTCTCGGTGACCGACTGGCCCTTCTCGCGGGCGAAGTCGCCGGTCTGCCGGAAGACGATCCTCAGCCCCGGCGCCTTCTCCTTGATGCGGTCCTCGAAGCCCCTGGTGCGTTCGGTGGTGACGTTGTTGCCGGCCGCGCCGAGCAGGATGGCGATCTCGCCCTTGCCGCCGGTCGCCTCGATCATCCGGTCGGCGGCCCGCTTGCCCTGCTCCACGAAGTCGGAGCCGATGAAGCTCACATAGTCCTTGCAGGCGGTGGCGTTGATCTTGCGGTCGATGGTCACGATGGGGATGTGCCGGGCGGCCGCGGCACGCAGCACCGGTTCCCAGCCGTCCGAGTTGAGCGGGGCGATGACCAGCAGGTCGGCGCCCTTGGCGATGAGGTCCTGCACATCGCTGATCTGCTTGGAGAACTGCGACTGGGCGTTGGCGGTGAGCAGTTTGACGCCCCGTCGGCCGGCCTCGGCCTTGAGGGAGGCGGTCTCCGCGATGCGGAACGGGTTGGCCTCCTTCTCGGACTGGGAGAAGCCGACGGTGGCCGACCCCAGGTCCAGCTTCCGGCCGCCGTAGGCGCCGACGGTGCAGGTCGGTCCGGATCCGGTGCCCGGCGGGACGACGACCTGGCCGGAGTCCTTCTGCTGTCCGGAGACCTGGTCGCCGCCCGCGCCGTCCTCGGACTTGGCGCATCCGGTGACGAGAGCCAGGCCGGCGACGAGGCCGGCGGCGAGCAGGGTCCGTGCGGAGATGCTCGGCGCCGGGGCGCGGTGCGGCGCTGCGATGGGCTTCATTGGGATTCCTCCGTGGATGTCCCGGCGTTCAGGCCGGGCAGGAGATGGACGGGCCTGGTACGGCGAGCAGCGCCGGGTCTCCTACGTGCAGTCGTCGGCCGCGCTGACGGAGTGGAAGAGGACCGGGGAATTCGACCGCTGGTTCCCCAGCTCGAAGCTGTGCGGAAAGTGCGGCACGGTCCGCGGGAAGCTGCCGCTGAACGTCCGCGAGTGGACGTGCCAGTGCGGCGCCGTGCACGACCGTGACGTGCACGCGGCACGCAACATCCTGGCCGCCGGGCCGGCGGCGTCTGCCTGTGGAGACGGTGTAAGACCTCAACGGGAGTCCTCCCGGGCCGGGCAGTCGTCGGTGAAGCAGGAAACCCAGCGGGCAGCCGCTGGAAGCCCCCGCCTCTAGGGTCTGTTGCGAAAGTGGATCTTGTTCGTTGATGATCACGTCCTGTGGGACGTGGGGATCTGACGAACGGACAGTGGGCCCGGCTGGAGCCTCTGCTGCCGAGGGGTATCAAGCCGGGTCGGCCGCAGGTGTGGACGCGGCGGCAGCTGATAGACGGCATACGGTGGCGGACCCGGACCGGTGCCCCTTGGCGTGACGTGCCCGAACGCTACGGGCCGTGGGACCGGGTCTATGACCTGTTTCGGCGCTGGCAGCGGGACGGAACCTGGGCGAGGATCTTCACGCAGCTCCAGGCCGAGGCGGATGCGAAGGGCCTGATCACCTGGGACGTAAACGTCGACTCCACCGTCTGCCGGGCCCACCAGCACGCTGCCGGCGCGGCGAAAAAGGGGATCTCCAGAAGGAGCCGCCCGGCGGGATCTTCGTCGAGCCGGCCGACCACGGTCTCGGGCGATCCCGCGGCGGACTGACCAGCAAAATCCACCTCGCGGTCGAGCAGGGGCAGAAGCCCTTGTCCGTCGTGATTACGGCCGGGCAGCGAGGCGATTCCCCGCAGTTCGAGCCGGTTCTGGAAGCGATCCGGGTTCCCAGGCTGGGGCTCGGCAGGCCGCGCAAGCGCCCGGACCGGGTCCGGGCCGACAAGGCGTACGACTCTCGCAGCAACCGCTCCTACCTGCGCAGACGCGGGATCAAGGCCACCATCCCGGTCCCTGCGGACCGTGTCCGCAACCGCCTCAAGCGCGGCTCACGCGGCGGGCGGCCGCCGACGTTCGACAAGGACGACTACAAACAGCGGCACGCGGTCGAGTGCGGGATCAACCGCCTCAAGCGCCACCGGGCCGTCGCCACGAGGTACGACAAACTCGCCGTCCGCTACGAAGCGACAGTGCTGGTCGCAGCCATCAACGAGTGGCTGTGACCAGCACTTTCACAACAGGCCCTAGGCGAGGGAGCAAGTCACGGGAGTCCCCAAACGGCGGGGGCCCCGGCGCTCGGAGCGCTCACGGGGAAGGACGGCTCTTGCGGTCAACTCGGCGTGCACGTCGTTCAGGGGAGGTTTTTACATCGTTGGAAGAAGCCTGTAAACCCTTCTCGTCCCAGATCGCGTCCCCCTGGTCCGGATCGCCGTCAGCGCCGTCCGAGCGTGCTCTCCCGCTCCACCAGCCGGAATTCCGCCACGAGTTCGCGTCCGCCCGGCTCGCCGCGCCCCGACAGACTGCGCAGCAGGGAGGCCACGGCCATCCGCGCGATGGCCTGCTTGTCCGGGGAGATCGTGGTGAGCGACACGGCACCGAAACGTCCCTCGGCGATGTCGTCGAACCCGACGACGGCCACGTCCCACGGCACCCGCAGTCCCCGCTCGTGCAGCACCCGCATCGCCCCGATCGCGACCAGGTCGTTGAGCGCGAACACGGCGTCGGGACGTACCCCCGCGTCGAGCAGTTCGGCCATCGCCCGTGCCCCGTCGTCGCGGTCCCAGCCGCCCACCGGCACCACCAGCTCGTCCGGCGCCGGCAGCCCGGCCGCGGCCAGCTCCTCCCGCCAGCCCAGAAGCCGCAGGTGGGCCGGGCGGTTCGCGGAGTCGGTGCGGGCGCCGAGATAGGCGATGCGGGTGCGCCCGCGGCCGAGCAGATGGCGTACCGCCGCGCGGGCCGCGGCCACGTTGTCGATGGCGATGTGGTCGTGCGGGGCGTCGTACTCGCGCTCGCCGAGCAGGACCAGCGGCACGTCGTCGGGCCTGCCCCGCAGATCCTCGGCCTCCAGCTCCAGGGGGCTGAGGATGAGTCCGTCGATGACACGGGCCCGGAAGCCCTGGCTGACCAGGATCTCCTGCTCGCGTCTGCCGCGGGTGTGGTCGAGCAGCACCGTGAACTCGTGCTCGGCGGCCGCGTCGACGACCGCGCCCGCCAGCTCGGCGAAGTACGGGTTGCCGAGTTCGGGCACCGCCAGCGCGATGATCCCGGTGCGGCCCTTGCGCAGGTGCCGCGCCGTCAGGTTGGGCCGGTAGCCCAGCTCGTCGATGGCCTCCTGCACCCGGGCCCGCATCGCCGGTGTGACGTGCGGATAGTTGTTCACGACGTTGGACACGGTCTTGATCGAGACGCCGGCCCGCTCGGCCACGTCCTTCAGGCTGACCCGCAAGGGATCTCCTCGACGTCGAAGGGAGCTCCGGCAGCCGGAGCGTTGTCATGACCCTGGACACAGGACGGGAGGCGTGCTCTCATGCCAACTGCCCGTGCTTCCAACGTTGTACAGACTGAAGCAGTGAGCCGCCACCCTTCCTCAGTCAAGGAGGATTCGTGCGCATCAGACCCTTCCGAAACCGCCTGCCCCTGCTCCTCGCGGCCGTGCTCGGCGTCGCCGGACTGGCCGCCGTCCCGGCCGCGTCGGCGGCGGACGAACCCGCCGAGGTCCACGGCCTCAAGGGCGAGTACTACACCCAGTCCGCGCCCGGGGCCTTCGATTTCGCCCAGCTCAAGGCCACCGGCTTCGACCCGCAGCTCGATTTCGACTCGCTGGAGTCCCGGCTGAACGCGGCCACCGGCCGGTCGGACGACGTCAGTGTCCGCTGGACCGGCCGCGTCGTGCCGGAGAAGACCGGACCCACCACCTTCTCGGTCATCGGGGACAACGGCTTTCGCCTCTGGGTCGGCGGCAAGCTGGTGATCGACCACTGGGTCGACGACTGGGACCGCGAACAGACCGGTGAGCCGGTCGAGTTGACCGCGGGCCGGGCCTACGACATCAAGGTCGAGTACTTCGAGCACTACGGTGGCTCCAACCTCCACCTGCGCTGGACCCCGCCCGGCGGCACCAAGGCCGCGGTCCCGCAGTCGGCTTTCCTGCTGCCCGAGGGCTACGCCTACGACGGCGCCATCGCCACAACCGTCCAGCGCGACGGCCGCACCCTCCGGCTCGACTTCGCGCAGGACCTGGCCGCGCCCCCGGCAGGGATCACCGACCACCTCGGCGCGGTGATCGGCGGCGCCACCTGGCCGCTGGGCGGCGCCCGGCTGGACCCCGCCGACCCCAGGTCCCTGCTCGTCTCCCTGAAGGAACCCGTCGTGGGCAACAGGACCGGCACCGCGCCCGGCCTCGCCGACGTCCGCTACGACGGCGACGGCGGCCTGCGCGGCAAGGACGGCAACGTTGTCAACGCCTTCTGGAGCAGCGGCCCCAACCGCTCCGCCTACGAGCTGCGCACCCGGTGGGCCGACGGCGTCACCCCCGCCAACGCGCACCGCGAGTACCCGCGGCCCCAGCTCACCCGCGGCGCCTGGCAGAACCTCAACGGCAGCTGGCAGTTCGCCGCGGCCGGGGCCGGCGAGCGGCCGCCGGTGGGACGCACCCTGGGGGAGCGCATCCTCGTCCCCTACCCGGTCGAGTCCCAGCTGTCCGGTATCGAACGCCACGAGGACCGGATGTGGTACCGGCGCACCTTCACCGTCCCGCCCGGCTGGCGTATCGGCGACGGCAGGCGCCTGCGGCTGAACTTCGGCGCCGTCGACTGGCAGGCCGAGGTCTACGTCAACGGCACCGAGGTCGCCGAACACAAGGGCGGCTACGACAAGTTCAGCGCCGACATCACCGACGCCCTCCGGCCCGGCCGTACCCAGGAGCTGATCGTCGGCGTCCACGACCCGACCGACGCCGCGAACGGCGAGAACCCGCCGCTCGGCAAGCAGCGCCTGGACCCGAGCGGCATCTGGTACACCCCCTCCTCCGGTATCTGGCAGACGGTGTGGATGGAGCCGGTGGCCGCCGACCACGTCGACCGGCTGAAGCTGACGCCCGACGTCGAGGCGGGCACCCTCACCGTCGCACCGCAGGGCGTGCGGGACGGCGTACCGCTCACCGCGACGGCGTACGCCGGCGGGCACCGGGTCGCCACCGCCACCGGCCGCACCGGCGCCGCGCTCACCCTGCGGATCCCGCACGCCCGCCTGTGGTCACCCGACGACCCCTTCCTCTACGACCTGAAGGTGAGTGTCGGCGACGACCGGGTCGGCAGCTACTTCGGCATGCGCTCCATCGGGGTGCGGAAGGTGGACGGGGTCCCGCGCACGGTTCTCAACGGCGAGCCCGTGTTCATGATGGCCACCCTCGACCAGGGCTTCTGGCCGGACGGCCTGCACACCGCGCCCAGCGACGAGGCGCTCGCGTACGACCTGCGCATGCACAAGCGGATGGGCTTCAACGCGGTCCGCAAGCACATCAAGGTCGAACCCGACCGCTGGTTCTACTGGGCCGACCGGCTCGGCCTGATGGTGTGGCAGGACATGCCGGCGATGACGGCGGGCGTGAATCCGGGCGCGGCGGCGCGTGCCGAGTACGAGCGCGAGATGAAGCGGATGATCGACGAGCACATCAGCAGCCCGTCGGTCGTGATGTGGGTCGTCTTCAACGAGGGCTGGGGCCAGTACGACGTCGGCCGTGTCGCCGGCCAGGCCAAGTCCTGGGACCCCACCCGCCTGGTGAACAACATGTCCGGCCTCAACCTCGGTGCCGACGGCGGAGCCGGCGACATCATGGACGAGCACGGCTACCCGAGCCCCGCCCTGCCGCCCCACCCGGACGGCGAGCGCGCCCTGGTCAGCGGCGAGTACGGCGGACTGGGCCTCGCGGTGCCGGGCCACGCCTGGTCGGTGCAGCAGTCGTACGTGGACGTCGACCCCTCGGCCTACACCGACGACTACCTGAAGAAGCTGGCCGAGGTGCACGCCCTGGCCTGCCGCGGCGGCAACGGCGCGGTGTACACGCAGATCTCCGACGTGGAGGGGGAGCTCAACGGCCTGATGACGTACGACCGCGCGGTGGTCAAGCCGGATGTGCGGCGCCTGAAGGCGGCCCAGGACGCGCTGATCGACGACGCGTCCCGGGCCACCCCGGCGGGCTGCGCGTAGCACCGGGAAGAACCGGCGTTCACCGCGCCGGCCGGGGCGCTGTCCCCGGCCGGCGCGGGAGGGAGCCGGCGGTCCGCGCCCGGCCGGATCCCTCCCGGGGTGACGCGCGCCGCACCTCCCGCTCGCATACAGCCGTGGTGAGGAGGAAAAATGACACGGCGAGCGAAGGATCGACCGAGCGGAGGAACGGACCCATGCCGCACGAGCGAGCGGGCGAACCGGCCGGACCCGAGGACCTGGTGGACGTCGCCCGGCTGGTCACCGCGTACTACACGCTGCACCCCGACCCGGCCGACCCGGGACAGCGGGTGGCGTTCGGGACCTCCGGACACCGCGGATCCTCATTGGCGTGCGCGTTCAACGAGGACCACATCGCCGCCACCAGCCAGGCCATCTGCGAGTACCGCGCAGGTCAGGGCGTCGACGGCCCCCTCTTCCTGGGCGCCGACACCCACGCCCTGTCCGAGCCCGCGAAGGCCACCGCCCTGGAGGTCCTCGCGGCCAACGGCGTCACGGTGCTGATCGACAGCGAGGACGGCTACACCCCCACCCCGGCGGTCTCCCACGCCATCCTCACCCACAACCGGGGCCGCACCACCGGTCTCGCGGACGGGGTCGTGGTGACCCCCTCCCACAATCCGCCCGCCGACGGCGGCTTCAAGTACAACCCGCCGAGCGGCGGCCCGGCGGCCTCCGAGGCGACCTCCTGGATCCAGGACCGCGCCAACAAGATCATCGAGGGGGGCCTGAAGGAGGTGCGGCGCGTTCCCTGGGCGAGCGCCCTCGCCGCCGCCACGACCGAGCGGTACGACTTCCTCGGCACCTACGTCGCCGACCTCCCGGAGGTGCTGGACCTCGACGCGATCCGGACGGCAGGCGTGCGCATCGGCGCCGACCCGCTGGGTGGGGCGTCCGTCGCCTACTGGGGCCGTATCGCCGAGCA
The DNA here is from genome assembly GCF_043081525.1 of Streptomyces sp. NPDC014864. Classification (NCBI taxonomy): domain Bacteria; kingdom Bacillati; phylum Actinomycetota; class Actinomycetes; order Kitasatosporales; family Streptomycetaceae; genus Streptomyces; species Streptomyces sp. NPDC014864. The sequence continues at coordinate 250,052 of NZ_JBIBWT010000002.1, forward strand.
GCACGGCATCGACCTCACGGTGGTCAACCCGCACACCGACCCGACCTGGCGGTTCATGACCCTGGACTGGGACGGCCAGATCCGCATGGACTGCTCGTCGCCGTACGCGATGGCCTCGCTCATCGGGCAGCGCGACCGCTTCCGCATCGCCACGGGCAACGACGCCGACGCCGACCGGCACGGCATCGTGACGCCCGACGCGGGCCTGATGAACCCCAACCACTACCTGGCCGTCGCCATCTCCTACCTCTACACGCACCGCGGCCAGTGGCCCGCCGGCGCGGGCATCGGCAAGACCCTGGTGTCGTCCAGCATGATCGACCGCGTCGCCGCCGACCTCGGCCGCGAACTGGTCGAGGTCCCGGTGGGATTCAAGTGGTTCGTGGACGGACTGGCCGGCGGCACCATCGGCTTCGGCGGTGAGGAGTCGGCCGGCGCCTCCTTCCTGCGCCGGGACGGGTCGGTGTGGACGACCGACAAGGACGGCATCCTGCTGGCCCTGCTCGCCTCCGAGATCACGGCCGTCACCGGCAGGACACCGTCGGAGCACTACGCCGACCTCACCGCCCGCTTCGGCGACCCCGCCTACGCCCGTATCGACGCCCCGGCCACCCGCGAGGAGAAGGCCCTGCTCGGCAAGCTCTCTCCCGCCCAGGTCACCGCCACGATACTGGCCGGGGACGAGGTCACCGCCGTGCTCACCGAGGCGCCGGGCAACGGGGCCCCCATCGGCGGCATCAAGGTGACCACCGCCGACGCCTGGTTCGCCGCCCGCCCCTCGGGCACCGAGGACGTCTACAAGATCTACGCCGAGTCCTTCCGCGGACCCGACCACCTCGCCCGGGTGCAGGAGGAGGCCAAGGCGGTGGTCATGACGGCCCTGGGCGGCTAAGGCCTTTCTTTCGGATCGGGCCGGCTCCGGGCGACGGTGCCTTCCGAGGTGCGCGACCCCGGCAAGATCCGAAAGAGAGGGCCTGACCGCCCGGAGCCGGTGTCAGCCCTCGCCGTGGGCCAGCCACAGGTCGGGGCCGAAGACCTCGTAGCGGACGCGCCGGGCGGGGACGCCGGCGTGCAGCAGCTGGGTGCGCACGGCGCGCATGAAGGGCAGTGAACCGCAGAGGTAGACATCGGCGTCGGTGGGCAGGTCCAGGCCGGCGACGTCCATCAGTCCGTCACGGGCCCCCGGCTCGCCGGCGGCGTCCTGCTCGTACCAGAACCACGCGACGGCGTCCGGGAGTTCGCCGACGAGACGGCGTGTGTCCGCGCGCAGCGCGTGGTCGGCGGGGGAGCGGTCGGCGTGCAGGACGCGGATCGGCCGGGTGGAGCCGGTCGCCGCGAGCTGCTCCAGCATGCCGACCATCGGGGTGCAGCCGATGCCCGCCGATACGAGCAGGAGCGGGCGATCGGAGTCGGTGAGGACCACGTCGCCGAACGGCGCCGACAGGGTGAGTTCGTCCCCCGTCCGGACGGCGTCGTACAGCCGGCTCGACACCTCGCCGTCGGGCGCGTCCGCCACGCCCGCGACCCGCTTCACGGTGATGCGGCGCAACCGGTCGCCGGGGGCGTTGGACAGGCTGTACTGGCGGGTCTGGCGGACACCGTCGGGCATGGCCACCCGGACACTGACGTACTGCCCGGCACGGGCCGGCGGCAGCGGCGCGTCGTCGGCGGGGCGCAGCAGGAACGAGGCGGTGTCGGGGGTCTCCTCCCGCCGCTCCACCACCGTCCACTGCCGCCACGGGCTGCGGGGGTCGACGCCCGCCTCCTGGTAGAGCCGGGCCTCCTGGGCGATGAGCGCGCCGGCCATCAGCCAGTACACCTCGTCCCACGCGGCCGCCACCTCCGGCGTGACCGCCTCGCCGAGCACGTCCCCGATGGCCCGGAACAGGTACTTGTGGACGACCGTGTACTGGTCCTCGGTCACTCCGAGCGCGGCGTGCTTGTGCGCGATCCGCGCCAGCAGCGCGTCCGGCCGCGCGTCGGGATCGGCCAGCAGCGCCTGGGCGAAGTACGCGATGGACCCGGCCAGCGCCTTGCGCTGCTCTCCGCTGGCCTGGTTGCCGCGGTTGAACAGGCCGTCCAGCAGCTGGGGTTGATCGGCGAACATGGTGCCGTAGAACCGTGTGGTGATCTCGTCCAGGGCGCCGCCGACGGCGGGCAGGGTGGCGCGGATGACGGCGGCCGACTCGGGCGAAAGCATGGCACTCCTTCGTGGTGCGGGCGGGTGCGGGACGGCGCCCGCACCGCCACGGGACGAGTGCTGGGGGCCGACGAGCCCGACGATCATCCCGTCGGCACCGGCACGTGCCATAGGGCCGGACATCCCCTTGGTGGGGGGCCCATCGGGCCGGTGCGGGGGCCGGGCGGGCAAGACGATCCGGGCCGAGCAGCAGCTGCCGCCCGCGCCCGCCCGGCCCGACGGGACGGCACCGGGGGGAGTGACCGTTGCTCGCGGCACGCGCCGTCCGCGGGGCGCGCCGCCAACTCATCGCCGTGAAGGGTGTTTGCGGACGCGGTGAAGGGCAACGCGATGTCCATGAGTGAACCGAACAGCGGAACGAACGAGAAGACCGGCGCCAAGCGGACCGCGGCCAAGGCCCGGCAGACCGCCGACAAGGCGACCGCCCCGGCCTCGCGGGCCGCGAACAGCGCCGCGGGGAAGGCGGGTGACGTCGCGTCGGCCGCCAAGAACGGCGCGGGACGCGCGGCCGAGGTGGCCAACGGCGCCGTGCAGAGCGCGGCCCAGGGCGTCGAGAAGGGCCGTCAGGTGGTCATCGCCACCTCCGGTCAGGTCGCGGCCACCGCGAAGACGGCCTGGACGGTGATCGCCCAGCGCAAGCTGGTCGCCGCGGGCGTCGGTGCCGGTGTGGCCGCCTTCGGCGCCGCGACCTACGCGGTGGGCCACCGCGCGGGGCGCCGCGTGCACGGCCCCATCACCCGGCTCACCGGTGGACGGATCTGACGTCCGGGACGGGAGGTCCACCCGGTCCGTCGCACACCGCGAAGGCCCGTGCGGGCCACCGGGGCCGCAGAGGCAGGGCGAGCAGAGGCCGGCCAGTCGTCACTGGCCGGCCTCTCGGCCTGCGCGGGACCGGTCGCCCTGGGCCACGCCGCCGCCTCCGACGGTGATCTCCGTCTTCATGCCGAAGCCCTTGTGCCCGTCCACCGGACAGTACAGCTCGTAGGAGCCGTCCTTCAGAGTGATCCTGAGCCGCGCCGACCGGCCGGGTTCGACCCCGTGCGTCAGGTGCGCGTCGCCGCCCCTGCCCTCGATCTCCAGGGAGTGCAGGGTGTGCCCGTCGTTCTCGGCCACGAAGGTGTGGGCACCGGGCCTGAACGTCGTCGTCGACAGCGTCAGCCGGTACTCGGTCATCCGCACCGTCACCGTCGTGCCCGCCGCTGCTCCGCCGCCCGCCGGGGCCGGGGCCGACCCCGCGCCGACGCCGCCCGCTCCCGGGCCCCCGCACGCCGCCAGCACCGCGCCCAGGGCCACCGCGCCCGCCCCGGCCGCCGTACCGCCGCGGCTCAACCGTCCTGCCATGGTCCACCTCCCAGCCTTCCGCGGCCCGCCCGCTCCAGGTCCGGGGACGCGCCGCCTGCGCTCCGTACCTGAAGCGCTCTGCACGCTGTACGGCCGAGAGCCGACCGGGGATTTCTCCCTTCTCCCGCGATACGCCATCCGATCGGCGCCGTGCGCCGTATGTGAATACAAGAGATGTTCCAGGAGGCACACGATGGCGATCTTCAGCGATCTCTTCCCCGCCAAACACCGTGACCACCACGACGAAAGGACCTCCAGGCACGACGACACCTCGACCGGGAGGCGCCGTCACCGCCGCCGCCGTCACCACCGCAGCGACGGGCACCACGACTTCTACGACCACTACTGAAGGCCAGGCGGACCGGTTGACCGGGGGACCGGTCCGCCCCACCGCCGAGCCATGAGGGACGTCCGCCATGGAGCGTGGCCCGCGGCACGGCCTGCGGCATCTGCTGTCGGTGCGCGGGGACGGTGATGCCGTGGTCGCGGCCGCCCCGCCGTTGTCGCCGCGCGAGGTGTTCGGGCGGTTCTGGCCCTACACCCGCGGGCGCCGGGGCTGGCTCGTTCCTCTGGTCCTGTTCAGCCTGGCCGGCCCCCTCATCGACGCGGCCGAGCTGTGGCTCTTCAAGACCGTGGTCGACGAGGTGCTCGTCCCGCGGGACCTGGCACCCTTCTTCTGGATCGCGCCGGCCTACCTGGGCCTCGTCGTCGGCTCCGGCCTGCTGGGGTTCGCCGACGACGTGACCTCCGCCTGGGTGAGCGAGCGCTTTCTGCTGGATCTGCGTTCCGACGTGTTCCGGCACGTCCAGGGTCTGTCCCTCGGCTTCTTCGAGCGGCGCCGGCTCGGGGACGTGCTGTCGCGTGTCACGGGCGACGTGGACGCCGTCGAGACGTTCCTGCTGTCGGGCGTGGCGGACGGGCTCTACCACGTGGTCCGGCTGGGCGTCTTCCTCGGCCTGCTCTTCTACCTCCGCTGGGACCTCACCCTCCTCGCGCTCCTCGTCGTGCCGCTGTTCTGGTCCGCCGCCCGGCACTTCTCCCGGCTGATCAAGGAGGCCTCGCGCGAGCGCAGGCGCCGTAGCGGCGCCCTCAGCGCGGTCGCCGAGGAGTCGCTCGGCAACGTCACCCTGGTCCAGGCGTACAACCGGCAGGACTGGGAGGAGCGCCGGTTCGAGCGTGAGAACCTCGGCAAGTTCCACGCGGCGATGGCGTCCACCCGCATCCGTGCCGTCTACGGATCGCTCGTCGAGGTCGTCGAGGTCTCCGGCGCCCTCGCCGTCATGGGCCTCGGCACCTGGAAGCTGGCCGAGGGCCAACTCACCCTCGGCGGGCTGCTGGTGTTCCTGGCGCTCATCGGCAAGCTCTACAGCCCGATCCGCGACCTGACCCGCCTCGGCACCAGCTTCTACGCGGCCTCCGCCTCCGCGGAACGGATCGCCGAACTGCTCGACCAGCGCCCCCAGGTCGCCGAGACCGCCGGCGCCCGGCGGATCGGCCGGGCCCGCGGCGAGGTCGCCTTCGACGGCGTGTCCTTCCACTACCCCGGCCAGCCCCACCCGGCGCTGTCGGAGGTGTCCTTCCACGTCGCCCCCGGCGAGACCCTGGCCCTGGTCGGCGCCAGCGGCGCCGGCAAGTCCACGGCCGCGAAACTGCTGCTGCGCTTCTACGACCCCGACCTGGGCGCGGTCCGCCTGGACGGGGCCGATCTGCGCGGCCTGGCACTGTCCGACGTGCGGGAGAACGTGGCGGTGGTGCTGCAGGAGACCCTCGTCCTGCACGGCACCGTGCGGGAGAACATCGCCTACGGCCGGCCCGGAGCGACCCAGGCGCAGATCGTCGCGGCGGCCCGCGCGGCGGACGCGGACGCGTTCGTCGAGCGGCTGCCGGAGGGCTACGACACCGTGGTCGGTCAGCGCGGCCGGACGCTGTCCGGAGGCCAGCGCCAGCGGCTGGCGATCGCCCGCGCGATGATCCGGGACGCCCCCGTCCTGCTGCTGGACGAACCGACCACCGGCCTCGACGTCGAGTCCGGCCTGCGGATCATGGAACCGCTGCGCCGCCTCATGGCCGGGCGGACCACCATCGTCATCTCGCACAACCTGCTCACCGTCCGCGACGCCACCCGGATCGTGGTGCTCGACCACGGCCGCGTCGTCGAGTGCGGGACGCACGACGAACTGATCCTGCGCGCGGGCGCGTATGCCCGGCTCCACCGGCTCAACGCCGTGCACGGCCCCGCACGGACGGGCGTCACGCCACCGGGGAAGGTGCTGTCATGACCGGCCCGCGGACCGAACCGCCACCCACCCTGGCCCCGGGCGCCCGCCCCGCCCCCGGCTACGCGATCCTGGACCACCTGGCCCGCACCGGATGGCTGGACGTGTACGACGCGTGGAGCGAGGAGCGGGCCTGCCGCTGCGTCGTCAAGGTGGTGCGGCCGGACCGTCGCGACGAGGCGCCGCTGCGCGCGCGGCTGCTGCGCGAGGGCCGCTGGCTGCGGGGGTTCACCCACCCCCATCTGGTGCGTGCCTACGAGACCTTCGACGCGCCCGAGCCGCTGGTGGTGCTGGAGACGCTGACCGGGGAGACGCTGTCCCACCTGATCCACCGGCTGCGGCGCCGGCCGGCCGCCACCGACGTGGCCCTCCTCGGTGTCCAGTTGTGCTCCGCCGCGCACTACCTGCACGGGCAGCGACTGCTGCACCTGGACCTCAAGCCGTCCAACGTCGTGGTCGACCGCGGCCACGCGAAGGTGCTGGACCTGAGCGTGGCCCGGCCGCCCGGGCCCGCGCCGCCCGGAGTGGGCACGTACCGCTACCTGTCGCCGGAACAGGCGCGCGGCGGACCGCTGTCGGCCGCCGCGGACGTGTGGGGCATCGGCATCACGCTCTACGAGGTGGCCGGTGGCGAACTGCCGTTCGACTACGACGAGACCGTCGACGGCACGTACGGCACGGGCACCTCCGCCGAGGACAGCGACCGCGGCGCGGTGGACCCGGACGAGCGGTGTCCGCAACCGGAGGCGGACGAGTGGTACCCGCAGTTGGAGGCGAGCGCCGCGCCGATCACGACACGCCGCCGCCTGCCCTCCGCCCTCGCCGCGGCCGTCGACGCGTGCCTGCGCGAGGAGCCGTCCGCCCGCCCCACGATTCCCGGCCTGGCCGAGGCCCTGGCCGCGACGCTCGGGACGGCGCTCCCGGGGCGGACGCCCGGCGCTTCTCCCGACCGCCATCCGGCCGGCGCTACCGGAGGGTGACCGGCCGGGGCGGGTGTGCCTGGGCTCCCGCGGCGCCCTCGACGGGAAGAAGGCGTCCCGCCCGCGGGGCGCCCGCCGCGGCCGCCCCGCCCGTCAGGCGCTACGCCCCCCTCGACGCGTTCGGCGTTCCGCCGGACGCGGGGAAACGGGCGGTCGCGAGGACGGTGCCGTCGGACGATGCCAGCCGGACCTTGGAGAGCGCCGAGGACTCCACGGGGGAGGGGCCGCCCCAGTAGCCGTACCCCTGGCGCAGGGCGAAGCTGCCGGCCCGGACCGTGCCGCCGTCGCCGCGCTCCAGGAGGCAGTCGACCCGGCCGGTGTACGGCGTGCCCGCGTCGGCGAGGTCGACGTACATGTAGATCCAGCTGGGCGAGCCGGGGTGCACGTAGACCTCTCCGGTCGGCCGGCCGACGGCGTGTGCGGAGACCAACTGGGCCTCTACCAGGCCGGTCTGCTGCTCCGCGGGTTTGGCCGGTCCCGCCACCATGCCCTCGATCGCCGTGCCGACGGCCCAGCCGCCGAACCCGAAGGACAGCGCGAAGGCGGCCGCGGCGGCGGCCCACCGCACCCGTGTCCGGCCGCCCGGGCTCCTGCGCTTCGGGCCGAAGCCGTGGCCCTTCCGGCGTCCCTCGTGCGTCGACGATTCACCTGTCAGCGCCTGCGCCACCCGGGCCTCGAAGCCGACCGGCGGCTCACTGCCCGGCAGCAGCCCGATCAGCCGGTCGCCCACGAAGGTGAGCTGCTCGACGTACTCACGGCACTCCGCGCACCGGTCCAGATGGGCGACCGCTCCGGACCGCTCAAGGCCGGGCAGCACCCCGAGAGCCAACTCGGCGCCGATCTCCCGCAGCTGCTCGCAGGTCACGTCACTGGTCATGGTCGCCTCGCTTCGGAGACGCGAGCGTGGTCCGCAGCTTCCCCATCGCCGTCCTGATGCGCGTTTTCGCGGTGCCCAGCGGGATCGCCTCCCACGCGGCGATCTCCCGTGCCGTCATGCCGTAGACGCCCGCCATCACCAGCGCACGGCCCTGCTCGCGCGGCAGCTGGGCCACCGCGGCCCGCAGCCGGGTCGACGCCTCGTCGGCCAGCGCGTGCTGCTCCGGCGTCTCACTGATCACGCCGAGGATCCCGTCGAGGTCCTCCGGCGCCACCGGCTCCGGCCGCCGTGCGCGGACCGCGTCGATGGCGAGGTTGCGGGCGATGGTCGTCAGCCAGGTCGTCACCGAGCCGCGGCGCGGATCGTACATCTGCGCGTGCCGCCAGGCCCGCTCGAAGGTCTGCTGTGCGATGTCCTCGGCGAGCTGCGGATCGCCGGTCACGGCGATGGCGACCCCGAAGACCGTGTGCTGGAATCGCCGTACGAAGGTGACGGCGAGCTCCGGGTCACCGGTGGCCAGCCCGGACAGCAGAGCCTCGTCCGGGAGACGGCCCACGGGGAACCGGAACCTCTGCATATCCATAGGTACGGTTCGTCCCTGCCGAGGGATTGACCAGGGATTCGGCCCCTTTCCCCTCCATCATGCCGCCGTTCCCGGACGCCGCGCTCACCGAGCGGCCCGGGGCGCGGCGCGGGGCGAGCGCGCCCGCGCGGGCGGTACCGCCGCAGTCGTCCTAGCCCCGGCCGCTGGTGGACATGGGGGACGGGGGCGCGTCGGTCTGTCGGAGCTCGGCCAGGAGCTCGTTCCGCCCGGCCAGCAGCTCGGTGAGGATGCGGCGGGCGGCACGCAGCAGTTCCGCGACGTCGCCGCCCGCGAGCGCGTAGCGGACGGTGGACCCCTCCCGGATGGACACCACGATGCCGGAGCGCCGCAGCACGGCCAGCTGCTGCGACAGGCTGGACGGCTCGATCTCGATGTCGGCGAGCAGGTCCCGCACCGGCACGGGCCCGTGCTGCAGCAGCTCCAGGACCCTGATGCGCACGGGGTGTCCGAGCATGCGGAAGAACTCCGCCTTGGCCTGATAGAGGGGGACCTGCATGAGTGCTCGCTCCCAGCCGCGTCGGGGATGGTCTCAAGAAGCGGCGGCGCCCCGAGGGCGCCGCCGCCGGATGTGCCCTGTGACAGCCGATCCTGGTCGCCCGGGGCCGCGTGCATCCACGTATTGGGATCTTGCTGATGTGCTGACTTGAAGAAGTTTTCACATCATGGGCGCACGTCGGCCCGGGACGTCGGACGGTCTAGACCTCGAGCTGTTCCTCCACGCGCTTGAGCTGGTGACGGGCCATCGCCAGGTTGGAGCGGTCCTTGTCGAGCACGAGGTAGAGGAACAGCCCGTTGCCGTTCCGGCCGGTGACCAGCCGGATGAGGTGGTACTGGCTGCCCAGCGTGATCAGCACGTCCTCGATCTGGCTCTTGAGGCCCAACTGCTCCATGGTGCGCACCTTGGCGCGGATGACGTCCGTGTTCCCGGCCGCCGCGATCGTCAGATCGAGATCCTTGCCCCCGCCCAGCGTTCCCAGGGCCATTCCGCTGGTGTAGTCGACGACGGCCGCCCCCAGCGAACCCTCGACCCCGGCCATCATCTCCTTCAGCGACACTTCCACACTCGCCATGGCGCCTCCCCTTGATCGTCTGCTGCGGCGGGCCGGCCATCGCCGCCCCACCCGGTGATCGCACCGTAGGCATATGACGGCGGCGCCAGGGGTGGGTCTCCAGGAGTGACGCCCGATGATCGGAACGTGCCGATATGCGGGAGGCTGCCGACCGGAACTGGCCTGCCCTGGTGCCGGTGTTGTCACAGGGGTGTGCCGGGCCCGCCGTCTTCCGCCGTGCTGTGTCACCGCCGTGTCACAGGTGATCCCCGGAGGAACCCGGTGTCCGCCGGCCACCTCTCCCTCGGCGAAGGCCGGCGACGGGCCGGCCGGGCAGTCCGATTTCGGGGGGCGTCATGCAGTACGGAAACCGCATCCGCAAGGCCACGCTGGCGATGGCGGCAGTCACGGCCGCACTGTCGGTGGCCGCGTGTCAGCCGGGTGGCGACGGGCCGGCGAGCGGGGCCTCCGCGCCCGCGCCGGGCACGGCGGCCTCCTCTTCGGGTGCGCCGGGTTCCGCGGCCACGGCACCCTCCGGCGGGACGCCGGGGGCCGGGGCGCCGTCCTCGGGCGGGACGTCCCCCGGCACGGGCAGTGCGGGCGGTAAGGGCGGTGCGACGGCGCCGGGTACGGGCGCTTCCCCGGTGTCGGGGTCCTCGGGCGCGTCGGTGCGGACGTGCGCGGCGACGGCGCTGAAGGTGTCCGCCCGCCAGGCCGCGCACCGTCCGCCGGGGACGGGCACCGGAGCGGCCGTCGTCGGGTTCACCAACGTCTCCGCACGGCCGTGCCTGCTCCAGGGGCATCCCACGGTGGCCGGCGCGGCCAACGGTTCCCCGCAGCACAGCGTTCCCCTGTCGGTCACCCGCGTCGGCTCCGCGGCGCCGGTCCGGGTCGCGCCGGGCGGCAGGGCCTGGGTGAAGCTGACCTTCGTCCAGGTCCAGGGCGAGGCGGACGGCTACTGCGAGTCCGGCGCCGACCCGGTCGTCTACCCGACGCTGGTGATCGGTCTGCCGGGCTCCGGCTCGCATCAAGTGGCCCTGGACGACGGTCAGTTCGCGGAGTGCGACAACAAGGTGACGGTCACGGCGGTGTCGGCGGCGAAGCCGGCCTGATCCGCGTCGCGGTCATGGCCGCCGGCAGTGGAGGAACAGGTGCGGCTCGGGTGCGCCCTCGGGGTGGTCGGGGGTGAACGACAGACTCTCCTGGGAGACCACCGTCAGCCCCGCTCCGGCGGCCATGTCGGTGAAGTCCGGTGCGTCGAAACTCGTCACCCGGACGGCCTGGCCCATGAAGACACCCTCCACGTCCTCCACACCGAGGGGCACGGTGGCGAGGACCACGCTGCCGCCCGGCGCCACGGCCCGCGCCACCCGGCGCACCACCGAGGTCTGGTCGGCGCGAGACATCTGCAGCAGGGAGAAGTACACGCAGGCCGCGTCGAAACCGGCCTCCGTGAGCGGCTCTTCGCGCACGTCGGCACAGCGGAACTCGGCCTCGGGCACCTGACGGGAGGCCAGGTCGACCATGACGGGGGAGACGTCGAGGCCGAGTACGCGGTGCCCCGCCGCGGCGAGCGTGGCGGCGGTGGGGCGGCCGGTGCCGCTGCCGACGTCCAGCACCCGGCTTCCGGGGGCGAGTTGCTCCAGCAGCCACGCCAACGACGCCCGGTGCGCCTCGGAGTGGGCGAACGCCTTCTCGTAGTCGGCTCCCAGGGCGTCGAACACCGCCGCCGCCCGGGCCCGTTCCTCCTGGTCCCTCAAGAAGCCTCCCCCTCCGTGACCGCCGTCGGTGCGGGCATCGTCGCATCCACGACCGCCCCGGACAACGGGTGACACGGGCGCGGCCCCCGACGTCCGCCCTCGGGGCCGGCGGCCAGGGAGCCGGCCCGCGAAGGCCGCTCGGCCATCGGTTCGGAGCCCGCCCGGCGAGGGGCGGGCCGCACGACCATCGGTCCGGCCGCCGCTCACGCCCGTCCCGCGGCGGACCGGGAGAGGGGATCGCCCCGCCCGGCGGAGCACGGCCACGATCGACACCCCCGTGTCCGTCCGCACCCGGTGTCGCCCAGCAGCCGCCCGTTCCAGTGCGACGTCACCGGCAGCTCGATCCGCCCGGCCACCAGCCCGAGCTCGGTCGTCGACAGCAGGCTCGGACTGCGGTGCTCCGGCCTCAGCGCGTCGACGAGGGTCTCCGCCTCGCCCGGGGACAGCCGCACCGAGAGCGCGCAGGCGTCCGGATCGTCCTGCGGTAGGCGCTCAGGGTCCGTGAGCCGTCCCGGTGGGCCACGACCGACGCCCGGCGCCGCTCCCGCGTGGTGAGGTCGTAGCGGACCCCGAGGCCCGGCAACGGCGTACCGCTCGTGCGTGCGACCCCCACGGCTGCCTCCCCACTGGCTCGCGCTTGACCTTTTCTTGATCGAGTGTTGACGACACCCTGGCCCGCGTCCCTGGAATTCCCGTGCGGGTCCAGGCGGGGCAAACGTGACGAAGGTCGCTTCGGACCGGGTGGCCTGTTTGCGTACGCCACGAGTGAGCAGCCGAACCCGTGCACGCCCGTGAACCGGCAAGATGGGAGTCCTCCGTGGCGGAAAGCGCATCCGATCCGCTAGAGATCGACGCCGACCCCGAGGCGCTCCGGCGCCACCGCACCCTGTTCAGGGCCGTCAAGCGGCGCAGGAATCCGCCGCTGCGGCGGACCGACATCACCGTCACCGACGCGAAGGCCGTGCAGCGCGCGGTGAAGGCCGCCTCGCTCGGCAACGCGATGGAGTGGTTCGACTTCGGGATCTACAGCTATCTCGCGGTCACCATCGGGCACGTGTTCTTCCCGTCCGGGAACGGCACCGTCCAGCTGCTGTCCTCGTTCGCGACCTTCGCGGTGTCCTTCCTGGTGCGGCCGATCGGCGGCATGGTCTTCGGACCGATGGGGGACAAGATCGGCCGCAAGCGGGTGCTCGCCCTGACCATGATCATGATGGCGGTCGGCACCTTCGCCATCGGCCTGATCCCCTCGTACGCCGTCATCGGCTTCTGGGCCCCGGTCCTGCTGATCCTGTTCCGCCTGGTCCAGGGCTTCTCCACGGGCGGTGAGTACGGCGGCGCGTCCACCTTCATCGCCGAGTACGCGCCCGACCGGCGGCGCGGTTTCTTCGGCAGCTTCCTGGAACTGGGCACGCTCGCCGGCTACGTCGGCGCGGCGGGCCTGGTGACCGTGCTGACCACGCTCCTGGGCGACGGGGGCATGGAGTCCTGGGGCTGGCGGGTGCCGTTCCTGGTGGCCGGTCCCATCGGGCTGATCGGCCTGTACCTGCGGCTGAAGCTCGACGAGACGCCCGCGTTCCAGCGACTGGAGGACGGCTCCGTCCACCGGGCGTCCGAGGCGGCGTCCACCGTGGAGACGTCGGCGAAGGGGGATCTGGCCAAGATCTTCCGCGAGTACTGGCCGACCCTGGTCCTGTGCGTCTGCCTGGTCGCCGCCTACAACATCACCGACTACATGCTCCTGTCGTACATGCCGACCTACCTGTCGGACGAGATGGGGTACTCCGAGACCCACGGCCTGCTGATCCTGATCGGCACCATGGTGGTGCTGATGCTGCTGATCAACGTGGTGGGCAACCTGTCCGACCGGGTGGGCCGCAAGCCGCTCCTGATGGCCGGGATGCTCGGCTTCCTCTTCCTGTCGATCCCCGCGTTCCTGCTGGTCAAGCAGGGCAGCCTGATCGCAGTCTCCGCCGGGATGCTGATGCTCGGACTGTCGCTGGTGTGCATGCTGGGCACGATGTCGGCGGCGCTGCCCGCGCTGTTCCCGACCCAGGTCCGCTACGGCTCCCTGTCCATCGGCTACAACCTCTCCACCTCCCTCTTCGGCGGCACCACCCCCCTGGTGATCACCGCGCTGATCTCCGCCACCGGGAGCGAGCTCATGCCCGCGTACTACGCCATGGCCGCGGCGCTCGTCGGCGTCGTCGCGGTCGCCCGCATGAAGGAGACGGCGCGCCGGCCGCTGGCGGGCTCGCCGCCGGCGGTGTCGACGCCGGAGGAGGCCGCCCGGCTGGTGGAGAGCCAGGCCCAGGCGCCCAGGTTCTGAGCCGCGCGGTTCCGTCCTCCACGGTGTGCTCCTCACGCGGGCGCGCCCCCGTGTGAGGAGTGGCCGGTAGTAGTGCGTTGATCACTCGAATGGGGCAACATGGCTCCGCGCGGGCCGCCGGGCGGTGAGACTGTTGCCGTGTTGGGCCCGACCCGGCCGACCTCCTGGCCGCCGCGCGAGGTGCCGGTGGCTGGAGGGCATCCCGCTGGCCATGGAACTGGTCGCGGGACAGCTCGCGCGGCGCAACCGTCACGGAGGTCGAGCGGGGGATCTGCGCTCACGGCTGGACGTGCAGGCCCGCGCGGTCCCGGCGGGTCCCCAGCGCCATCGCGCGATGCGGACCGCCATCGGCTGGAGCCACGAGCTGTGCGCACCGGCGGAACGGCTGCTGTGGGCACGGATGTCCGTCTTCCGCGGGGCGGTGGACGCGGGCACCGGGTGAAGGACGCGGCCGCGCACGCCACGTCCATGCTGGAGGGCAAGCGGCGCATCGGGGACAGCTTCGGTCTCGCCCTCGGGCTCGACCTGCTGGCCTCGGCACTCGCCGCCCAGGGGGCGGGGGAGTCGGCGGTCGCGGCGTACGGGGCGGGCGAGACGTTCTGGAGCGCGGTCGGCCACCCGCAGCGCGGGACCCCGGAACTGGAACCGGTGCGCGCCCGCTACGAGGCCACCGCGCGGGCCCTGCTCGCTGACGAGACGTACGAGCAGGTCGTGCTCCGCACCGCCGGCCGGGACCCCGAGTCCGTCCTGGTGGACCTCCTGGGGCGCTGGGCCGACGGTGGCTGAAGCGTCGGCGAGCCGTCAGCGGGCGGCCGCCACCGCGGCCGGGTCCTCGCCCGTCAGTTCCGCGATGCGGTTGACGGGCACACCGGCCGCGAGCGCCCGGCCCAGCAGGGCGTCCCTGCCGTCCGTGCAGTCGCGGTAGGCGAGGAGAGCCTCCTCCACGCGGGCGATCCTCTCCGGTGCACTCTGCTGACGCACCCGGCTCAGCTCCTCCTCGCTGAGCGGGACCGGCAGGCGTTCCGCCTGCTCCGGAATGGCCGCCGTCTCGTCCGGCGGCAGCACCCGCAGCTTCGCCGACGTCGCCGAGACGCCCTGCGCGTCCAGCCACGCCCGTACCGCGGGGGTGTCCATGCACGCGAGCTGCCCGACGGCGGCCGGCGGCACGCCGAGCGAGGCGGCCGGATCGTCGAGATCCTTCAGCAGGAACAGATAAGCGTCGTCGGTCATGCGCGGTTCTCCCGGGAAGGTGGGGCTGGTCCCGGTTCCCGTACCCCGCGACGGCCGAATCATCGTCCGCCGACCGGGGGGTCTCGACGCGTCGACGCCGGAATGTCAGGAAGGGCCGCGCGCACCAGGGGGCGCGGTGTCGCGTGCTGGTACGCGTCGGCCCGGTCTGCTAGCCGCTTCGTTCACCAGTAGTGCCGGCGTCCCGCGACCGCGTGCCCCATGGCGCCCAGGACCCACAGGATGGCGCCGACCACGGCGAGGATGATGCCGATGGTCCACAGGATGGAGATGCCGGTGACGAAGCCGATGACAAGCAGAATGACGCCGAGGATGATCATGGCCGCCTCCTGTTGCAGGTGGTGCGTCTCTCACCGTGTACCCCGAGTTGGGAGGAGTCGTCCTCCGGTTTTGGTACAAAGGCGAAACGGCTGATGAGCGCGACCGCTGTGCGTGCCGGTCGGCCCATCGGGTACTGCGTGAGGAAGAGCGGAACATCATACGTTTTGTCTGCCACTTACTGAAAGTGACCTACGCGTGACGCATCTCGGCGGTTTCGGCGATGACCCGGCCAACCGGCCGGACGGCGATGCGAAGGCCGCCGCGCTGGAGATCGCCGACGCCGTGGACGGGCTGACGGACCTGTGGCTGCTGGCCGCGCAGGAGGCGCGGCTGCGGCTGTCCCTCCAGCAGCTGCGGGCCCTGCGGGTGGTGGCGGCCGAGCCGGGGCTGAATCTGACCACGCTGGCCGAGAGGCTGGAGATGGGGCTCCCGACGGCGAGCAGGCTGTGCGACCGGCTGGAGGCGGCGGGGCTGCTGGAGCGGGTGCTGCATCCGCGCAAGCGCCGGGAGGTGCAGCTGAGCCTCTCCGCCCAGGGCCGTCAGGTCCTCGACGAGGTGGCGGGGCGGCGGGCGCAGGGCCTGGCGGAGGTCCTGGAGGCGATGGAGGCGGCCGACCGTGCCGCGCTGCGGCGGGGGATGAGGGCGTTCCGGGCCGTACGGGACGCGGGAGCGCCGCACCCGCACGGCCCCGACAGGACGTAGGGCCGGCGGTGCCAGGGCCTCCCGGCGCGGCGGCCCGCGATCAGCGGTCCGCGGCCGGGCGTCCCCGCCAGTCGAGGCAGACGACGGCGGCGTCGGCCGCCAGTTCCCGGCTGCCGAAGTGCTCGACCACGCCGGAGACCACCGCCCGCGCGGCCTCGTGCGGGGGCATGGCGGCCGCGGCGATGATCGTCTGGCGCAGGGCCTGCTCGCCGAACGGGGCGCCCTTCTCGGAGCGCGCCCCGTGCACGCCCTTGCTGACCGCGATCAGCCGGTCGCCCGGCTCGACCTGGAAGGTCTGCTCCTCGTACAGCGTCTCCTCGAGCATCCCGAGCGGCAGTTGGGCCTCCAGGTCGATCCGCTCGATGCTGCTGCCGCGCTGCCGGAACAACTGCGGTGAGCCCGCGTCGACGGCCTGCACGATGCCGGTGTCCAGGTCGAACCGGAGCAGCAGCGTGGAGGCGTAGGCCTTGCCGCCGTACTGGGCGAAGACGGCCTGGTCGGCGAGGCACGCCTGGTCGGCCAGGCCGATGTCGGCGCGGCGGGCGTTGCGCAGGGCGCCGACGGCCAGGGTGCTGAGCAGGGAGGCGTCGATGCCCTGCCCCATGCCGTCGGTCATGGTGACGGTGAGGTGGTCCGCGTCCGCCGACCAGTCGAAGTTGTCGCCGCCGATGGCGTAGGCGGGCTCCAGGTGCGCGCCGATGGCGTACTCCCGGCGGGCGCAGCCCCGGCCCGGCAACAGCTGCCACTGCATCTCGGCGGCGAGGGTGAGCCGCCGGGTCCGCCGGGCCTGGAGGTAGAGGTCGGTGTCACGGCCGGCCGCGGCGATCTCGTGGGCCAGGGCGGTGGCGACGTCGGCGATCCGGAGCACGGTGGCCGGATCGGTGCCGCCGGTCGGCATCCGGACGGACAGCACGCCCAGCCGGTCGCCCCGGACGGTGATCGGCAGGTGCACCAGGTCGGTGACGGGGTCGTCGGTGACCTCGACGACCGGGACCTGGGTGGTGAACGCCCGGCCGGCCGGGCCGTCCGAGGCCGGGACCGGCTCGCCGGTGTGCGGCAGATGGGTGACCGGTTGCAGCACGCTCAGCCCGTAGTCCGCCACCAGAAGCGTCACATCCCGGGCACCGACGCGGTCGGCCAGCAGCCCGGCCGTGGTGGCGACCAGTTCGTGGGGCGGGGCAGCCCGGAGCAGCTTCTCGGCGCAAGGGGCCGGTTCGGAGGCCTTCACGCTGTCCACACCCTCTCCGTCTCAGTGGTCCGAGCCGTCGCGGCCCCTCATAATTCGGGGCCGTACGGCCTGCTCATGGTTGGACTTCCCGGCACCACCGGCTCACATGCCGGTCCGGCCCGGGTCCGCGCGGCACCACGCGGACACGTCACCAGCACCCGCGGGTGGGGCGGCGCGGAGCGGCTAGTACGCTGACTGGCACCCCGGTGCCTGCGAGAGTGTGACTGTGACTTCCTTCCGCCCCCGTCATGAGCCCCAGGAGGTCGCGCGAGTGACCTCCACGGCCGCGGAGTTGCTGGAAATCCTGTGGGGCCGGGCCTCCACCGCACCCGCTTCCGTGTCCCAGCTGCGCGTGCTGCTCGTCCTCGAACACCACGAGGGCATCAACCTGCGCACCCTGGCCGACTCCCTCGCGTCCACCCCGCCGTCCACCAGCCGCCTGTGTGACCGCCTGCAGGCCGCGGGCTTCGTCGAACGGGTCGTCAGCCCGGCCGACCGGCGCGAGGTGCGACTGCACCTCAGCCGCCGGGGCCACGCCTTCCTCGCCGATCTGCGCGCCCGCAGGGAGGCCTCGCTGAGCGCCGTGCTCGACCAGATGTCGGCCGCCGACCGGGGCGCGCTGGTGCGAGGGCTGGAAGCCTTCTGCGCCACCGCCGCGACGCGGATATACGACGAGCCGCAGGTGTCCGACAGCCGGACCGCCTGAGCGGTCCCCACGGCACGGGGGCCGCCGAGCGGTTCCCCGGACCGGCGCACGCACCGGCCTGTGCCCATCGGACCATCCTCCGTTCCTCCCCCGCTCACGTGACGCGGCCACTTTGTTGCCTCACGGCCATAGTTGTCAACCTGCAATAGTTGCCGGATCAGGCAGTGAAAGGCGCGAACCGCCGGAGCCGCGGGCGGGCGGTCTGGGTATGCTCTCGACCGTTGCCAGTCGGCAAGGGTCGGGTGGGCACGATGAGGGGCGGGGAGGGGCGGGTCCATGGCGACGTCGCAGCCGGAGGCTGCCGACCTGTCCTCACAGGCGCGAGCACGGACGCGGGCACGGACACGGCCGCCGCAGGCGCGTACACCGGCACCGGACGGCCTCCCCGTGGACCTGGCGGGCCGGAAGCCCTCGGTCCTGCTGATCGAGGACGATCCCGGCGACGCGCTGCTGGTGGAGGAACTGGTCGCCGACAGCGAGCTGACGATGCGCCTGCGGTGGGTCCGCTCGATGGCCGAGGCGAGCGACGCGCTCGCCGCGGAGGTGCCGGACTGCGTCCTGCTGGACCTCCACCTGCCCGACGTCCAGGGGCTCCAGGCCGTCTCGTGCATCCGGGCCCACGCCGACCAGGTCGCGGTGGTGGTGCTCACCGGACTGGCCGAGGAGCACACCGGACTCGCGGCCGTCGCCGCCGGAGCCCAGGACTACCTGGTCAAGGGCAGGGTCGAACCCGACCTGTTCGGACGGGCGGTCCGCTACGCCATCCAGCGCAAGCAGGCCGAGCAGGCGGCGGTCGCCCTGCAGGCCAGCCAGATGCAGGCACAGGAGAACGCCCGCCTGGAACGGGGACTGCTGCCGCGCCCGCTGCTGCGCGGCGACGGCGTGGAGGCGGTGGCCCGCTACCGTCCAGGCCGGGCCCAGGCGCTGCTGGGCGGCGACTTCTACGACATCGTGCAGAGCGACGACGGCACCGTGCACGCGGTGGTCGGCGACGTGTCCGGGCACGGGCCGGACGAGGCCGCCCTGGGTGTGGCCCTGCGGATCGCCTGGCGCACGCTGGTGCTCAGCGGGATCACCGGCGCGCGGCAGATCGGCCGGCTCGAGGAGATCCTCGTGGCGGAGCGGGTCAGGCCCAATGTGTTCGCCACCCTGACCAGTCTCACCGCCGCGCCGGGTGCCCGGCGGGTCCGGACGGTGCGGGCGGGCCACCCCGGCCTGCTGCGGCGCACGCGGGACGGCGTGGAGTGGGTCGAGGTGCCCGCGGGCCCGGCGCTGGGCGTGGTGCCCGGCGGGGCACGCTGGCCGGAGGAGGAGTTGACGGTGCCAGCGGGCGCGTCCCTGGTGCTGTTCACCGACGGGCTGTTCGAGGGGCACGTCGGACGCGGACCGGAGCGGCTGGGCGAGGACGGGCTGCTCGACCTCGCGCGGGAGGTCGCCGCACTGGCGCCGGAGCCGTTCGTCGACGGCCTCATCGAGCGCGCCGAGGGCCTGGCCGAGGAGCAGGGCGGCCTGGCCGACGACGTCGCCGTGCTGCACCTGCGATGGAACTGAACGGACGGGACGAACGGTGGCGGAGCACACGGTGAGGAAGACGGCGGGCAGGGCCCGGACGGCCGGGCGCCGGCTGACGGTGCAGGGGTGGTTCCACCTGGTCCTGGCGCTGATGGTGCTGCTGGTGGTGGTCGGCACCGCGGTGGGCACCAGCCTGCTCAACAGCACCGCGGAGGTCACCGACGAGTTGCTCCTGCGGGTGCAGCCGGCCCAGGCGGAGGCCTACCGGCTGCAGGCGGCGCTCGTGAACCAGGAGACCGGCATCCGCGGCTACGCCATCGCCGCCGACCGCCAGTTCCTCTCCCCGTACGGCCGGGGCAAGCAGGACGAGGCGCACTCGGCCGCCCGGCTGCGCGACCTCCTCGGTGACCGGCCGGCGCTCGTCGCGGATCTGCGCGCCGTCGAACGGGGAGCGGCCGCATGGCGGCGCACCTACGCCGAACCGCTGGCGGCCGGCATCACACCGGGCCGGCCCCGGACGATCGACCGGACGAACGCCGAACGCGGAAAGGCCGCCTTCGACCACCTGCGCACGCTGTGGTCGAAGCAGAACGGCGACCTCGCCCGGGCGGTCGAGGACGGCCGGGCCCGGCTGGCACACGCCCGTACCGTGCGCGACGCGGTCCTGACCGGCATGGTCGCGGTGTTCCTGCTCACCGGGGTGGTACTCGCTTTCCTGGTCAAGCTGCTGGTGGCCCGCCCCCTGGAGGCGTTGCGCGCGGCCTCCCGGCAGGTGGCACGCGGCGACTTCGCGCATGTCATCACCGGTGACGGTCCCGCCGACCTGACCGCCGTGGCGAGCGACGTCGAGGACATGCGGCAGCGGATCGTGGCCGAACTGGAGGCCTCCCGCAGCGCCCAGGACATTCTGGTCCGGCAGGCCGCCGACCTGGACGACCAGGCGGTGGAGCTGCGCCGGTCCAACGCCGAACTGGAGCAGTTCGCCTACGTCGCCTCCCACGACCTGCAGGAACCGCTGCGCAAGGTCGCCTCCTTCTGCCAGCTGCTGGAGAAGCGCTACGGCGACAGCCTGGACGAGCGCGGGCAGCAGTACATCGACTTCGCGGTCGACGGAGCCAAGCGGATGCAGGTCCTCATCAACGACCTGCTCACCTTCTCCCGCGTCGGACGGGTCAACGACTCCCGGCTTCCCGTCGAGCTGGACGAGGCGTTCGCCAGGGCCCTGGCGAACCTGGCGGCGTCCGTCGAGGAGTCCGGCGCCCGCGTCGAGCGGCCGGAGCGGCTGCCGGGGATCGTCGGTGATCCGATGCTGCTGGCCATGCTGTGGCAGAACCTGGTCGGCAACGCGGTCAAGTTCCGCCGCCCGGACCTCGCGCCGCACATCCGGGTCACCTGCGAGACCGACCCGGACCAGCCCGGCATGTGGCGGCTGTGCGTCACCGACAACGGCATCGGCATCCCGGAGGAGTTCGCCGAGAAGGTCTTCGTCATCTTCCAGCGGCTGCACGGCCGCGACGTCTACGGAGGCACCGGCATCGGCCTGGCGCTGTGCAAGAAGATCGTCGAGTATCACGGCGGCCGGATCTGGATCGACACCGCACACACCGGCGGCACCCGCATCTGCTTCACCCTTCCGTCCGCCGCCGGTACGGCGGAGGGCACCGACTCCCGCACCGAAGAGAAGGCCCTGACATGACCGTCCCCGCTGCCAGCCCCATCGACGTCCTCCTCGTGGAGGACGACCCCGGTGACGAGTTGATGACCCGTGAGGCCTTCGAGGACAACAAGATAGGCAACACCCTCCACGTCGTACGGGACGGCGAGGAGGCGCTCGACTTCCTCTACCGGCGCGGCGAGCACGCCGCCGCGCCGCGGCCGGACCTGATCCTGCTCGACCTCAACCTGCCCAAGTACGACGGCCGTCAGGTTCTGGAGAGGATCAAGTCCGACCCGGACCTCGTCCACATCCCGGTCGTGGTGCTCACCACCTCCGCCGCCGAGGAGGACATCCTGCGCAGCTACAAGCTGCACGCCAACGCCTACGTCACCAAGCCCGTGGACCTGGACCAGTTCATCGCCGCCGTCCGCCAGATCGACGACTTCTTCGTCCAGGTCGTCCGCCTGCCGAGGCACAGCCGCTGAGCCCGGGACGGACGGACTGCCCGAAACTGCCGGCGAACGACGTGGCGGCATCGCTCCGTACGCATCGTTCGGCCACGGCTCTGGGGCAACGTGCCGTTCGATGCATGCCTTGGGCAATGTGCCGTTCAGCCGTGGCCCTTGGGCTTCGCGTGGGCTCGGCCATGGCTCTTGGGCTGGTGCGCCGGAGCGGTGGCCTTGCGGGCACCGTGCGTCCCGGGGGCGGGCCCGGACACGCTGCCCCCACTCCCGGCGTGGTCCTCCTGGCGCGAGGTCTGCAGTACGGGGTCGGCCGCGGCGGCGGCGGAGGGCGCGGAGGAGGGCGTGGAGGAGTGGGACGCCGGAGCGGTGGGCCGGGGCGCCCGCGGCGTGCCCTCGGAGGGCTGCCGGGTGAGCGGGGACGTGGGCGCGGCGCGTTCACCGCTGTTCGGGGGGCCGTCCGAGGCCGTGGTGAATCCGGCCCCCAGCGCCGCGGCCGAGAGTGCCGTGAGGGCCGTGCCCACCGCCAGCCGCCGGACCTGTGAGCCCCGGCTCGTGCGCCGGGGCCGGACGGGCGGTGCGACGGTGGGTGCCTGGAGCGGCGCCCCGATGTTTGTTGCGGTGAACGATGAGGTCGCCGTCGCTTCGGAGGGCGCGGCCAGGGCGGACAGCGCCTCGGCACAGTGCTCGGCGTCGGGGCGCGCCGCCGCGTCCGTGGCCGTCATGAGAAGCAGCAGGGATGCCAGGTCGTCGGGGACCCAGTCCGGCACCACGGGCGGCCGGTGCATCCGGGCGACGGCGGCCTCCAAGGGAGTGCCGTCGTACTCGAGTTCCCCTTTGAGGCACTCCAGGAGGACCAGGCCGAGCGCATAGACGTCGGCGGGCGAGCCCACCGCTTGGCCCATGACCTGCTCCGGGGAGAGATAGGCCGCAGTCCCTATCAGTACGTCGGAAGCGGTGTGGCGGGTGGAGTCGGCCAGCCGCGCGATGCCGAAGTCCGTCAGATGGGGATGGCCGGAGGAGCTCAGCAGGACGTTGGACGGCTTCACGTCACGGTGGACGACACCGGCTCCGTGGACATGGGCGAGCGCGCGGCCGAGCGCGGCGCCCAGTTCGGCGACGCGCCCGGGACGCAGGGGCCCGGCCGACAGGCACTGGCGCAGTGTCGGGCCCTTCACCAGCTGCATCACCAGGTAGTCGAGGTCCCTGTGCCGGCCGACGTCGTAGACGGTGACCAGGCTCGGGTGCTGCATACGGGCGAGGAGGATCGCCTCCTCCGAGAAGCGTTCCTCCATCTGCGGATCGGATCCCGGCCGGAAGACCTTGACGGCCACCTGCCGTCCCAGGCGGAGATCGACGCCCTCATGGACGTCGGCCACGCCGCCCTGCCCGATCCGCGTCCCCAACCGGTAGCGGCCGCCGACGACTTCGGCAGGCCGCGCCAGAAGTGTCGACGGAAAACCCGGTCGAGGGCCCTTCATCTGTCTCTCCGTTACTGTCGACGCAAGCAGTGCGCAACGGCCAACCGTGCCTGGTCGCAAGTACCCGCTTTCGCGCGGTCCACCCCATCGGTGACGGTCGGGCCGCCGTCGAGCGCTTTCGCCCGCCGCGTCGGCGCGCCGGTCAGCGACCGGAGGCGGAGGAGACGCTCGCCCGGGCCGCGGCCTCCACCAGCCGGACGCCGTCCTTCATCGACGCGCTGCCGTCCGACAGGACCGCGACGAGGTAGCGGTGGCCGTGCGCCCCGACCTGGCCGACGCTGTTGACGTCCCACAGCCCGGACGTGTCGCGCTGCAGCCAGCCGTTCTTCACGGCCGACGCGGCGCCGGAGGCCGCCGGCACGCCCCATGTCTGGTCGCTCGACACATGCGTCATGAGGGTGCGGATGTAGGCCCGGGACCCCCCGTCGAGGGCCGTGGAGCCCGCGTGCGCCGCGGACCGGGTGCCGAACACCGCGCGCAGCAGCCGTACCTGGTCGCTCGCGGTGGTCCGGGTGAGCCCCCACCGGGGGCCGGAGCCGCCGTGCGTGGCGGTCAGCCCCAGGCGCTTGTTCGCCGCCGCCAGACCCGGCGCCCTGCCGATCCGCCGCCACAGGGCGTTCGCGGAGGCGTTGTCGCTGCGCTGGATCATCGGTGCGGCGTATGCGCGCTCCTGGGCGGTGAGGCCCCGGTGCGCGTCCTGCGCCTTGAGCAGGAGCGCCGCGAGGATGTCGACCTTGCTGATGCTGGCGGTGTCGTACGGGGCGTCGTCGCCGTACACGGTGGGCTGCCGGGCCGGGCCGTCGAGGTCGAGCACCGCGGCCGTGACCCGCGCCCTGCCCTGCGGCCGGACCGGCAGGGGCTGCCCGGTCGGGGAGCCGCTCCGCGCCGACGGCGGGCCCCCGGCGGCCGCCGCCGGGTGCGCGGCGGTGGTCGACAGGAGCGTGGTCAGCGAGGCGAGGAGCACGCCGGCGGCGGCGACGGCACGTCCGCAGCGGCGCCTCCCCGCGGTCCTCGAAGCCAGCACGGGGCAGGGTCGGTACGGCAGGATCACAGGAGCCTCAGGGGGTGGTCGGACAGGGGCACAGAGCAGCAAACATAGACAAATCGCGGGTTCCGTGAGGTGACCGCCGTCACCGCGAGCCGCATTTCGGCCGGATTGTGAAAAGCGCCATAAGCGGAAGCGCGCCGCCGCCGGTCGGGGCCGCCGGGGGCCCAAGGGTTTCATTCGCCCGTTTCCGTCAACGGGCACTGTATGGCCCAGTCGAAACGAGAGACCGAACGCAAGTACGCGGCGCCTGCGGCCGACGACATCGCGTGGCTGCCCGACCTGGCCGGCGCGCACCCCGGTGCGTCGCTGGTCGACCGGGGCATCCAGGACCTGGACGCCGTCTACTACGACACCGCCGACCTGCGGCTGGCCCGCGGTGCGGCGACCCTGCGGCGCAGGACGGGCGGCGCGGACGCCGGCTGGCACCTCAAGCTGCCCCTGGCCGGGGACAGCCGCGAGGAGGTGCGGGCCCCGCTGACCGACGACGTACCGGACGAGCTGCGTGCTCTTGTCCACTCCCGCACCCGCGGCGCGCCGGTGCGGCCGGTGGTGCGCATCCGCACCACCCGGTCCGTCCGGGACCTCGTCGACGCCCGGGGCGCCGCCCTCGCCGAGCTGGGCCTGGACACAGTGCGTGCCGACTCACTGGTCGAGGGGGGCGGCCACGCCGTGTGGACGGAGATGGAGGTAGAGCTCGCCGAGGGCGGCGACCCCGCACTGCTGGACGGCGTCGAGAAGATCCTGCGCAAGAGGGGGGTCGACCGTGCGCAGAGCCCCTCCAAGCTGGCCCGCGCGCTGACGGAGACGACGCCGGGCGCGCTCGGCGCCGAGGAGCCGGAGACGGACGTGGTCCCGGGCTCGGCCGGCGCGTACCTCCGCGACCACCTGCGCGAACAGATACGCGCGCTGGTCGACCTGGACCCGGCGGTCCGGCGCGGCGCGCCCGACTCGGTGCACCGGATGCGCGTCGCCTGCCGCCGGCTGCGCGGCGCCCTGCGCTCCTACCGTTCCGTCCTCGACCGCGACGTCACCGACCCCATACGCGGCGAACTGCGCTGGCTGGCCGGGGAGCTCGGGCCGGAACGCGACCAGGAGGTGCTGGGCGAACGCCTGCACGCGGGGGTGCGAGAACTGCCCGCCGAGCTGGTCCTCGGACCCGTCGCCGCGCGCCTGCAGGCGTGGGACGCGGCGGAACGGGCCGCGACCCGCGTGCGCACCCTCGCGGCCCTCGACTCGCCCCGCTACACGGCCCTGCTGGACCGGCTGAGCGAACTTGCCGCCCGCACGCCCCTGCGCGCCAAGGCCCGCCGCAGGCCCGAGAAGGTCATGGTCAAGTCGCTGGTCAAGGAGTACGGCCGGCTGGAGCGGCGCATGGACCGCGCGCTCGGGCTGCCGCCCGGCCCGGACCGGAACGCCGCGGTCCACCAGGCTCGCAAGGCGGCCAAGCGGCTGCGCTACGCAGCCGAGGCGGCCCGCCCCGCCCTCGGCCGTCCCGCCCGGCGGCTCGGCAAGCGCGTCAAGGCCGTCCAGCGGGTGAGCGGAGCGCACCACGACGGCGTCGTGACCCAGGACGCCCTGCGGCGCCTGGCCGTCGCGGCACACGCGGCGGGAGAGCCCAGCTTCACCTGGGGCCTGCTGCACGGCCAGGAGCGCGCCACGGCCGCCGCGCGCGAAGAGCAACTGCCGGAGGTCTGGGAGCGGGCCGGGAAGGCGAGGTCGTCGCTCTCGTAGTCACCGCCAGGCGCCTGGCCGTCCTCCCCCGGCTGTCCGTGCGTGCGGTTGCCTAAAGGTTTTAGGAAACTGCATAATACTTTCGGCGGAGTGGGAGGAAGGTCATGGCACGTGTGGGGCTGACCGCGGAGCGCCTGGCGCGGGCCGGGGCGGACCTGGCCGACGAGGTCGGGTTCGACCAGGTGACCGTCTCGGCGCTCGCCCGGCACTTCGACGTCAAGGTCGCCAGCCTCTACTCGCACGTGAGGAACTCCCAGGACCTCAGGACCAGGATCGCCCTTCTCGCCCTGGAGGAACTCGCCGACCGGGCCGCCGACGCCCTGGCCGGGCGGGCCGGCAAGGACGCGCTGACCGCGTTCGCCGACGTCTACCGCGACTACGCCCGGGAGCACCCCGGCCGCTACGCCGCGGCCCGGCTCAGGCTCGACCCGGAGACGGCGGCCGCCAGTGCCGGGCCCCGGCACGCCCAGATGACACGCGCGCTCCTGCGCGGCTACGACCTGACCGAGCCGGACCAGACCCACGCGGTCCGCCTGCTGGGCAGCGTCTTCCACGGCTACGTCAGCCTGGAGCTCGGGGGAGGGTTCAGCCACGGTGCCCCCGACACCGAGGAGACCTGGTCACGGGTCCTGGACGCCCTCGACGCCCTGCTGCGCAACTGGCCCGCGCCCTGACCGCCCGCACCCGCGACCCCGGGCCGTCCCCACCCCTTCGACCCACAGGCCGCACCATGCACACCACCGAACACGAGTGGATCACGACGCCCGTCACCGCCGCCCTCCTGCGCGGTGCCCTCGACCTGGAACGCACGGCACACGGCGTGCTGCCGCACCGGCTGCCCGCCCGCGCCCGCGCCCAGTGCCCCGACGGGCAGCTCGCCCTGGCGGAGTCCCAGCCCTCCGGCGTACGGCTGGTCCTGCGCACCCGGGCCACCGCCGTCGAACTGGACACACTCCCCACCAAACGGGTCTACGCGGGCGCCCCGCCCCGCCCGGACGGCGTGTACGACCTCCTCGTCGACGGCCGCCTCGCCGGACAGGGCAGCGTGCGCGGCGGCAGCACCCTGACCATCGACATGGCCACCGGGGCCGCCGAGCACCGGCCCGGCCCGGTGGGCACCCTCCGCTTCACGGGCCTGCCCGGCGAGATGAAGACCGTCGAGATCTGGCTGCCGCACAACGAGACCACCGAACTGGTCGCCCTGCGCACCGACGCGCCCGTCGAGCCCGCCCCGGCCCACGGCCGCACGGTGTGGCTGCACCACGGCAGTTCGATCAGCCACGGCTCCGACGCCGCGAGCCCCACCACCACCTGGCCCGCCCGGGCCGCCTCCCTGGCCGGTGTGGAACTGATCAACCTCGGTCTGAGCGGCAGCGCCCTGCTCGACCCGTTCACCGCCCGCACCCTGCGCGACACCCCCGCCGACCTGATCAGCGTCAAGATCGGCATCAATCTCGTCAACACCGACCTGATGCGGCTGCGCGCCTTCACCCCCGCCGTCCACGGCTTCCTCGACACCGTCCGCGAGGGCCACCCCACCGCGCCGCTGCTCGTCGTCTCGCCCCTCCTGTGCCCCATCCACGAGGACACACCCGGCCCGAGCGCCCCGGACCTCGGTGCGCTCAGCACCGGGCGTCTGCGCTTCCGGGCCGCGGGCGATCCGTCGGAACGCGCGAGCGGCAAGCTGACTCTGGGGGTCGTACGGGAGGAGCTGGCCCGGATCGTCGGGCAGCGGGCGGCCGAGGACCCGAACCTGCGTCTCCTCGACGGGCGCGAACTCTACGGACCCGACGACCACGACGAGCTGCCGCTGCCCGACGGCCTCCACCCGGACGCGGCCACCCACCGCCGGATCGCGGAACGCTTCGCCGAGCTGGCCTTCACCGCCGGCGGCCCCTTCGCACGGAAAACCGCCTGATACCGGGCCCGCGCGCACGGCGCCACCTCGGTCGGGCCACTACCCAGGCCCTCGGGAACGTGAACGGCCCGGACGCCGACGGGGGATGCAGCATCCGGGCCTGTGAACAGACTAACCCCAAAGCGGGGTTCCACACGTCACCGCCCCCACCGGGATGCGGAGACACGCCACCTCGCTCACGGGTTCGCCGCCCTGCCGCGCCGCCCGTGCGGGGCCGCGGCCGCGGCGGATGCGGCAGCGCAGAGGGGCCCCAGGTGCGAGCTGGGGCCCCTCTGCCGTTCGGGCATGCCCTGCCCCACCCCCGTGGGGGCTGGACACACCCGGGTCCCGGGCGGCCGTCAGCCGGTGAGGGCCTCCGGCCGCGGCGCGGCGGGCAGTACACGGGCGAGCAGTTCGCCCACGGCGACGACCGTCCGGTCGGCCAGGTACGGGCCGATCACCTGGACCGACAGCGGCAGGCCGTCCTCGGTCCGCCCGGCGGGCACGACGAGGGAGGGCAGCCCGACCGGGCCGGCCAGGTTGATCCAGCTCGTCTGGTCGAAGTACGAGCGCCGGACGCCGTCCACGGTGATGTACCGCTGAGGCGTCGGGACGGACGTCTGGTCGGGGACGGCCGCGGTGGGTGCGGCCGGCGTGATCAGGACGTCGTGGTCGGCGAAGTAGGCGGCCCAGCGCGCCCGCAGCTTCTGCCGCTCCTCGTCGGCGCGGGCCCAGTCCCGGTGCCGCATGGTGCGCGAGGTGAGGTAGAGGGCGCCGGGGTCGTCGTCGGCGAGGCCCTCGGCTGCCCGCACCTCCGCGGCGAACGCCTCGTCGGTCGCGGTGGCCGAGCTGGTGGCGTACATCAGGCGCTGGAACAGCCGGTCGCCGGCCGCGAAGCCGATGGGCCGGGTGGTCTCGTCGACGGTGGCGCCGGCCTTGCGCACGCGCGCCACGACCTCGTCGAGCAGCGCGCGGACGGTGGCGTCCACGCGGCAGTACGGGTCGTCGGCCCATACGCCGATGCGGTACCGGTCGAGCCCCGCCTCGGCCGGGGCGGGCAGGGACACCTTCCAGGCGGCGCCGTCGGCGGGGGAGGGCGCGGCGATCACGTCCAGGAGCAGGTCGAGGTCGGCGGCCGAACGCGCGATCGGCCCCAGGGCGAGCATGTCGGAGCTGGTGAGCCAGCCCGGCGGGCGCGGGATGTGCCCGCGGGTGGGGACGACCGGCGCGGCGCCGCGGGAGGTGCGCAGGGCGTAGACGCCGCAGTAGGCGGCCGGCAGGCGCAGCGACCCGGCGAGGTCGGAGCCGACCTCGAGGGCGGTCAGCCCGGTGGCGACGGCGGCGGCAGGCCCGCCGGAGGAGCCGCCGGCGGTGCGGTCGCCGGCGTAGGGGTTCTTCGTGATGCCGAAGACCGGGTTGCCGGTCTGGATGTCCTGGCAGAGCGTCGGGACGTTGGTCTTGCCGATGACGACGGCGCCGGCCGCGCGCAGCAGCGCCACCACGTCGGCGTCGGTGTCGGGCACGTGGTCGGCGAGGTCGGGGGAGCCGCACGTGGTGCGCATCCCCTTCGTCTCCAGGGCGTCCTTGACCGTCATGGGCAGCCCGTGGAGTGCGCCGAGGGGGTCGCCGGTCCGGGCCAGGTGCCGGTCGGCGCGGTCGGCGGCGGCGCGGGCACCCTCGGCGTCAAGGGTGACCACGGCGTTCAGGCCGGGGTTGGTCCGGTCGATGTGCCGCAGGTACTGCTCCAGCAGGTCACGGCTGCTGGTCTCGCCGCTGCGGAGGGCGGCGAGCTGCCGGCGGGCGGAATCGAGGTGAAGGGGCATGCGCGCGGGTTTCTGCGTGGGGGGACGGGAACGGGCGGCCGCGGGGGTGAGTACGGATCCCGCGGTGGCGAGGGCGGTCGAGGCCAGGAGCAGGGTGCGGCGGAGGATCACGTGCCGGCTCCCGACGACGTACGGGAACGGGGCGTGTCGCCGTGGGCGGGCGGGGTGAAGTAGGCGGCGACGCGCCGGAGATGGCGCAGCTCGTCGTCCGTGGTGGCCAGGGAGAGTGCGGCGTCGGCGTACTCGGCGGGCTGGTCCGCGGGGGTGTCCGCGCGGTGCAGGAGCAGCGCGTGGTGGATCTGGTCGGCGGTGACGGCGGCGGCGAGTTCGGCGC
Source organism: Streptomyces sp. NPDC014864 (assembly GCF_043081525.1). Lineage (NCBI taxonomy): Bacteria > Bacillati > Actinomycetota > Actinomycetes > Kitasatosporales > Streptomycetaceae > Streptomyces > Streptomyces sp. NPDC014864. The sequence goes on from NZ_JBIBWT010000002.1 coordinate 279,614, forward strand.
CGGTCAGCCCCTCGGCGCGGCGGCGGGACTCCGCCCGCGCGCGGGTGTCCGCGTCGAGGTAGCGGCGGAGCAGTTTCTGGCCCTGACGGATCTCCACCCGGCGGCGCAGCAGGGGGAAGTGGGCGCTGCGGCCGCGCAGGACCTCCTCGCGCTGCCGCGCCGGGCGGCGCAGGGTGATGCCGGGGTCCGCCCGGTCGAGGGCGGCCCACAGCGGGCGCAGACGCCGGTAGGTGAGGTGCGCGGCGGTCCAGTCGCGGGCGGCGTCGACCCGGCGGGCGAGGACGGGCAGGAAGTAGCCGATCTGGGTGAGGGTGGCGCCGATGTCGCCGCAGGCCCAGGCGAAGTTGTTCCAGCGGTCGACGCCGAAGCCGGTTTCGGCACCGACGACGGCGGCGATGCGGATGCCGCTGTAGCCGAGGGTGACGACGGCGCCCACGGTGATCAGGCGCAGACCCCAGGCGATCGACGCGGTGCTCGCGGTGCGGGCGTACGTCCAGCAGGAGACGGCCAGATAGATCTCGGCGGCACTGTAGGTGCCGAAGTACAGCAGCACGTACGCCTGGAAGAAGGGGTCGTGCGCGTAGTAGAGCGAGAAGTCGACCGGCCGGGTCGTCGCCGGGGTCAGTAGGGCGAACAGCGCCGACATGCCGACGATGACCGCGGCCGCCGTGACGAACAGCAGGCGGCCGCGCCGGCGGGCCCGCTCGGGCGGCATCGACCAGTACGCCAGCACGGTCGACTGGAGCGCCAGGACGAGGATGACGCAGCTCTGCGCGAGCGGCACGGAGATGTTGGTGACCCCGAAGACGCCGTCGATGCGCACCCACACCCAGGTGAGCGACACGGCGTAACTCACCGCGGAGAAGCCGTAGGTGAAGGCCAGCGCGACGAGCGCGGGATCGCGTCTGCTCCTGCCGAGGTCGCGCAGCAGAAGGACGAACCCGGTGCTCGCGATGGCCAGGCACAGGGGGTGAAGTATGTCTTTCACGGGCCTTTGCGGGGGTCAGCGCAGCAGAGTGCGGGCGATGGGGTCGGCGTCCTGGGCGGGCGCGGGGCGGGAGGTGCTCACACGCTCCTGCAGCAGGGAGCCGAGCATCTCGGCCTCGAACTCCTCCGGGTCGTTGTAGCGGGTGCGGCCGAGGATGAGCTGGATCGTGCCCGGATCGATGTCCGTGATCAGGCCGCCGAGGTTGCCGAACGGGGACTTGGCGGCGTTGCCGCGGTGTTGCCTGAGCATGTGGGCGAACTCGTGCGCCACGATGATCTCCGCGTGGGAGCGGCTGATGCCGGCGTCGTAGAAGACGTAGTCCGTGGTCTTCGTGGCCAGCCACAGCCCGCACGGCGCGGAGGCGTCCAGGGAGTCCGGGTCGGCGGGGTCCGGGGTGAACGGCACGAGCTGGAGGGAGCGTCCGCGCCGGTCCTCCATGAACGGCACCAGGTCGAGCACGCTGTCCACCGCGGGCAGGTCGAGCGTGTCGAGGAACGCGCGGCTGCGGCGTTCGACCTCGTCGGCCTTGCGGTCACGGCGCCCCATGCGGATTCCCCTCCTCGTCGCGGCCCGTCGGTCCGTCACGGCAACTCCTCCTCCGGCTCGGGGGGCAGGCCCTCCTCCTCGCGGACCGCGTCGAGCGCGGCCAGCACCTTGCGCTGACCGGCCGCGGAGACGCCCATGGAGCGCAGGAAGATCTGCTCGATGCCGTTCTCCTTGATCTTGCGCAGGAGTTCGAACTGCGTGGCCACTTTCTGGGTGACCTCGTCCTCCACGAAGTAGGCGGCCTCGACCCCGAAGAAGCGCGCGAGGAGCGGTACGAGGGTGATGGTGGGCTTCCCCTCGCCCCTGCGGAGTTTGCCGATCCACGCGCCGGTGACGCTCTCGTCGCCGTACGCGGAGATCGTGCGCGCCACGTGCTGGTTGCTGAACTCCCTTGCCCCGGCCGGGCGTACCCGGTCGAAGAGGAAGTTGAGACGGTCGGCGAACGGCGCCCTGGGCCCCGGTACGGGGGTCGGCTTCTGTTCCTCCGCCGTCCCCGCATCGGAGTTGTCGTCCGGCTCCGCCACCTGCACCGCTCCCTCCCGGTCCGCTGAAACTATAGTTGACGCTATCGTGAAGGGAAGCCCTGAGGGAAGCCCCCCAGGCAACAGGCGGGTCTATTGCGGCCGTTCGCCCCCGGACTCCACGGGGGACAGCGCCCGCACGGTGTCCAACAGGCTGTGGGGGCGCAGCAGTCCGGGTTCCGTCCGCCTGCCCCATCCAGGGCCGAGGAGCAGCACCCGGCTCTGCCGCCGGGCGCCGCGGACTCCCCAGCGCAGGCCGGCGATGTGCCCGGCCAGCGCCGGGCTCGCCGTGGAACGGGACTGCGACCACAGCGCCACAGCCGCGGGACCGACCCGCCGCACCGCCGCGACGAGCGCCTCGGCGGGAACGGCTCCGCCGAGCATGAGGACCGGCACCCCCCGCTCCGCCAGCGCCGCGCACAGCGTCTCGATCGGCAGGGTGTGGTGCTCGCCGGGCAGCCCGGCGAGCACGACGGGGGAGGAGTCCGTGCGCCGCCCGTGCAGGACGGAGCCGACGTACACCTCACGCACCGCCGCGGAGACGTGCCAGGACAGCAGGTGCTCGACCTCCACGTAACCGTCGCCGGAGGACTGCCACTTGCGGCCGACCGCGCGCAGCGTCGGGGCGAGCACCTCGTCCCAGGCGGTCACCAGACCGTACGCCCGGACAGCCGCCGCCACCTGCTCCTGCACCGCCGCGCCGTCCAGGCGCACGGCGGCGCGCGCCAGTCCGCGGCACTCCTGGCGCACGTCGCCCAGCGGCAGCCCGCTGCCCGACCGGGAGGCCCGCCGCGCCGAGGACCCGGTGGCGGCCGGCTCCGCCCCGCGCCGGGGCGGCGGCGCGGACGGCGGCGAGACCGACGGCGGCGAATCCGCAGACCGCGAGACCGAAGACCGCGGGCCCGCCGACTGCGCGAGGGGCGGCGACGAGATCGAGGACTGCGGGACCGGGGCCGACGACACCGGCGCCGAGACCGACCCCGACGGGACCGCCTGCTGCGAGGCCTCCCGCGGCGACGAGGTCTCCGGCGGATCCGCGGCGGTGCGGCCGCGGGCGAATTCCTGTGCGGCGCGGGCCGCCTCGGCCGGGGGCACGCCCGCCGCCGTCAGCCGGCACATCTCCTGCATCATGGCGACGTCGTCCGGCGACCACCGGCGGTGGCGGCCGTCCGCGCGCGCCGCGGGGCCCAGCCCGTACCGGCGGTCCCAGGAGCGCAGTGTGGTGGGGGAGACGCCGAGTCTCCTCGCCAGGAGTCCGGTGGTCACGCCCACGTCGGGGGACGCTGTGGACTTCGCAGGGCTCGACACGACCATGACTCTCCCCTGCATCGTTCACGCATCGTTTCACGCCGTGCGGGCGACGGCGCCGTCCTCCCGCAGACAGCGTGCGAGGCGGTGCAGTCCGCGCCGGGCGTGGCTCTTGACGGTGCCCAGGGGCCAGCCGGTGACCTGTGCGATCTGCCGCTGCGTCAGGTCGTCGTAGAACGCCAGGCGGAGCACGCGGCGCTGGGGGGCCGGCAGGCGGGCCAGCTCGTGGCCGACCAGGACGCGGTCCAGGACGCCGTCCGGCTGCGCGGCCCGGTCCGGGGCCCGCAGCACGGCCGTCGAACCGGCGGCCACCGCCAGCTCCGTACGCCGGGTGCGGGCCGACAGGGCGTCGGCGATCTTCCGCCGGGTGATGCCGACCAGCCACGCCGACAGCGCGCCCCGGTCGGGGTGGAACCCCGCGCGTCCCCGCCAGGCGGCCAGGAAGACCGTCTGCGTGACGTCCTCGGCCTCGCCCGCGTCGCCCAGCGACCGCCGGGCGAGCGTGTACACCAGGGATCCCCACCGGTGGTAGGCGGCGGCGAGGCAGGAGTCGTCGCCGTCGGCGAACCGCGCGGCCAGCTCCTCGTCGGCGCAGGACTCCTCCGTGGGAGCCCGCAGGGGCGTGCTGGTGGGGGTGCCGGAGGCGGTCTCGTGTGCGGTCATGGCGACTGCTCCTCCTGCCGAGCGGCATGCGCCCCGTCGTCGGGGGCCCGGGGCGGACTCCGGCCGGGGACGTCCCGGGGATCCGCCTGCCGGGTCGCACCGGGCGACTCGGCCCGACCACCGTGCGCCGCACGAACGCTTCGCTTCAACTCGCATCGACTCTGCATCGACTCGGTTCGGGCGGCGGGACGCGGATCGGCATGACTGGCCCGCCCTCGGGCGGGTACACGACCGCCGTCATCGCAAGATCGTCGCCGGAGGAGGACGCCGATGTGCCGACGGCCGAGCCCGGCGTACCGTGGTGTGAGGCGTGTGACGCCGTACGAAGGAGCGGTCGTATGGGCCTGAAGCGGTGGATCGGTGAGTGGCCGGTGTACCGGCAGCTCACGGGAACCGATCCGCTGGGGCGCGGCAAGGCCGCCGAGTCCCGGCGCTCGGCCTCCCTGGGGCCCCGGACGGACGACGTGGACCGGGTCGCGGACTCCGTCTGCCCCTACTGCGCGGTGGGCTGCGCCCAGCGCGTCTACGTCAAGGACGAGAAGGTCGTCCAGATCGAGGGCAACCCGGACAGCCCCATCTCGCGCGGCCGGCTGTGCCCGAAGGGCTCTGCCAGCAAACAGCTCGTCACCGGCCCGCAGCGTGAGCAGAAGGTGCGCTACCGGCCGCCGTACGCCACCGAGTGGCAGGACCTGGACCTGGAGACGGCCATGGACATGGTCGCCGACCGGGTGCTGGACGCGCGGCAGCGGGGCTGGGAGGACGCCGACGAGGACGGGAACGCGCTCCGCCGCACCATGGGCATCGCCAGCCTGGGCGGGGCGACGCTGGACAACGAGGAAAACTACCTGATCAAGAAGTTGTTCACCGCCATCGGAGCGTTGCAGATCGAGAACCAGGCGCGTATTTGACACTCCGCCACGGTTCCCGGTCTGGGAGCCTCGTTCGGACGCGGCGGCGCCACCGATTACCAGCAGGACCTGGTCAACGCCGACTGCGTCGTCATCATGGGCTCGAACATGGCCGAGGCCCATCCGGTCGGGTTCCAGTGGGTGATGGAGGCCAAGGCGCGCGGCGCCCGGGTCTTCCACATCGACCCGCGGTTCACCCGGACCAGCGCGCTGGCCGACCAGCACGTCCCGCTGCGCGTCGGCACCGACATCGCCTTCCTCGGCGGCGTCATCAACCACATCCTGACCCACGACCTGTACTTCAAGGAGTACGTGCAGGCGTACACCAACGCGCCGTTCCTGCTGAGCGAGCGCTACCAGGACACCGAGGACCTGGACGGCCTGTTCAGCGGCTACGACCCGCACACCGCCTCCTACGACTCCTCCACCTGGGCCTACGAGAGCGTCGAGGCCGAGGAGGAGCGCCCGGGGCACCGCGTCAAGGAGCAGGCGGGAGCCTACGAGCACGGCGCCGGCGGCCCGGTCGTCGAGGGCGGGGCCGGCGAGATGGCGGCCGACCCCACCCTGCAGCACCCGCGGTGCGTCTTCCAGGTGCTCAAGCGGCACTTCGCCCGCTACACCCCGGAGATGGTGGAACGGATCTGCGGGGTCCCGCGGGAGCTGTTCCTGGAGGTGTGCCGGGCCTGGACGGCCAACTCGGGCCGGGAGCGCACCACCGCGCTTGTCTACAGCGTCGGCTGGACGCAGCACTCCACCGGCGCGCAGTACATCCGCGCCGGGTCGATCGTCCAGCTGCTGCTCGGCAACATCGGCCGTCCCGGGGGCGGTGTCTACGCGCTGCGCGGCCACGCCAGCATCCAGGGCTCCACGGACATCCCGACCCTGTTCAACCTGCTGCCCGGCTATCTGCCGATGCCGGACACCACCCACGAGAACCTGTCCGGCTACCTGGACAAGATCCGCCGCCCGGGCCAGAAGGGCTACTGGAGCAAGGGGGACGCGTACATCGTCTCGATGCTGAAGGAGTACTGGGGCGACGCCGCCACCGAGGAGAACGACTACTGCTTCGACTACCTGCCCCGCATCAACGGTGACCACGGCACCTATCGCACCACCATGGACATGATCGACGGGAAGGTCTTCGGCTACTTCCTGCTCGGCCAGAACCCCGCGGTCGGCTCCGCCCACGGACGTCTGCAACGCCTGGCCATGGCCAATCTCGACTGGCTGGTCGTCCGCGACCTGAACATGATCGAGAGCGCCACGTTCTGGAAGGACGCCCCGGAGATCGAGACCGGGGAGATCGTCACCGAGCGCTGCCGCACCGAGGTGTTCTTCTTCCCCGCGGCCTCGCACGTGGAGAAGTCGGGCACGTTCACCCAGACCCAGCGGATGCTCCAGTGGCGGGACAAGGCCGTCGAGCCCAGCGGAGACCAGCGGTCCGAGCTGTGGTTCTTCTACCACCTGGGCAGGCGCCTGCGCGAGAAGCTGGCCGGCTCCTCCGACCACCGCGACCGACCCGTGCTCGACCTCGCCTGGGACTACCGCACCGAGGGCGACGAGCCGGACGCGGCGGACGTGCTGCGCCGGATCAACGGCGTCGACCTGCGCACCGGGCGGGCCGTCAGCGGCTACGCCGACCTCAGGGCCGACGGCACCACCGCCTGCGGCTGCTGGATCTACAGCGGCGTCTACGCCGACGAGGTCAACCAGGCCCGCCGCCGCAAGTCCCGCCTCGAGCAGGGCCCGTACGACGCCGAATGGGGCTGGACCTGGCCGATGAACCGGCGCGTGCTCTACAACCGCGCCTCCGCCGACCCCGACGGCCGGCCCTGGAGCGAACGCAAGGCCCTCATCTGGTGGGACGAGGAGCGCGGCGAGTGGACCGGGCACGACATCCCGGACTTCGAGAAGAACAAGCCGCCGCACTACCGGCCGCCCGAGGGGGCGTCGGGCCCGGAGGGACTGAGCGGCGAGGACGCCTTCGTCATGATGGCCGACGGCAAGGCGTGGCTGTTCGCCCCGGCCGGACTGTCGGACGGCCCGCTGCCCACCCACTACGAGCCGCACGAGTCGCCCGTGCGCAACCTCCTCTACGGCCAGCAGGCCAATCCGGCCCGCAAGGTCTACGGCCGCCCCGACAACCCGTCCAACCCGGCCTGGCCCGAGGAGCACGGCGAGGTGTTCCCCTTCGTGTTCACCGCCTCCCGGCTGACCGAGCACCACACCGCCGGCGGCATGAGCCGGCAGCTGCCGTACCTGTCGGAGCTGCAGCCGGAGCTGTTCGTGGAGGTGTCGCCGGAACTGGCGGCCGAACGCGGGCTGCGCCACCTGGACTGGGCCCACGTGATCACCAGCCGCACCGCGGTGGAGGCCCGCGTCGTCGTCACCGACCGGCTGGCGCCGCTGCGCGTGGAGGACCGGACCGTCCACCAGGTCTGGATGCCCTACCACTGGGGGCAGACCGGTCTCACCCGCGGCGACGTCGTCAACGACCTGCTCGGCGTGGTCGTCGACCCGAACGTCCTGATCCAGGAGAGCAAGGTGCTGACCTGCGACATCCGCCCCGGGCGAAGGCCGCGGGGACCCGCCCTGCTGGAGTACGTCGAGGACTACCGACGCCGGGCCGGGATCACACCGCACACCGGGACCCGCATCGTGACGGCCGGCGACCACCACAGGCCGGCCCACATCGAACCCGACGACGGGCCGGAGGACACCCCATGACGGACGAGCACAGCTTCTACGGGCCCCTGGAGGACCCCGCCGCCGACGCCGGCCACCGCGACCACCCGCCCCGGGTCGGCTTCTTCACCGACACCTCCGTGTGCATCGGCTGCAAGGCGTGCGAAGTGGCCTGCAAGGAGTGGAACGACGTCCCCGAGGACGGCCTGGACCTGCTGGGCATGTCGTACGACAACACCGGCATGCTCGGCGCCAGTTCCTGGCGGCACGTCGCCTTCATCGAGCAGGAACGCCCGCTGGGCCGGCAGGACGCGGGGCTCTCCGGCCTGCCCACCGGCCCCTCCGGCACCGCCGCCACCACCGAAGTGGTCGCGGACGCCCTGCGGGACAGCCCCCGCGGCGGCGGCGAACTCGGCACCGGACCGGTGGACCTGGGGTTCCCCTCCTTCGGCCTGCCCGGCGCCGGCACCGGACCCGAGACCCGCACCGACTTCCGCTGGCTGATGTCGTCCGACGTGTGCAAGCACTGCACCCACGCCGGATGCCTCGACGTCTGCCCCACCGGGGCGCTGTTCCGCACCGAGTTCGGCTCCGTCGTGGTGCAGCCCGACATCTGCAACGGCTGCGGCTACTGCGTCTCCGGCTGCCCCTACGGCGTCATCGACCGGCGGCCCGACGACGGCCGCGCCTGGAAGTGCACCCTGTGCTACGACCGGCTGCGCGGCGGCATGGAACCGGCCTGCGCCAAGGCCTGCCCCACCGACTCCATCCAGTTCGGGCCGCTCGACGAGCTGCGTGAACGGGCCGACCGGCGCCTGGAACAGCTGCACGAGGCCGGAGTGCCCGAGGCACGCCTGTACGGCCGCGACCCCGACGACGGTGTCGGCGGCGACGGCGCCTTCTTCCTGCTGCTCGACGAACCGGAGGTCTACGGCCTGCCCCCGGACCCCGTGGTCCCCACCCGCGACCTGCCGGCCATGTGGAAGTACGCCGGGGTGGCCGCCTCGGCCCTGCTGGCGGCGGCCGCCGCCGTCTTCGTCAAGGGAGACCGCCGATGACCGACGACGACGGACTCCTGCGCGAGCCGCGCAGCGACGAGGGCGCCGCCGACGTCCGGGCGCGCACCTTCAGCTCGGGCCGCGACCGCGGAGGGCGCGGCGAGCAGACCACCGTGCCCAGGGCCGAGTTCCGCTCCTACTACGGACGGCCGGTGCTGAAGCCGCCCGTGTGGGAGTGGAAGGTCCCGGCCTACCTGTTCACCGGCGGCCTGTCGGCCGGCGCCGCGCTGCTCGCCGCGGGCGCCGACCTGACCGGACGCCCGGCGCTGCGCCGCACCGGCCGCCTCGGCGGCTTCGGCGCCCTGCTGGCCAGCACCTATCTGCTCGTCGCCGACCTCGGCCGTCCCGAACGCTTCCACCACATGCTGCGGGTCGCCAAGCCCAGCTCACCGATGTCCGTCGGCACCTGGATCCTCGTCGCCTACGGCCCCGGCAGCGGCCTGGCCGCCGTCACCGAACTGCTGCCCGCCTCCTGGCACGCCGGCCCGGCCGGAAGGCTGCTGCGCGGGGCCGGCCGCCTCGGCGGCCTGTCCGCGGCAGCCCTCGCCCCCGCCCTCGCCTCCTACACGGCCGTCCTGCTCTCCCAGACCGCCGTGCCGGCCTGGCACGAGGCCCGCCGCGAACTGCCCTTCGTGTTCACCGGCTCCGCCGCCGCGAGCGGCGCCGGGCTCGGGATGCTGCTGGCGCCGGTGAGCGAGGCGGGCCCCGCCCGGCGCCTGGCCGCACTCGGCGCGACGGCCGAACTCGCCGCAGCGCGGCTCGTCGACCACCGCCCGGACTTCGAGACGAAGGCCTACACCCGCGGCCGGGCCCACCGCCTGCGCCGGGCCTCGGAGTTCCTCACCCTCGGCGGGGCGCTCGCCGCCGTCACCGTCGCACGCCGCAGCCGCCCGGCGGCCGCGGCGGCCGGACTGGCCCTCCTCGCCGGCAGCGTCCTGCAACGCTTCGGCGTCTTCGACGCGGGCGTCGCCTCGACCAAGGACCCGGCCTATGTCGTCGTACCGCAACGCGCACGCCTGCGCGACCGGTCCGGCGAGGCCACCGACGGGTGAGCCGGGCGCGGGCGCCCGCCCGGCTGCGGACGCCCGCCCGGTCGCGTGCGTCGGAACCTCGGACCGCTCAGAACAGCCCGTCCTGCTCCACGGGCGCGGCGGGGCGGGAGGGACGGGGGGCGGTGCGCCGGGCGGGCTGCTCGTCGCCGAACAGCGGGTCCGTGCCGCACTCGTCCGGCTCGGCCGGTATCGCGGTGGGCCCGGCGGACACGGCCAGACGCAGCGGCTCGTCCCGGTCGAAGTCGCCCGGGGTCATCCGCGTCCAGTCGCGGCCCTGCTGGTCACTCACTCGTCGTCTCCCGTCCGCGGCGCCCGGGCCCGGGCGCGGCTCCCGGCGGGCGTCCCCGTCACGCGCCGGCACGTCGGCCACCCTTACCGTCCCTTCCCCCCGAACGCCCACCCGTGTCCCATCCAACAGCATCGGCGGTCATCGGCCCGCCGGCCGCGGCCCCGCCGCGTGGACACCCCCGGGCGAGTGGCCCGACTCACATGGCGTGACCGGGGCGACGCCGACACCATGGTCCTCCCACCGCCAGGCCGAAGGGATCCAGGATGTTCCGCAAGGTGCTCGTCGCCAACCGCGGCGAGATTGCGATTCGCGCGTTCCGCGCCGGCTATGAACTCGGCGCGAGAACGGTCGCCGTCTTCCCCTACGAGGACCGCAACTCGCTGCACCGGCTGAAGGCCGACGAGGCGTACGAGATCGGCGAGCCGGGGCACCCCGTGCGCGCCTACCTCTCCGTGGAGGAGGTCGTCCGCGCGGCACGCAGCGCGGGAGCCGACGCGGTCTACCCGGGCTACGGCTTCCTGTCCGAGAACCCGGAACTGGCCCGCGCCTGCGAGGAGGCTGGCATCACCTTCGTCGGGCCGGACGCCGACACCCTGGAACTGACGGGGAACAAGGCCCGCGCGGTGGCGGCCGCCCGGGCGGCCGGCGTGCCGGTGCTCGGCTCGTCCGCGCCCTCCACCGACGTCGACGAACTCGTCCGCGCCGCCGAGGACGTCGGCTTCCCGGTGTTCGTGAAGGCGGTCGCGGGCGGCGGCGGCCGCGGCATGCGCCGGGTCGAGGACCCGGCGGCGCTGCGCGAGTCCATCGAGGCGGCGTCCCGCGAGGCGGCGTCCGCGTTCGGCGACCCGACCGTCTTCCTGGAGAAGGCCGTCGTCGACCCGCGCCACATCGAGGTGCAGATCCTCGCCGACGGGCAGGGCGGCGTCATCCACCTGTTCGAGCGCGACTGCTCGCTCCAGCGCCGCCACCAGAAGGTGATCGAGCTCGCGCCCGCGCCGAACCTCGACCCGGAACTGCGCGACCGGATCTGCGCCGACGCGGTGCGGTTCGCCCGCGAGATCGGCTACCGCAACGCGGGCACGGTCGAGTTCCTGCTCGACCGCGACGGCAACCACGTCTTCATCGAGATGAACCCGCGCATCCAGGTCGAGCACACGGTGACCGAGGAGATCACCGACGTCGACCTGGTCCAGTCCCAGCTGCGCATCGCCGCCGGAGAGACGCTCGCCGACCTGGGGCTCTCCCAGGACACGATCACGGTGCGCGGCGCCGCGCTCCAGTGCCGTATCACCACCGAGGACCCGGCCAACGGCTTCCGCCCGGACACCGGCAGGATCAGCGCCTACCGCTCGCCGGGTGGCTCGGGCATCCGGCTGGACGGCGGAACCACCCACGCCGGTACGGAGATCAGCGCCCACTTCGACTCGATGCTCGTCAAGCTCACCTGCCGCGGACGGGACTTCCGGGCCGCGATCGGGCGGGCCCGGCGCGCCGTGGCCGAGTTCCGCATCCGCGGCGTGGCCACCAACATCCCGTTCCTGCAGGCCGTCCTGGACGACCCGGACTTCCAGGCCGGGCGGGTCACGACGGGCTTCATCGAGCAGCGGCCGCACCTGCTCACCGCGCGCTCCTCCGCCGACCGCGGAACCAAGCTGCTCACCTACCTCGCCGACGTCACGGTCAACAAGCCGCACGGCGAGCGCCCCGAGCTGATCGACCCGGTCGGCAAGCTGCCCGCGCCGCCCACCGGCGAACCGCCCGCGGGCTCCCGGCAGCGCCTGGTCGAACTGGGCCCGGAGGGCTTCGCGCGCCGGCTGCGCGAGTCGCCGACCATCGGCGTCACCGACACCACCTTCCGCGACGCCCACCAGTCCCTGCTCGCCACCCGGGTGCGCACCAAGGACCTCCTCGCCGTCGCCCCGGTCGTGGCGCACACCCTGCCCGAGCTGCTCTCCCTGGAGTGCTGGGGCGGCGCCACCTACGACGTCGCTCTGCGCTTCCTCGCCGAGGACCCCTGGGAGCGCCTGGCCGCCCTGCGCGCGGCCGTGCCCAACATCTGCCTGCAGATGCTGCTGCGGGGCCGCAACACCGTGGGCTACACGCCGTATCCGACGGAGGTCACCGACGCCTTCGTCCAGGAGGCCGCGGCCACCGGCATCGACATCTTCCGCATCTTCGACGCGCTCAACGACGTCGGCCAGATGCGCCCCGCCATCGACGCCGTACGGGAGACCGGGACCGCGATCGCCGAGGTCGCCCTGTGCTACACCGCCGACCTGTCCGACCCCGCCGAACGCCTGTACACCCTGGACTACTACCTCCGCCTGGCCGAGCAGATCGTGGAGGCCGGCGCGCACGTCCTCGCCGTCAAGGACATGGCAGGGCTGCTGCGCGCCCCGGCCGCCGCGAAGCTGGTGACGGCGCTGCGCCGGGAGTTCGACCTCCCGGTCCACCTGCACACCCACGACACCGCGGGCGGTCAGCTCGCCACCTACCTCGCCGCGATCCAGGCGGGCGCCGACGCGGTGGACGGCGCCGTGGCGTCGATGGCCGGCACCACCTCGCAGCCGTCGCTGTCGGCGATCGTCGCCGCCACCGACCACTCCGAGCGGCCGACCGGCCTCGACCTCCAGGCCGTCGGCGACCTGGAGCCGTACTGGGAGAGCGTCCGCAAGATCTACGCGCCGTTCGAGGCGGGCCTGGCCTCGCCGACCGGGCGCGTCTACCACCACGAGATCCCCGGCGGTCAGCTCTCCAACCTGCGCACCCAGGCCGTCGCGCTGGGCCTGGGCGACCGCTTCGAGGAGATCGAGGCGATGTACGCCGCCGCCGACCGCATCCTGGGCCACCTGGTCAAGGTGACCCCGTCGTCGAAGGTGGTCGGCGACCTCGCCCTGCACCTGGTGGGCGCCGGGGTCTCCCCGGAGGACTTCGAGGCGACGCCGGACCGGTTCGACATCCCCGACTCGGTCATCGGCTTCCTGCGCGGCGAGCTGGGGACCCCGCCGGGCGGCTGGCCGGAGCCGTTCCGCACCAAGGCCCTGCAGGGCCGCACGGAGGCCAAGCCCGTGCAGGAGCTGAGCGCCGAGGACCGGGCGGGTCTGGAGAAGTCCCCCCGTGCGACGCTCAACCGGCTGCTGTTTCCCGGCCCGACGCGTGAGTTCGAGAACCATCGCCAGGCCTACGGCGACACCAGCGTGCTGGACAGCAAGGCCTTCTTCTACGGCCTGCGTCCCGCGAAGGAGTACGGCGTCGACCTCGAACCCGGTGTGCGGCTGCTCATCGAACTCCAGGCCGTGGGCGAGGCGGACGAGCGCGGTATGCGCACCGTGATGTCCACGCTGAACGGCCAGCTGCGGCCGATCCAGGTCCGCGACGCGGCCGCCGCCTCCGACGTGCCGGTGACCGAGAAGGCCGACCGGTCCAACCCCGGGCATGTGGCGGCGCCGTTCGCGGGCGTGGTCACGCTCACGGTCGCGGAGGGCGACGAGGTGGAGGCCGGGGCGACCGTGGCCACCATCGAGGCGATGAAGATGGAGGCGACCATCACCGCGCCGAAGGGGGGCCGGGTGAACAGGCTGGCCATCAACCGCGTCCAGCAGGTGGAGGGCGGCGACCTGCTCGTCGAGGTGTCCTGAGCCGCCGCGCGGACGCGTGAGGTCCGGCCCCGTCCCCGGCACCGTCCGGAGGCGGGGCCGGACCGTCTCGCGGTGCGTCCCGGTGGGTCAGCGCACCGGGAACCCGAAGGAGTATCCCTGCTGCTTCAGCCACGGCAGCAGCTCGCGCAGCGCGGCCACCGTCTGGGAGCGGTCGCCGCCCGCGTCGTGGAAGAGGACGGTCGGGCCGTTGGAGATCTCCCTCTTCACGGTGGCGACCATGACGGCGGTGCCGGGACGCTCGAAGTCCTTGGAGTCGGCGTTCCAGCCGAGCGGCCGCATCCCCCGGGAGGCGGCGAGCCGGCGGCTGTAGGGGGTGAAGGCGCCCCCGGGAGCGCGGTAGTACAGGGGGCGGACGCCCCCGGACGCCTTGGTGATCATCCGTTCCGCGTCCACGATCTGCTGGGACTGGTAGGCCTCGGACTTGGTGTCCATGGTGGTGTCGTGGGACACGGTGTGGTCGCACAGCCGGTGCCCGGCCGCGACCACGGCCCGGACCATGTCCGGGTGCGCCTGGGCCTGGGTGCCCACCATGCAGAACGTGGCCTTCACCCCGTTCTCCTTCAGCACCCGCAGGACCTGCGGCGTCCAGACGGGGTCCGGTCCGTCGTCGATGGTGATGTTGACGCCCCGGGCGCCGTGGTCCGAGGCGTGGGCGATGTCCACCGACACCGGCACCCCCGCGCGGCCCTGGGCGCCGCCCGGCGCCGCGGGCCGGGCCGAGGCGGCGGGACGGCCCCGCCCCGCGACGGAATCGGCCTGCGCGGTCCACACCGAGGTGGCGGCGGCCACCGCCGTCACCCCGATCGCCGCCGCGAGCACCCGGCCGTGCCAGCTCCGTCCGCCATGCCGCACCATGTCCGCCCCGTTTCCTGCCGTCTCCGTGAACTCCGTGCATTCGTCAGGACGGAGAAAGGCGGCCGCGGGATCCGCCCGTTACCGATCACGGACAATTCCGGGGGGATTCGGCGACAGGGCGGGCCGGAGCAGGGGGCGCGCGATCACCTGCGGGGGCGCACGACGCCGGGGGAGCGCCGCCCCGGCGGACCCCGGCACAGCGGTTCCGCGGACGCGTCCGCGTCACCGCATCGGCCGTACGTACCGGGCGCGCCCGCCGAATCCGGCGGACAGTGGTGTCGGGCGACGTCCCAGCCCGTTCCCCGTCCCGGCACAGGAGGCCCGATGCCCGTCTCACGGCCGCTGACCGCGGCCACCGGCACGGCGCTGCTCGGCATCGCGCTGGTGGGCTGCACCGACCATGCGCTCGGCACGATCATCGCCCGGGACGCGGCCGCCGCCTACCGGCAGGTCATCTCGAACCCGGCGGTCGGCGGATGCCACCGCTTCGCCCGGGGCGCGACCCACGTCGACAACTTCACGCAGAACGACATCATCCTGTACCAGGGCGACAACTGCGCCGAGCCCGCGAACGGGCAGTCCACCTACCTGGCCACGCAGTCCTCCGACAACGTCGTCGCGGGGAGCGCCCCCTGGCGCAGCTTCACGATCGTCGGCCGCTGACGCGTTCGTCACCCGCCCGGGGTGCCGTCCGGTTCACCGGCCCCGGGGCAGGTCGGGTCGTCGATCGCGGTGACCGTGTACGGGGGTGTGCCAGGGGCGTGGTCGTTCTGGCTGTTGACCACGTAGAGGCGGCAGTCGTGCCGGGCGAGCGTGGTCGGCAGGTCGAACCGCTCGTCCGTGATCCGGTGCTCGACCTCTCCGCTGCGCAGGTCCTCGCTCAGCTCGGCGATGTAGACCCCGTGCGGGGCGCCGTAGTTGAGGACGGCGTACAGGGTGCGGTCGCGCAGCACCATGCCGTCGGCGCCGAAGGACTGGCCGCCGAGCCGCAGCTGCTCGACGGCACGGGTGGTGGTGTCCACCCGCCACACCGCCTCCGTGCCGTTGGAGGCCACCAGCAGGGTCCTGCCCGTCCGGTCGGCCACGATGCCGTTCAGCAGCCAGTACCGCGCCGGGAACTGCGGGAACGCGGAACGGATGTCCAGCCACGGCACCAGCGATCCCAGCCGGCCGTCGCGCAGGTCGGCCCGGTACACCACCGGGTTGGCCCAGTCGGTGGCGTACACGGCGTCCTGGGTGATGACCAGGTCGTTGAGGTCGGAGGGGCCGAGCGGCCCGCCCTGCGCCGTCCGGGTCTGCAGCAGTCGGCCCCGCCGGTCGTGCACCATGAGGGTCGCGCCGCCCACCGAGAAGACGCGCCCGCGGGCATCGGTGTGGACGCCCAGCGTGCTCGTACGGCCCTCGAGGTCCTGGGCGGGGAACGGGCTCAGGCCGGGCCGGTGCACGTTCCCGCGGTAGAGCCGCCCGGTGCCGTCGGAGGACACGTACATCGTGCCGTCGCGCCCCACGGCGATGCCCTCCGGCAGGACACCGGGGTCCCGGGACACGACGTAGGTGCCGGGCAGCGCGTGTGCGCCGGCGTGACCGGTCTGGACGGCCAGTGCCAGCAGAACCGAGGCTCCCAGGCACAACAGGCGTCTGGTGGCGTGCATCGATCGACCTCCGGGGACAGGGGGACAGGACCTGTCGTGCGACAGTGTCCCCAGCCTGGCCCAGGCGGGTGCCGGACCGCGCCCCTTTCAGTCCTGGCCGAAAAGTGCGGTCTCGTCGGTCGGTGCTCAGGCCGCGGTCCGCGCCCTCTGCCGCCTGGCCGCCAGCACGGCGTAGACGAGGATGCCCGCGAACAGGAACAGCACCCCCTGGTACACGGCCGCGTATCCGGCGCCGGCGACGAGCCAGATCGAGAAGGCGGCGGCGACCGAGGCGACCACGGCGTCGCGCACCAGCCGCGCCCGGTTCACCCGCTCGCGGCGCCCGGACACCAGGTGGAAGAGCTGTGCGGCGGTGGCCAGCAGATACGGCACGGTCGCGGTGAACGTGGTGACCAGGACCAGGATCTCGAACACCCTGGCCGAGCCCGACGTGTAGTTGTAGACCGTGAGCAGCGAGGCCAGGACGACGGTGACACCGACGCCGACCGTCGGGACGCCCCGCCGGCGGCGTGCGAAGGCGGCGGGGAACAGTCCGTCGCGCGCCGCGGCGTACGGGGTCTGCGCGCTCAGCAGCGTCCAGCCGTTGAGGCAGCCGGTCATCGACACCAGCGCGGCGAGCGCCACGGCCCAACCACCCCAGCTGCCGCCGAACATGGCGTTCACGGCGTCCGAGAACGGCGCGGTGGACTTCACCAGACGGTCGTGGGCGACCGTGCCGAAGACGGACAGCGTGCCCAGCAGATAGACGAGCGCGGCGCCCACGGTGCCGATGACCGAGGCCCGGCCCACGTTGCGCCGGGCGTCCTTCACCTCGCCCGCGCTGACGGCGGCGGACTCGACCCCGAGGTAGGAGAAGAGCAGGATCGCGGCGGAGGCGGAGACCGCGCCGATCGCGCTGCCGCCGCTCGCCCGGAACGGGCCGAGGTTGTCCGCGTCGAAGAAGAACAGCCCGCCCACCGCGACGAGCAGCAGCGGCGCGAACTTGAGCACGGTGGAGACGAGTTGCACGGCGCCGACGTACCGGGTGCCCGCGAAGTTGGCCAGCGCGGGCAGCCACTGCAGGGCGAGCGCGGCCAGACAGGCGGTCCAGCGGTGGCCGCCGACCGGGATCAGTACGTCGAGGTAGCCGACGGCGGCGACGGCGAGCGCCGCGTTCGACACCCAGGTGGTGATCCAGTATGCCCAGGCGGCGAGGAAGCCGGCGAAGTCGCCGAAGGCCTCCCGGGCGTAGACGTACGGCCCGCCGGTGTCCGGATGGCGCTCGGCCAGCCGGCCGAAGACCAGTGCGAGGGCGATGGCGCCGACGGTCAGGACGCCGAAGGCGACCAGACTGATCGTGCCGTACGGGGCTACGGAGGCCGGGAGCAGGAAGATGCCGCCGCCGATGATGTTGCCCATGACCAGGGCGGTGGCGACGGGCAGCCCGAAGTGGCGGGCGTGCCTGCCGGGGGAGCCGGCGGGCTCGGTGGCGGGCGTGGGGGCCGCGGGGATCTCCTGCGGGGCCGGAGCCGGCTGCGGGACGGTTCCGGTGACGTGCATGGGGTGGTGCGCCTCTCTTCGAACAGATGCCCGGGATCGCCGGGCCGAGCCCATGGTCGGACACAGTTCGAGCAGATTCCAAATCCCACGCGTTTGTCCCGTATGCCCCCGCTCGACGCCGCAAAAGGTGCGCCGTGCCGCCCTCCGAACAGGGAATTCTTCCGCCGTTCTGTTCGCCGTGCGCACCCGGGCGGCCGGCCCGGGAACGGCCGCCCGCCCGGGTGCCGGCCACCACCTACTCGAACAGTTTCTTCGCCACCCGGGCCGCCGCCTCGCTCTCCGCCGCGGCGGGCGACAGCTCGCTCAGGGTGTCGAGATCGGTGTCCTGCTCCAGCTCCGCCTCCCAGGCGGCGGCGAGTCTGTCCTGCTCCTCGCGCGGCAACCGCTCGACGTGCTCCCGGTGGTGCGGACTGAGCGCCGCCAGGAACCGCTCTACGGTGTCGATGGGCATCCTCTTCTCCTCGCTCGCGGGGGTGCCGGCCTCGGGCGGGCGGCACCGTCCCAGCGTGATCGCAGCGGCGGCCCGGCCGTCGGCGCCGTGGCCCGCGCGCACCCGATCGGAGGAGGCCCGCTGCTGCGAGCGGGCACCGGGCCGCGCGCGCCGGCCGGAGGCAGCCGGCCCCCGGCCGGGCGTGGCCGGCACAGGTCTGTCCGCCGCGTGCGGTGCGCTCGGCCGTGTCCGGGTCCGCTCGGCCGAGGCGCGGCCGGTTCGCCGGGTCGTCCGGTGCGCTCAGCCGCGTCCGTGTCCCTCGGCCAGCCGCTCCGTCACGGCGCGCGCCATGGCCTCCTCGCCCTTGGCGTTGGGGTGCGCGGGGGCCGCGGGGGAGGCAGGCGCCAGGGGCTCGATCCAGCGGTCGGCCGGGGCCTTGCACATGTCGTGGCCGACCGTGGGCCCGTAGGTGTCGACGTACTCCACGTGGTTCCAGGCGGCGACCAGCCGGAGCATCAGGTTCAGCCGCTTCCCGGTGTCCCGCAGATAGGGGAAGTCCTTCGCCGCGAACGGCACCGAGGGGTAGCAGCCGCTGCCGTCGTCGGGCAGCAGGTCCGGATAGCCGACGACGAGCACCCGGGCGTGCGGAGCCCTGGAGTGCACGGCCCGCAGCACACGGTCGACCTTCGGCGCGGTCTGCGCGATGGCGACCGTCAGCCGGTCGGTCCCGGACGAGTTGTAGTAGCGCTCGCACGGATTCCCCGACGGGTCCGTGGAACTGAGGCCGGCGCAGGTGGCGATGATGGAGCCGAACCCCATGTCGTTGCCGCCGATCTGGAGGGTCACCAGGTCGGTGCCCCGCCCCAGCGCGTCGAGTTGGGGACCGTTGGTGCCCTGCGACGCCCACATCTGGTCGGTCTTCGCCGCGCTGCAGCTCACGTCCTTGAGCGTGGTCCGGGCCCGCTCCGCCGCCACGAGCGAGGGGTAGTTGTGGTCCGAGCGGGCACAGTTGGCGTCCACCTGGCGCGGGATGAGCGGACCCGAGGTGTAGGAGTCGCCGAGCGCCACGTACTCCGTGACGTGCCCGGATCCGGTGCCGTGCGCCGCGGCGGGCACCGTGGACGCGGCGACGAGGACGCAACCGCCCAGTGCCGCCCCCACGACCGCCGGCCACCGGCGACCCCCCGCCTCCGCACCCGCACGCGTCTCGCTCGCCATGCCAAGCCTCCCCCTGGGACCGGGACCTCGCGCACGACCGGCACCGCGGCGCGGTCGTCACACGTTCAACGGGGCTTGTATACCGTCCGGTTGGTACCCAGGGCCATAGAGGGGAACGAATGATCCGTTGCCGCGGCCGGCCCGGATTGGTCCGGAGGAAAGGTTCGCCCGATCGGGCGGCCGACCAATCCGCCGCCCCGGCAGGCCCGGATTCCCCACGTGACAGGCGATCAGGAGCAGCAGCGACATCCCAGGACCTGGGCCCGGCCGGCGTTGGGCACGCTCAGCGGCGTGCTGGCGGGATTCGCCGCGCTGTCCACCGCCGAACTGGCGGCCGCGTGGGTACGCCCCGAAGCGGGTCCCGTCGTCGCGGTGGGCGGTGCCGCCGTCGACCGTACGCCCGCCGCGGTGAAGGACTGGGCGATCCGGAATTTCGGCACCCACGACAAGCTGGTGCTCCAGCTCGGAATTCTGCTCGTGCTCGCCCTGTTCGCCCTCGCGGTGGGGCTGGTGGCGCTACGGCACCGCCGGCTCGGCGCGGCCGCGGTCCTCGTCCTCGGCGCCGTCGGGGCGCTCTCGGCGGCCAGCCGGCCGGACTCCACCGGTCCCGTCGACGCGTTGCCCTCCGTCGTGGGCTCGGCCGCCGGAGCGCTCCTGCTGTACGCGCTGGCGGGACGGCTGCCTGCTCGGCACGACTCGAGTTCCGTGCCCAGTGAGGACGTTGACGACCGGGTGGGCTCTCGCCGGGGCGGTCCCGAGGGCTGGGACCGCCGTGGGTTCGTCGTCACGGCCACCGCCGCGGCCGCCGCGTCCGCCGGTGTGGGCGTACTGGGCCGCGCGCTCGGCGGATCCGGTGCCCGGGACGCGGCCGGCTCCCGGAACAGGCTCGTCCTTCCGGGCCCCGCCTCGTCGGCACCGCCGGTGCCCCGGGGCGCGCGGGTACGCGCGGACGGCGTCAGCCCGTTCCTCACGCCCAACGGGGACTTCTACCGGGTGGACACCGCCCTGGTGGTGCCCAAGGTCGACGCGCGGGCCTGGCGGCTGCGCGTCCACGGCCGGGGTGTCCGCGAGCCGGTCACGCTCACCTTCGACGACCTGCTGCGACGCGAACTCGTCGAGCGGGACATCACGCTGACATGCGTGTCGAACGAGGTCGGCGGCCCGTACGTCGGCAACGCCCGCTGGATCGGCGTGCGTCTGGCGGAGCTGTTGGCCGAGTGCGGGGTGCGGCCGCCGTCCAGGGGCGGCCGGGCCGGGCAGCTCGTGGCCCGTTCGGTGGACGGCATGACGATCGGCACACCGGTCGAGGACGTCATGGACGGCCGCGACGCCCTGCTCGCCGTCGGGATGAACGGGGAGCCCCTGCCCTTCGCCCACGGCTTCCCGGTCCGCATGGTGGTCCCCGGCCTGTACGGCTATGTGTCCGCCTGCAAGTGGATCAAGGACATCGAGCTCACCACCTTCGACGCGTACGACCCGTACTGGGTCCGGCGGGGGTGGGCCCGCGAGGCGCCGGTCAAGACGCAGTCCCGCATCGACACGCCGAAGCCGTTCGCACGGCCCAGGGCGGGCACCGTGATGGTTGCCGGTGTCGCCTGGGCACAGCACCGGGGCATCGACCGGGTCGAGATCCGCGTCGACGACGGCCCCTGGCAGGAGGCCACCCTCGCGGTCGAGGACTCCCGCGACACCTGGCGCCAGTGGTCCTTCCCGTGGCGGGCCGGCAAGGGCGGCCACACCCTCACCGTCCGCGCCACCGACCGCACCGGCGCGGTGCAGACCGCCCGGCGCACGCGCACCGAACCCGACGGCGCAAGCGGCCACCACTCGGTCGTGGTGACCGTCGACTGACTCCCTCCCCCCTGACCAACTGCCCCTCCGACCCTGCCCCCTGATCCGCTGTCTCGCCGACCCCCTGCCCCACCCCATGAACCGGCGGCGACCGCCGCCTCTGCCCATAGGAGAAACCTCATGAACACCCGTATCCGCCGTGTCGCCGTGACCGTGGCCACCGCCGCCGTACTGCCGCTCGCGCTGAGCGCCTGCTCCGACAGCAGCGACTCCGCCAAGTCCGACTCGTCCGGCAGGGCGTCGGCCTCGGCCACCGCGTCGGACGACAGCATGACGGGCTCCGGCAGCGACGCGTCGAGCGCGAACGAGCCGTTCGGCCCGGCCTGTTCGTCGGTGCCCAGGAGCGGTGCCGGATCGTTCGACGGCATGGCCAAGGACCCGGTCGCGACGGCGGCCTCCAACAACCCGGCGCTGTCGACCCTGGTGTCGGCGGTGAAGAAGGCCGGCCTGGTCGACACCCTCAACAACGCTCAGAACATCACCGTGTTCGCGCCGACGAACGACGCCTTCGCCAAGATCCCCAAGGCGACGCTCGACAAGGTCCTCAACGACAAGGCACAGCTGACGAAGATCCTCACCTACCACGTGGTGGGCAAGAAGCTCGCCCCCGAGGACCTGGAGAACGGCTCCTTCGACACGCTGGAGAAGTCCAGGCTCAGCATCTCCGGCTCGGGCGAGTCCTACATGGTCGACGACTCCGCCAAGGTGGTCTGCGGCAACGTCAGGACCGCCAACGCCAACGTCTACATCATCGACACCGTCCTGATGCCGAAGAGCTGACGACCGGCCCCCGCGGGGGCGGTGCGGAGCGGAAGGGGGTGACCGGGGTGTCCGGTCACCCCCGCCTCCGTCCTCCTCACCCGCGGGGCCGTCCCACCGCCGCGCCGGTGATGCGAGGGCTTCGCCCGGAAGGCTCAACTCTCCCGCCACACCAGGGCCGTGAGCACCGCGCTGCTCACCGTGACGGGCTGGGCGCTCTGGTTCAGCAGCCGCACCCGCATCCCCCGGCCGGCGGCCAGCCGCTTGGTCAGCGGGACGACGCCGAAGGTGTCACCGCCGGTCCCGACGATCTCGTGCACGGGGTGGTCGGCCTTGATGTCACCGCCTTCGTACTCGCTCATCCGGACCTGGACGACCCCGCCGACGGGCAGGCCCTCGAACCGCAGGCCGACCGAGCCGGTGAAGCGGGCGGCGCCGCGCGCGAAGACCGCGCCGTCGGTGGCGTGGCCGCCCGGCTCGTCCGACCACTCCTCGGTGAACTCGATCGAGTCCCAGGCGCCCGGCCGCAGCGCGTAGGGCCTGGCGACACCGAGGTTCACGTAGGCGGGCATCTCGTCGTCCTCCTGGGATGCGGGGTTCCAACCGGGGCTGTGCCGCAGCCGCTCGGCGACGTCGGCGCGGAGCCTGTCCATGGTGAGCTTGAAGGGGCCGCGGCCGCCGTACCCGGCGACGGGCCCGGCGGGGTCCGGCTTGCCCTCGATCGAGGTCTCCAGATGCCCGGCGCAACTGGCCGCGCTCCACCCGTGCGCACGGCACACGGCCGCGTTGAAGCGGACCCAGGTGTCGTACTGCGCGCGGGTGTAGGTGTCCTTGCCGTTCCCGAGGTTCTCGACCTCGATCCCGTACAGCACGTCGTTGCCGTCGACGGTGCCCGAGCGGGCGTCGGGGCGGGGGATCGGCCGCTCGGCCAGGATCGCCTCGTAGGCGTTCCGGGCGGCCAGACCGGCATGGTTGGCGCGGCCGTTCGCCACCAGGACCAGGACCCCGGACTTGGACAGGTAGGCGTGGGCGAGCGGAGCGGGCAGTCCGGGCCGCCCCTTGACCGCGATGATGGCGAGGCTGTCGGTGCCGGCCGTGTGGTGGTTCAGCACACCGTGCACCGGGCCGAATATCCGGCCCGTCGCCCCGTCACGGCCGCGTGTCGTCCAGCCCGCGTACTCCGTGAAGCGGACGCCCTCGGCGCGTAACGCCGCCCGCCACCGGGCCGGGGTCAGGGGAGACGCCATCACGTCACCCCCGGCCGATGTCCATGGTGCCTGTTCATCATCAGCGTCCTTGCCGTCGTACTGGGGACAGTCGCCGCGCGGTGACTCTCGGTGAGTACCCGGATGCGGGCGTGCTCCGGCCGGCCGGCGAGCCGCCGGCACCTGTCCCCGGAGTCGCGCCCGGCGTCGGCCTGCGCGTTCACATCGGTAATGCCCCCCTGTCCGGGACGTACGCATGGGCGCGTGAAGTCGTGCGAACGGGCGCCCGTGTGTGCGTACGGTGAGCGATCCGGTGTCCGCGTAGAAACGTCACGTTCGCAACCGGCCGCTCGCCGTCACGCCTTTTCGGGGCCGATCTTGGGGGCACTTGACGATGTGTCCGCCCGTCGCGGCGCATCCGCGGCGGCACATCCGGAAGAAGAACAGGAAGGCGAAGGCCATGCGGTTCGACGACGCCGGACGAATCCACCGACCCCGACTGCCCCGGCGGCGCAAGGGACGGGCACTGCGCGCCGTCCGACGACAGGTGTGCGACCTGCCCGGCCTCGGCGGGCGGGACCTGTTCGCGGTGCCGGACGAGGAACTGCGGTCGCCGCACCGCCGTCCCCTGGTGCGGGACCTGCGTCCGCTGTCCCCCATCCGCAGCCGTCCGTCGCGGAGTTGAACGCCTCTCCCGGGGGCGCGTGGGGCGATGGGATGAGCCCTGTACGCGCCCCCGAGGGCGCCGGAAGAATGCTCCCCGTCGGCGATCTCGTCGCCGCGCTCTGGTCCGCCTCACCGTCCCACCGTCCAGGAGAGCAGGTCGGCTGCCGTGCTGTTGCGTCTTCCCACGTCCGTGTCCGAGGCACAGCGGTACCTGGCCCAGAAAGCCGTACCGGTGGGCGGGGCGACCCTGGTGTGGGCCACGTGGCAGCGGGACGGGTTCCCCGAACAGGCCCTGTCGCTGCGCCACGTCCCGGAGGCCAACGAACTGGGTCCCAACGTGCTGGGGGCGGCCGTGGTGCTGAACCGGATCGACGACCGTGTGCCGCTGGTGCTGCACCGGGCGGCCGCCTCCGTGGGCACCGGAGCGGTGCGCCGTACGGCGACGGTCGGCGGCAACCTCGTGGGCAGCACACTGCGCTGTCTGCTGCCCGCGGCGCTCGTCCTGGACGCCCGGGCGACCGTGCTGGAGGCCGACGGACTGCACGAGGCCGAGCTCGGCGAAGTCGTCGCCAAGCGCCCGCTCCTGCTCGGCCTTCGCTGGCGTGAGCCGATCGCCAGTACGTACCGCAAGCTGCCCCAGGAGGCGGGTGGGGGGCCGCCCTTCGTGGTCGCCGCCGCCCTGCACGCCACCCACGGGGGACCCGACCGCCTCCGCGTCGCCGTCCGCGACGGCTACGAGGTACTCAGCGGCAGCGTCGCCCGCGACAACGACACCCGGACGGTGCTGCACGACCTGGGGCGCACGGTGATCGGTGAACTCCCGCCGCAATCATGGGAGGTGGTCGGCGAACAGGTCATCGCGCTTCTGGACGGCCGTGCCCACAGGCCCCGTTCCCACCCGTGAGGCGATGGTCCCGAAGCCGTCGCCGCCCTGACAGCGCCCGCCGTGAGCCTCGCGCCGCCGCGGGCGTCACCGCGACGCAAGGACGTTCCCGCCTACGGCCCCGCAAAGGCACCGGGACGGCACCATTCGCAGCGTCTGCCCCCCTACCCCCGCGCCCGCCCGCGTGACGGTGCGCCGAGACTCCCGGCACGCAGGGACCTGACCGGGGCTCCGATCACCGATGGGCCGAACAGCCGAAGAGCGAACACGTCCGGTGCGGGCGGTCCCGCACGGGCCGCCCGCACCACGACGGCCCTCGCCCTCGCCCGACCAGGCGTCTCCACTGGCAGCCCACCCGCACCAGGGGTGAGGTGGAGGGATGGGATCCACAGCTGCGCCCCCACCAGTGAGTTCCGCCCAGCGGGCCGGGGCGTTCACGGCGGTGTCGATCGCGCTGTTCTGCATCCAGGTCGACTTCTTCGCGCTCAACCTGGCCGTCCCCGGCATCGCGTCCGACCTGCGCGTGACGGTCTCCGCCGCCCAGTGGACCCTTTCCGCCTACATGCTCGCCATCGGCTGCTTCTTCATCGTCGGCGGCCGCCTGGGCGACCTGTTCGGACGCCGGCCGCTGCTGCTGACCGGCATCGCGCTGTTCGCCGCCGCCTCCGCCGGCTGCGCTCTCGCCCCCACCTTCGTCGCACTCGTCGCCGCCCGCGTCGCGCAGGGTGTCGGCGCGGCGCTGATATTCCCGGTCTCGGTCTCCGTCGTCAGCAACGCCTTCTCCGACGAAACGCGGGCCCGGGCCCTGGGCGCGGTGTTCGCCGTGGCCAACGTGGGCACCGCGGTGGGGCCGTTCATCGGAGGAGGCTTCACCGGCGGCCCCGGCTGGCGGTGGATCTTCTGGCTGCTGGGCGGCCTGAGCGCCCTCGCCCTGCTCATCGCCCTGCGCCACGCCCCCGACTCCCGCGACGAGACCGCCTCACGCCAGATCGACCTGCCCGGCTGCCTGACCGTCGTCACCGCCCTGGCCGCCCTGACGCTCGCTCTGGAACGCGGCAGCGCCCGGGGCTGGGACCAGCCGCGCACCCTGGCCCTGTTCGCCGTCGCCCTGGTGGCCGGCGCGCTCTTCGTCGTGCGGGAACGCACGTGCCGGCACCCCCTGGTCGACTTCCGCCTCTTCCGCAACGTGCCCTTCGACCTCGTCACCGTCATGGGCGCGGTGTGCAACATGGGCTACGTCGTCACCGTCTTCCTGGCCACCCTTCAGCTCCAGCAGGTACGCGGCCTGTCCGCTCTCGCCGCCGGCACCGTCTTCCTCGTACCGGCCCTCACCGTCGCCTGCACCGGCCCGCTGGGCGCCTGGCTCTCGCTGCGGATGTCCTCCACCACCGTCATGGCCCTCGCCGGAGTCATCGCCGGAACCGGTATGACCGGCCTGAGCCTGGTGTGGTCCTGGTGGCTCTACATCCCCCTGTTCACCTGGTGCGCCCTCGGCCTCGGACTCGGCTGGACCTTCGCCAGCGTCGCCACCCAGCAGGTCGTCCCGCCCGCCCGCGCGGGCGAGGCCTCCGGCGTCGTGCTCACCGCACTGGTCACCTTCGGCGCCGTCGCCCTCGCGGCCACGGCAACCGCCCTCACCGCCCTCACCCCCGAGACCAGCCCCGCGCACGCCTACGACGCCATCCTGCGCACGGGCGGCGCGACCGTCCTCGGCGCCTGCGCCGCGGTCCTGTTCGTCCGGCACCGGCTCGCCGCTCGCGGCCTCGTACCGTCCCCCTCGGGCGCGGCAGACCCGGTCGACGCGACCGACCCGGCCGGCCCGGTGGGACGTCGCCGATCGCGTTGCCCCACGCGGGTCATGGCGTCCCTCAGCCGACGGAACCTCAGACGAGACCACCCGTATGCGGCTCCGTTGCAGGAAAGCAGAAAATCAGATCCTCCTGATGGTCCATCGGCTTCCATCTGATGGGGCATCGACATCCGCGCGGGCCGCCCGGATGGCCCCAGGATGCGGTGCTGTCCGGGTAGCCCATCTGCGGCGTCCCAGTGGTAGGCCGCCCCGATCCTGCCGAAAGTGATCACGTCGCACCTGTGTTTCCGAGTGAGCGGGCAGCCTGCCGGCTCTCGCAGTTGCGACGGAAGGAACACCCATGCGTATCACCCGTACTCTGTTCACTTCGGCGGCGATCGCCGCCGCCGTGGCTCTGTCCGCGCCTGCGGCCGGCGCCGCGACCCTGTCCGCGTTCGCGGTGGCGCCGGCCGCGGGCTCCGACCACGGCGACTCGCACGGCTCCCGGGGCGACGACTCGGACGACAACGGCGGCTCGAAGGGCGACGACGAGGGCGGCCGCGGCGGCGACGACGGCGGCTCGAAGGGCGACGACGAGGGCGGCCGCGGCGGCGACGACGGCGGCTCGAAGGGCGATGAAGGCTCGAAGGGCGGCTACGACAAGGGCTCGTCCGACGAGCACGGCGACGACGGGGACTCGTCGAAGAAGGGCGACGACTCGTCCAAGAAGGGCGGCGACTGGTCCAAGAAGGGCGACGAATCTTCCAAGAAGGGCGGCGACTCGTCCAAGAAGGAAGAGGGCCGCAGCGGCGGCAACAAGCCGCGCGGGGGCGTCCACGCCGGTGGCGGCGCGCTGGCCATGGCGCCCAATGAGGGTGGCCGCGGCGGCGACGAGGGCGGCTGGTCCAAGTCGGGCGGCGGCGACGACGAGGGCGGCCGCGGCGGCGACGAGGGTGGCCGCGGCGGCGACGAGGGTGGTCGCGGCGGCGACGAGGGTGGTCGCGGCGGCGACCAGGGCGGCTGGTCCAAGTCGGGCGGCGGCGAGGGCGGCTCCTCCAAGTCGCGCGGCGGCAGCGAGGGCGGCTACTCGAAGGGCGACGAGGGCGGTGGCAGCAAGCCGCGCGGTGGCGTCCACGCGGGTGGCGGCGGTCTGGCGGACACCACCAGCACCCTGGGTCTGGGGGCCGCGCTGCTGCTGGGCGGCCTGGGAGCCGGCGCGTACATGCTGCGTCGGCGCAACGGGTCGAACGCCTCCGCGGCCTGAGCCGATTCCTCTTCCGACCGCTGTGCTGTCGCGGTCTTCGTCACCCACCGAGGGTGACCGAAGACCGCGACAGCGGCTTTCCCCCCGCTCGCCCGGCTCACCGTCACCCGTTCACGAAAGGCATCTCGCATGGCCTCCCCGCAGTCGCCCCGGACGGAGCAGCCCGGTACCGAGCCCGCCGCACGGCCTCGCCGGAATCACCTCGTGTGGCCGGCGGCGGCAGTGGCGCTGGGCGCTCTGCTCATCCACAACTCCCTGGACACGCCGGTCCAGGGCCTCGGCAGCCCGACGCAGGTCCGGCCCACCACCGTCTTCAGCAGCACGCCGGACGTCCCCGAGGTCGAGACGACGTCCCCGTCGCCCACCGACGACGACTCGCTGCCGCGATCGGTGCCGACACGGCTGTCGATCCCGTCCATCGGTGTGAACGCGCCGTTCACCAAGCTGAACATCGGCGCGTCGGGACAGCTCCAGGCCCCGCCCCCGAACAACACCAATCTCGTCGGCTGGTTCGAGGGCGGCGTCTCCCCGGGCGAGCGCGGCGCGGCGATCGTCGTCGGCCACCTCGACACGAAGATCGGCCGTGCCGTCTTCGCGGACCTTGACACACTCCAGCACGGAAGTCTGGTGAAGATCACGCGTGCGGACGGTGTCACCGCGCGCTTCAAGGTCGACTCCGTCCAGAGCTTCAGCAAGGCCGCCTTCCCCGACGACAAGGTCTACGCCGACACCCCCACACCCGAGCTGCGCCTGATCACGTGCGGCGGCGTCTACAACCGCACCGCCAGGGACTACATGGACAACGTGGTGGTGTTCGCCCACCTCGACTCGGCCGGCCCCGCCTGACGCGCTCCCGGTGGCCACGGGCCCGGCCGGAGACGACGGCGTCCGGGATTCATCTGGTCCAATCAGTTGACCAGCCGTCACGGCGGGTGCACGCTGACCGCCATGGCAGAGGAACGCATCCGGCGGGAAGCGGTCTCCGACCAGCTTTTCGCGCTGCTCAGGGACCGTGTCCTGAGCGGTGCCCTGCCCGCGGGCACCGCCCTGACGGCGGAGCGGGACCTGGCCGCCGAGTTCGGCGTCAACCGGCACGCGGTGCGCGAGGCGCTGAAGCGCCTTCAGCAGGCGCGGCTGGTCGAGGTGAGCCACGGCGGCCGCACCATGGTGCTGGACTGGCGGCGCACCGCCGGACTGGACCTGGCGGTGCGGATGGCGGAGGCAGGCCCGCCGCTGGACTCCCACGACCTGGGACGTGACGTCCTGGAGATGCGGGCGTGCGTCGGCGCGGACGCGGCCCGGCTGTGCGCGGCGCGCTGCTCGCCGGAACAGGCGGCCGCCATCGAGGCCGCGGCGGCCCGCTACGCGCAGGTCGGCCCGGATCTCGCCGCTCTCGGCGCGGCGGACGTCGCCTGGTGGCGGCTGATCGTCGAGGGCTCCGGCAATCTGGCCTATCTGCTGTCCTTCAACACCCTCGTGGGCGGCACGCTCGCCGCAGGCGAAGTGCCGCCCGACCGCCGGGCCGAGGAACTGCTCGATGTGGCGGCCCATCTGCGGCTCGCCGAACTGATCGCCGCACACGACGAGGAGGGCGCCGAGCGGCTGGCCCGCCACCTCCTCTCCCGCAGTGTGCCCGCCGTCCCGGAGAGGAGAGCGGGCTGACATGATCCCCGCCATCGTGTACGCGATACCGTTCTTCGTCCTGCTGGTCGCGGTGGAGGCGCTGTCGTACCGCTTCCTCCCCGACGACGAGGAGCGCGGCTACGAGCTGCGCGACACGGTCACCAGCATGTCCATGGGCGCGGGCAGCCAGGTCATCGGACTGCCGTGGAAGGTGGTCGCGGTCCTCGGCTACGCCGCCGTCTGGAGCGTAGCCCCCTGGCACCTGCCGGTCGCCTCGCCGTGGACGTGGATCCTGCTGTTCTTCGCCGACGACTTGGCGTACTACGCCTTCCACCGCGCGCACCACCGCGTCCGCGTCCTGTGGGCGAGCCACGTCGTGCACCACTCCAGCGTGCGCTTCAACCTCTCCACCGCGCTCCGCCAGAGCTGGACGCCCATGACCACGCTGCCCTTCTGGTTGCCCCTCGCCCTGCTGGGCCTGCCGCCGTGGATGATCCTGCTGCAGCAGTCGTTCAGCCTCCTCTACCAGTTCTTCCTGCACACCGAGCGGGTGGACAAGCTGTGGCGTCCGGTCGAATGGGTCTTCAACACCCCCTCGCACCACCGGGTCCACCACGCCTCCAACGACGTCTACCTGGACCGCAATTACGGCGGCATCCTCATTCTGTGGGACCGGCTCTTCGGCACCTTCGAACCGGAGGGGGAGCGGGTCGTGTACGGGCTGACGAAGAACATCGACACCTACAACCCGCTGCGGGTCGCCTTCCATGAGTACGCCGCCGCCTGGCGCGACGTCCGCGGTGCGCGGCGCTGGCGCGACAAGGCGGGCCACCTCTTCGGCCCGCCCGGATGGTCGCCGCCAGCGGAGCTCTGAGATGCCGCCGATCCTCCTCGCCTACGCGGGACTTGCCGCGCTGAACCTGGCAGGCGTCGCACTGCACCAGGAGCTCCTGGAATGGTGCACCAAGCCGCTGCTCGCCCCGCTGCTGGTCGTGTACCTGTGGCGCTGCACGCGCCGGAACCATCCCGCCGTGCTCGCCGGCCTGGCGCTGGCGACCGCCGGTGACGTGGCCCTGCTCCTGCCGGGCGCCGGGGCCTTCGTGGCGGGCATCGCCTGCTTCCTGGTCACCCAGCTCTGCTACATCACCGCCTTCGTCCAGCAGGGCGCCGTCGCCCACCTGCGTGCCCGGCCCGTGCTGTGCGCGGCCTGCCTCGCGGTGTGGGCGGCCGCGAACGCTGCTCTGCTGCCCCACCTCGGAATGCTCGCCTGGGCGGTCGCTCCCTACAGCCTGGCCCTGGTGACCATGGCGGCGACCGCGCAGGTCCGGGGGCCGGGGGCGGCCTGGGGCGGGGCGGTGTTCGTCGCCTCGGACCTGCTGATCGGACTCGGCGCGGCCGGAGCGGAGTTCGCCGGCCGGCCGGTGCTCGTCATGGCCACCTACACCCTGGCCCAGTTCCTGCTGGTCGACGCCTTCACCCGCACACGGCCACCGCGTACGACGCACCACCCCGCAGCCGAGCGGGTACCGCCCGGCGACCGAGCGCGGCGCGCCGCGCCGCAAAACGGCTGAGTGATTGTCAGTGCCGTGCTGAACAATGGCGGGAACAAGTGAGATCGACATCGCCCGTACGGGGTAACCGGTCTCAAGTCCCTGTCATGAGGAAGGCCCACACTGATGCAGCCCATCCCCGGCCCGGCGGCTCCGGCCCCTGCCGTCCCCCCGACCGCGCGACGGCAGCAGGCCGAGGACATACGCGCATTCGCATGCACCGCCGCCGCTGTCATACCCGCCGCACGGGGCCGGTACGCGGCACCGCCAGGCCCCGAGCGCGGAGACCGGCCACCGCTGCCCGGCGCCGCCCGTCACGCCCGTATCCTGCGGACCGCACGCGGGGAGGCCTGACGATGCTCCTGCCCCACCGCGGCCGCTCCGGCGCCCCGCTCAGCCCCAAGGGCGCCGACCTCCTGCGCATCATCAACGACCCCGGCACCACGGTCTTCCTCACCGTGCACGCGGGCGGACGCCGCAGATACAGCTACTGGAAGCCGTTCGACGCCGCCACCGGCCAGGGAAGCTGCTACGTCGCCCTCCCCACCGCCGAGTGCGACGCCCTGCACTCCAGCGGACGGATCGCCCTGGGCGAGCCCGTGGTCGACCCCGCAAAGACGACCTACCGCGTCCGGCCGGTCCGTACTCCGTCCGCCTCCCAGCGCGCGGCCCAGCGGTGGTCCCGCGCCGCCTGAGCGGCATCTGACAGCGGGTCGGCCCGCCGCAGCCCGGGGGAGCGGCGCCGGTTTCGGAGCCGGCCGCGGCATCGCGGCGCCGCGGCACCCGCCGGGGTCAGTTGCCGACCCCCAGCCCACCGCCCGGTGAGCGACTGCCGCTGGGGGAGACGCTGACGCTGGCGGAGGGACTGGCGGACGGCCTCGCCGAGGCGGACGCCGTCTGCGAGGGCGAGGTGGGTCGGCTGCTGGACGGCCGTGGGGCCGGCCTGGTCTTGGCCGGGGGCGGCGCACTGGTGGAGGCGGCGGAGGGCGATCGGGAGGTCGGTGGCGCGCTGGGAGACACGGTGGGCAGAGGACGGCGGAACCCCTCACCACCACGGTCCTCGACAGCCTTTCGGGCCGGGTGCGTGGTCGCACGCCCGGTCGGGGTGGACGAGGTGGGCGAATCGGTGACGTCGAGCTGGGACTCCTCGGGAAGCGGCTGATCCGGGATCGTCGCCGCGCGTGGGGTCGTCGACTGGGGAAGCACCGACGCTGCGGCCACTCCGCCGAGGACGGTGAAGGCGGCCGCGGCAAGGGACCTGACGGCGTACCTCCTCATCCGCGGCGGACGGTTGTGCCGGCCTGTCGGCAGCTCCCGCGGGGGAGTTGGTGCCCCCGGGGCCTCGGTGCCGTCGACGTGGAAAGAGTCGGCCGGACCCGGCACTTCGTTGAAGTGGATCTCCGTTGTCGCGGTACCGACGGTCGCCGGAGCGACGTCACCCGGCTCGCCGGGCGGAGCCATCCGGGAGTCGTAGGCCCCGCACTCGGGGCAGGTCACGGCGCCGTTGAGCGTGCGGCTGCACGGGATGCAGTAGTCCATGACGCGACCGCTCAGTAGTCGAGCCGGCGGGGGCCGGCAGGCACCCGGGCGGGGCGGGAGCCGGCGAGGGGGACACGCCGCGTTGTTGCCGTCGGAGCAGTCTTAGCCATGTGCGAACCTCATTCACCGGTCTCGAGGTGGGTCACCGGTTACCGGGGTCAACGGAGCGGACGGAGCAGGTGCTCAGCGACCGGCCGAAAAGTGGCATACGCAACTCCTCGGCCGGGGCCCGCTCCCGACCAGGGCGCCGGACAGCTCCGTGCGCGCCCTCCCGGTCGCACGGCCACACCGACGGGCGGGCGGTGTGACAAGGCGACGTATTGCACCGTCCAGGTGATCCGCCCGGAGCACTGCAACCGCGGTCCGCGCGGTGGGCCTCTGTCCTCACCAAGACCGTCGCAAGCACGCACAGCGGTGAGAACGGAGCATGACATGCAGACACTGAGGCCGATCGCCGACCTGTCCTGGGACCGTGCCGCGGACGAGGACTTCCTGCTGCCGCCCCCGAACCCGGGCCAGCGCATCGCCTGCCACGTCCACCCCGAGGACATGCGACGCCTGGACCTGCACGCGACGCTGACCGCGGCCGGCATCGCCCCCTCGCCGGGCGACCGGGAGGCGATCGAACGCCTGAGCGCACTGCCGGACAGCGTGCACGAGGCCCTCCGCCGCTGGCTGCGCGCGGCAGGCTGAGCACCGGGCGAACTTCCCCGCAAGTGGAGGAAGTGTGTGGCCGTCGGTGGCGGGCTCTATGGTGCGGCCAGGGTCTTGGAGGAGGTTCCCGTGGGTTTTTCAGGCCACTTGGTCTTCGGTTGCAGTGAGCGGCCGCTGCTGCAGTCCCCCGTCTTCGACGCCATGCACCAGGAATCGAAGGACAGCGTGCACACGTCGTGGCCGCGTTCGGGCGGCTGGCAGACGCTTCGGTTGGACAACGGCCTGTGGGAAGAGGAGGACCTGGCCGCGCTGGTCGCATGGACTCGCGCACCCGCCTGCGTCGCCGACGTCTACGACAGCGGCGTCGCCCTGCTGACCGGGCGAGCACCTGATGGGCAGAAGTGGCAGGCATGCCTGAACATGGAGGCGGCCGCGTCGCTCTGGGCCGAGGAACCCGAAGACATGGAAGACGTGAGTGTGTGGGTGAGCACACCCGGGTTCCGCGAGTCGGTGGAACGCAAGCGTGCCGAACTCCTCGCAGGGGTGCCGGACTCCGCCCGAGGCGCCCGCGTCTGGGCCGCAGCGGCCGGCCGGGCAGGCACCGCCGAGCAGTCCACGATCGAGCAACTGTTGTGTTCCCACGAGACGTTCGTGGAGGACCTCTTCGATGCCCTGCTGGACGCGCTGGGCTTCCCGCCGGCTGCAAAGCCCGCCAACGAGTCCGAGTGACGGGCCTCTCAGGGGCGCCTGGGATCTTGAAAACCGTTCGTCTCAGGACAGGTTGGCCTCGATGATGGCGGAGGCCGTTGCCATGATGCTGAGTTGGGGGTTGACCTCCGGGCACGAGGGCAGGACGGAGGCGTCGGTGATCAGGACGCCGGTGACGCCGCGCAGGCGGCCGTGAGGGTCGACCGGTGCGCGGTCCGGGTCGGCGCCCGCGGCGGCCGTTCCGGTGGGGTGGAAGGCCGACAGGTGCAGCTGCCGTGGGGTGATGCCGGCGAGGATCGCGTCCAGTTCATCCGGTGTACGGGCGTACGGAGCGCCTGAGACGCCGGTGAGGACTTCCTGGGCACCGGCGGCGAAGAGGAGGCGTCCCATGGCGCCCAGGGCGATGTGCAGGCGCCGGCCGTCGGCCGGGTCCAGGGCGTAGCGGACCAGGGCGCGGTTCCGGCCGCTCACCCGGCCGGAGGGGCGGTCCGCGATCATGGCGCCCAGGACCGCCAGGTGGTCGGCGCCGTCGAGTTCCCGGCGCAGGCTGCGCCCGAGGCCGGGAAGGATGAAGCTGCTCATTCCGGGCGGGCTCGCGGTGGCCTCGATCAGGACGCCGCGCTCGTGGAGTTCCTCGACGCCGACGCTCTGCAGCACGCCGCGCCAGGAGGTCACGGGTTCGCTGAAGCGGCCCGCCAGGCTGGTCGCCGGATGCACGCTGAGGTTGCCGCCCAGCCGCGGGTGGGCTCCGAGGCCGGAACGGCGCAGCAGCGGCGGGGTCTCCAGGGCGCCCGCGGCGGTGACCACGAGCGGGGCGAGGATCTCGAACGCGCTGCCGTCGGCCCGCAGCACGTGAACCCCCGCCGCGCGGGGAACCCCGGGGCGGTCGTGGTCGACCAGGATGCGCCGCACCCGCGCGCCGGTGACGATGCGGGCGCCCGCGGCGCAGGCGTCGGGCAGTACGGACACCTGGACGCTCTGCTTGGCGCCGGTGGGGCAGCCGACCACGCACTGGCACGAACCCGCGCAGCCGGGCGCGTTGCGGCGCAGCGGGCCGGCCCGCCATCCGAGCCGCTCGGCGCCTGCCAGGGCGAGCAGCCCGTTGGTGCCGAGGACGTCCAGCGGCTGTGTCCGGACGCGCAGGAGTGACTCCGTCGCGTCGAGGTGTGCGTCGAGACCGTCGGCGAGGCCGAAACCGAAGCGGCTGCTCCAGCGGGCGAGGACGTGCGGGGGAGTGCGGTAGCAGGTCCCGGAGTTCACGACGGTGGTGCCGCCGACGGCGCGCCCCACGGGCAGGAGCAAGGGCGGGTTGCCGAGGGCGGCGGTCGCGCCGCCGTCCCGGTACAGGTCGGTGAAGCGCTCCAGGGGCGTACGGCGGTGGAAGGATGCCGTGGAATGGTGCTCGCCCTCTTCGAGGACCACGACGTCGGCCCCGGCGCGTGCCAGGACACGGGCGGCGATCGCGCCGCCCGCCCCCGAGCCGATCACGACGGCGTCGGCGGTGGACCGAGCGGGCGTCTCCCCGGCCGGCACACAGGTGAGGGGCGGGTCCAGGCGCGGAACGGGAGACGGTGCCGGTGCCGTCCGCTCGGTGGCCGCGGCGAGCAGGACCGGCACCTTGAGGAGGTCGAGCAGGGGAACCAGCCGGGGGCGGCCCGCCAGCGAGGTGAGGACCGCCTCACGGTCCTCGGGGCTCAGGGAGGCCAGCCGGCGGCCCGTGCGGAGGACGCCGTAGGCGTCGACGGCGGCGGCACCGGTGCGCACCGCGGCCCGTACCGGTCGCGGCAGCGCGGCCAGCAGCGTGTCGAGGCGGTGCGGCACGCGTGCGGCCCACGGGTCGTTGCCGGTGTCGGCGATCAGGGCGGACACGAATCCCTCGGCGGTCACCGGTCACCCACCTCGGCGTGCGCGGTGCCGTCCAGGGTCCAGGCCGCCTCGGTGCGCCAGCGGCCCCACCAGCGTTCCAGCACGACTTCGGCGTCGGCGCGCTCGCTGTTGCGGCACACCGCCGGGGCGCCGTCCGGATCGCGGTAGTCCAGGGCGAGGGTCCGGTCCGCGGGCTGGGTGACGGTGACGCGGACGCGCCGCAGGGCGGTGCGGCCGGTCACCGTCCACTCCGGCAGGCCGATCCGGGCCCGGAACCGCCCGATCCCCAGCAGCCCGGCCGCCGAGCGCTCCGGCCGCGACGGCCAGGTGCGGCCCCGGTGCTTGAGCCGCAGGAAGACCAGGGGCGGCAGACGGCGCAGCCCGGGCCTGGTGGACACGGCTGCGACGATCTCCAGCACGTCCCCGTCGCCGAGATCGGCGTGGAGCCAGGCCCAGCGACGTGCGTTCCCATGGCCGTAGATGCGGGCGGAGGCGCCCGGCGCGTCCCGCAGCGTGAGCGTGCGTTCTCCGTCGTGGAGTGTGCCGCTGTAGGCGGCGCGGGACGCCGGCAGCAGGTGCGTCGCCGGGAGGAGCGCGCGCCGCCACGACCAGTGCGGAAAGGTGAACAGCGGTGCGTCCAGAGGCTTCTCGGTCAGGTCCCAGCCGAAGTCATCCGCGTTGCCGCTCAGTTGTCCGCCCGCCGCAGTGACACCGGCGGCGCTGAACCCCTCTTGGGGGCGGGGCCAGGGGGCGGGCCCGAAGCGGGCGTGACGCACCTTTCCCTCCCGCGGGAAGGTGGCGACCCAGCCGTGGGCCGTGGGTGGGGATCCGTCGGTGGGCACGGTGAGTTCGTGGTGCAGCCAGACTCCGGTGCCGGTGGCCGGGTCGGTGACCGTGGTGTACCAGACCTCGGTGCGGCCGGGCCGGCCGTCCCACCGGGGCGCGGTGTAGCGGGAGGCCTCCTCCCGCTCGGGGAAGCGGAAACTGAGCAGGAAGGGGAGCAGTCCGGTGGCGGCCGGGAAGCGGAGGGTTCCTGTGCCGATGGGTGCTCCGTCCTCGTAGAGGGTGACCGGCAGAACCGTCATCGATTTCACCGGGTGACGAGCCGTCACCGACTTCCACCCGTCCAGGGTGAGCGTGCGGCGGTCGGCGGTGGTGAAGGACAACTGGTAGCGGATACGGCGGCGGGCGAGCGGTGAGATCTGCATGGCGCCCCGCGTGCCCGGGTCGTCGGCGAGCCCGGTGATGCGCAGCCGGCCGCTCAGCCGGGCCGTGGTGGTGCGGTGCGGACGCAGCACCTCGTCGGCCTCCGCGCGCAGGTCCAGACGGATGCGCCGGTGGTGGTCGTCGCCGTCGAGACGGATCGTGCCCAGCAGCGTCTCCGCGAACGAGGTGCCCCTCACGACAGCCCCTCCAGCATGATCTGCTCGGTCTCCCGCAGGTAGGTGTCGGCGGACGTCCTCGCCCTGGCGGTGTCCGCCGCCGCCACTGCCTCGACCACGGGAGCGAGCCGCCGGTGAGCGGCGCCCGCGTCGGTGAAGGGCCCGCGCAGCGCGGCCCGTACGGGGAGGTAGGCGTTGAACAGGGTGTTGGTCAGCAGCACGTAGACGCGGTTGCCGGTGGCGCGGGCGAGTGCGCGGTGCACCTCGACGTCGGCCAGCTGTACGGCGTCGGGGCTCTCCGCGTCCCGCACCGCGTCGAGCAGCGCCCGCAACTCCCTGCGCCGTCCGTCCGTGGCCCGCTCGGCGGCGCGCTCGGCGATCAGGACGCCGACGCTGCGGCGCACCTCGAACACCTCATGGATCCACCGGGCGTCGTGACGCACCAGCATGGGCAGCAGATCCGCGCCACCGAGACGGGCGAAGTCCCTTACCCGGGTGCCGACACCGTGCCGGGTCTCCAGCAGCCCGGCCTGCATCAGACGACCGAAGGCGTGCTTGAGGGTGGTGCGCGTGACGCCGTACCCGTCGGCGAGCTGACGCTCGGGAGGCAGATAACTCCCCGGCGGGCGGCTGCCGTTCAGGATGTCCTCGCGCAGCCGGTTCTCCAGGACGTCCACGATCGTCTCGCGGGGCAACGCCTCCACGATCCCTCCTCAGGGCGGCACAGTGACTGAGTGGCTCAGCCACTGAACCAGCGCGCGCGGGGACCGTCAACCCCTACGGCTGCACCTCCCACCCCCTATGCATTCATTAACGCCGTTGGGACCGATGGTTGCGAAGAGTCAGGCTCGGGCGGCTGCCGTCTTCGAACGGAGTGTCTCCGGCTCGATGGTGCTCGGAGGGCCGTCTGCTGGCGCTTGTCCCTGCCTGATGCTGCTGATCCCGTGCCTCAGGGGTGGAAGGTCGCGACGGAGCCGACAATGAAGACAAGCAGCAGCGCCATTCCGGCCAGGAGCCCGAGGGCCGCGGAACTCTCAGACCGCTCCCTGTGCTCGCGGTCCTCTTCGACGTTCTCCCTTTGCTGAATGCGGGCGGATAGCTCCATCGCGGTTGGATCGTCGGCCACTTCTCTAATACCGCGCCTCATCAGGCGCCGAAGGTCTCGATCGGTGATCTTCCATGGCGGGGTGGGGGCGGATTCCTCTGCCATGACGCACCTCGTGGTTGGCGACTCTGCGACATTTTCGCATAGAGATTGACTCCCAACCCGGACCTTGAACGGTCGAATTGGACTGCATCGTTCTGCTCCGTCTGGTGGACTGCGCAGGATTGTCCCGCCGGCGGGCGTCGGAGTGCATGTCGTCGACTGCGAAGCTCTCTCAGCAGTTGGGCCCATAGCGGATGCATCCGGGTGGCGGGGTGTGGCTGTGGTCCCACTCGTGCTGCGCGGCCGTCAGCGATCCGCCTGCCAGGAGGGCCACCAGCAGGTGTGCGGTCACCGTCCAGCGGGCTCGGAAGATCGCCGCGAGAACTGCCAGGACGAGTACGGCGATCAGCAGCATCCGTACCCGCCCGATGTGCGCGAGGCCGGCCGTGTCGATCCGTGCATGGTCGCCTTGCGCCGCCCATACCTCCAGGCCGTAGCCGTATATCCAGTCCAGCACGAGCCACGCGGTCTCCAACAGGAACAGCGGGATCGCGAGGGCGAGGTCCACGCCCGGGCGTGTTCGGTGCGACCAGGGGCGCCGGCGTTCCGGGGCTGGGAGGGTATCGGTCATGGGTGCAGGATGCCGCGGCGGGTGGTGATCCGCATGAGTACCCGTACCCAACTCTGGTGCGGTGGAGCGGCAAGGTGATGGGTGGCTGGGACGCCGCCGGCCGTCTCTCTGGCCAGCCGAAACCGCCGCGACCTCACCCAGCTCATGCCTCTGTTCAATCGCGGACGGTGCGATGGCGACTTGAATCGCACGTGGCGGAGCCTGGCCGGCCCCACTCTCTCCTACGGCTGCCGGCGGACGGTGAGAATCTGTTCGGCCTGGCCGATGGGGCCGTGGATGTCGTGCAGGACGCTACTGGTGAGCCCCTGCCCCGACGGACCGAAGGTGACGGTGGTGTCCAGCCCCGTCCAGGGCCCCTGCGGCTGGCGGTGCAGGTGGATCGTCAGGTCGACGTTGGGGAACATCCACTCGGTGGGATCCTGCTGCACCGCGATGCCGTTGGCGGTGTCCACGAGGCCGATGTAGGAGGCGAGAGGGCTGCTGGGCTCGCCGGCGACGAGCTCGAGGGGCGACGAGATCCAGGCCGTCGCGCGGCCCCTGCGGGCCGGCGGCAGCCGCCGGACGTCGATCGACGAGATGTAGCCGCCGTCCCACGCGCCGCTCATCGCCCAGGGCGTGAGGGCCTCGGGATCGGGAAGCCGCTCGTGCGGGCTGTCGGCCACGGCAGAAGTGTCGTAGGAGGCGAGCAGCCACGCCCGGGCACGCACGACCGTCCGCCCATCGATGACCACGGCGGCTTCGAGGAGTTCTATGGTCCGGCCGGGCCGCACCGTCTCCACGATGATCTCGCACTCGTCCAGGGCGATGCGCCCGAGGATGTCGTAGCTGATCCTGGCCAGGTTCAGGTTCCGTGCGGGCTGCTCGGCGAGGTGGCGGTCGACGGCGTGGACGACGAGGCCGGCGAGTGGACTGAAGTGCTGCTCGTCGGCGTTCCAGGCGCCCCCCGCATGGGCCGTGGGCTTGTAGCGGCGCTCGGCCGTGCGCTCGTAGTAGCTCTCACGGGCGCCGGTGCCGGTGGTCACGGGATCCTTCTCCTCTGGCGAGAACAGGGGCATGCGGAACAGGCGGCTCCATATCCCGATGCTGATGATCGTAGGACGCGCCCTCCGCCTCGTCACCGTGAGCCATCGCACAACAGGACAAGGCGGGCGATCCGGTGCCGCTCACACCGCGCGTTCGATCCTGCGGAGGCTTGGAGGGCCGCCCATTCAGCCGGTGCGGCGCAGAACGGCCCGGCTGCCCCAGCCCGCCTCGGACTCCGTCGCCCGCCAGGTGCCGGGCAGAGCGCCCGCGACGGTGGCCGCGGGAAGGTACAGGGGTCCGTCGGAGCCGAGCCGGTTGATCCACAGCAGTACTCCGCCGGGGGCCAGCCCGGCAGTCCGTCAGCCCGCCAGACCGGCCCCTGATCCCCCCAGGCCGGACGTCACGAAGAAGGGAGCGAGCGCCCTACGGTCAGCTCAGCCCGGCTCCGAAGCCGTTCGTCGGCGTCCCCGAGCAGCCGTCGCGCCGCCCGTAGCCTTGCGGCCCCGCCACGCGCGTCCAGCAGCCGGTACGCCGAGACGCGCACCCACCGGGGCCGTTCCGTGCCGAGCCGCTCCATCAGCCAGTGCTCCGGCAGCAGTTCGGCCGAGGGCAGCAGGGCGAGGGTCGCCTCGCCCACCACCCCGGGCGCCGGGTCGTCGAGCAGTAGACGCATGCGCGCCACGTCCGTCGCATCCAGCGTCCGCAGCCCGGCCACCGCCTGCGCCCGCACCCGTGCAGCCGGATGGTCCAGCAGCGGCCACAGCAGGGCGGCGTCTGCGCGCTCCCCGCACTCCGCCAGCCCCATAGCGGCACCGGGCGGAAGCGCGTCGTCCGTCGGGTCGGCGCACCGCTCCCGGTACCAGGCGAGCGGATCACCACCGAGTTGGCGTACGACATACCGGGCACAGGCCCGTACCAGCCCCGATCGGTCCGTCAGGAAGCCGACGGCCCGCTCCGTCCGCCCCAGCCCCCGCAGCGCCGTGACCCCGGCCGACCGGGCGCGGGCACTGCGGGCGCCGACGAGGAGCCCGACGACGTCGTCGACATCGCCGTCCTCCACGTTCCCCTTCGCCAGAGCGGTCAGCGCGGCCTCGGCGCACAGACTCTGGACCACGGCATCCTCGTCGCGGGCGGCCGCACGTGCCAGCTCGGCAGGGGAGAGGAGCCCCTGTCCGGCGGCAAGGCGGTACGCGAAACGGCGTACGGCGCGGTCCGTGTCCGCGAGCAGCGGCGCGAACTGTTCCCTGGGCGCCCGGCACAGCACCTCGCTCACCAGGGCGACGGCGAAGTCGCCGCGGCTGCGCCGGCCGACGCGCAGCACCAGCGGGGTGAGCCGGACGGCGGTCTCCGCGTCCAGCGCCCGCGACAGGTGACCGCGGGCCGGCTCCCGCACCGGCTCCGCCCAGTCCGCGCACCGCACGACCACCAGCGGCAACAGCTCCCGATGCCCGACGGCCTGCCGCAGAGCCCGCTGCCGGACCCGGCCGTCCCGATGGCACAGGGCGAGCGCGAGCTGGGACTCGGTCAGCCCTCCCCCGCCCCGCAGAGCAGCCCCGAACCGAGCCCCACCCCGCAGAGCAGCGGTGAACCGTCCCGCACCCCGCAGAGCAGCGGTCAGCCGGGCCCCTTCCTCCGTCGTCTCCCAGGGCGGGAGGCCGTAAGGCGCCGGCAAGTACCACGGATCCGC
Source organism: Streptomyces sp. NPDC014864 (assembly GCF_043081525.1). Taxonomy (NCBI): domain Bacteria; kingdom Bacillati; phylum Actinomycetota; class Actinomycetes; order Kitasatosporales; family Streptomycetaceae; genus Streptomyces; species Streptomyces sp. NPDC014864. The sequence continues at coordinate 321,212 of NZ_JBIBWT010000002.1, forward strand.
ACGCACGCCTTCGTCCAGCGCCAACCAGGCGCCCGGATCACCGACGTCGACGACCTCCCGCAACGCCGCGCCACGGGCCAACTGCCCGGCGGCCACTGCTCCGCCCTTGACGTCCTCGTTCACTGCCCGACCTTCCCGCGACCCGCCGTTCCGAGTGATCGTATGGCCACAGCCGCCGCTCGGGCCCCCGGATTACGGCCCGCGGCCTCGCGGCCGGCAGCGCGGCGGAAGGACCCTCACTCTCTGTGATCGGCCCGGGCCCACACGCGGGCCGGCCGGCCGGACGGTCTTTGCGCGAGCGGGGTTGTGTCACTTGATCAACTTCCTTTACCTTCCCTCCCCATGACCATGTCACGGAGAACGGTCCTCAAGGGCCTGGCCGCCGCACCCTTCGTCGCGGCAGCGGGAAGCGTGCTGTCACCCACCGTCGCCGAGGCGGCCACCATCGACGCGAGCCAGTTCACGCTCGCCGCCCGATCCGGGAACAAGTACGGCGAGTTCGCCGCTCTGACCGCCGGCCTGGCAGCCAGGCTGACCACGGTGGACGCCACGACCGTGATCGCCGACACCAACCGCAGCGCCACCCACCTCACCAGCGCCCCCAGCACCGTCGAGGCGTTCGCCACCGGCTTCGCCTGGGACAGCGACGACCAGGCGGTCGACTACTGGATCCCGCAGGGCGTCACCACCAGCGCCGACGCCTACGGCAACGGGGTCTACCCGTCGGGCGGCACCAACAAAGTCGTGCTCGCCTCCTGGTACTTCGAGACCGACCCCGACGGCGACGGCGTCGACGAGTACACGCTCGACAAGGGCCTGCGGCTGACGTTCGTCGACTACAACACCGCCTCCACACCGACGTACCGCCACGTCCTCCTGGTCGAGCCGGTCACCACCGCCACCGGGGAATACTCCTTCAACCCCATCCGCAAGCACGCCGGCGGCATCATGTGGTACGGCAACCTGCTCTACGTCGTCGACACGTACAAGGGGCTGAGGGTGTTCGACCTGAACACCCTCTTCACGGTCGACACCGCCCAGAAGGACGTGTGCGGCCTGCACACCGACGGGTTGTACTACGGCTACGGGTACCAGTACGTCCTGCCGCAGAGCTACGCCTACGACAACGCGGGGACGTACCTGCGCTACACCGCCATCGGGCTCGACCGCGCCAGCACCCCCGACAGCCTGGTGGTGAGCGAGTACTCCCTGTCGGGCACCGTCGACTACACGGACGGCACCTTCAACGGCACCGGCCCCGGCACGACCACCCCCAAGGTCGTCCGCTGGAACCTCGACTACACCGACCGGCAGGTGGGCTCGCTCACCGCCTCCGAAGCCGTGACCATCGCCCAGCAGAAGATCCAGGGCGTCGTGTCCCGCAACAGCAAGCACTACCTCTCGACGAGCGCCGGCCCGTCCACCAAGGGGTCGCTGCGCACCTTCACCTCCGGCGACTCGACCGCGACCACCGTCTGCGACCTCGCCATCGGCTGCGAGGACCTCAGCTACCACAGCAGCGGCGCGTCCGGCTGGGCCTACAGCGAGTCCGTGATCTGGAACGCCAGCGAGTACGTCAACAAGCGGTACGTCTACGCCGTCCACGCCGACGGGACGTGATCGCTTCGCCCTCAGTCCCTGTTCGGTGACGGGCGGCGTGACGGACCGAACCGGACGGGCCCCGGGGCCTGTTCGTGGGTTCCGATCACGCAGTGCCGCGCCGCGTACCCCCTGTTGCCGGTCGACAGGGCGACCGGGAGCCAGTCCCGGTACGTGCGGGCGCCGGAGCAGCAGCGGTAAACCGGGCCGGTGACGTAGCGGCCGCAGTTGGTGGTCCGATGCCAGCGCCAGGGGCCGTCGGGCCCTCGATGGTCTCCTGGACGTCGTTGTCGCCCGGCTTCAGATGGACGTTGATGTAGCCGGGGTGGCGGCCTCCCGTCCGCGGCACGGCGTACCAGGCATGGGATGCCGCGTGCCGGGCGGCCCCGGCCGGGCCGTGCGCGGCGGCCTGTGCGGCAGGGGCGCCGGCGCGGCCGCCACCACGGGCCCCGCTCTGACCAGCGGAGACCCGCGCCGCGGTGAGACCTTCGCGGGACAGGTCGGGGCAGTGGGCTCAAAGGCCCGGGCAGTGGTAGGACTGAGGCCCCCGTACAGCGTCGCGATGCCGGCCCGGTCCGCCATGCGATCCCCTGTCCGGCCGCGAGGCTGTACGGCTCTCTGATGCGTATGACCGAGGAGGCGGGCGTGTTCGACGAGGCCGGCGAGGATGAGCTCCTGCTTGCGGCGATGATGCAACTCGGCGCGCGGGGTGGCGCGATGGGGGGCGCCGCCGGAGGGACGATCACCGGACACCGCGGGCTGGGCAGAGCGGGAGCGCGCGGCGGTGCGCGCGGAGCCGCGCGGGGCTTCAAGTGGACGAAGAAGGACGTCAGCACCACTCGCATACCGCTGCCTGGAACGGTCGAGGCCGTTTCCTCGCTGCTCCACGGCATCCTGACCGGAGCGGGGAGCCTGACAGGAACACAGGCGCGCGACGACGGGGGCGTCACCATGCGGGCGATCGTCGGCGTGGGGCTCGGCGGCATGAACCCCGCCGTCGTGACGGCCGTTGTGGCCGCGGCCCCCGACGGCACGGCGGTGCTGGAACTCCGCGCCGCGGGCCGCGAAGGGCTGATCAAACAACACCCTGCCGACAAGGCCCTTGCGAAGATCACTGCGCAACTGGGTGCCGCTTGACCCTCTGAGTCCTCTTCACCGTCAATCACCGCTCAGACAAACGGAGTCGGCGTGCCCGAAGCTGTTGCGCACGGGAGGCGGCGTGCTTCCGGCCGCCGACAACGCCGGCACGCTGTTGCGTTGGTGGGCGCCCTGGGCGGAGGCACCGCACTGGCCCTCGCGGCCGTCGCCGTCGGCCCCACCACGACGACCGTCGTCCCGGGCGCCATCGGCCTGCGGGACGACTACAACGGTGACGGATACCCCGACCTTGCGATCGGCGTGCCGCAGACCACGTCCGCCGCAGTACCGAACGCCGACGGCGTGCGGGTCGTGTACGGCCCGGCCGGACGTCCAGCCGCCCCGGGCCTGCAGGTGCTGGATGCCTCGAAGGAGTACACCGAGTCGCCCGTGCAGGGGTACGGCAGTGTCCTGCGCAGCGGCGATCTCGACGCCGACGGGTATGCCGACCTGCTGTCGTTCGTCCGCTGGGCGCCGGTCGACGGCGAGCCGGGCCACAACGTCACCGTCAACTGGGGCGGACCCAAGGGCCTGTCCACGCGGTGCACGCTCCTGCTGCGCCTGCCCGAGGCGACATGGACGACCGGCTTCACCGTCCGGTACGTGGACGGTGACGAGTACCTGGACGTGGTGACGTGGGGCAGCGAGGACGGACTTCCTCGCGAGGCGGGTTCCGTCCGGCACGGGCCCTTCACCCGAGACGGCCTGGCGTCGAGCGTGGACCAGGATCCACAGCCGGAGCACTGAGCGGCTGCTTCAGAGTGCGCTGCCTGCTGTGTCACCTGTTTCTGCAGAGCGCGCACCGGCGTGCGGAGTTGGGGGTGGTCGCGGCGGCGGATCGTGGCGATGCCGATGTGCCGGGTCGGAGCCGGCGGCTTGATGGGGACGGTGCGTAGATCCGGTACCTCCGGGGGCAGCGCGATGGAGGGGACCAGTGAGATGCCCATGCCCGCGGCGACGAGCGAGCGCGCGAAGAAGTAGTCGGTCGTGGTGCCGCGCACCTCGGGCGTGCCAGACGGTGCGCGGCGGGCAGGACGACGTGGAGGGGGTCATCCATGAGCGCTGTTCTTGACTTCGGCCTTCGGGCTTCGCCGGGCGATTCTGCGGCAGGTCCGGGGTCTTGCCGCAAGACAGTGCGCTATACGGTGTAAATGGAATGGCGCGGATGACGCCCTTTCCATTTTTTTGGCCGTTCGCCGTGGACAGACAAGCCTCTTTACGACACAGTCCTCAACCATGATCAGGCGCGTGGGGGAGGCTGCGCGGTGAGGGAGAGAGACGAGCGGGCCCCGCGGTGGCGCAGGCGTACCGCGCTCGCGGTGTCGGCCGCTGCGCTCCTCGCCGGGTCTGCGTGGCGCCTCATCGACGTGTATGAGACCGAGCCCCGACTGGCCGTCGTCTCCGCCCGGTCCTCCGTGGTCGGGACCTGGAAGATCCAGGACGGCCATACGGGGCACGTTGAACTGGCCGCCGACGGCCGGTTCTCGGCAGTGGGGCTGCCCGTCGACACGTCGTCGGACGGGTACACCGGCGCCGGAAAGTGGTCGCTCGACGACCGTGGCGGGTCGGTGCTCCTCACCCCGGATCAGGCTCGGTCGGGTGGTGTGAGTCCTGACCTGGCAGTCGTCCGCGCCGACGGCCGCCTGCGGTTGTGTGTCACCTCCGGCTCGCCAGGAGTCCTGTGCGACTTCCTGCTGCAGCCTGCCGCGGCACGCCAGTGACCGGACGCGGAGAGGTGCCGTCCTGGTCGGCCTTGCGGCAGGCCAGGGCGTCGGCGTCGCGCCCGTCGCCCTTTTACAGGCTGACGATGCGCAGCAGGAAGTAAGCCGCGACGACTACTGACCCGAGGACGATCAGGCCGAGCCAGAAGTAGGGGTGCTCCCAGATACCGCCGTCCGGCCGTTCTTGATGGGCTTCCGCCGTGCAGCCCTCCCCGGGAGGGGTCTCACCGGGCCGACGCAGTGGTTCGGTCATGTCGTATCCCACTTCCGTGCTGGGGTGACCGTTCAGCCGTCTGTCGCCGGGCTGAGACGGCCGGCTGGTGGGTCACCATCCATTCTGTCGCTTTTAATCCCTTTTCGCCTGTTTTTATTCTGCTGGATGCGGCGTCCGAAGCGGAACCCCGTTGCTCCCGTCGTTCGCTGCTCGTCCGCAAGGTGGGGGGACCGCTCGGTGTGACGAGCGGGCCGTGTTCACGGCAGTGGTGTACGCGCTGACCAGCGGCTGTGCCTGTGTTGCGGGCGCGCCGCGCCTCAGCCGGTCAGCCGGACGTGCACCACGAAGTCGTGCAGGGCGTCGTACGCGGTGGGCGTCCCAGGCAGAGCTGAGGAGGCCTGCGCCTCGTCGAGCACGGCATGCAGCCGCTGCACGTCGGCCGCCACGCGCGTGTGGTCGACGACGGCCGTGCCGTGCTCGTGTTCCGCCTTGGCGGCCACCGGCGCGGGCAGATAGCCAGCCGCGTCCAACTCGCCGATGAGGGAGGGCAGGTGAGCCTGCACCTCGCCGCTGTGCATCAGGTGGATGCCGGTGAGCACACGTTTCATCGACACGTCGCCGGTCTCTACAGGCGACTTGGTTTGACCAGTCGCGTCGAGGGGCCCCTCTTGCGGCATGGGACCCGGTCGCCTGACAGGTGCTCGAGTGGGCCGTGCGGCCTGCGCCGACGCGCAGACCGCCGGGCGTCATCGACGTTCGTTCAGTACGCGGTCCTTGCCAGACGCTTGGTCTCGCGCTCGGACATCCGGCTGCCGGACTCCCGTCGGGTCATCCGCTGCAGCAGGGCCGGGGCCAGGACGAATCCGGCCGTGGTCCATGCGGCGAGGACCGCGAGGACGGTCAGGTGCTGCCAGTCTCCGGCGAGCTCCTGAGCCTCGGCGCTGTCGGGCAGGAGCGCTGAACGTACGCCCTGCGCGATCCACCGCAAGGGGAAGGCCGAAGCGAGATGCTGCACCCATGCCGGCTGGTTCCGCAGCGGGGAGAACGCTCCGGAGACGAACATCAGCGCCATGACGGGCATCATGTACAGGCCCAGAGCCTCCCTGGCTGCGGGCAGCAGCGCGCCGATGGCCGCGCCGACGGGCACGACCGCGGCGATGCCGAGAGTGATGACCCAGGCCAGGGTCAGCCACCTGGCGGGTGAGCTGGGCAGGCTTGCCCCAAGGACGAGGCTTCCTCCCGCAAGCAGCAGGGCGACCGCGATGAGGATGTTGACCAGGACGAACACGGTCTTGGCGGTGAGGTAGGCGGGCATCGCGCCGGGGATGCCGCGAAGCCGCAGCAGGGTGCCGTCCTCGCGGTCGCCGAAGAGGAATTGCGGAACGGTGATGAGCCCGAACATGAAGATCGTCGCTCCCACGCCGCCGGCGAGCATCAGCTGGGTGGTTTCCGGGGTGCCGCCGTCGGAGCGCCAGGACGCCACGCCGAGGAAGATCACGGGGGTGGCCAGGTAGGTGTACAGGTCCTTGCGGTTGCGCAGCACCTGGCGCAGTTCGAGCGCACCGCGGGCGAGTCCGAGTCGGAGGGGGCTCACGACGCCTCCTTGAGGGGAGCGGCGCAGGCGGGTTCGGCGAGTTCGGTGGCGACCATGTCGAGGTAGGTGTCTTCCAGAGTGGGGCGGCGTATCTCCAGATCGGGGATCGGGCCGCCGTAGTGCTGGTGGAGTTCCCAGGCGGTCCGGGAGGGGTCCGCTGTCATCACGCGTTGTGGGGTGCCGGTGGGGTCGGTCCAGCGGACTTCGGAGCGGGCCTGGGCGGCGTCGGCGAGTTCGCGCAGGCTGCCGCAGGCGGTGAGCCGGCCGTGCTGGAGAATGCCGATCCGGTCGGCGAGTTGCTGGGCTTCGGCCATGTCGTGGGTGGTCAGGACGATGGTCATGCCGCGCTCGTCTCGCAGCGTGCGCAGCAGGATGTGGAAGTCACGGCGGGCTTCGGGGTCGAAGCCGGTGGTCGGTTCGTCGAGGAACAGCAGTTCCGGGCGGCCGATGATGCCGAGCGCCACGTCGAGCCTGCGCCGCTGACCCCCCGACAGCTTCGCCATCTGCTGGTCGGCCTGCTGCGCGAGCCCGACAGTGCTCAGCAGTTCCGCCGGGTCCAAGGGATCGGGGTAGTACCGGGCCAAGTGGTGCAGCAATTCGGCGACACGCCAGCGGCCGTGGTCGCGGCTGGACTGCAGCACGATGCCGATCCTGGCCCGCCACGCCGCGTCGCCGGCCTCCGGGTCCTGGCCGAGGACCGTCACCTGCCCCGCGGAGCGCCGGCGGTAGCCCTCGAGGATCTCGATGGTGGTGCTCTTGCCCGCGCCGTTGGGCCCCAGGAGGCCGAAGAGCTCTCCACGATGAATGCGCAGGTCGAGACCGTCGACCACATCGCGCTGTCCGTAGCGCATGCGCAGCCCGCTGGTTTCGATGACGGCGTCCGGCGTTGTGCCGCGAGCCGGCGGTCGTGCCGGCGCCGTCTCCCCAAGCCGCCGGTCCTCTTGGTGCAACGGGTGTGGATGTGGCACGTTTCATTCCCCCTGAGGTGGCCCGTCGGTGTCTGGGCGCGGGCCGGTCGGTCGTTGATGGACTGGGTGTCGCGCGGTGGCCTGGTCAGGGACACCGATCACCTGCCGCCTACGGTAGTACCAGCCGCGAGGCCCCCACTTTCCGCCTGGCACTGGCCTGCATGTTGGCTTGATCTTCGTACCGTGCCGGGCCGGCAGTGTTCACACGCGTCAACGCCTTCGGCGAGAGCTCGCAGTGCGACGTCCCGCGGCACGCCCTTCCAGCGTTCGCCTGCCATGTGGCAGCCGCCGACGTGGACGGCGACGGGGAGGTTGTTGCGGCTGAGGCCGGGTTCGAGGACCCAGACGGGCGGCCGGGCTTGCTCGCCGCGGCGGAGGAGAACTACCGCGAGCTGCGCAAGCCACTCGACCCGCAGGCCTTCGTCGACGAGCTGCGCGAGCAGATGACCACCGAACTGGGCCTGCTGAACGACCGGATGCCGAAGATGGGATGGCTGGACATCGGCGAGCGGAAGTCCGGGGCGACCCGGCCGACCCCGGCCGAGGCCCAGCCCGAGCCGAAGAATCTGCACAGGATCAAGGGCGAGGTACAGCGCCGGTGGGGCGTCGTGCCACTCATCGACATGCTCAAGGAGGCCGTCCTGCGCACGAGCTGGACGCGGTCACCTCGGTCTCCGGCGGCGGCTCCCTCTCGGCGGAGGTCACATCCTCGGCGAACCAGAATGGGCCATGAGCGTCCGTGAAGCGTGGGCGAGGTCAGAAGGAGCGGTGGGAGGGAGAAGGAAGCCAGATGGTCCACCTCCCTCCCGTAAACGTCATGTCACTACATTCGCACTGCCTTGTGGACGCCTTCCTTGGAATGCGGCTTCACGACGCCCCGCCCACGCGTACGGTCTATCTCGCGCCATTCCGGCCGCAGTCCAGCCAGATTCGTGGTGAGGAAGTACGCGACACCGCAGGTGAGCAGCACCGGCACGAGTCCGGCAGCGGTCACCGCCGCCCCGGCGAGCAGCCCGCCGAGAGGGATACCGGCCCAGGCCAGTGAGTCACCGAGCGCGTTGACCCGGCCCAGCATCCGGCGCGGCACCCGCTCGACGAGGACGGCCCCCAGCACTGGGTTGACGAAGCCGGCACCGAACCCACTGAGGGCGAAGACGGCCAGTACCACCCCCAACGGGGCATCGAAGGCGAGGATCAGGAACCTCGGTGCCCCGGCCAGCAGGAACCCAGTGAAAACCACCATCTGCCGCCGCAGCCGGTGCGCCAGCACCGCGGCGATCAGGCTCCCGCCGACCGCCGCGGCCCCCATCATGCTGCCCATCAGGCCGATCGCGGTCGGCCCGTTGCCGGACTCCCTGGCCCAGACGGGTACGAGCACCGAGGTGATCGCCGCGTCCAGCAGGTTGGTGATGGCGAGCATGACGATGAAGGTGAGCAGCAGCGGATCGCTGCGCAGGAAGGTGAAGCCCTCGCCGAACCGCCGCCAGTAGCCCGGTCCCGTCTCCCCGGCCGGCGTGGGGGCTTCCTCGGCCGCGTGCCCCGTGCCGCGAGGCAGTGCGAGTTTGATGATCACCGATCCGAGGGCGAAGCAGCCCGCGTTGACGGCGAGCCCCGTCAGGGGACCGAGCAGCGCCACCAGGGATCCGCCGACCGCCAGGCCGACGGTGGAGGCGAGCCGCTCGATCACACCGGCCAGACCGGTCGCCCGCTCCAGCGGCACCCGGCCGCGCTCGGCCGCCTCCGGGACCATCACCTCCTTGGCCAGGTCGCCCGGGCCCCGGGCCGCGCCGATCAGAGCGACCAGAACCAGCAGAAGGGGAAAGGACAGCAGGTCCAAGGCGTGGAGCAGGGGAACCGCGGCGGCGGCGGTCGCGCTGGCCAGATCGGTCGTCCAGGAAACGGCCCGCGGGCCGATCCGGTCCACCAGCGGGCCGGTGAACGCCTTGACCACCACGTAGGGAGTCATCTCCCAGAAGGCGACCAGTCCGGTCTGGGTGGCGCTGCCGGTGGTGACGAGGACGAACCAGGGCAGTGCGACAACGGAGATCCGCGTGCCGGTCAGCGACACGGCCATGGCCGCCAGCACCCCGCCCAGCGGCCGTAAGGACCTCTTGCCCGGTATGCCGCCGGCCCCCGAGGCGTCGTCGGTCATGACGTCGAGCTTCCTTCCTCTTCCTGAGGACCGGAAGGGAGCGACGGCGCGGCAGGCGCATCCAGTTCGGGCAGGATCTGCGTGATCACGGCGACCCGTTCGGCTCCCTCGGGGGCACTTGCCGCCGTCTCCGGCGCGTCTCGCCGGTAGCGCGCGATGACTTCCGCCAACTCCCGGTACAGGGCGGCGGCTTCCTCGGGCGTGAGCCGCAGGGCCCAGTCGCTCATGTCGAAGGTGTTCCGCCATGCGCGGGGCATCGTCTGAAGCCCGTTCAGGGTCTGCTGCGTGCGCAGGGTGTAGATGGCGGCGACGGACTGCTGGTAGGCCAGCGCGGCCTCGGGCTCCCGCTCGGCCAGCTCCGGATCGTTGAACCAGGTAGTCCGGTGCACCGAACGCCACCAGCGCTCTCGCGCGTTGCCGCGTTTGGTGTCCTCCTCGACGAAACCGGCCGCGCCGAGCTGCCGGAGGTGGTAGCTGGCCGTACCGGAATTCACCCCCAGCCGCTCCGCGAGGCGGGTGGCCGTCGACGGGCCGTACTTCCGCAGCAGCCCGACCAACTGCACACGCACCGGATGCGCCAGGGCACGTAGCCCCTTGGCATCCAGGACAACCGAGTCCTCTTCAACGCTCGGGCCATCCGGCCTCTCCACTGCATCAGCCATGCGACACACCGTAGTCCGCAAAGAGTTCTTCGCAAAGAACTCTTTGCGGTTTACCTCGACGCGCGACCGTGTCGGCGAGTACGCGGATATCCTTCGTATGCAAGGAGGTTGGGAAGCAGGCAGACGCTCAGACGTCGGCCAACTCGGTGTTCGCGCGCTCCGTGATCAATGCCAGCACGCGGCCCGCGACTGCCAGGTCCTCGGCCGGAATGCCGGCGTAGAGGCGGGCGGAGATTTCGGCCGTCTCCGCGGTGGTGCTCTCGTACAGCTTCCGTCCGGCGGCCGTGAGCCGTATCCGGGACGCCACTGCCGGGTCCTCTTCCAGCAGCTTCAGGGCTGTCAGCTCCTCGATCACGCCGCGCACGACCGACTCGTCAATCTTCAGTGCGCCGCTGACGTCGCCCACCAGCTCGTCCCGGACGGTGGACTCGCCCGCGACCACGACGGCACGGAGCGTCACACTCTGGTGGAACGTGGCGCCGTGGCGGACCAGTACGCCCTCCAGGAGGGCACGCGCGGCGTAGTGCGCCAGGGCTATGACCCGGCCGTTGACGGGGGGTGCGGCGGTGGTCATGTCTGCTCCTTGTTCGTCGCGATGTGCGGGTCAAGAGGCGCATCGAGGAGGGTCGCCAGCTCGCGGATGAACTGCCCTGTGCGCGGGCTGTCCTGTCCCCCCAGCGGCTCCAGCCACTGGTCCAGCAGGCTCTGGACCACCGTGATCGCACGGTGCGTGACGTCGCGTCCTTGACCGGTGAGCGACAGCTGCATGGCGCGCGGGTCGTTCGGATCCCGGGTGCGGGTGACGAGTCCGGCGGCCTCCAGAGCGCGGGCGAGCTTGGAGACGTACAACGGTTCGAGCCCGGTGTGATCGGCGAGCCCGCGCTGGCTGGGTCGCAGCCCGGAGCGCGACATGCCGTACAGCGATGCCATCAACGCGTACTGGGCATGGGTCAGGCCCAGCGGCCCGACCGCCCGGTCGACGGCTACCCGCCACTTCATCGACAAGCGCCAGACCAGAAACCCCGCCGTCGCACTCTCCGCCGCTGAACCCACAGCAATAACTATACATGGCTATTATGTACATGGCTTCTATTTTTCCGGATGCACGTCAGGGCTGCCTGCTCACTCGGCCCGCCGCCCTCGGGCTACAGCCTGATGCTCGTCACGGCGGACGCCGTCATGCTGATCCTCAACGGTGCCGCGGTGGTGCCGTGGAACGTGTGCACCCCCCTTAGCGCGACTCACCTTGCTGTCGAGGGAGCGACACGCCGGTGTATTGGGTGAGCGAGCGTCAGAAGATCACCTTAAAGGGCTAATCGTATGTCAATACGCTTATCTCCATTGGGGTTTGTGTCGCGCTGTCCGGTCGGGGGAGAGGTGCGAGGGCGCAGGAAATACCCCGTTCGGCGCTCCGAGAGCAGCTATCCGAAACGCCCGAAATGACAGACGTGGGGGTGATCGTTACGTTCAATCTCGTACCGGCTGTCGAGCCGGTGTCCGTGAGACAGGAGAAGCGACATGAAGACCTCTCGTTCCACTGTTGTCACCGCAGGTGTCGCGGCTGCCGCGGCTCTGGTGGCGACGGGTATCACCTACGCCTCGGCCGCTTCGGTGCCTGCGGCGGCACCGGCGGCCCCGGCGGTCCAGGCGGCTCCGGCCGCTCCCGCGGCGGCTCCCGCAGCGGGGCCCATGGACGGCGGTGCGCAGAAGGGCGGCGACTACGACGAGGGCCGCATCCTCGTCAACGAGCGCTCCTACTCCACCCACTCGGGTGACTGCATCACCGTGATCAGCGGCCTGGGTGCCAAGACCCTGAACATCCGCAACGACAGCCGCAAGACCGTCGAGGTCTTCCGCGGGGTGGTGTGTGACAACGGCGCTCCCGTCGCCACCGTCGGCCCGCACAGCTCCAGCGACGGCGTGCACGTGCGGCACACCAAGGGCGTCAAGGTCAAGGACGGTGTCGTGGGCAGCTTCCGCGTGGTCGACCACGACTACAAGGACTGATCCCGCGCCGACCGAATGATGCGGAAGCCCCGGCCCGCCGGAATCGGGCCGGGGCTTCGGCCTGCTCCATTGTCCGACACCCGCGCCCCGGGCACACCCCACTGGTGCCGGACAGCAGGCGCCGCCGTCCCTGTCCGGAGAGCCGCCTCCCTCGTTTCGCCGACCTCAACAGCCGTGCGGTTCCCGCCGGACCGCCGCCCGCCGGCGCTGGCCCCCGCGCGGTGACCGCCTGCTTCCTCCCGCCCGCCCGGGTACCGCCGAACGGGTGACGGCAGCAGATATCTCCTGCCGTGTGCGGATGCTCTTGCCCGGGACTGGGGTCGGGAGCGGGCCGGGACGGCAACCGGAGCCGGGCCAGGATCGTGCCTGGCGGGGGAGGGGGTGCGCCGGGGCTGTGGCACGGCGTGGGATGGCCGAGGTGGGGGAGGGCCGGGGCGACGGCGGGGGAGTCGTCGGAGTCCCTTCCGGTGAACGTGCGACTCCGCCGGCGCGTCGAATGTGTCGCGGCCCCGACTGGGGGGCAACGGGCAACAGCGGCGGCATCCCGTGGAGCGTGGGAGCCGAGAGCCGGTCCAGCGATCAGCCGACGTGGGCGGCGATGCTTCGCGCGCACTCCAGGGACTCGGAATGCGTCGTGTCCACCTCCAGGTCGTAGAACACCCCCTGGTGGACCGCATCCGCCTGCGACGCGGCCATCCCCTGGACGCGGTCTCCGCGTGCTACCTCGCGGCCCGCGGCGACCGCGCTCTCACATCTGACGCCGACCCACAGCACGGCCAGTGGGCCCAGAGCCTTCTGCCACCGCTGCTGGGACGCCGCTCCGCCGAGGAAGACTTCGTCGATGATGACCCTGGCGCCCGCCCGGGCCATCGCCACGATCCCCTCCCTCCAGGCCGCCTCCAGGGCCCGGAACTCCGCCCCGACGCTCACTTCGCCATCCGCTGAGAACGCGATTCCTTCGTCCGACGCCTGCATCCTCGCGGGCAGAGCGTCGACGAACGAGTCGCAGCCGAACGCCAGCCACGGATCCGGCAGTACGGCCTGCAGACACCGTACGATCCCGGACTTCCCCGAGCTGGAGCCGCCGTTGAGCATGATCACCTGAGTCGTCACCGCGCCACGGTAAGGCCCTTCCCCCACGGCACGAAACGAATATCGGCACACACCGCTCCGCAGCCGACCCGGGGCCTGGACGCACGGAAGCCTCGCGGATCCACGGATTGGCGAGGGCTCGTGTACCGTGCAGCGGCCGACAGGCGTCGTACTTCCGGGCGCCGTCCTCCAGCAGCCACGGCTGTGCCTGCTGATCGAACTCCGGCGGCCCGCCGACCCGGTACGAAACGCGGTCCGGCTCCTCCGAGGCCTCGGCCTCCACGTCGGTCACCGGGTGCCCCTGGGGCGACCGGCGGGTGTGCGGGCGGGGGCGGGTGCGGTCCTTGGGGCTGTTCCGACGGAAGCCTTCACCTTCCCTGCGAGGATGGGCGGCATGGAGCTGCGCGGGGAGAGGGTCGTTCTGCGGTCCGTGGCGGACGGCGATGGTGAGAGCCTCGACAGGATCGTGAGGGAGCCGGAGGTCGCGGCGTGGTGGTCGCCACCCGACGACTACGCGGGCATGCTCGCCGTCGTTCTCGAGGGTGAAGTCATCGGAGCCGTCCAGTTCGAGGAGGAGACCGACCCCGAGTTCCGCCATGCCGGCATCGACGTCTTCCTGACGGCGCGGCAGCACGGCAAAGGTCTGGGCACGGACACGGTGCGCACGTTGGCGCGGTGGCTGGTTCGGGAACGCGGCCACCACCGGCTGACCATCGATCCCGCCGCGGCCAACACCGCCGCCATCCGCTGCTATCGCCGGGTCGGTTTCAAGCCCGTCGGGATCATGCGGGCATACTGGCGCGATCACCGAACGGGCGCCTGGCAGGACGGGCTGCTGATGGACCTGCTCGCACACGAACTGGACTGACGGGGGCGGATGCTGCGTTGGGCCCCGTCTGCCCTCCTGCCCCAGGGGCCGTCCGCCGCCGCTCGGCCGTGCCAAGGACGAGCGAGGATGAACAAGCGGAACCTCAGCACAAGCTCGGACACTGACCCCGACGAGCCCCCCGGCATCAGGGGAACGGCCCAGCGTGACTTCAGGACGCGTGTGACGAGAGCGGTTGGAGCCGGGCACGCAGGAGGCAGAATTCGTTGCCCTCCGGGTCGGCCAGGACGTGCCAGTTCTCGGCGCCGGTCTGCCCGACGTCGACGGGCTTGGCGCCGAGAGCGAGCAGCCGCTCCAACTCCGCGTCCTGGTCCCGGTCGGTGGCGTTGACGTCGATGTGCAGTCGGAGCTTCCCGATCCGCGGGGCGCTGCTGGGGCTGAGCACGAGGGTGGGCTGCGGACCGCCGAAGCCGTCGTCGGGCGGCCCGATCTCGATGCTTCCGTCGTCCTCCCGGCCGAGTTCGGCGTAGCCGAGGACCTTGCTCCAGAACGCGGCGAGCCGCTCGGGGTCGGCGCAGTCGAGGACCAGCTCACTGATGCGGCATGCCATGCCCGTCAGTGTACGGAGCCGACCCCGGAGTCGAACGTCGGACGCGTGCTGAAGCGTGACGCGCTGCACGGTCGTGGGCAGGCACAGGGCGCGGACGAGTTCGTACCGGGTCGTCCACCCGGCCGGCTGCCGGTGTCCGTGACGAGCGCCGGAGCCGCCGTCAGCGGATCACGTCGAACACGTTCTTCTGCACGCCGTTGGCATAGGCCTCGTGCTCGACCAGCTTCAGCTTCTGCGTGTCCTTGTCCGTGGTGCTGAAGAGGCGCTTGCCCGCGCCGAGCAGAAGCGGGAAGACGAGCAGGTGATAGCGGTCGATCAGGCCGGCGTCGGAGAGGGCCTGGTTCAGGGAGGCGCTGCCGTGGACGATGATCGGGCCGCCCTCGGTCTCCTTCAGTTCGGCGACCTCGTCGAGCGAGCGCAGGATCGTCGTCTCGCCCCAGTTCGACACCAGGTCGTCCTTGCCGAGGGTGGTGGAGACGACGTACTTCGGCATCACGTTGTAGTCGGCGAAGTCCTCCATGTCGGGCCACACCGGGCTGAACGCCTCGTAGCTGGTGCGGCCCATGAGCATCGCGGTGGCTTCCCGCTGCTCACGGCCCTTGATGTCGAAGGCCTCGGGGAGGAACTCGATGTCCTTGAAGGTCCACCCGGCGTTGCGGTACCCGGGCTCGCCGCCCGGGGCCTCCACGACTCCGTCGAGGGATACGAAAGCGGTGCTGATCAGGGTGCGCATGCTGGATCCTCGATGTCTCGTGTGCGGTTGTCGGCGAAGTCGGTCGGCGCAGTCTTCCGCCGCACTCGCGGCTGACGCGCACCGAACATGGTCTCTGACTGCCGAGCGTGAAGAAACTCATCGGACGTGCCGCGGGTGCGCAGCATTTTCTGGGGCCACTTACCGCGGAGAGTCGGCGGGCCCGCTCGGAGACCGTGGCCCGCTCAGAAGTCGTGGCACACGTAGGCGCCCGCGGGCTCCCGGGCGATCCGGTCCGAGCCCCAGCAGTGGAGCATCGGCCCGACGCGGTACAGGACGGCGCCACCGGCCAGCAGGACAAGGACCGCGAGTACTGCGGTCACGATCCGCATGGCCGTCATCCGCCGTACGAGCCACCAGGCCCCGGCGACCGCAAGCGCCCCCAGCCCCAGCATGACGGCCGACATCGGGGCGGTGTTGTTCTGGATCCCGGGAAAGCGGTCCGGGTGCGTGGCGTGCCGGACGGCGGCGAAGGCGAAGAAGAACAGCAGCAGCCCCAGCAGCAACAGTCCGACGGAGCCGGCCCCCCGGCCTACGGCCCGGCCCCGGCTCCGCGGGCTTCCGGGCGCCTCGGCGTCCGCGCGCACGAGCCGCCGGTCGAGGACTGCCCGCAACCGGTCCACCTCCTCCGGGTCCGCGACGGCCCGCTTGGGCAGGACAGCGAAGCCGACGGCGGACTTGTCGGCGCTGAGCAGTACGAACAGCTCCGGCGTCTCGACATAGCGCGAGTAGAGGTGCCAGTCGTGGCCGGCCGAGCTGTGCGCGGTGGTGAGGCGGACCCCGGTGTCGTCGACCGTCCCGCAGATGTCCCCCTGCCGTTCGGCGAGCCGGTGGAGGCGGCGCGCCTGCAACCACGGCACCGCCGTCATGAAGGCGGCGAAGAGCACCAGCCCCACATACAGCGGCACCCGGCGGCCGGAGCCGGCCGAGGACAGCAGGGCGCCGACGGCCGAGACCGCCGACGTCCAGATCAGCGCCCGGCGCTGAAAGCGTCCCGCGCCGGTGTTCCTCGCGCGTGCCCGCAGCGCGGAGGTCAATTCGCCGACGGTCGGCCGGTAGGCCAGCTCCACCGGTCTCTCGGCGACCGTTTCCGTTTTCCGGCCTTTGGCCATGTCCCCTTCCCCGGCTCGGTGATCAACCGGATCGTAGACGCCTTCTCGGCCGCTCCGGCGACCTGCGGTGGTCGGTGAGCCAGGGCCCCACCGGTCACCCTCTACGTACCTGACGTCCGAGGACAGCTGGGCTGGTCCCGGTTCCGCGGCCCGCGCCGCCTGCGTCCGGTCAAGCTGCACGCCGACAAAGGGCTGCTGTTTCGATGTTTCCCTATGTTGACGTTTCTCGATTCAAGGCGCAAGGTGGCATCAGCGAACGTCGATGCAGGCCGTTCCCCGGTAGCGCCCTACCACGTGATCCAGGAGTGCGTCATGAGCGAACAGCCCACCGACCTGCGGGAAACCGTCCGCAGGCGGTACGCGGCGGCGGCCGTGAAGGTCACCGAGGGCGGTACCGCGTGTTGCGGGCCGCAGCCGGTCGAGGTCGACGAGACTTTCGGCTCCGCCCTCTACGGCGCCGACGAACGCGACACCCTGCCCGCCGAGGCCGTGGCCGCCTCGCTCGGGTGCGGCAACCCGACCGCCGTCGCCGCGCTCCGGGCCGGTGAGCGCGTCCTCGACCTCGGCTCCGGCGGCGGCATCGACGTCCTGCTCTCCGCCCGCCGCGTCGGCCCCACCGGCAAGGCGTACGGGCTGGACATGACCGACGAGATGCTCCAACTCGCCCTGGCGAACGCCGAGAAGGCGGGAGCGACGAACGTGGAGTTCCTCAAGGGCACCATCGAGGCCATCCCGCTGCCCGCGAACACCGTCGACGTGGTCATCTCCAACTGCGTGATCAACCTGTCCACCGACAAGCCGGCCGTCTTCGCCGAGACCTTCCGCGTCCTGAAGCCCGGCGGCCGGATCGGAGTCTCCGACGTCGTCGCCGACGACGCCCTCACCATCGGACAGCGAGCCGAACGCGGCGACTACGCCGGCTGCATCGCGGGCGCCCTGTCCTTCGCCGAGTACCGCCGAGGCCTCGCCGCCGCCGGGTTCACCGACATTGACATCATCCCCACCCACCCGGTCGCCGACGGCATGCACTCCGCGATCGTGCGCGCCGCCAAGCCCCTGAACACCGACCCGCCCACCGTGACGGCCGAGTCCGCGGACGCGTGCTGCGGCGTCAGCGCCTGCTGCACCACGGCGGAGACGTCCGCCGACCCCGCCGTGCCCCTCACCGAGGCCGAGACGGAGTCGGGCTGCGGCTGCCAGAGCTGATCCACGAGCCCCGCAGGCGACGTATCGAGCCATCGACGTATCGAGCCATCGACGTATCGATCGCCGTGCGACCGAGACCGCTCAGGCGCCGGTCCGGTGCTGTCCTTCTTCCTCGGATGCGGTGCTCGGACGTGCGCGGCCGGTGAGAGCGGTGACGAGTTCGGTGACTTCGGGGCGGCGGTCGGTGACGTGCCAGGCGATGGCCAGCTCCGCTTCGGGCAGACCGAGGACGGGCCGGTAGACGAGGTCCGGGCGCTGGTAGAGGCCGACGTTGCCTTCGGCGATCAGTACGACGCCCTGTCCGGCCCGCATCGACGAGGCGCTGAGCCGGTTCACCCCCAAGGGCGCGGGCGCCCTCCTCGACCACTGACCACACCTGGCCCCCGCCGCACGACACCCGGCCACAGCCCCACGACGACCTCGGCGGCGCCGGCCGGTGCCGCGCGGCGGCCGGGCCGGGCCGGCGCCCGATGGTGTCAGCGGCCGGCGGTGTCGCCGCCGAGAAGACGTGCCCCCAACGGACTCAGGGCGTGCAAGACCGCGCCGCCGGTGCGCGTCGTGGTGATCAGGCCGGCGTTGCGCAGCACGGTGGTGTGCTGACTGGCAGAGGGCAGTGACACGCCGACGCGGTCGGCGAGCGCCGTGGTGGTGGCCGGATACTGCAGCGAAGCCAGAACGGCCGCCCGGGTGCGCCCGAGCAGGGGGCCGAGCGCGTCCGGGCCGCAGACGGGGGAGTCTCCCGTATGCATCGGGTAGATCAGCACGGTGGACTCCCCGGGCCGGTACATCAGCGCGGGCCCGCCGAAATACGACGGGACCAGTACGAGGCCCCGCCCGCACAGCGGTACGTCGACGGTGACGCGGTCCGGCCAGGGAATGTGCAGCACAGGTGGTTCCCAGCGCCAGCAGGTACCAAGCGTGGCCAGCAGTCCGTCGACGCCGCCACGCAGCAGGGCCTCGGACCGTAGTGCCCGGTCCGCACCGGCACCGGCTCGCACCCATGGCCACAAGTCGGCCAGACTGGAGCGGAAGTAGCGCCGCAGGTCCTTGGCCAGTTCCTCGCGCGCCTCCGACGCGCCTTCGGCCAGTTCCCGCAGTCGATGCCCATGGCGCGCCGGGCCGCGCAACTGCGCTATGTCGGAAGCAAGTTGCTCGGAAGGTGTCTGAGCCGCCATGGCAGCGCCGATATCGATGTCGTCCGTCAACTGGACCAGGAAGTCGGGTAAGAACCCGTCCTGGGGGACGAGATCGAAGAGGATCCCGGCCTCGGTGGCGGAGCGACTTCGGCGGTGCCATCGTGCAAGTTCGGGCCGCCTGCGGTGCAGTCCGGTTGTTCCGGCGCGCCCGCAGCGCACGCTGAAGGCTGCTTCCTCCAGGGCGTCGGGCCCCTTGAGGGTGATCTTCCGCAGGTCGGCTTCGGTGAAGTGCAAGCGCATCATGTCGGTTGATCCTTGCCTAGTCAGGCGCCTTCAGCCAGGGCCCAAAGGCACGGCGGCGCGATCTTCCAGCGCGCAGGCCGTCTCCCGGTGCCTGGTTTCGCAGCCCTTTCAGGTGCCTCGGTGGAGAAGGGCCGGGCGACTGTCACGCCGGCGCGGACCGGGAAAACAATAGTGCTTATATAAGCGCTCTTACAGTTGCCTGATGACCGACCCCCAGGCACCCGACCTCCAGGCACTCGACTCGACGCAGCAGAGCCTCTGGCGGCCCCTGCGCCTCCTCCAGGCCTCGATGGACGCCGACATCGCCCGGATCTACTCCGCAGAACGGATCGACGGGCTCAAGCCGAGCTTCGTCATGGAACTGCTCCGGCTGCACGCCCGCGGCCCCATGACCATCACTGAACTCGCCGACTCGGTTCACCGCACGCATTCGGCGCTCAGCCAGAAGGTCGCCGCGATGCGCGCGGCGGGCTGGGTCGAGACCGTCGTGGGCGACGACGCGCGGAGCAAGAAGGTGATGCTCACCGACCAAGCCCGCCGCGTCGTCGGTCGCCTGGCGGCGGAATGGCGTGCCACCGAGGCCGCCCTCGCGGACCTCGAAGCGGAGATTCCCTACCCGCTCTCCCGGGTCGTCGCGGATATCGAGCAGGCTCTGGAGCGCAAGACCTTCCACGACCGGATCGCCGAGAAGCTGGCGGAGGACCCCGCATGGGGCTGAGACGCACGCTGCTCGACGTGACTCCGTTACGGTCGTCACCGGCGTTCCGGCGGTTGTGGATCGGCCAGACGCTGTCCGGCTTCGACAGTCAGATGACGCTCGTCGCCGTGGCGTTCCAGGTCTGGCAGACGACGAGGAGCGCCATGTGGACGGGTGCCATCGGGCTGGCGCAGGCGATTCCTCTCGTCGCGCTCGCGCTCTTCGCCGGATCGCTGGTCGACCGAGGGGACCGGCGGAAGTTGTATCTGCTCACGACCGGCGGGCAAGCCGTGTGCTCGCTCCTCCTCGCGCTGCAGGGCTTCCTCGGACACCTTCCCGTGGCCGGAGTCCTGGGGCTGGTCGCCGCCCAGTCCTGCCTGGTCGCCTGCGGTGGCCCGGCTTCCCGCACGTTCCTTACTCACCTGCTGCCCCAGCACCAGTTGGCAGCGGGACTGGCGCTGAGACGACTCTCCTTCCAGGGCGCCATGCTGGTGGGTCCCGCTCTGGGCGGACTGATCGTGGGCGGGTGGAGCATCGGCGGCTGCTACCTGATCGACGCCTTGACGTTCGTCGCCGCGCTCTACGGCGCGTTCGGCTTGCCGCGCATGGAAGCCGGCGGCGAGGGCGCACGGCCGGGCCTGCGGGAGGTGCTGGACGGTCTGGCCTTCCTCGGCCGCACTCCCGCCGTTCGCGGGGCCCTCCTCACCGACATGGCCACCACCGTGTTGTCGATGCCCATCGGCCTGTTCCCTCTGGTCAACGCGGAACGGTTCGGCGGCAACCCGCGGACGCTCGGACTGTTCCTCACGGCCATCGCCCTCGGCGGCGTGGCCGCGTCCCTCTTCTCCGGGACCTTCACCGGGCTGCCCCGCCCCGGCCTGGTCATGCTGGGCGGAAGCGCCGTGTGGGGCGCGGCGTTGACCCTGTTCGGCATGTCACCCGACCCGTGGACCGGATTGGCCTTCCTCATCATGGCCGGCGCCGCAGACACCGTCTCCGTCGTGTCCCGGGGCACCGTCGTCCAGACGCACACCCCGCGCGAACTGCTGGGCCGCGTCAGCGCCGCTGAGCAGATCGTCGGGCAGGCCGGGCCCGACATCGGCAAACATGCGCGGCGGCCTGGTCGCGGACGCCACCTCGGGAGCAGCGGCTCTCGTCAGCGGCGGCCTGCTGTGTCTCGGCGCCGTCGCCTTGGTGGGCGTCACCACGACGGACCTGCGCACTTCCTCGGCCACACCCCCTCCACAGACGGCCGCGGCCGGCCCGTGGGCTTGGCTCCGGCGGCACAAGGAGGACGCTTGGCTGGAGCAGCTGTCGAGGCGCCGCGTCGGCCGGGCTCCAAAACCCGGTGCGAGCGTGCGGGAGGGCTCCCTACCCTGCGGGCATGCGTCTTCGCGAGGAACTTCCCAGTGACAGAGAGACCGTGCGGAACCTTCACCTGCGGGCGTTCGGTGACCACGGCCGTGTCGTGGCCGACCTGGTCGACACCCTGCGGGACACCGTGACTCCCGGGGACGGTCTCTCACTAATCGCCGAGGACGACGGGCAGTCCGTCGGGCACGTCATGTTCACCCGCAGTCTGCTCGACGCCCCTCGGCGGCTGGTCGAGGTGCAGGTGCTCAGCCCCCTGGCTGTCACACCCGAGCACCAGAAGCGCGGTGTCGGCTCGGCCCTGGTCCGGCACGGGCTGAAGGTGCTCGCCGAGCGGGCCGTCCCGCTCGTCTTCCTGGAAGGCGATCCGGGCTACTACTCCCGTTTCGGGTTCGCGCCCGGCGGCGACCAGGGCTTCCGAAAGCCCTCCTTGCGCATTCCGGACGGCGCCTTCCAGGCCATCAGGCTGCCGGGGTACGAGACGTGGATGAACGGGACGCTGGTCTACGCAGAGCCCTTCTGGCGGCACGATGCGGTCGGCCTCCGCGACCCCGGCGCATAGGGCTGCCAAGGGCTGTCCCGTAAGTACCGAACTATCGTCTCGGCAGCGCTGGGCGGCATGATGACCTATGTGACGAACAGCGCGGATCTGCACCCTGTCCGGTTGCCGGGTTACGGCGATGAGCCGTTCACTCACCGGCCTGAGCTGCTGAACGAGCGATTGTTCTGGCTGGCACACCTCCACAACTGGGCAGACAGTACAGACGTGGAGGAGCTGTTGTACGGAGCCGACTACGAGGCGGCCGGAGCCTTCCAGCGCCGGTTGTTCGAGCAGGCCGACTGGCCCACGTTCACCATCCCGCTACGGGCCGGCCACCGCGTTCATATCGTCTACCGCACGTTCGAGGAGGACGAGGGAGTCGACTATCTCCTGCACCACCCCGACTGGGACCGGGTCGAGCTCCTCGCCACGGAGGAAGGCCACTTCATGGGCCCCGGACTGGCCTGGCCGGAGTTGGTCGCGGCGGCGGGCAACGCCTTGCCCGGTGGCACCACCACAGACCCCCACGCCCGCTTGCTGCTCCTGCTGCCCGCCCTCGGCGACGATGCCCTACCCGACGATGCGAAGGATCGCCTGGCGGCTGCCTTGCGGGCCCGCACCAAGGCCGAGGCCGCCGACACGCTGGCCGCCGCTCTCCTCGAAGCCCAGGGCCTGTGGGGTCCGGCGCGCTGGACGACCACGGAACGCGGTGTCCGTGTCAACGACGGCGAGTACTCGGTTCGCAATCCCGCAAAGCTCGCTCTACCTCCCGACCGCCTGGCCGGCGTTTCTGTGGGGCTGGCTCCTTGATCGGTTCGCAGCAACGGCTGCGATGATCTGGGCCGTGGTTGGTGTGGTTACGGCGTCGGAGCCGCCCTGGACAGCCCCGTACACCGGGCTGAGCCCACGCGTCTTCGGCAAGCTGGTGGCCCCAACTGCGGCGCGAGGGCGCCGATGCGTCCGGCCGGGGACGGTCAGGGAAGCTGTCGTGGGAGGACCGTGTGCTGTTGGTGGCAGCGTACTGGCGGACGAACCTGACGCTGCGACAACTGACCCTGCTCTTCGGGGTGTCGGAGTCCGCGGCCGACCGGGTCATCGACCACCTCGGCCCGAAGCTCGCACTCCAGCCGCGCAAGCGGTTCGCGAAGGACGCGGTGCTGATCGTGGACGGCACCCCGGTTCCGACCCGGGACCACAAGGTGGCCGAGCAGTCGAAGAATTACCGCTACTCCATCAACCATCAGGTGGTCATCGACGCTGACACCCGGCTGGTGGTCGTGGTCGGCCGACCGCTGCCAGGGAACCGAAACGGCTGCCGGGCCTGGGCCGAGTCCGGCGCCAAGGCCGCTGTCGGGAACACCACCACAATCGTCGACGGCGGCTACCCGGGCACCGGACTGGTCATCCCGCACCGCCGCCGCAAGGGCGAGGAACTCCCGGCCTGGAAGCAGGCCCACAACAAGAGCCACAAGCAGGTGAGAGCCCGCGTCGAGCACGCTTTTGCCCGCATGAAGACCTGGAAGATCCTGCGCGATTGCCGCCTACGTGGTGACGGCGTCCACCACGCGATATCCGGCATCGCCCACATGCACGACCTCATGCTCTCCGGGTAAGCGCCCGGTCGTCGCAACGGCAGGACGATCCCGACCGCGAGAACGATCATTCACGGGACACCCCTCAGGGCACTGCTGTTACGACGTGACGGACCGTTCGGGAGTTCACTCGGCGTCGAGCTGGTGGTCGGCCCAGACGTAGCTTTCGGGGAGCAGGTCGGCGATACCGACGGTGCGGACGAGGTCGCCTTCGCCAACGATGACCTTGAGGGCGGGGAAGTAGTCGAGAAGGACCTGACGGCATCGCCCGCACGGGGGTACGACCCCCCGGTCGCGGTCGCCCACGGCCACGATCGTGTCCAATTCGTGCGCCCCCTGGGCGGCCGCCGCGCCGATGAGGACCAGTTCGGCGCAGGGGCCTCCGGTGAAGTGATAGGCGTTCACCGCCGTCACGATCCGGCCGTCCTGAGCGCGGCCCGCGGCGGCCATGGTGTGGTTGTCACCCTGGCAACGAGTGCGGGCTACGTGAGCCGCAGCCCGGATCAGTTCGTGGTCGATGGGGTGGCTCTGCACGGTCGTCTCGTTTCCTCTGGCTTCGTCAGGTGTCAAGCGACGTTGACCTGAGTGACGTACCTCCGCAAGTGAATATCGGCATGTTCCGCCGCTGGACCGGCGCCGCGAGGGGAACGACGACCAACGGGCCGCCCATCGACTCCACCCAGACAGGGGAGGCCTGGGCCGCATCAGCCGTGGTGGACGAGGGGAGGCTCATCCCGTCAGTGTGGCTCCAGCCACTGACAGTTCCTCGCCCGGGCGCACGCGGAAGCAGTGCCGCACGTTGCCGGCCCGGGCGGACATTGAACCTGGACCTGACCCCGGACGCCCGCACCGCCCGCGAGAGGGTGACGGCCTGACAGCCGCGATCGCAGCAGCCCCCCGCATCGGCTGGTTCGGGATGGTCGGCGAACTCCCGGCGCTCGTCACGGCAAGGGCTCACGCGGCCGGCAGCCCGGATGCGGAGCTCCCGCCGGCATCGGGCTGTCGTGCCGACATGCGGCCGCCGTCAAGTGGTCGCCCGGAAGGCGGTCAGTTCCAGTCCGCTGTCGACCGCGCGCCACACTCCGGCGACCTGACCGTCGACGAGCAGGCGGGCTGGGCCAGCACGTCGCCGTTGCGCCGCACGACCAGCGGCCGGTAATCCACGGTCGCAACCCCCCGACGTGGGCCAGCAGGGTGCTGTCCCGCACCGGCTGCAGCCGCGGCGGCGCCGGGGTGTCCTCGGAGGGCACGGTGGCACCCGCCAGGTAGAACAGGGACACCTCGGACGGCACAGGTGCATGCGGGGACGGCGGTACGCCGAGCCGCGCGCCGCCGATGCCCTGATGCTCACCCCGTGCCGTAGCGCGCCGCGATGTCCTGCGAGGTCGCCCACCGGCTGTAGGTGGGCGACTGGGGCCAGCCCTCGGGCGAGTCCTGCCATTCCTCCTGCCGTCCGTACGGCAGGACGTCGATCAGCCCGAAGGTGTGGCTGAGCTGCTCCGTCCCCCGGCCGTTGGTGTGCCAGGTGCGGTAGACGGTGTCGCCGTCGCGCAGGAACACGTTGACGGCGAACCCTCCGTCCGGCGGCGCGCCGACGTCGGCCCCGAAGGGGCTGTTGGCGGTCGAGTACCACGCCATCCGATTGCCGACCCGCTCCTTGTAGGCGAGCGCCTCCTTGATCGGGCCCTGGGTGACGACGACGAAGCGTGCATCGTAGGCGTCCAGGAACTCCAGGCGGGTGTACTGCGAGGTGAACCCGGTGCAGCCGGGGCACTGCCATTCCTTGCCCGGGAACCACATGTGGTGGTAGACGATCACCTGCTTCTTGCCTTCGAAGACGTCCACGAGCCGAACCGGGCCGTCCTCCCCTTCGAGGGTGTAGTCGGGCATTTCGACCATCGGCAGGCGCCGACGCTCGGCGGCGATGGCGTCAAGCTCCCGGGTCGCGGCCTTCTCCCGGGCACGCAGTGCCTCGAGCCGGTGCTCCCAGGTCGCGGCGTCGACGACGGGTGGTAGGGCGTGGGTGGTCATGGTCCCCTCACAGAGCTGGTGCGTGGCTTTCGCTTCCGTTGAGACAGACCCCGGCGGGCACCGGAACTCATCGGTCGCCGGCGAAGCCGGTCACCTCGCTGCGGGCGGAGAGGGTAGGCAGCCGCGCACGTGAGGGCGACGCGCCGAACGGCGGACGGATCGGCACTCCCAGGCTGCCGGGGGAAAACAGAAGGCGGATGCCGGTGCCTGGTTGGCAGGATGGCCGCGCTCCGCATTCGCTGGGAAAGGACTCGACGACCGTGGCCCGTGCTATCACCCTTATCCGCTCGGACTCCCTGTCCGACGTCGCCGAGTACGCCTACGCGGCCACGGCGCCCGCCGAGTCCCGCCTGATCTTCCTCGCCGGAGCGTGTCCCTTGAACGACGACGGCTCGACGGCGGCGATCGGGGACTACGCGGGCCAGGCCTCGAAAGCCGTCGAGAACATGCAGGCTGCTCTCACTGCCGCGGGGGCGTCACTGCGGGACGTCATCAGTACGCGGGTGCTTGTCGCATCGGGCCGGCGGGAGGACTTGGTCGCTGCCTGGGAGGTGGTCCGGGACTCGTTCGCCGACCATGACGTCCCCAGCACTTTGATGGGCGTCACTGTGCTCGGCTACAAGGACCAGCTCGTCGAGATCGAGGCGGTGGCCGCCGTACTCGATGCGTGAGACCCGGCGCCGCGCTGCGGCGCCCGAGCGCGGCCACGGATGGATGTGTATTGCGTCGCCCCATAGCTCCGGCTCGGTCGCTCCCGCGCCCGTAGACCCGGCGCCGCCCGCCTATGAACTGGTGTTCTGCCTTGGCGGCGGCGCGGCGGGTGGTGCGTTCCCACCTGGGGTGCCGTCCCGGCGATCCTCTTGTGCGTCACGTCTGCGCCGGAGGCCCGCCACCGGACCGGCGGTGATCGTAAACGGTGGTGTCGATGCCGGAGGCGATCAGTGCGGGTGGTAGACAAGTGGCCGCCCTGTTCGGCTCCGGCTGCGTCCTGCACCGCACCCGCAACTGGCACCGGCTGCGGGACGAGGACCGACCGCGCCGTAGGGCCGGGTGGTTCGTCCAGGAGGTTGCGGACGGGGGACTCAGGGTCCCTCGCTGCCTGCGGACGACCGCCCGGAACCACCGGCTCACGACCACCGGGTCATCCAGGGCCATGCCCGCATCGGCCGTGCCGGCAGCCCCGGACGGGTCGCAGTGTCACTTGCGCCAGAACAGGTGATGCGTCACGCCGCTCGGGCTGGGTACGACGTCGAGGTGGAACCGGTCGAGCAGCTCCTCGGGGGACTCCCAAAGACGTAGCCCGGTACCGAGTTTCACCGGTGAGACCGCCACGTGCAGGGTGTCGACGAGGTCGGCGTCGAGGAAGTTCCGGATGGTGGTGACCCCGCCGCCGAGGCGCACGTCCTTGCCGCGCGCTGCCTCCCGCGCCTGCTCGAGGACGGTGGCCGGGTCGCCGTCGACGAAGTGGAACGTGGTGTCGGAGAGCGTGAACGAGGGACGCTTGTGGTGGGTCATGACGAACACCGGGGTGTGGAACGGGGGCTCCTCTCCCCACCAGCCGCGCCACTCGTGGTCGTGCCAGGGCCCGCGCTGGGGCCCGAACTTGTTGCGGCCCATGATCTCGGCGCCGATGTTGTGCGCGAAGTCCCGCGTGAAGTAGTCGTCCAGGCCCCGGCTGCCTCCGGGGTCGCGGCGCATGGGCCAGCTCGCTGTGGCGCCGGCCCATGCGAACAGCCTCTCGGGCTCGACGTGACCGAACGGCCTCTCGAGACTCTGCTCCTCACCGGCGGCGATCCCGTCGCTCGAGACACTGAAGTTCTGGACTCTCAGCAACTGCGGCATGTGTTCCTCCTGCGTTGTCGACGACGGTGATGACTCCCCGGGCCGGCAGGACTCATCGGTCAGCGCCCGTGCCGCGGACCGCCCAGGGGAGAACGACACGACGCGGCCTTCGGTGGCGCCGTGTCAGTATTCCTCGCCGGGAGCAGGTGCACCTGCACGTCATCGCCGACGCCCCCCTCATCGACACCAGTGGGCGGCACCGAAATGCATGGGAGATACGCCTCCCGTACAACCCTTCCTCCGCATCCCGCGTCAAACACGGCACCGGACACAGGAACGGGACCTGTCCGGACACCCCCCGCGCCCCCGAGCAAGCCGGTCGTATCTGAGCCAAGGAGCCGCTCATGCGCAAGCACCGCTCGGCCGCCGTCGCGGCGGCATCGTTCCTCCTCGTGACGGGCGCGGTCATCGCGACCGCTCCGAGCGCCTACGCCGGAACACCCGGCGGAACACAAGCCAACGACCGCAACACCGACTTCAACGGAGACGGATACGACGACGTGCTCGTCGCCGGCCCCGGGGCGGCGGTCGGCGGGTACAAGGGCGCCGGCATGGTCACCGTGCAGTACGGCGGGCCCAAGGGCATCGGCACGATCAGAGCCAAGGCCTTCAGCCAGAACTCCACGGGTGTCCCCGGCGCCGCCGAGACCGGAGACGGCTTCGGCACGTCGCTGGCCACCGGCGACCTCGACGGCGACGGCTACGACGACGCGATCATCGGCATTCCCGGCGAGGACCTCGGCACCGTCGCCAACGCGGGCGGCGCCGTCATCCTCTGGGGCACGCCGAACGGACTCACCGGATCGGTCAGCGACTGGCTCCAGTCCGACGGCCCCACGACGGGCGGCCGGTTCGGCGCCTCGCTCGCCGCGGCCCGCTTCGATGACACCACCCCGGGCGATCTCCTCGCCGTCATGGACTCGGTCGGGCTGACGGTCTACACCTTCGAGCCCGCCCCACAGCCCAGCGTCAAGAGCACGGACACGCAGGCGCGGCGACCGGTGCAGAAGTCGCGCACCACGCTCACTTCGCCTCCCCGGAAGACGCTCAGCCGGGCCTCAGCCGACGACGCGCCGGGCATCCGGCCCAAGTCGATGACCACGGGCGACTACGACAACAACGGCTTCGCCGACCTGGTCGTCTCCGGCACCAGCGTGGGCGACGAGCCGGGCTACGGATGGTCGTACATCCTGCCCGGCACCGCGTCGAACCAAGAGCCGCTCCCGGTCACCGCGGTGCGCGGCGGCCCGGTCGTCGCGTCCGGCGACGTCAACGGCGACGGCTACGACGACCTGGTCACCGGAGAGCCGCACAGCCCGGACGACGGCGGCGCGAGCATGACCGGCGGCATGGTCGGCGTCTACTACGGCAGTGCGGACGGGCCCGCCGGCCAGGAGGGGCCGGGAACCCCACCCGTGTGGTGGACCCAGAACTCGGCCGGCGTGCCGGGCGCGAGCGAGCAGGGCGACGGTTTCGGCACCGACCTCTCCGTCGGCGACAGCAACGGCGACGGCTACGCGGACGTGGCGATCGGCGTCGCGGCGGAGGACATCGGCAGCGTCGCGGACGCGGGCGCCTTCACGGTCCTGCGCGGCTCGGCCAAGGGCATGACGTCCACCGGCGCAGTGTCCGTGACCCAGGGCACCGCGAACGTCCCGGGCACGGTCGAGAAGGGCGACAAGTTCGGCGGCCAGGTCTCCTTCACCGACCCGAACGACGACGGCCGTTTCGGCCTGCTCGCCTCGGCACCCGGGGAGAACACCAACGACGGCTACGTCTGGGTGTTCTCCGCGGGCAGCTCGGGCCTGACCACCTACGGCTCCTGGAACTACGGCGCGAGCGCGTTCGGCGGTCTGCCGACGGACGCGCGCTACGGTGCGGCGATCGACGACTAGACGATCCGCCCGGGCGGTGTACGGAGAGCGGCCCGCACGCGGCCTTCGGCCGCGGGCCGACGGGCCACCATGCGTCCGGCTGAGAACCCTTGTCGGAGCACCGCATGCCGCGGCCTCACGGCCGGGGCATGCGGTGCCCCACCGCGGCGGTCCGACGCCAACGACGGGACGGCGTGCGTCGACTCTGCGAAGCGGCATGATCCGGTCGTACCCGGTTCGTACCCGGTTCAGCTGATGCGAACTCCCGTGCCGCTGACACGGACGCGTGAGTCACCCGCGCGCAGCGTCACCGTGAGTTCGCCAGGACGGCCCAGGTCCTCGCCCTGGTGCAGGCTGAGGACGGCGTCCTCGGGGACCAGGCCCAGCTCGCGGGCGTATGCGCCGAACGCGGCGGCCGCGGCGCCGGTCGCGGGGTCCTCGACGACGCCGCCGACGGGGAACGGGTCGCGAACATGGAAGACGGTGGCCGACTCCCGCCACACCAACTGGACGGTGGTCAGGTCCAGACGGTGCATCAGGGCTTCGAGGCGCGCGAAGTCGTACGCGAGATCCGCCAGACGCGCGCGAGTCGCCGCCGCGACAACGAGATGGCGGGCACCGGCGAACGCGATACGGGGCGGAAAGGCCGGGTCGAGATCGGCGACCGGCCAGCCGAGCGCGGCGAGCGCCTCCGCGAGGTCGACGTCAGCGATCTTTTCGACGTACGGCTCGACACTGGTGAGTGTGGCCGTGATGGTCCCGCCTTCCTCGGCCACCTGCACCGGCACGGTGCCCGCGCGCGTCGCGAAAAGCAGCTCCCCGGGGCCCACCCGCTCGGCGAGTGCGACGGCGGTCGCGACAGTGGCGTGCCCGCAGAACGGCACCTCGGCCCTCGGACTGAAGTAACGGATGCTGTAGGCCCTTCCTGGCCGGCCGCCGAGATCCGCCGGGGGCGCGGTCAGGAAAGCGGACTCCGAGTATCCGAGGCCGGCGGCGATGGCCAGCATGGCGCTGTCGTCCAGGTCGGTGGCATCGAGAACGACACCGGCGGGGTTCCCGCCGTCGGGGGCGCTGGAGAAGGCGGTGTATCGCAGCACCTCGGGCCGCGGCGCGTTCGTGGTCATGGTTGCGGCAACGCGGTGTGGCCCGCGGCTATTTCTCGAGAAGACGGTGACCTTGCGGCGTTCCGCAGCGTCAACCTATGCGGGGCGGCGGCCCCAGCAGGTGACGAGCGGGGCGGTGGTGATGTCCAGCTCCTCTTCACGCAGGTGGGTCAAGTGCTGGTCGATCTCCGCGTCTGTGGCCAGCCCACCCGCCACCAGCCGCTCGCGCAGCTGACGCACGGTTGCGGCCTCCAGTTCCCGGCAGGCCGGTGAGGCGAGGGGAAAGTAGCCCTCGGCCCGGACGTCACGCAGCCGGGCGTCGCGCAGCAGGACGGGCAGGGAGCGGCCGAAGGCGAGGTCCACACCGCGCTGGGCGAGCAGCGCGCGAAACCCGCGGCGGATCCGGTTCGCCAGCTCTTCGGCCCGGCCACGTTCGTGAGGGCAGGCGAGGGGCTGGAGCGCCGGGTCGGCGTCCTCCACCACCAGCCAGCCGCCGGGTCGCACCGCTGCGGCCATCCGGCGCAGCGCCTCGGCCCGGTCAGGCAGGTGCACCAGCACCAGTCGCGCGTGCACCAGGTCGAAGCCTCCGGCCGGCGGCTCGTCCCGGGCCACGTCGTGGCGCCGCACCTCGACCGGGGTGGGGATCGGGCCGGTCAGCCAGGAGGTGTCGACGTCCGTTGCCAGTACCTGCCCGGTGGGCCCGACTCGCTCGGCGAGCGCGGTGGGCACCGAGAGCCCGCCCGCTCCCACCTCCCAACAGCGCCACCCGGCTGCCGGCCCCAGTCGGTCGAGGTGGTCGAGCGTCCAGGGATCGAAGAGCTCGGCCAGGGCGGCGAAGCGCCGACCGGCCTCGTGTTGCCGATTGTCCAGCAGGTAGCCGTCCTCGGATGTCATGCGAATCATCCTCCGGCATGGAGCGTCACCGCTTCCTGACCGCCCCTACCAGTCCCCCCCGGGGGAGGGTTTGTAAGTGCGCCCCGGCAGGACTCGAACCTGCGCACACGGCTCCTCGGGCCGCCCCACGTGCAGGTGAAACACCTGCGTCTGCAGTATGCAGGGCTTGGGACCGGTCCCGCGGGGGAAGAATGCTGCTGGTGCAGAAGCCCTGCGGGGGCCACACGGTTGGCACCGCGCCCGCGCGCATCCATCACTTCGAGTACGACGATCGGACGGCCCCGTTTGACTACCGCCTCCAGCGAAGCGCCCACCGAGCGCATGCCCGGACGGTCCTGGACCGTACGGCTCACCGGGCACGCCGACCGTACGGCTGCCGTCACCTGCAGCACCGCCGCCTGCCGGATGCCGGCGCGCTCCAGGGACCTGGCGGCACTGCGGGCCTTCGCCGCGCGGCATGCGGCCGCCCACGCCCGGGCCGCCACCGTCCGCGCCAACGCCTCCTGCCACTGCCGCGCCGAGCACTGCGAGGCGCACCCGCACGCCAAGGTGCACCACTGCACGGGCGGCGTGCTGCTCATCCTGCGCCACGACGCGACCGTAGGCCGCGTCTGGCAGGTCGAAGAGGTCTGCGAGACCTGCGCACCGCTGATCCCGCACGCCTCCGTCGTGGGCCGCGCCCAGCACCGCCCCGCCCCGGTGGTGCAGCGGGCCGAGACGGTCCCGGCACCGGACGTTCCCCGTGTTCCCGGCGGGTTCTCCTCCGCAGGTGCCGCCGACAACGCGCCTGAGACTGCACGCCGACCGCGACGGGCACCGCGCCCGCCGCGGGGCCGAAGCTCCAGGCAGGGACGCTGACGCCCTGAGCGGCTGCTGGGGGGCTGCCCGTTGAGGAGGGCGCGCCGCAGCCGGCTGTCGAGCAGAAGTCCCGATGAGCGGGCAGACCGCCGCCCTGCTAGAGCCTGCCGGACGGGTCGAACGGGTCGGCCGGGCGGTCCGCCGTGACCAGCCACGACGTGCTGCGAAGCCGGAGCGTGCCGTGCGCCGCCCGCTGGGCGCGTAGATGGTCCGCCAGGGTGCGGCAAGCTCGGGCCCGCGCGGCCGCGTCAGCCTGTTCCATCAGGTGGCGGCGGGGCCGGTGCCCAGCAGAAATCGCGCCGGATCCTCGGCTCCATGCCCCCATGTCCCGTACGTCTGCGCCCGGTTGATGCTGATCTCGGTGAACCCGGACGCGGTGAGGACGTCGTGGATGCGGTCTGGCGCAGCCAGGGAGAACATGCCGGGCGGGCCCGGCCGCCCGAAGTCGCCGGCGGGCAGAATGTCGCGCAGCGACGCCATCGCCGCCACAAAGCCGTTGAGCGCGGGGCCAGCCGGGCAGACGAAGGCCCTGGAAGGCGGGGCGCCGGGCCTCACCGCGATCCAGGGGGCCACCACCGGCTACCTGAAGGCCGAAAGAGGGCTCGGCCGGGTGGCGGAGACCGTCGACCCGGACACCGTGGCCCTTGCCATCGTCGGCACTGCCCACCCACCTCCTGATGACCAGCCGGCCGGAGACAGCCGACCCCCGGCTGTCCATGACGCGCTTGGTGTCCGCGCTGGTGGAGGGCTGGAAGCGGTCTGGCGGGTCATGTGCGGAGCCGGAGCCGGACGGCTCCATCGGCCAGGGGACTGGGGTGTGCCCGCCGGCCGCCTCGCGAGGGGACCGGCGGGCACACAGGCGCCGGCCGCTGGGCCGGCGACTCTCGCCTGCGTCCCCAAGCGAGCCCTGCAGCCGGAGTGCCCCCTGCCGGTGTGCCGACACCTGTCACGCGTCAGCGGGTGGCGTTGGCGTGCAGATGGTTCAGGGCGGTGAAGACGGCCGTGTTGCGGTGCCAGAGCAGCCACCGGCCGACCTGGACGCCGACCTGATCGAGCTCGGCCAGTTGGGCAGGGGCGAGGTCGTGCAGGGTCTGCTCGTGATGGGAGGAGATCATGCCGATCACGGTGCCGTTCGGGCTGCGCAGGGGGACGCTGTGGCAGGCGCGGCTGCTGGCCTGCAGGATCACGTGCCGGGAGCCTTCGTCGAAGGTGTCGGAGGCGGCGACATCTTTGACGGTGACCTGACGACTCTCCTCCGCGGCCTGCGCACAGGAGGTGGTGGAGGTTTCGACGAAGGCGAAGTAGTCGGTGAAGTGGCGGTTAAGCCCGCTGTGCTTCTCCATACGGAGCATGCCGTTCTCCACCAGCTGCACATTGCCCATCTCGGCACCGGTGATGTGCAGAGTACGGGTCAGCGCGGCCTTCAGGACGGCACTGTGGCTGACGAACCCCTGCCCGTTCGTCCGCAGGGCGGGCAGCAGGGGCGCCGCTCCGTGCGGACGGGTCGGCACCCAGTTCACGGCGCCCGCCGCCGGAGGGGGCACGCGGACGGCCGTCTCGGCGAGGGTGTGCACTTTGATGTTGAATTGCTGGGAGCTGTGACGCAGCAGGTCGAATGCTTCCCTGGTGGACGAGAGCCGGTAGCGGCGGACAAGAAGCCGTTCGGCGCGCGCGACGCCGGCGCGTGCCAGTCGCCGGTTCCGCTCGTCGATCGCCTGCTGCTCGCCGTCCTGAGCAAGGGGTCCGGTAGTCGGGCGGGTAGTGGGCGGTGGCGGGTACTCGGTCACGGGCGGGGCCTCCTGATCTGGCAGCATCCGGCTCGGCGCCACACGGCGACGTCCGTGCTGCTGGCAGCACTGCGGTGCCTGTTTGCCCAAACACCTTCCTCGTTTCACTGTACGCACACCCGGGCCCGGGCCTGCCACGGGCCGGACTGCCGCTCTGGGGGCCCCGACGGAGCGGGCGCGCGAGGTCCGCCGGTCCGTCTGCGAACGTGCGCCTTCCCCGGCTCCGGCACGGTACGCGCAGGCCGTGCCGCGGGGGCCGGCACCCGCTGTCCCGTGCCTCTCGAGTGAGGAGGCGCAGCAACGGACGACTCACATCAGGACCACGGCCGCTGCCGGTCCCTTGTGAGGGAGCGGCAGCGGGCCTGTGCACGAGCGGGCGGGTTCCGGGTTGTGCCTGTGCCGGCGGGGCGACGCCCTCCTCCGCTGCGGGGCCGTTGCCGGCGGATGAGGGGTGCCTCGCCCTCCCGGAGGGCGTTCTCCAGGAGGGCGAGGGCGTGAGGGCGTGTGCCCGGGGGCGGGTGGATCAGGCGGGCGGGGTGCCCCACGCGAGGGCGGTGCCGAGATAGGCGGGGATCGCCGGGACGTCGGTGTAGGTGGTGGCCGTGGACCGGCTGGCGTCACCGACCTCGTCGAAGTCGGACCAGTCGGATTTGCTCATCCGTAGCTGCAGCTCACCGGTGGACTGGCCGGCGGCCAGGGTTCCGCCGGTGAAGCCGACCTCGAGATAGCCGTCGGCTCCCGCCACCGGCGTGGTCAGGGGTACGACTCTCAGCGTGACGTCGGAGCAGCCGACGGCCGCGTAGTCGCACCAGGCGTAGACGGCGGGGGAGCCGCCGTCCCGGGTGAAGTATTGACTTGCTCTCCCTCCTGAAGGAAGGAGGTTCTGGCCTGCTCGCTCGGTGCCGTGCCTAGGCGGCACGGGCATCGGGCGGGCTTCCGTGGCTTCGTGCTTCGTTGCGCTGTGCCAGATGGGGTTCTGGTCTTACCGGCGCTCCACAGGCTGTCACCGCCAGTCCGGCGGCCGATTTCACGTTTTTCGCGGCGTTGTGGTCCCGGTCGTGGCGGGTGCCGCAGGCGGGGCAGGTCCATTCCCGCACGGTGAGGGATTTGGGCCCGTCGCGGTGCCCGCAGGTGGAGCACACCTGGCTGGTGGGTTCGAACCGGCCGATCTTGACGAAGGTGCGCCCGTACCGCTTCGCCTTGTACTCCAGCATGTTCACGAACGTCGACCAGCCCACGTCATGCACGCTTTTGGCCAGCCGGGTGCGCGCGAGTCCGTTCACCGCCAGGTCCTCCACGGCGACCGCTTGGTTCTCGCGGATCAGCTTCGTGGAGAGCTGGTGGTGGAAGTCGCGGCGCGCGTCGGCCACCTGGGCGTGCGCGCGGGCCACCTTCCGGCGGGCCTTCTCCCGGTTCTTCGATCCCTTCTGCTTGCGGGACAGCTCCCGCTGGACCTTCTTGAGCTTCTTCTCCGCGCGGCGCAGAAACCGTGGGGAGTCGATTTTGGTGCCGTCGGAGAGCACCGCGAAGTGGGCCAGCCCGAGATCGATACCGATGCTCGCCTCGGCCTCGGGCATCCGCTGCAGATCCGCGGCCGGGTCGGTGTCGACGACGAAGGATGCGAAGTACCGACCCGCCGCATCCTTGATGACGGTCACCG
This sequence comes from Streptomyces sp. NPDC014864, assembly GCF_043081525.1. Lineage (NCBI taxonomy): Bacteria > Bacillati > Actinomycetota > Actinomycetes > Kitasatosporales > Streptomycetaceae > Streptomyces > Streptomyces sp. NPDC014864. The sequence continues at coordinate 356,552 of NZ_JBIBWT010000002.1, forward strand.
AAGACGGCACACACGGCAGGGTGCGGGACCAATTCACCCGTACCTCACCGATCTTCGGCAGGTTCAGCCGCCCGGCCGGGGTGATGGACCAGCGGGCGTTCGCGGTGAACCGGCTCGACTGCCGCGCCTGCTTGCGTGACTTGGACCTCGGCGCGCCCAGCCTGGTGGGCCCCGCGCGCTGCCCCTTGAGGGAGGCGAAGAAGTTGCGGTAGGCGGCCTCGGCATCGCGCAGCGCCTGCTGCAGCACCACCGCGGACACCTCACCCAGGCAGGCACGCTCGGCGGTCCGCTTGGCCTGGGTGATCAGCGTGCGGGACAGCTCGGCCGCCGTCGGGAACGGCCTGCCCGTCGCGCCTCCCGGGCACGCACCGCGTCGTTGAACACGACGCGGGCGCACCCGAGCGCTTTTGCCAGCGCATTGCGTTGGCCTGGTGTCGGGTACAGGCGGAAGCCGTACCGAAGCTGCATACCGAGCACCCTACGTAGTCGAGTGATGGCTGAGATGCAGAACAGCAGGACTGGCCGACACTGTGTTTTCGTGATGCACGTTCACTTGGTCTTCGGTGTCGGTGAAGGCGGTGCCGGTCACCTGCGTGACGCTGACCTTGGTGGCGTCGCGGTAGACGTCGTAACCGCTCACCCCGGTGTCGTCGGTGGACGCGGTCCAGGCGAGAGAGACGCTGGTACCGGTCCTCGCCGTCGCCTTCAGCGCGGTCGGTGCGGTGGGCGCGGTGGAGTCACCGCCCGGGGTGCCACCGCCGTCCGCGGGCACCGTCGGGTGGGCGTTCCGCACCAGCATCGCGAACGCGTCGGGGAACCAGTGCCCGGCCAGGGGAGCGTTCGGCAGGGCGCCGGTCTTGTTGTTGCCCGCGTTGGGTGCCGTGTACGTGGGGTCGCACATGGGGTCCAGGCGCTTGCCCTCGTCGTTGGGGATGTCGGTGGCGGCGCCGTCCGACTCGCCCGGCGGCTTGACCCACAGGAACGCATCGAGGTGGGAGTCGGGGTAGCCGGCGGGTGCGGCCTGCGGGGGCTGTCCGAGCCCTGCGCCGCTGACGTTGCACCACAGGCCCCGGTGGGCCCGGCGGTCGACGCGGGAGTCGCCGATGTAGGTCTCGAGGCTGGTGCTGGTGCTCTCCGCGGTGGGGCGCCCGGTGCCGCCCCACCCGTTGCGGGAGGTGTCGATCAGCATGCCGGTCGCATCGGGCCAGCCCGCGGCGAGGAGCGCCCGGTGCACGTTCCTGGTGAAGTCGGTCTCGTCGAAATTGGGGTTCCACTCGTAGAACTTGCCGGACTTGACCGGGCTCCCGCCGACGTTCTTGTCCGGGTCGGTCAGGAAGGGTTCCGTGAGCGGGGTGTAGTTGGCGACGTTGGTGATCAGTCCGTCGACGCCGGCGAAGCCCGCCGAGGTGCCCTTGGCGACGTCCGTGTAGAGCTGCACGGTCTGCGACAGGTTGTTGTCCCAGCCCAGCCATCCCGAGTGCGCGAAGTCCAGGTAGGTGTAGACGTTGGGGACGGCGTGCAGCTTGTCCAGGGCGTACTGGATGCCCTTGACGTAGATGCCGGTGCTCTTCGCCCGGGCGCACTCCGGGTCGGCGGTGTTCGTCACCAAGTTGGGCAGCCCGTCGGGCTCGATGACGGTCGTGATGCGGACGTCCTGGTACTTCGGGTTCTTGAAGACGTTCGCGATGGCGTCGATGTACTCGCTCTCGTAACGGTCGAGTCCGGCCTGGGTGAGGGGGAGTTCGCCGTTGGAGGCAAGGGCCGCACAGTCCCGGCCGGGCAGGTCGTAGATCACGAAGGTCGCGGTGATCGGTTGTCCGGGCTTCTTCTGCGCCAGGGCCAGGTCGAGATGGTCGGCGAGGCTCTTGCGGCCGGCGTTGGCGTCGCCGCCTGTGATGGCGGCGATCCGGTCGAGCCACACCGCGGTGGGATACGTCCCCACTTTCTGCATACGGGCCTTGAGCGTGGCGTCGGTGGTCTGGGCGGCGGAGGTGCCGACCAGGTCGGTGTAGTCGGGGTTGAGGTAGAAGGTGGCTCCGGCGAACGGGTTGTCGACGTGGGCCTCGGCGGCGGCCGCCGGATGCCCTGTGAGCTGACCCGCCAGGCTCAGGGGCAGGGCCAGGGCGGCGAGCGCCGCGGTGAGTGAGGTCTTCCGGCGCCGCGGGCGGCCCGGCTCGGGTGCTCGCACTCGTCCAGGGGCGTGTGTCACGTGTCCTCCTTCAGGTTGCTCTGGGGGGTGCAAGGTGGGGCAGGGGTGTGTCGCGTGGGGCGGTGCGCGCGCTGCGGGGACCGGTCTGGGCGGCTGCCGCTGCGGCGCGGGCCGGTCGGGACCGGAAGCGGAGAGCCGGTGCTGGTGACCGGGCCCCGTCCTGACGCACGTCTGTCAGGACGGGGGCCCGGCGCAACTGCTGGACGCGCCGCGCTCGCCCGGGTGCGGAGATGGGGCGTGGGAGCTGGGGGCGGCAGCCGGCAGTGGATGCCGGTCAGGCCCTGTGCGCTTGTTGCGGACCGCCCGGCGTCGGTGAGCGGTACCGGCGGGCGCGGTGCGCGGTCTGACGTCAGATCGTGTGACTTACGGCGTAGCCGCCGTCTCCTGCGACGTGAGTGCCACCCCAGAGGTCAGACGGCCGTGCATGCGGTGCCGTTGAGGCTGAAGCCCGTGGGTTTGGCGAAGGCGCCGACGTAGGTGCCCTGGAAGCCGAAGGAGGCCTTGCCGTGGGCGGGGATCTCCGCGTTGTAGGTGGCATTGCTCGCCGTGACCGCTCCCGACGACGGCGTGAGACCGGCGTTCCAGGCATGGGTGATCTGCTGTCCGGCCGGCAGTGCGAACGCCAGCTTCCAGCCGCTGACCGGTGAGGAACCGCTGTTGGTGACGGCGACGTCGGCGGTGAAGCCGCCCTGCCAGACGGTCGTCCCGTACGAGACGGTGCAGGCCGACGAGTTGCCGGGCCCGCCGGGACTCCCGCCGGTGTCGATCGTCGAGGAGAAGGAGGTCACGGCGAGTCCGGTGCCGTTCTGCCAGGGTTCGAAACCGGCCTGCACGCTGGTCAGGTACCAGCTGTTCTGTGCCAGCCCCCGCGAGACGGCCTGCCGGACGAAGTCCATGACGTCGAAGTTCCAGCTGGAGATCGCCGACGGGGCGACGAAGGACAGGACGTCGTTGGAGCCGTTGTTGCCGGACCACACCTGCCACTGGCGCCCGGCCACGGTGCTCGTGCCGACCTGCGAGCCGACGGGCTGAACGGGGCCCACCTTGTCGAACCAGATCATGATCTCGGTCCGGTTGACGCCGTCGGTGCGGGGGGTGGGGTCGAGCCAGATGTCGTAGGCGGCGTCGTACACCGCGTCGTTCACGTAGCCGTAGGAGATGCCGGTCGGCGCGGCGGCGATGCTGCTGAGCTGCGCCGGAAGTGCGGTGCCCGGTGAGCAGTTGGTGTAGTGGCAGCCGTTGTAGACGGACGGGTACGACTTCGGGGCGCCGTTCGTCGGCACCGAGCCGTCGGCCTGGGTGATCCGGAAGCCCGAGTCGGTGGCGGTGATGCACTGGGTCTGGCTGGTGCCCCAGCGGTTGTTCTGGACGATGTAGCGGCCCTGGATCGTGGTCGATCCGAACTGTTCGCAGATCGAGGTGTCGGCCTGGGCCGCCGGAGCACTGCACAGCAGCGCCGTCAGGATGGCGAGCGAGGAGAGGAGTGCGCCGAACAGGCCGTGGGCTCTGCGGGGGAGGGGGTGCCATGACATGTGCATGGGGGTCCTCTCGGAGGGGTGGGGGAGTGATCGCGGGAGCGCCGCCGCGCACTGGGATGGGAGCGCTCCCATCACCTCCGTTTGAGGGGAATGTAGGAGAGGGTCATGGCCTTGACAAGGCGGTGGACGCGAAGGCGTCGAGTTTCTGTCGAAGGTGCAGGTCAGAGCCGAGTCTCCAACTTCGGTGACAAACGGCCGCGTTGGGAGCGCTCCCGAACTCGTTGCTGAGTTCCGTCCGTTGGATCATGTGACCAATAGGCTGCGACGATGGAACGCGCAACCAACGTGCCCAAGAGCGTCGCCCAGCCTGTGGACCCGGCCCCGGTGAACGACTACGACAGCTTCGCCGAGGCGTACTCGGCGGAAACCGAGAACAACCTCGTGAACGCGTACTACGCGCGCCCGGCGATGCTGGCCCTCGCCGGAGACGTGGCGGGCCGTCGGATCCTGGACGCCGGTTGCGGCTCGGGCCCCCTCTCCGCCGCGCTGCGCGAACGCGGTGCCGTCGTCACCGGCATCGACGCCAGCGCCGGGATGCTGGCACTGGCCAGGCGGCGACTCGGTGACGACGCGGCCCTGCACCTGGCCGACCTGAGCGGCCGACTGCCGTTCGCCGACGCTGCGTTCGACGACGTGGTCGCGTCGCTGGTGCTGCACTACCTGGAGGACTGGGGGCCGACGCTGGCCGAGATACGGCGAGTGCTCAGGCCCGGCGGCCGGCTGATCGCGTCGGTGGACCACCCTTTCGTGGCCTACGCGCTCCAGGACCCTCGGCCCGACTATTTCGCGACCACCAGCTATACCTTCGACTGGACGTTCAACGGGCAGTCCTACCCGATGCAGTTCTGGCGCAGGCCGTTGCACGCGATGACCGACGCCTTCACCGCCGCCGGCTTCGGCCCTGCCGTCATCAGCGAGCCGCAGCCCGACCCGGCCGCCCGTGAACTGTTCCCCGACGGCTTCCATGACCTCTCGACCAAGACCTGCTTCCTGTTCTTCGTCGTCGAGGTACCGCCGTCGGCCACCGGCTCGAACGACTAGGTTGACCAGGTTCTGGACTGCGGTTCATCGTCGCAGCCGGGGGATCCTGCACGCCCTGCCGTCCGCTCGCCGTGGGTTCGGCTTCGGCCGGGCCCACTCGTGGGCCGTGGCGAGCGCCCGCCGTGGACGTCCCTGTCGTCGCCGAGAGCGCTCAGGCCGATTCGCGCAGCACCAGTTCGGTTCGCAGGATCACGTGACGCCAGGCCACCGACGACTCCTCGATCTCCTGGAGCAGCAGTTGGACCATGGTCCTGCCCATGTCCTCGAGGGGCTGCCGGACCGTGGCCAGTCGTGGCTCGGTGCGCTGGGCCAGGGGAAAATCGTCGAAACCGATGACGGCCACGTCCTCCGGTACCCGGCGGCCCGCCGCGCGCAGCGTCACCAGGGCACCTGCGGCCGTCGTGTCCGACGCGGCGAGGACGCCGTCGATCTCAGGATGCCGTCGCAGGAGCCGAGCCATGGCCCGGCGACCACTCTCCTCGCTGAAGTCACCCTCGGCGACCCATGACGGCCGAGCGTCCAGGCCGGCCTGCGCCAGGGCCTCGCGGTAGCCGCGCAGCCGGCACTGGGCGACGTACATGTCGAGCGGCCCGGTGATCGTGGCGATCGACCGCCGTCCTGTGGCCAGGAGGTGGGCGACCGCGCCGCGGGCCCCGCCGACGTTGTCCGCGTCGACGTAGCTGAGGTGCTCGTCGCCCGAGCGGCGTCCCAGCAGAACCGTCGGCAGCCGGGCCTCGGCGAGCATGTCGGGCAGCGGATCGTCGGCGTGGACGGACATCAGCAACACCCCGTCGACCCGGCCGCCACGGGCGTACTCCACAAAGCGCTGCCGGTCGGCTCCCGAGCGGACCAGGGTCAGCAGCAGCTGTGGCCCGGTGTCGGCCAGCGCGTCACCGATCGCCGGGACGATCCCGGAGAAGAACGGCTCGGCGAACAACCGCCAGTCCGGCTCCGTCATGACGAGCGCGACGGCGTCGGCCCGTCGTCCGGCGAGGGACCGGGCCGCCAGATTGGGCACGTACCCCAGTTCCGCGATGGCTCGCCGCACGGCTTGTCGCGTCGACTCCTTGACGCCGGCCGCGTTGTTGATGACTCGGGAGACCGTGCCCCTGCCCACTCCGGCGCGGGCGGCCACCTCCTCCAGCGTCGGAGTGCCCGGGTGCCGCCTGCCCATGACCACCTCCCGCAGAGATCACCGATCCTACGATCCGGACGACTCCGGCACAGCCGTTCCCGCGGCTCCCGAACCTCCAATCCGCCTGGCTGCACATGTGATTGCCGGCCTGTCCGGTGGATCGAGGTGCCGGGCGGGGCGCCCAAGGTCAGGGCAGGTCCGCCTGGAAGGCGTGGTGGTCGGCGGGGCAGGTGAAGATGCGCAGCTCTCCCCACCGACTACGGCACCTGTCTCGTCGTTGCCGGCCACGGTGAACAGGAGCGTCATGACCGTTCCACAGTCCCCGCAGGAAAACACCGTCGTACGGCCGGTCAGCCCCTGCCACCGGACGTACGGTCCAGACCCCACGTCTGCAGGGCGTAGGGCCGCCCCTTCTCCTCACCCCTGATCAGCGGCACGTCGAGCAGCCTGAAGCCCGCCTTGGTGGCCACCGCGACGCTGGCGGCGTTCTCGGCCTCCAGCTCCAGGATCACCTGCTCCGAGCCCAGCTGCTCGAAGGCGTAGGTGGCCATCACCCGCACCGCCCGCGCCGCCAGGCCCTGGCCGCGGTGCGCCGGGCCGACCGCGTAGCCGAGCTCCGTGCCCTCGGGGGCGCGCCGCAGCATCACCTCGCCGAGCGGTGTGCCGCCGTCGGCGGTGATGGCGAGCAGGATGGCCGTACCTTCCGCCCGCAGCTGCCGGTCCCGGTCCAGCCGTGTGCGGGCGGCCGCTTCGTCGAAGGGGGAGACGATCGGCGTCCAGTAGGCGATGTCGGGGTGGTCGAACAGCTCCGGCATCGCGGCCAGGTCCGCCTCCGACCAGTCACGGAGTACGAGCCCCTCGCCCGAGAGCTCGATCCGCTCGGGAAACGACGACGTGGTGCTGCTCATGGTGCGGAACCTCCCTGGCCTGTTCAGGACAAGGCAGGATAACGGGCGGCTTCGCAGGACCTGGTGAACGGGTGTACCTGCAGGTCCGCGCTGCCACACGCCGACAGGCCCACGCCCGGCGGGCGCACACCGCCGGCAGCGCCGAGCCGTGGGCCGCCGGTCATCGCCTGTATCCGACGGCACCTGGTGCCCCCCTCGGGGATACGGTGCGTCCCGCTCTCCGGGCAGGCACGAACGGCCCTGCCCGGCGACCCGCGGCGTGGGGTGCTACATCTGTCCAAGCTCGGCGTGCACCGTCTCCGCGAGCGCTGCCGTCGCGTTCTTCGCGAACAGGATCGTGTAGTGGTTGGTGTCGTCGACCCGGCGGGTGGTCATCCGTTCCGGGGCGAGGCCGCCGGCGGCCAGGCGCGCCTCGTCGTAGAGCCCCTGGGGCTCGTTCATCAGTCCGCGCTCCGCCCACAGCAGGGTGCCGCGCACGCGCGGCTGGTGGATGGCCTCGAGTGTCTCGGGGTCGCCGAGGGGGCCCGCGCCGTCGGCCCGGACCGCGTCCAGGACACAGCTGCTGCGCATCTCGGGGGGCTCGCCGGTCAGATCGCGGTCCACGTAGGCCTGGATGAGCGGGCCCCAGTGAGAGGCGAGGGCGGGGTGCTCCCGGAAAAGGGTGAGGTAGGCCTCGCGGTCCGAGAAGGTCGTCTTCAGTCGCCGCATGGCGGGGCCTATGACGGACTCGATGACCTCGTCGATGTCGGCGCCCGCGGGGACGGGGAAGCCGAGGCCCCCGTCGACGAGGACCACGCGCGGGAAGCGGTCCGGATGCCGCGCGGCGGCCACCGCGGCGATGAAGGCACCCAGCGAGTGACCGACGAGCAGCGTCTGCCGAAGGCCCAGATGGTCGAGCAGGGCGACGACGTCCTCGACGTGGGCGGGAATGCCGTAGGGCCCCGGGAGACCGGCGCTGTGGGCCCGGCCGCGCAGGTCCGGGGCGTACAGATCGACGTCGCCGAGTTGCTCGGCCGCAGCGCCGAAGGCCAGTCCGTTCGCTGTGATGCCGTGCAGGGCGATGACCGCCGGTCCCTCTCCCGGCCACCGGGTCACGGCGAGGTCGCCTCCGTGTACGGGGACGGAGAGTTCCTGTGGGGTGCGCGTGGTCATGCGGACTTCCTCCTTCTGCCCGGTGGGCCAGGCCGCCCAGGGGCCACATGAACGGTAGTCGCGAACAGTCTGCCGAGAACGAGTGGGCGGCCGGACGCCGGGTCCGCGCTTGGAGCTGAGGTTGTCGTCGATGCGCAAGGCCGCGTACCGCCAGCCCGGCCGCGCTCCGGCGAACTCCACCGTGCCCGGCATCGAGCGTCCGTAGGTGATCTGGGCACCAGAGGGGTACCGGGTTCCAAGAGTCCTGCAGTCGGCCCTGGTCCGTGTGAACACCTTGGGGCTCCAGGACGTCCTGGACGGGCCGGAGTGGATCGGTTTGCCAACCGGCGTGGCCTGACGCCGATGTTCTGGTCCCGCGTGCGCCCATGAGGGTCAGAGGTGTCCACCGTGAGCATGGAGGGAGTCGAGCCAGCGCAGGAGGCGGGCTCCTTCGCGGGTCATGATGTCTGGGTCGCGCAGGGCGTTGGCCAGGAGTGACATGCCCTGGTAGGCGGAGACGAGGGTGAGTGCCAGGTCGTCTGGGTGGGATAGACCCAGCTCGCGGAATTGACCTTCAGCCCAGTTCAGTAGCCGCCGGATCACTGCGCCGACCTCCGCGTCGAGGGTCCCCTCGGCGCGCTTGTCGAGTTCGACGGCCAGGGTGCCGGTGGGGCAGCCGTGGCGGACGGCGATGTCGCGCTGGTCGACCCAGGCTTCGACGAGGGCCTTGAGACGGTCGCGCGGGTCGGCCAGTTGCTCCAGTCGGCCGGTGAATTCGTCCAGGCGCGCGGTGTGTTCGGACAGTGCGGCCTGGACCAGCTCGTCCTTGGTCTTGAAATAGTAGTAGACGTTCCCGACGGGGACGTCGGCCTCACGTGCGATGTCGGCGAGGGTCGTGCGTTCGACCCCCTGCTCGTGCAGAACCCGGGCCGCCGCGGCCGTGAGCCGTTGGCGCTTCTGCGACGCCCGTGCTCGCCGATTCGCTGAGTTGGTCACCCAACTGACTATAGACAGCCTTCAGTGGGCGCGTGCTAGCTTGCGACTAAGTCAGTCAACTAACTAATTCGGAGGGGTCGAGATGATCGCAGTGACGGGCGCAACCGGCAACATAGGGCGGACCCTGGTGGGGTTGCTGTCCGAGGCGGGCGAGGAAGTCGTGGCCATGTCCCGGCGGCCCCAACCCGCGCATCGCGCGGCCGGGGTCAGGTGGGCCCAGGCCGGTGTCGGGGACACCAAGAGCGTGCGGGCCGCCCTGGCTGGAGCCCGCGCCTTGTTCATCCTGCTGGGCGGCGAACTCAACAGCCGTGGCGAAAGCCCGAACGCTTTGCTGGAGGCGGCCGCAGACGCCGGGATCGAGCGGGTCGTTCTGGTCTCCTCGCAGGTCAGCGCCACCCGACCGGCGGCGCTCTCGCATGCCCGGCTCCGGGAGTTCGAGGCGGCGGTGCGCGCATCTGGACGGGACTTCACCATCCTGCGTCCCAGCGGCTTCGCCTCCAACGCCCTCGCCTGGGCCGAGTCGGTCCGCATCAAGCGCACGGTCTTCGCCCCGTTCGGTGACGTGGCGCTGCCCGTGATCGACCCGGCGGACATCGCCGCGGTCGCCGCGGCTGCGCTGGGTGAGGACGGGCACGCCGGTCGTACGTACGAGCTGACCGGTCCTGAGTTGATCAGTCCACGCCAGCAGGCCGCGGCCATCTCTCAGGCCCTGGGCGAGGAAGTGGCCTTCGTGGATCTTTCTCGCGCGGACGCTCGTGCTCGGATGGTGCAGTTCATGTCGGAGGAGGTCGTCACTGGGACTCTGGATGTCCTCGGCATCCCGCTCCCGGCCGAGCAGAAGATCAGCCCGGACGTGGAGGCTGTCCTGCACCGTCCGGCCAACCCCTTCGGCGAGTGGGTCGCCCGCAACCTGCCGGCGTTCCAGTAGACGCCGTGTCGCGACCGGAAGGCATGAGGGTATGGCATTCTCGCCGGGTACGCCGGGTACGCCGGGTACGCCGGGTACGCCGGGTACGCCGGGTACGCCGGGTACGCCGGGTACGCCGGGTACGCCGGGTACGCCGGGTACGCCCGGGTGTCGGCGAAGTGGCAGTGCCCGACCGGCAAGTCCAGCTCTCACCGAAGTGGGTTGCATCCGGACCTTCGCGGACAAGAAGTCCGGCAAGAACGCCGACCGCGAGGAAAGACGGAGGGCTCTCGACTTCCTCCGCAAAGACGACACCCGCGTTGTCCCATTACCGGCCGGCTCGACCGCTCGCTCCAGGACCTCGTCGCTGTCGTCGGCGTTCTGTGCAAGCGTGGCATCGGCCCTACCTCGCTGCACGTGGCGCTCGACGCCGTCATGCTCGGCGGGAGCCTGGATTCCCGTGTCTGCGCCTCGCTGGCGGAGCTCATCCGCGAACTCATCGTGCATGGGGCCAACGAGGGCTTGGACGCCGCCCGTACCCGCAGCAGCCGCCGACCATGACAGAGGAACAGATTCGTCACGATTGGGACCTGAGGCGAAGCACTCGCATCGGCTCATCTCCGGGGGCCGATTCACCCACGTCCCGTGGCTGGTTGGCGTAGAGAGACTGAGCTGTCATCTGACTTCGACGCTGATGTCGAAGATCCTCGCTCATGCCACTGACAACGGGCCGCGGCCGCACCACTGCCTCGACGCGCGCAGCGCCCCGCCCGACCTTGGTGAGAGGAACAGTCAAGGCCTACGGACTGGTGTGTCGTACGGCGTGGGCGTGACCTCCTGACCGTGGCCGGGGCCTTCGATCAGACGCCTCGGTCTGGCACGAACTCGCGGACCTCTTGAGCACAGCGGCAGGCGATGGCGATCTTGGCGGCCCACTCCAGCGCCTCCTCGCGTGAGGGCACGTCGACGACCGCGAATCCGCCGAGGTACTCCTTGCTCTCCGGGTACGGCCCGTCGGTGACCGTTCCGTCGGTAGCCACTACGCTCGCCTCCTCGTGGTCCTTCAGCCCGCCGCTGAACACCCACACGCCGGCGTCCGTGGCCTCCCGGGCCACCGCGTGCGCGGCCTCGGCCACATCGGGCAGATCCTCCGCGGGGAAGGTCATCGCGCCCTCACTGAACGAGATCAGGTACAGCGTCATCCCATGACTCCTTGTCCCGGCGGCCTCACGACCGCTTCTCACCTCTGCTACGACGCCTCGCTCCGGATCCGACACGCTGTCGTGGGGTGCATGATCTGGCGGACCCGTGACCCGGATTTGGCGTTACGAATCCAGATAAACATCTTTCCACTCAAGCGTGGCGGTGCAGGAGTCGGCGTCGGTGCGTCGCGCGACGAGCACCACATGGTTGGTGTTTTCCGGCAGAGGGGCAGCGTGTTCTACCGGGGTGTCCTCAATGGTCCGATTCCCCGCGGCTATCTGGGTTGAATCAGCGGTAAGAGACCACTCTACGGCAGCCCCGCAGCTGTCCTTTACTTGAATCTTCCCCAGCAGGTCTCGGCTGGACTTCGGCGATTCAAATCGAAATGTCGTCTTTATTGATTCACCGGCAGGCAACTGCCAAGCCCAAGCGCCCTTACGGCAATCGTTTCCCGTGCCGCCGCCATAGCTCAAGCCATGACACCCGCCCTCGTCCCCTTTCGGTTCGTCGCCACCCTGGTATCGAAGGTCCCCATAGCTCCTGCCCGGGGGGAGCATCATAGCCACGACTAGGAGGCCTATGAGAAGCAGCACCACCCCGCCTCCGAACACTGCCGTGCCAACAGGCCTTTCAATCCATCTCACCAACCGCCGACGCGGGGATCCTTCAGAGGCGTCCGATGATGCTTTTGACTTTCGGTCGTGCCGTGAATCGTCCTGGCGAGAAATTCCGTCGCTATTGCTGGAGAAGCTACCACCCACAAGCGTGCCCGACCCGGCCCTGACTCCGGACTGCGGGATGGTCCGCAGTGATCCGGCTCCCGCCCCCGCATCCAGATTCGGACGTGGGCGAGCGATCCAGCGGTTGCGGAACAGGGCGATTTGCTGCCCATCGTTCCCTGCACGCTTCTGCGGCTTTGGCAGCCCTTTGGCATTCAGTTCGCGGCGCACATGCTGAAAGAGGGACTCCATGTCCAGCGGATCGGCCGCATTGGGGACACCACCATCGATAGCCTTCACCAACTCGCCCGTGAAGGTCGTCAAGTTCTCCCCGGCTGGAGCCATCGCCGGCTTTCCCTTAGGGGAGGCGGTAATCACATACGTTCCGTCGACGGCCGTCTGATCCGCGACATGATCTTGAGCGCCCATGCCGGACAGCGCGTTTCCACTGTTGCAGCAATCCAAAATGACGACTTTGCTCCACGCGAGGCACTCCAGGACCTCTGAGCGAAGCGCGTCGTAGGCCACGCCCCGGTACATCCGCTTACCCAACTCGGACCCTGACAAGGCCAGCTGCAGCTCTAAGCTCGGTGACAGCAGCCCGTGGCCCGCAAAGTACACGACAAAGGCCTCGCTGGCCTCCGAGGCTGCCTCATGGACCGCGTCGAGAACCTTCTCGGGGGAGGCGGGATTGTGAAGTAGCACGCAGTGATCCTTTGGCAGCCCCCATACCTCGGGACTCCTCAACAGCGCGGCAAGTCTCTTGAGGTTGTTGCTTACCGCTGGCAGATCTTCGAGATGACGATAGCTGTCCACTCCGATCAGCACTGCGCGAGATCTGGCGGGATCCGGCAGACTCATCTGTCATCCCCGGATGCGGTTTGCCCTTGGTGCTGTCTGGCACCGCTGTCCTCCGTAGACCCGGCGGGCGATGCAGGTCGCAGCAGATTCACGATCCGGCGCACCTCGTCCTCCGAACCGTTCCGCAACGTCACTGACACGTCATCAACGGTGATAGTCACTGGAGGGGCCGCCGGGCGTGTGGCGCGCCACGTGGCGTAGCCCAACGCCAGATTCGCCAAGTTGAAGCCGTGGTTGAAGACCATGTCAATGATCTCAACCGCTCCCATGGTGCCGCTCGCCTGCGGCGGTGGCTGCAGCCTTATCTCTGCGTGGCGCCGAATATCTTCGTCTTGCCGGAACCAGTAGTACAAGTCATGAATTACCGTACTGTCGTCCGCTGCGACTGCGATCTTGATGTGCATGACGGCTCCCTACTGTCCCTGCCAGGGTTGCGAGAGAGAAGGCGAGCATGCATGAAACGCTCGCGTGGTTGGCCTGTTCATCTCGCCACCCCCCTGTCACCAGGCACAGAGTATGCGACCTATCCTGGCCAACGTGCTTGTTTCAGCGGTGAGTTGGACCCAGCCAAGGTGATAGGGCTTCGAGTGTAGGTCGACGACCCCAGGCGTCCTACGTCTCGCGCGGGCTGTCGGCCACGGCGCGCGAATCGCGGCTGAGCGGCGACAATGTTCGCCACAGAGGGAACCGGCTGCGGGTGGCACACAACACCGCATGGCCAGCGATGGCGCGGCACGTCACCCGCTACGACAAGACCGTCTCCATCTACCTCGCCGCACTCCACGTCGTGGGCGTCATGATCTGGTCAGTGTCGCGATCCGAAGAAGCGGCCTGGCTCAAGCGGACGGCATGACCGAGGACCGCACGCCGAACCATTGCTCGGCGCCGTACTCCTCGAACCGCTCCACCTCGGTGAACCCCAGCTTCGCCGCGAGGCGCATCGAGCGGTCGTTGGCGGTCTGGGTGCAGAGCACCACCGGCTCGCCGGGGAGGGCGTCGGCGAACCAGTCGAGTGCCGCTGCGCACGCCTCGGTGGCGTACCCGCATCCCCACGCTGCCGGCAGGAACATGTAACCGAGCTCGGCCTCCCCGGCCTCCGGACGGATGTGCCCCGGACGCGCTGCGTCGCGCCGATCGAGCGTGACCGTGCCGATGATCGCTCCGTCGAGGTCGACCACGAAGAGGCCAGGGCGCCGCCCGGGTACCTCGGGCATCGCGCGTTCGAGCTCATCGCGCGGTCGAGGGCCACCGAGATGGGCGCGCACCTCCGGCGATGCGAACAGCTCGACGAACGCCCCACGGTCTCGGGCCTCGGACTCGCGGAGGACGAGCCGTTCGGTCCTTATCGGGGCAGGCGGCCAGGCGACGGGCCCGAGTCCAGTCATGGCGGGCAACCTATCGCAGGCCCGTCCATGTGCGGCCGAGGGGATCACTGGGTGCCTGCTCCGCCCGTCTCCGCGCTCTCGTTGCCGGCACTCTCCGAGAGCGCCGCTTGACGGCGGCCGCGTCGCGCACGGCCGGGATGGGGCACACGAAGGCCCAAGGTGCCTGTGAACCGCTCCAGTCGGGCGGCTTTCAGAGCAGGGTACGGTTGCGCCTGCCACGCGCTGCGGTTGTGCCTGCCCAGCACTGCCGCGGCAGGACGACGCACCGACCACACGGATGTGAGACAGGGTTGCGAGCAGACGGTTCCGGCCCCCATGGCTGAACGTGACCTCGTGCGCCAAGTCGGCGCCGCCGTCGTGTCCGTTGCCGCCCTTGGGACGGTGGTGACACCGGTGTGGGCGCAGCCCCAGCCGGCGCCGGGGGGTCGGATCGCCTTGCATGCCGAGGTCGCCACGGCGCCCCTGAAGGCAGGCGCCCTGAGGGGAACCGGCGCGCTGCTGCCCACCAGCCAACCGAGTGGACCGACCCAACAGCCGTGGACCGCCACCCGCGTGTTGCCCGCGACCGCGGCCCACGGCATGGCGCATGCCGGCACGGCCTCCCCTGTCGGGGTGTTCCAGTCGTCGCCGGCCGACTACACCCCTGTCAGCGGCGCGGTCAGGGGCAGGGTGGGGGACACCATCGCGGTGCGGCTCGGTGTGACGAACCTGGGCCCTGGCGCCCCCGACACCGGATCCTTCGCCGTCGTGCCGCCCCCCGGGACCACGGTCACGTCCATCCCCTGGGTGGGGGACGACGACGATCGCAGATACTCGTGCCGGCCGCCGCAGGACGGAGACAACCCCTTCTTCCTGTGCGACCTCTCGTATCTGGGTGCACCTTTACCCGGATCCTCGAGCACCATCGTCTTCCACATCCGCATCGACAAGCAGATCCCCGGCGCCAAGGGCAACATCGCCGTCTACAGTCCGAGCGACCCCGTGCCCGGCAACGACCTCGAGGCGATTCCCGTCGAGGCCGCACCCGCGCCGCTCTGGCGGTGGCAGAATCCGCTCTGGCGCTGGCAGCACTGGGCGGTGGCCGCGGGAGTTCTGGCCCTTGCGACGTCGGCGCGCAGGTGGCTTGTCAGGAGGCACCGGGGCCGGCGGCGAGTTCGATGAGGTGCCGGGCTGTTCCGGCAGGATCGACGATCTGGTGCAGGTGACCGCCAGGCAGGTGTGCCACCCGCCAACTGCGTTCGCGTGCTTCGGCGGCAACGTCGTCATACGGGGGGCCGAACAGCAAGTAGGAGCATGGATGGTCGTCCCAGCCGTCGGGAACCGGGATGTGCTGCTCGTAGTACGACAGGGGCAGGGAGGGCTGCTCCTCGACGACCCTCTGCCGCATCACCGGCTCAGAGAACATCGGGGCGATGTCAGCCTCGTCCCACCAGTCGGTCCACCGCGGCAGCTTGCCGTTCACCGCCATCGGGCGGAGGAACTCCAGGACTTCGGGTGTGGCGACAGGAGTCGGTCCGATCCGCGCCGGCAGTGCGGCATCGACGAAGATCGAGCCGGTCACCGGATGATCGAGGGCCGAGCGAATCGTTGGGAGGAAGAGGCCTGCGTTGCTGTGCGCCACCAACGTGACAGGGCGGTCGGCTGAGATCTGCCGGAGGTGGTCGCGGACGGCGCTGACGACGCGGGGCCAGAAGGGCGGAGCGCCGGCGCCTACGTGCAGCAGGGACGGCACCACTACCTGATGTCCCGCCGCTGTCAGGTGTTCGGCCACGGGGTGCCAGGTCGAGGGACCCACGGACGGACTGTGCACGAGAACGAAGATCGGCTGCATGTGACGATCCTGTCGCTCATGCCAGGGCAGACGCGACCACATCGGCCGACGGCAGAACGCTTCGCTTCGAAGCAGCCCGCGCGCTGGTCGGCACGCCGTTCCCAGCCGGTCGTTGACGGCCGCCACGTAGCCGGTCGCCACGAACCGTGCGCCGGGAATGACGGGTTCCGTCCAGTCTGCTGACCTGCCGTCAGTGGATCCGGCGCACACCCGGCCGACCCCAGAAGTGGTCGATCCATCCATGAGCGCTGCACGCGGTGCGGCCGTACCGTCACAGAAACGCCCCCGGACTACCTCGCCAACCCCACGGCGCGGCGGCCGGTGGCGGCGTCACCGTCCCTTCCCCCCGACGTCCCGGGCAGTCGGCTGCCCCGGGGCGGACAAGGAGACATCGATGCGCCTGCGACCCCACACCCCTCCCCTTGGAACCGGCGGCAGAGGCGGCAGACGTGCTTCCGTCGTCGGCCTGATCCTGTGTCTGGTCGGCCTGCTGCTGGGCCTGTTCCCCGTGTCCGCCCAGGCGGCGACCCTCACCGAGGTGACGGGCTTCGGCTCCAACCCCGGCAACCTCCAGATGTTCCGCTACGTTCCCGACGGACTGCCCGCCGGGCGCCCCCTGGTCGTCGCCCTGCACGGCTGTACGCAGTCCGCGTCCGCCTTCGACGACGAGACCGGCTGGACGAAGTGGGCCGACACCTGGGGCTTCGCCCTGCTGCTGCCGCAGCAGAAGTCCGCAAACAACGTCAACTCCTGCTTCAACTGGTTCCAGTCGAGCGACTTCTCGCGCGGTCAGGGCGAGGCGCTGTCCATCAAGCAGATGGTCGACAGGATGGCGGCCGACTACGGCACCGACGCCTCGCGCGTCTATGTCACCGGCCTGTCCGCCGGAGGCGCGATGACCGCGGTCATGGCCGCCGCCTACCCGGACGTCTTCCGCGGCGCGGCGGTCGTCGCCGGCATCCCGTTCGACTGTGCCCGCAGCATGACGCAAGGCCTGAACTGCATGAGCCCGGGCTCGGACCTCACCCCCCAGCAGTGGGGCGACAAGGTGCGCGCCGCCTACCCCTCCTACGCGGGCCCGTACCCCACGATGTCGGTCTGGCACGGCTCCAGCGACACCACGGTGAAGCCGATGAACATGACCGAACTGGTCGAGCAATGGACCAATGTGCACGGCACGGACGCGACCGCCGACGTCAGTGACACGGTGCAGGGCTACCCGCACAAGGTGTACCGCGACGGCTCCGGCAACGACGTCGTCGAGTCGTACTCCATCACCGGCATGGGACACGGCCAGCCCGTCGACCCGGGCGGCGGGGCCACGCAGTGCGGCGTCGCCGGCAGCTACATCCTGGACGTGAACATTTGCGCCTCCTACCACATAGGGGAGTTCTGGGGCCTGACAGGGGACGGCGGTGGCAGCGGCAGCCTGCCCGCGCCCACCGGCCTGACCGTCACCGGCACCACCGACACCTCGGTCTCCCTGTCCTGGAACGCGGTCGGTGGCGCGGCCTCCTACCGCGTCTACCGCGGCAACACCCAGGTCGGCGCCCCGACCGGCACGTCGTTCACCGATACGGGCCTGTCGGCCGGCACGACGTACAGCTACACCGTCGCCGCCGTGGACGGACCCGGGTCGGCCGGAGCGGCCTCCGCCGCCGTACAGGCCACCACCAGCGGCGCGACCCACCAGTGCTACACCGACAACAACTACAACCAGGTCGCCGCCGGGCGCGCGCACCAGAGCGTGGGCTACGTGTACGCCAACGGCTCCAACCAGTACATGGGCCTGTACAACGTGTACGAGACCCACACACTGGAGGAGACGTCCCCGGGCTACTACGTGGTCTCCGATTCCGGCTGCCCGTCCTGACCCGCGCGGCGGCCCCGGGTCAGCCCGTGAAGCCGCCGCCGCACACCACGACCTGCCCCGTGATGTAGTCGGCCTCGGGCGTGCACATCAGGTAGACCGCCCCGGCCGCCTCCTCGGGGCTGCCCGCGCGGCCGAGCGGGATGGACCGCTCGGCCGCCGCGAGGTACTCGTCGCTGATCCCCACCTTGATCTCGCGGCCGGCCACCTCGATGCCGGCGCCGCCGGCCGAGGCGGACGCCTCCGTCAGGCGGGTGCGGATCAGACCGAAGGCGACAGCGTTGACGTTCACGGCGTAACGCCCCCACTCCTTGGCGAGCGTACGGGTCAGGCCGACCACGCCGGCCTTGGCGGAGGAGTAGTTGACCTGCCCGGCGTTGCCCGAAAGCCCCACGACCGATGTCACGTTGACGACCTTGCGGTGGTACTCGGCCGGGTGGGCCCTGAAGTAGGGCTGGGCGGCTCGCAGGATCCGGAAGGGCGCCTTGAGATGGACGTCGAGAATGGCGTCCCACTGCTCGTCGGTCGTCTTCTGGACGACGCCGTCCCACGTGTAGCCGGCGTTGTTGACGATGATGTCCAGCCCGCCGAACGTGTCGACCGCGGTGGAGACGACATGCTGGGCGAAGCCGTCCTCGGTGACGCTGCCCGGGCAGGCGACGGCCTCGCCGCCCGCCGTCTTCACGGCCAGGACGGTCTCGGAGGCCGGCCCGGGGTCCAGGTCGTTGACGACGACGACTGCCCCCTCGGCGGCGAGCTTCAGGGCGATGGCGCGGCCGATGCCCCGCCCGGCGCCGGTGACGATGGCGGTCCTGCCGTCGAGGTTGCCCACGGCGGATTCCCCTTTCACGCATAGGTGTTGGACGTGGGACGGGCTGGTGTTCAGGCGTCGGCGCGTTCGTAGAGGGTCACCACGCAGGCGCCGCCGAGTCCGATGTTGTGCTGGAGCGCGAGGTTCACGTCCTCGACCTGGCGCGCACCCGCCTCGCCGCGCAACTGCCATACGAGCTCGGCGCATTGGGCAAGCCCGGTCGCGCCGAGCGGGTGTCCCTTGGACAGCAGCCCGCCCGAGGGGTTGGTCACCACTCGGCCGCCGTAGGTGTTGTCGCCGTCGATGACGAACTTCTCCGCCGTTCCCTCCGGGGTCAGTCCCAGCGCCTCGTAGGTGATGAGTTCGTTGGCGGTGAAGCAGTCGTGCAGCTCGACGACGCGGATGTCCTCCGGGCCGACGCCCGCGGCCTCGTACACGTCGTGTGCGGCCGCCCGGGTCATGTCGTAGCCGACCAGTTTCATCATGTCCCCGCTGTTGAAGCTGCTCATGGTGTCGCTGGTGAGCGCCTGCGCGCGGATCCGCACGGTACGCAGGCCGTGCCGCCGGGCGAAGTCGCGGCTGCACACGACCGCTGCGGCGGCGCCGCAGGTGGGCGGGCAGCACTGGAGGCGGGTGAGGGGGCCGTGGATGTGGGGGGAGTCGAGCACCTCGTCCACGGTGACCGGGGTGCGGAAGACGGCGTACGGGTTGTGCGCGGCGTGCTGCCGTGACTTGACGGAGATCCTCGCGAACGTCTCGGGCGCGGTGCCGTGCCGCCGAGCGTATTGGGCGCCCGCGCCGCCGAAGAACTCCGCCGCCCACGGGGCGTTCCCGTTGCGGCCCTGAACCGCCTCCATCGTGGCGAAGGAGCGGTGCAGCGGATGGGGCCGGTCACCCCATACGAGGGGCAGCGCACCCTTGTTCATCTGCTCGAAGCCCAGCGCGAGCACGCACTCCGCGACCCCGCTCTCCACGGCCTGCCGGGCCAGCCACAGGGCCGAGGAACCGGTGGCGCAGTTGTTGTTGACGTTGACGATCGGGATTCCGGTCTGCCCGAGTCCGTACAGCGCGGCCTGCCCGCCGGTGGAGTCGCCGTAGACGTATCCGACGTAGGCCTGCTCCACCAGGTCGTAGTCGATCCCGGCGTCCGCGAGGGCGGCGCGCGCGGCCCGTTCGCCCATCACGTCGTACGGCTTGCTCGCGCCGGGCTTGGTGAACGGCACCATGCCGGCCCCCGCGACGTGTGCCCGCTCCTTCATTCGTCTCCTCCAGGTGTCCCGGACCAGGTGTGGTGGCGTGTGCGGCCTTCTCCGACGCTAGGCACCCGGGGGAGGGCGGGGGTATGGGGATCTGCTGGGTCGTTGACGGCCCGGTGTGGAGGAGACCTCCATGCCGGCTCCGGCGCGGCAGTACGCCGGCCACCGTTGGCAGCGGAGGTCGGCACCGGGGGAGGAATCACACATTCCGGGCGGCGGATGGTGGATGGTTCCTCCATGGCCCCCGGGGGCGGGGGAACCTAGCGTCGGTGTCATCCGAGCGTGAGCGGGTGGCGGCGCGAGCCGGCGAGCGACAGTCCGAGAAATAAATACCGAGCCAATCGGTTTCTTATGGTCGGGGGTGCACGAGAAAGGAAAGGGGCCATGCACGGGGATCTGTACCTGGTGACCTTCCGCGCACGGGACGACACCGGCGGGACCAGTCGCACCTACAGCTACAAGATCAAAGATGCCCCGAACGGTGACGCCGCGATCGCCAGGGCCCGTGCTCTCGCCGACGCCGAGTCCGAACGCGCCGCCCGCGGGGGCCTCGGACTCGACGTGGCGTGGTGCGAGGTGGAGAGCGCCTGTACGCTGCTCGGCCTCGGATCACGGATGCCTCGCCGCTCCTTGCCGGCGTTCTGACACGTGGCGCCGTGCCGTTCATGACGTCGCGCAGGCCAACCGGAGGCCTACCGGTGATCTGGGGTGGCGGCGTCGGCTGCGGCCAAGGTCACCACCGGTGGCGCCGGGCGGTCGTTCGATCAAGGTGACGACAGCACGCTGTGCACCTTGAGCGCGAGGTGGACCTGGAGGGCATGGTCGCCGTGGCGCCACTGCGGGCCCAGCAGAGCGGTGACCCGGTCGATGCGCTGGTAGAGCGTGTTGACGTGGACGAACAGTTCGGCCGCGGTGCGGGTGAGGCTTCCGTCGCAGGCGAAGTAGGCCAGGAGGGTGCGGACCAGTTCGCCGCTGCGGCGCTCGTCGTAGTCCAGGAGGGGACCGATCGCGCGGCGCACGAACCGGTGCAGCTCCTCGCGACCGGCCTGGTTGAACAGCAGACCGTAGATGCCCAGTTCGTCGGGGGAGGCGCCTTCGCCGTCCCGGTCGAGGGCCAGCAGGACGCCGAGGCACTGTACGGCGTCCCGGTGGGCCTCGACGAGGCAGTCGGCCCCCGGATCGGCCGAGGTGCCGCCGACCGTGACAGGGGCGCCCACGGCGGCCGTCAGGTGGTCGGCCAGGGAGCGGGCGGTCGCCGCCGGGTCGTGCTCGCCGGGGAGCAGCACGATGACGTCGCCGCGGTACTCACCCGCGAGCCCCTTGGCGTGCCCGGCGAACGCGGTGGCCGCGTCGGCGACGACCCGGCGGTGCCCGCCCCCGCGGCAGCGGGCCGCGAGAACGGTGTGCGGCCGGCCGAGGTCCAGGCCCATCAGGGCGGCCCGGCGGCGCAGCCCTTCGAGGTCCCGGTGCGGGGCGCCGAGCAGGTCCTCCAGAATCTCGCCGCGCAGCCGGTGCTCCGCCTCGGCGACGCTGCGCTCGCTGAGCAGCATCAGGGCGGTGACCTGGGCCGCCCGCTCCAGGGAGCGTATGTCGCAGGCGTCGAGACGGTCGCGCACCAGGGCCAGGGAGCCGAGCGCTTCGGTGCCGGCCATGATCGGCGTGGCGCAGGCCGAGGCATGGGTCCCCGACCCGGTGATACGCCGGGTGCGGCGTGACTCGGCGCTGAGCCCGCACGCCTCGTGCACGGCGCGAGCGGCCGGCGACCCGGGCGGCAGGACACCGTCCTGCCGTGCCTGCTCCGCCACAGGATCCGCGCCCACGGCCGCGCTCACGCGCCCGGCGGGATCGAGGACGAGAATGCTCCCGCCCAGCACCTCGGCGAGGTTCTGCGCGACGTCCGCCATGTCGCCGCCGTGCAGAACGATGCTGGTCAGCCGCTCGTGCAGAGACGCGGCCTGCTCCACGGAGGCGCTGTGGGCCTGGATGACGGCGTTGGCCTCGGTGAGGTCGTCGACGGCGCGCTGGACCTCCTGGAAGAGCGTGGCGTTCTCGATGGCGATGGCGGCGTGGTTGGCCAGGGACACCAGCAGGGCCACTTCGTGGTCGGAGAACGGGCGAGCGCTGCGGTTGGCGGCGAACAGCACGCCGATGACCTTCTCGCCGAGCTTGAGCGGCACACCCTGGATGGCGATGAGCCCCTCGCCCCGCACGACGTCGTCGACGGTGTGCTCGAAGCGCGGATCGTTGAAGTAGTCGGGCGTGTCGTAGGGCACGGCGGTCTTGGCCACCAGTCCGCCCAGGCCCGCGCCCATCGCGAGCCGGGCGCGTTTGAAGGCGTCCGTGCGGATGCCGTCGGTGGTGCGCACGTAGGTGTCGCCGCGCTGGGTGTCGTTCAGCATCAGGTAGGCGACGTCGGTGCCGAGCAGCCCTCGGGACCGGCGCACGATCGCCGGGAGCACGGCCTCCAGTTCGCGCAGTGAGGAGAGGTCTCCGGCGGTCTCGTACAGAGCGGCGAGCTCGTCCTCGCGGCGGCGGCGCTCCTCCAGCTGGGCTCTGACATGGAGCGCGTCCTCCACGAGCGGGCGCAGCCACGCCACCTCCTCAGCCGGGCAGCGCTCCAGCAGCGCCCGGTACTCCTCGGGGGCCGCACCCTCGCGCAGCAGGCGCAACAGCCTGCGGGCGCTGTCCGCGCCGAGACTCCTCGGCGGCAGGTCGATGCTCATGGTCTTCCTTCGCGGCTCGGGTGGGCTCGGTCGCATGTGCCGCGCTCGGACGGCGGCGACCACCGCCCTCTTACGATCGCACGCGCTGCGCGGTGTCGTCATGGTCGTGCCGCGGGTGCGGCTCGAGGACCGCGGCCCCTGGCGCGGCGCGGTCGCGCAGCAGCTGGGAGAGGGTGCCCCACACCCCGCGCCGGAAGACGAGGACGGTGACGATGAAGACTCCGCCCGTGATCAGTCCGGTCTCCTCGAAACCGGCCGTGGACAGCCAGTCCTCCAGGCGTACGATCGCCCCGGCGCCGACGAGGCTGCCCCACAGGGTGCCGATGCCGCCCAGGACGGTCATCACGACGACCTTGCCGGAGGTCGTCCAGTACACCTCCTGGAGCGAGGCGAAGCCGTGGTTCACGGCGTACAGACCGCCGGCCAGGCCGGACAGGAACGCCGAGACGACGAAAACGACGAGCTTGTACCGGTCGACGGCGTAGCCCAGCGCCCGTACCCGGTCGGGGTTCTCCCGCACGCCGGCGACCACGCGCCCGAAGGGGGAGCGCACGAACCGCCAGGCCGCGGTCAGCCCGAGCAGCACCATGGGCAGCAGGGCGTAGTAGAGGACGAACGAGTCGGACAGATCGATGCCGGCCAGCTGCCGGGGGATGCCCTGCAGCCCGTTCTCCCCGCCGGTGACGTCGTCCCACTGGTTGGCGACGAAGTACACCATCTGCGCGAAGGCAAGGGTGACCATGGCGAAGTAGATCCCGCTGCGGCGCACCGCCAGGAAACCGATGGGCACGGCGAGCAGCGCGGCCGCCACGGCGCCGCCCAGGACGGCGACGGGGAAGGGCAGCCCGCTGTGGAGGGCGATGAGCCCGGTGGCGTAGGCGGAGGTGCCCCAGAACGCGGCGTGCCCGAAGGAGAGCAGCCCGGCGTGCCCGAGCAGCAGGTCGAAGGCGACCGCGAACAGGCCCCAGCACAGGATGTCCGCGGCGACCGGCGGATACAGCGTCCAGGGCAGGGCGAGCGCGGCGAGGAGGCCCGCCGAGAGCAGGCCCCGGCGCACACCGGCGGGATACCGGTGCAGGGCCCCGATCAGGGAGAGGATCATGCGTGCTCCTCCTTGCCGAACAGGCCCGCCGGCCGGATCAGCAGTACGACGGCCATCAGCAGGAAGACGGAGGTCTGGGACAGGACGGGGAGATAGAGGCTGCCCAGGGACTGGAGCATGCCGATGACGAATGCGGTGAGGACCGACCCCAGGACGGAACCGAGGCCGCCGATCACGACGACGGCGAACACGGTGATGATCAGGTCGCCGCCCATCGTGGTGTTGACGGCCCGCATGGGGGCGGCGAGTACCCCGGCCAGGGCGGCGAGGCCGATCCCGAAGCCGAAGACGGGAGTGACCCAGCGCCCGGTGTCGATGCCGAACGCCCGGGTGAGCTCCGGGCGTTCGGTGGCGGCGCGCACGACGGTGCCGATCCGGGTGCGGGTCAGCAGCAGCCACACGGTGACACACACGGCCGCGGACACCGCCAGGACGAGGACCTGGTAGCGGGGGAAGTCGAACAGGCCGAGGTCGACGGAGCCGGTGAACGGCATGTGCTCGTACGGCTGGGAGTGCGAGCCGTACTTCATGCGCAGCAGGTCCTGGCAGACCAGGGCGATGCCGAACGTCAGCAGGAAGTTGTACAGCGGGTCCAGGGCCGCCAGGCGGCGGATGAGCAGCCGCTCCAGCAGGGTGCCGACGGCGGCGAGCGCCGGCGGTACGAGCAGCAGCGCCCACCAGAAGCCGAGGCCCGCGCGGTCCGCGAGGACGACCGCGCCGAACGCGCCGAGCATGTAGACGGCGCCGTGGGCGAAGTTCACCACGCGCAGCATGCCGAAGATGACGGCGAGGCCGAGGGCGAGCAGGGCGTAGAAGCTGCCGCTGACCAGTCCGTTGAAGGTCTGTTGCAGGAGCGAGGTCATGGGTGGTCCTGTCGTCCGGTGGCGGCCCTCTCGCACCGTTGCGTGAGGGCCGCCGGTCTGGGGGTCAGCTCATGTGGCAGAGCGGCGATGCCCTGTCGAACGCCTCGTCCGCCGGGATCTGCTCGATGAACTTGGTGTAGTCGCCCTTCTCCTCGGCCTTGGCCGGGTCCTTGACCTCGACCAGGTACGCGTCGTGGACGAGCCGGTGGTCCGCGGCGCGCACCACCCCGTTGCGGGCGAAGAAGTCGTCGAACTTCATGCCGTCGAGACGCTTGGAGACCTCTTCGGCCTTGTCGGTCCCGGCCTTCTGCGCCGCCTCCAGGTAGGTGGTGGCAGCCGAGTAGTCGGCGGCCTGGTCGAACGTGGGCCGCTTGCCGGTGCGCTCCTTGTAGCGGTCGGACCAGGCGCGCGCCTTGCCGTCGAGGTTCCAGAACCAGGCGGTGGTGAACATCGTCCCGGCGAGCCTGT
This sequence comes from Streptomyces sp. NPDC014864, assembly GCF_043081525.1. Lineage (NCBI taxonomy): Bacteria > Bacillati > Actinomycetota > Actinomycetes > Kitasatosporales > Streptomycetaceae > Streptomyces > Streptomyces sp. NPDC014864. The sequence continues at coordinate 381,509 of NZ_JBIBWT010000002.1, forward strand.
CCGCGCCGATCGCCTCGATGTCGCTGTCGAAGAGGAGGCCGATGGCGAGCTTGATGTTCTTGTCCTTGAGCTTGAACTGCTCGTACTGCTTGACCACGTTGGCCAGGTCGCCGCCCGCCTGCAGGACTCCCAGCACGTCCGGCCTGGGCTTCAGGCCGGGCGCCTTGAGCAGGAACGTGGAGTAGTTGTCGCTCGGGAAGGGGGTGGGGTCCTTGGCGACGACCTTGCCGCCCGCGCCTTCGATCGCCGTGGTGAACTTCGCCTGCATGTCCTGGCCGAAGGCGTAGTCCGGGTAGAGCAGGTACCAGTTCTTGCCGACCTGTTCGGTCACCTTGGCGCCGGTGCCGTGCGCCAGCATGTGCGTGTCGTACGCCCACTCGTAGGTGTAGGGGTTGCAGCTCGCGCCGGCGAGTTCGGTGGTGGCCGCGGCCGTGTTGAAGTACAGCCGCCTGGACTGCTTGGCGACGTCCGCCACCGCGAGCGCCGCCGAGGAGGTGGGCACGTCGAAGAGGGCGTCGGCCCTCTTGCGGTCGTACATCTCCCGCGCCTGGGTGTTGGCGACCTCCGGCTTGTTCTGGTGGTCGGCCTTGACGACCTCGATGTTGCCGGTGACCGCCTTGTCGCCGTACTTCTTCTTGAAGTCGTCGACGGCCATCTGCACGGCCTCGACCGAGCCCTGCCCCGCGATGTCGGCGTAGACGCCGGACAGGTCGGTGAGTACGCCGAGGACGATCTTGTCGTCGCTCACTCTTCCCCCGCCGGAGCTCGGGCCGCCGCCCCCGCAGCCGGCGAGCAGAGCCCCCGCCGCGGCCAGGGCCACGCCGGCCGACAGTGTGCGCTTCATGTGTGGTGCCTCCTGATCGGTACGTCTTCGTAGAACGGAGGTGTGGGGGGAGGGCGCGGGTGACGGGATGTCACAGACCGAGGTGGGCGAGGAGTTCGGTCTCGCGTTCTCGCACGCCGGTGTTGTCCAGAGACTCGACGATGCGGCCCTGGGCGATGAGGTAGTGGCGGTCGGCCACCGTGGTGGCGAAGCGCAGGTTCTGCTCCACGAGGAGCACGGCCACTCCGTGTTCCTTGGCCTCCAGAAGGATCCGGCCGATGCGCTGGACGACGACCGGGGCGAGCCCCTCGGTCGGTTCGTCGCACAGCAGCAGCCCCGCTCCCGCCCGAAGTACCCGCGCGAGAGAGAGCATCTGCTGCTCGCCGCCGGAGAGCTTGGCGCCCGAGAAGCGGCGGCGGGCCGCCAGTGCGGGGAAGGTGTCGTAGATCCGCTCCAACGGCCACGGTGAGGTGCCCTGAGCGGGGGGGAGGGTGAGGTTCTCCTCCACGGTCAGGGACGCGTAGATGCCCCGGTCGTCGGGGACGAGGCCCAGTCCCAGGCGGGCCCGGCGATGCGGGGGCGCGGTGGTGACGTCGCGGCCGGTGAACCGTATCCGGCCGGTCATCGACCGGTGCAGGCCCATGACGCAGTTCAGCAGCGTGGTCTTGCCGGCGCCGTTGCGTCCGACGAGGGTGACGACCTCGCCCTCACCCACGCGCAGGGAGACGTCGTGCAGGACCTCCGCCTCGCCGTGGCGGGCGCTGACCCCTTCGATCTCAAGCAACGTCGGCTCCCAAGTACGCCTCGATGACCTGCGGGTCCGCCTTGACGTGCTCGTAGGGGCCCTCGGCGAGCACCTCGCCGCGCTGGAGCACGGTGACGGTGTCGGCGAGGGAGGCGACGACGCTCATGTTGTGCTCGACCATGACCACGGTGCGCCCCTCGCGGATGCGGGCGATCAGGGCCACTGTCCGGTCGACGTCCTCCAGACCCATCCCGGCCGTCGGCTCGTCCAGCAGCAGGAGCCTGGGGTCGAGAGCGAGCGCGAGGGCCAGCTCCAGGGCCCGTTTCCGGCCGTACGGCAGGCTGTCCGCGGGCTGCTCCGCGAGCTCGGCCAGGCCGACCTCGTCGAGCAGCTCGCGGGCACGCCCGGAGAAGCGGCGCATCAGCTTGTCGCTGCGCCAGAAGCTGCGCCCGAGGCCGGTGCCGGACTGCAGGGCCAGCTCCACGTGCTCGCGGGCCGTCATCCGCGGGAACAGGCTGGTGACCTGGAAGGATCGGGCCATGCCCAGGCGGACGATGCGCTCCGGCGGCTCACCGGCGACCTCGCCGCCGGCGAAGGTGATACGCCCTGCGGACGGTTTGAGGAATCCGGTGAGCAGGTTGAACAGAGTGGTCTTGCCGGCTCCGTTGGGGCCGACCAGGGCGTGTACGGTGCCTTCGGCGACGCTCAGGTCCACCTCGTTCACAGCGCGGAAGCCCTGGAACTCCTTGGACAGGCGGTGCGTGGCCAGAATGGCGCGTGCTTCTCTCATGGCGGCCTCGGCTGCACGGGGATCTCGTCGGCGATTGCCGATGTGACGCAGACGTTAAATTCGGCCACCCAGCGCTGCTACGGAGGCAAGCTCCACAGCGCGCACCCGGCACATGTGGGAATCTCCCAGGCGCGGGTCGCGCAGCCCCCGACCCGGGGTGGGGCTTCGCCACATACCGAGGGCATCCGGACCGTGGGCATCCTCCATGGCCGGGCCGACTGGGCGGGACCGACGATGTCCGCCATGGCGATGATGAACACCCCGCTGAACACCTGGCTGCTCTTCGGCCACGCCCCGCGCTACTTCCCCGACACCGAGGTGATCACGAGGTTCCCCGACGGCCGCGTGCACCGCTACACGTACGCCGACTTCGGCCGCCGGGCGCAGCAGCTGATGCACGCCCTGGACTCGCTCGGCCTGGCGCCGGGGGAGCGGGTGGCGACCCTGGCCTGGAACAACTACCGGCACCTGGAGGCCTACTGGGCCGTTCCCTGCACGGGCCGCGTCCTGCACACCCTGAACCTGCGGCTCTCGCCGGAGGACCTGACGTACATCATCGGGCACGCCGAGGACCGGGCGATCCTGGTGGACCCCGATCTGCTGCCCCTGCTGGAGAAGGTGCACGAGCGCGGCGGACTGGGGGGCGTCAGGCACGTGGTCGTCCTCGGCGACACCGTCCCCGAGACCACACTGCCGGACGTCGTCGCCTACGAGGAGATCATCGCCGCCCGGCCGACGGAGTACGCGCCCGTCGACATCGACGAGAACGCCCCGCTCGGCCTGTGCTACACCTCCGGCACCACCGGCCGCCCCAAGGGCGTCGTCTACACGCACCGCTCGACCGTCCTGCACGCCATCGCCGCCTCCTCCCAGGCCGCGATGCGCATCGGTCCCGGTGACTGCGTGCTGCCGGTGGTGCCCATGTTCCACGCCAACGCCTGGGGCGTGCCTTACACCGCCACCTCCTACGGCGCCAAGCAGGTCTTCTCCAGCGGCTCTTTGGACCCCACGGCCCTGGTCGAGCTGATGGCCGCCGAGCGGGTCACCATAGCCGCCGGCGTGCCCACCATCTGGATGTCGGTCGCCGACGCGATGGCCGCCCGCGGCGGACTGCCCGAGCTCCGGCACCTGCTGTGCGGCGGCGCCCGCCCCCCTCGCTCGCTGATCGAACGCTACCGGCGCGACTTCGGTATCCCCCTGGTCCAGGTGTGGGGCATGACCGAAACCTCGCCGCTCGCCTCGCTGGCCTGGCCCAAGGAGAGGATGCGGGACTGGGACGAGCAGCGCGTCACCGACGCCGTGCGCACCCGCGCCGGGCTGCCGCTGCCCGGCGTGCAGATGGAGATCCGCGACGACGACGGCAACCCGGTGCCGTGGGACGGGGAGTCGATGGGTGATCTGCTGGTGCGCGGCCCCTGGATCGCGGGCTCCTATCTCGGCGGTGATGGTGCGGACGCATTCACCGAGGACGGCTGGTTCCGCACCGGCGACATCGCCGTCGGCTCGCCGCACGGATACATGGTCATCGCCGACCGCGCCAAGGACCTCATCAAGTCCGGCGGCGAGTGGATCTCGTCGGTGGACATGGAGTCGGCCGTCATGGCCCTGCCCGAGGTCGCCGAGGCCGCGGTCATCGCCGTACCCGACGACAAGTGGCAGGAACGTCCGCTGATCTGCGTCACCGCGCGCCCCGGCAGCACGGTCACCCTCGACAGAGTCCGAGACCACCTCGAACGCAGCGGTTTCGCACGCTGGCAACTGCCCGACCACATCGAGGTCGTGGACGCCATTCCCCGGACCGGGGTCGGCAAGTTCGACAAGCGGGCCCTGCGCCGCCACTTCGGCTCCTGAACCGGCGCCACGGGCCCGCCGGCTCTGGCCGCACCCGTACAGTCGAGATGGCCGAGGCGCACGTCATGCGCCGGTGGCGCCCCCGTCACCCCGCGAGGTGGTGGGTTCGGAGCTGGGAAGGCGACCCGAGCAGGGCTGGGGCGCAGGTATGCCTTGCCCGCGATGAAGCGCCGATGACATGAGTCATCAAGGTGTGTTCCCAGACTCACGCCCGTGTCTGGCGGGGAAGGCAGCTCGGCGGCCCGATCGTACTGGTCCGGGACAACGTCTGCCTCCACCTCACCGCCGGAGTGCGGGAGTTCATCGATGCGAACGCCGGCTGGCTCACCGTCGTCCAGCTGCCCGCCTCCGCACCTGACCTCGACCCCACTGAGGGTGTTTGTTCGCTGGTCAAGTGCGACATCGGCAACTTCGCCGCAGCGGACTTTGGCCACCTCACCCGGGCCGTCGAACGCCGGCTCAAGACGATCCAGTATCGCCCTGGCCCGGTTGACGGCTACCTCCCGGCACCGGGCTGACCTTGGACGGCTGATCACCGCCCCGGAAAACCCAGGTCTCGCTGCTCAGTTCACGGGGACGAGGGTCAAGTAGGCCAGGCCCATGACGCGGTTGTAACCCCGGAGCCACATACTGCGGTGGCGGTCTACCCGGTCGCGGGTGTCTCTCGCGAGAGGGTGATCGGGGTGGGCGGCGAGCCATTCCTCGACGTCGGACTGGTATGCAGACTCGAAGTGCTCCCATTCGTCGTCGTTGGCGGTCTCGATCCAGGCAGGACGGAAGCCCGCAGCGATGGCGAGGTCGACGAGGTCGGAGAGGTCGTGGAACTCGGAAGCAGAGGCCTCGGGCCACATGGCCGACAACTCGCTCGGAGTGGGTGGACGCTGCCAGAAGCCCTCACCGAGAAGGACACGGCCGCCCGGCGTCACCAGGCGGCGGAGGACGTGCAGTGCGGCGGCGGTGTGGTCTGGGGGCTGGGCGTTGCTGAGAGCGTGGCTGGCGCTGAAGCACAGGACGATGTCGGCGGGGCCTTGGACGGTGTCGACAGCTGACTCCTGGACGAAGCGGACGCGCTCGGCCAGCCCGCGAGCCTTGGCGTTGGCGCGCCCGCGGGCGAGGTCGTCGTCGTTGAGGTCGATGCCGACACCGGTCGCGCCGGGTGTCCCCTCGAGGAGGCGGAGCATGAACTCGCCCCAGCCGCAGCCGATGTCGAGCACGGTAGTCGGGGCGGTGTGGGCTGGTCGGTCCGTGAGCCGGCGAATCATCCTGGCAGCCCGGTCCTCGGAGAGGGGGCCGTGGAAGGTGAGTCGAGTCAGCCGCGGTGGGGCGATGGTGTCATCCATGAGCCGGAACAGTAGGCACGGCTCAGGAGTCGGCGACACCGGTTTTCCGTGCGACGGTGGCAGGCGAGCGGACGGTCAGCCTCGCCGCCGAGCCGACCTGCTCACGGAGGGCCGGCCGACATCACGAGTCAGACATCAGATGTGGGGCCGACCAGGACCATGCGGGGGTCCTGGATCGCTTCCAGGACCGGCTCGAACTGCGGGAAGAGTAAGCGTCAAGAACTGTGGAGGCACATGGTCAGCTGGTTGTCAGCTGCCATTTGATCTCTCCGTCGTGCCACTGGTCGGTGGGAGTGAGCCCGGCTGCGGTGGCGACGGCGGCGGATGCCGTGTGGTCCGGGTGGATGTGGGCGTTGACCGTGCGCACGGGGTGTTCCCGGAGCCAGGCGACAAGGCCTTGGGCTGCCTCGGTGGCGATGCCGCGCCGCTGCCAGGGAGTTCCCACCACCCAGGCGATCTCCGCGGCGGCTCCGTGACCGTCGGCTGTGATCGTCGCCTGGAGCGTGCCGGTCAGACGGGCCGTGTCGCGGAGCTGGATCACCCAGTTGCACCAGGACTGTGAGGGGTCGGGCGAGCCGTCGGCCCAGCGTTCGTAGCGGGTGCGGAGGGCCTGGGCGCTCTCCGGAGCGCCTCCGATGAAGGCGTGCAGGTCGGGGTCGGACAGCACGGTGGCCATCTCGTCGGCGTGGCCGACCTGCAAGGGGAGTAGGGTCAGCCGGTCGGTGCGGATGGTTTGCGGCTTGAGAGTGATCACGCTGCCTCCGGAGGGGAACGTTCGACGAGCGTGCCTCGTTCGAAGCGGGCGCCGGCCCGGACTAGGGCAACCAGATGGGTGCGTTCACCGCGGGCCACCGGCTGTGGACGGACTCGACCAGCTTGAAGACCATAGCCAGGTCAGCGGCCCGGCTGCCAGGCATGCATGCCCTGATGCTTGCCGTCGGCGACGGCACGCTCGGCTTCTGAAAAGCCCCGCGCAAGCTCTTCCCTGCCGCCCCCGACAGACCGGCGGCCTTGGCCTCCTCCAGGCGCATGCACCGACTTCGTCTACGTCTGGGTCGACGGCATCCACCGCGCCCCGAAAGGAAGCAGCCCGAGGTGCGGTGCAGTCGGGCACCGCCCACCCCGGTACGACGTCTGAAGTTAACCCTGCGGTCACCTTAGGTCCGTCCATGCGACGTCACGACAGCGGACAAAGGGAACGTACATAAGGCATTCACGCGAAAGGTGTCACCCCGTGCCGCATCTGTTGACCTCGCTGCTCACCAAGGTGGCGTTTGCCGTGATCGAGGCGCTCGTCATGCGTTTGCTCGTCCAGCTCTGGAATGCCCGTGCCGGCAGCGGGCGAGCAACGGCGGCCGCTGCCTGAGGGGCTTCGTCCGCCCTCCCGCACAGGGGAACGCGTCGGCGTAGAGCCGGAGGAATGTCCGGCAGTGCCCAGTGGCCGGGCGGAGGGGCCCGCACCCGAAGCACGGGTCAGTTGCCATCCCACCTTCCCCCCTCCGCCGCTCACGTCCCAATGGGCCTTCGGGCCGTGTCACCGGGACCCGACTTTCGTGGAGGACCAGGAATTCCGGGAGGTTGTTGACGTGCGCGCCGCAAACGCGGAGTGACCGGGCGTGCCGCGCCCGCTCCGGCGTAGGAGGTCACCTGTCTCCCGCGTCGCTTCAGGACGAGGTTCCGGGCCATATCGGAGGGCAGGCCCCTCCTGCCACAGAGAGGGGTCCGCCGGTCCACCCGTTCGGCAGCACGCCGCGCCTGCGGGCCGGGGCACCCCTAGCATGCTGATTGTGCGACCCATTCTCCCGAAGATTGAGGGCGGCCGGGTACAGGGCCTCCTGCAGCTCATCGAGGACGGCATCCACCTCGTCGTCGCGGCGTTCCTCGTACTGCTCGCGGGGCTCCTGGGCGTTGGGGTCGTCCACGACGTCATCAGGTCGGTCCAGGGGCCGTACCACGAGGAGACGGTCGTTCTCTCCGCCCTGGACAACAGCCTTGTGCTGTTCATCGTGGCTGAGCTGCTCCACACCGTCCGCCTCACCATCAGGAACCAGACCCTCGATGCGGAGCCCTTCCTCGTCGTGGGCCTGATTGCCGGCATCCGCAAGGTGCTCATCGTGACGGCCGAGGCGGAGAAGTCCTTCCGGTGGAACGTCGAGGGCGTCGAACTGCTGATCCTGGCGGGTCTGATCCTCGTGATGGCGACAGCGGCGTACGTGTGGCGGCGCTCGACGCGGCCGGGAGACTCTTTCCCGCTCCGGGAGGCGCCGCGCTCCCCGTCGCCGCCGCCGTCACCCACCTCGGTGCGCGGGTCCTGATCCGTCACCTTCCGCAGCCAGGGTCGCCCGCACCCGCTGGTCCTCGCGAGCAGAGCCGACGTCCCGTTCCAGGGGTGTGCGGCTCACGGCCGTCGCGAGGTCTTCCAAGGCCCGTTTTTGCAGTTCCGCCTCGCGCCGCCCGACCGGGCTCCCGTTGCCGGCGGCGGCGTCCTCCCACGCGTGGAGCGCCTCCTCCACGCGCCCCCAGTCCGGATTCCTGTGCTCGCGCACGTCGACTGCCGCCTTCGCGGTGTCCGCCTCCAGGGCCTCGGCGAACCGCTCCGCCTCGGGGATGAAACGGCTGTCGGCCCGCGGGACGTGGCTCTCCATGAGCATCGCCGCCCGGCCGAACCCCTTGAGCGCTTCCTGCGCCTCCCGCGCCTCGCGCGACGTCAGACCTCTGGGGCGGACCGGTTCCCGCCTTGCCTGTTCGTATGCCTCCTGCCAGGCGGCACGTGCCTCCCTGCTCGCCAGCAGTGCCCTGCGCATGTCGGCGTGATGCTCCCGGGTCGGTTCGGCGTAGTTGCGGAGCACCGCGGCCGCGTAGCGGCCGTTGGCGGCGAGCCAGTCCGCAAGCCGAGCGGGCAGCCGGGGTGTCTCCCATGCGGGGTACACCACGTACGCCAGCATGGCCAGGGCCCCGCCGAGCAGGGTGAGCACCACCCGCTCCGGGACCGTCTGCTCCCATGCCTGGCCGCCCATGCCGAGCAGGAAGACGACGTACGCGGCGGTGAAGCACTGGGAGTAGGCGTAGCCGGTACGGATCAGCGTGTACGACAGGCCCGCCGAGACCACCGCCAGCGCGCCGAACACATGGGCGTCCGGCCCCAGGGCCCGCACCATCCCGGTGGCGAGCGCGACCCCCGCCAGGGTCCCGGCGAGACGGGCCACCGCACGCGCGTACGTCCGGTGGAAGTCCGGCCGCATCACCATCACCGAGGCGATGGGCGCCCAGTAGCCGTGGCCCAGAGGGAGCCGGGCGGCGATCAGGTAGCCGATCGTGGCCACCGCCGCCAGGCGGACGGCGTGCCGGAACACGGGCGAGTCCCGGCGGAGCTCACGGCGGACCGCCCGGACGACGACCGGGACCAGCCGGAACATTGTCGGGCGCACCAGGAACGGGGCGCCGGCCGGGCCGGGCGGCGTGGGCGTCCTCCCGCGCGCGCCGCCGCTCCCGGCGATCTCCAACGCCTCGCCGAGCAGTTCCACGAGCTGCTCGGCGGCTTGCCGCGCGGGGCCCTCCAGCACCTCGTGCTCCTCGTCGACGCGCAGGACGTCCGTGCTCCGGGGCCGCACCTCGGCGGGAGTGCCGCGGCGGATCGAACGGGCGGCCGCATCCAGGACGTCGGCGGCTGCGTCGAGCAACTCCCGCGCGCGGTCCCGCCCGGGTCCCTCCGCCGGGGCGCCGACGTCCGGGTCGGCGAGCGCGGCGACGACCGGCCGAATGCGCTCGGCGAGCCCCCGGGGGCCGTGGAGGACGTGGGGACGGGTGCGGGCCTGTGACGGCGTCACGGCGGCTGCGTCCCGGGCCGTCATCAACGGTTCCGGGTCGAACGGGGCGGTCGGGTCGTGCCGCAGCCGGCGGGCGTAGTCCGCCACGGCGGCCAGGGCGTCGGCGAGCGCGTCACGATGCGCCCCCCAACGCCGGATCGGGAACAGCAAGATCAACACGGCCTGCACCACGCCCCCGAGCGCGATGACCCCGGCGTGCTCCAGGGCTCGCTCGACGCTCGTGGGCAGGGTGACGGTCACCAACATGCTGCCCACGGTCGTCGCTGCGACGATCCCAGCGGTCGATCCGACGGCCCACGCCATCCCCGCGGCAAAGGCCCATACGGCCAGCAGGGGGAGGAATGTCACGAGTCGCCCCGCCGCCAGGTAGCCCACGAAGGTGCTGAGCGCCAGACCCGCGCCCGCGCCGAGCGCGATCACCTTGCGTGGGCGCCAGGTGCGCTGGAAGGTGGCCCCACCTGCGGAGTAGGCGCCGAGGGCGGCGGACGCGGCATACGCAGGGGAGACCAGCCACAGCGTCGGCCCGATGACGATCGCCACCCCCGCGGCCGTGCGCAGCGCGAGCAGGGGCTCCAGCCGCGTCTCCTCGATCGTGAGCCCAGATCGCACGACCTCCCCGAAGGCCCGCAGCCACGTCACGAGTGTGAGCCTAGCCGGAACGGCCTGCCGGGTCGCGTCGGCCTGGTTGAGGTGCGGCAGCCGTCGGGCGAGGAAGCCTCCCACACCGCCAGCGGACTGGCCGGCGGCCGCAGCCGCTGGACGGGGTGCTGCCACTGTGGACACTGTTGAGCGTCCACCGTCCGTCCTCCGGGTCGGAGCGCGGGCGATCGCCGGGGTTCAGTCCGGCCGGAGCGCGGGCGATTGCCCCCGCCCCGTCCGGAGGACGGGCAGATAGCCACCCGCCCCCCGGACGGCCCGGGGGAAACAGGCGGGACGGCCCCGGGTCTCTTACCGCTTGTGGCCGTTCCCGTGTCCGTTCGGATGCAGGACCACCTTGGTCCAGCCCTCGTCACGGGCGTCGAAGTGCTCGTAGGCGGTGGGGGCCTCGTCCAGGTTGAGGTCGTGGGAGACGACGAAGCTCGGCTTCGCCTTCTCGCCGGCGATCAGATCCCGCAGCGCCCGGTTGTACCTCTTCACCGGCGCCTGCCCGGTGCCCATGCGCTGGCCCTTGAACCACATCAAGCCGAAGTCGATCGGGACCTTGCCCTGCGCCTCCAGCTCGCCCTGGGCCTCCTGGCCTCCGGGGTCCTGGGGCAGGAACACGCCCACCACGCCGATGTCGCCCGTGAACCTGACCGAGTTGATCAGCCCGTTGAGCGTGAGGCTGGCGTCCTCGTGCCCGTCGGGGTCGTGCGCCTGGTAGCCGACGCACTCACAGCCGTTGTCGGCGCCCAGACCGAGGGTGGCCTCCTTGACGACCTCCGCCGGGTTCTGCTCGGTGGTGTTGATCGGGATGGCTCCGATCTCCTCCGCCTTGCGCAGCCGGTCGGGCTGGTGGTCGGCCACCCAGACGCGGCCGGCGCCCTTGATGAGGGCGGAGTAGGTCGCCATCAGCCCGACGGGACCGGCTCCGAAGACGATGGTCTGGTCGCCCGGTTTGACGTGGGCCATCTCGGTGGCGTGATACCCGGTGGGGAAGATGCCGGCGAGCATCACGTAGTCGGTCTGCCGCTCGACGGCGTCCTCGCCCAGGCGCAGCGCGTTGAAGTCGCCGTAGGGCACGCGCAGCAGTTCCGCCTGGCCGCCCTGGTAGGGGCCCATGTCGGCGAATCCGTAGGCGGCTCCGGCGAGGGCCGGTTCCGGCTGCATGGTCAGGCAGTAGTTGGTCAGACCCCGTTCGCACTGCTTGCAGAAGCCGCAGGCGATGTTGAAGGGCAGGACCACATACTCCCCGACCCGGACCTTGCGGACGGCCGAGCCGACCTCCACGACCTGGCCCATGTTCTCGTGTCCCAGGGTGCGGCCGGACTCGAACGAGGTGCGGCCCTCGTACATGTGCAGATCCGAACCGCAGATGTTGGTAGTGGTGATCTTGACGATGATGTCGCAGGGGTGTTCGATCTTCGCGTCCGGAACGTCCTTCACTGCGACCGTTCGCGGACCTTCGTATACCGCTGCTTTCATGAGGATTCCTTCGGCGCCGCGGCATGACCGCGGCACGGCGGTGATGGGGGCTGAGGAACATCCGTGTCAGATCGTGCGCTAAGGATTCGCCGGGCTGTTTGTTGCTTTGACCTGGGGTGATTGAGCGTCAGAGCCTTCGCGGGTCGTTGTTGTCGATCTTCGGAGAGCTGTTGTGGCGGTCGAGTTCCTGACGGATGAGCAGGCGGCCCGGTACGGGTCGTTCCACGAGGCGCCCTCACGGGCGGAGCTGGAGCGGTACTTCTTCCTGGACGACGCGGACCGGGAGGCGGTGCAGGCCAAGCGGCGGTCGCACAACCGGCTCGGGTACGCGGTCCAGCTCACGAGCGTGCGGTTTTTGGGCCGGTTCATACCGGACCCGCGGCAGGTGCCGGTGGAGGTGGCCGAGTACCTGGCCGGGCAGTTGGAGATCGAGGACGCCTCGTGCCTGAAGCTGTACGGCGAGCGGGATGGCACTGCCCGTACGCACGCAGGGGAGATCCAAGAAGCCGAGGGCTGGCGGGACTTCGCCGAGGTCCGCGAGGAGTTGGCGGCCTGGCTGGACGCGCGGGCGTGGACGACGGGGGACGGGCCGAAGGCGTTGTTCGACGCGGCGGCGGGCTGGCTACGCGAGGGCCGGGTGCTGCTGCCGGGGGCGAGCCGTCTGGCCCGGCTGGTGGGCACGGTGCGGGAGGTGGCGAACCAGCGGCTGTGGGACACCCTGTACGGGATGCTGAGCACCGGGCAGCGGGCGGTGCTGGACTCTTTGCTGACGGTGCCGCCCGGGGAGCGGGTCTCGGAGCTGGACCGGCTGCGCCGGGGGCCGGTGCGGGTGTCGGGTCCGCAGATGAAGCGGGCGCTGGAGCGGGCGGAGGAGATCGCCGCTTTCGGGATGGGCGCCGTTGATGTGTCGCGGATACCTCCGCGGCGGCTGGCGGAGTTGTCCCGGTACGGGGTGGACGGCAAGGCGTCGCTGCTGCGTCGGCACTCCGACGCTCGCCGCCTGGCGACGCTGCTGGCCACCACCGTGTACCTCACGTCGCGGGCGGTGGACGACGCGCTGGACCTGCTGGAGGTGCTGATCGCGACGAAGCTGCTGGCCAGGGCGGAGCGCGAGAGCGCGAAGGAGAAGCTGAAGAACCTGCCGCAGGTGGAGCGGGCGTCGGCGAAGCTGGCGACCGCGTTCCAGGTCGTGTTCGACACCACGAGCGAGCAGGTCGACACCGACACCGGGGAGATCGCCCCGCCGAAGGTGGAGAGCCTGGAAGGGATGTGGGCGGCCATCGAGCAGGTGGTGCCCCGGCACGAGCTGGCCGCAGCGATCGCCGCGCTGTTCGAGCTGACCCCGCCGCTGGACTCGGATGCCGACGAGGCATGGCGGGCCATGCTGATCAACCGGTTCGGCACCGTCCGCCCGTTCTTGAAGCTGCTGGTCACCGTGGTGGACTTCGACGCCACCCCGGAAGGTGAGGCAGTACTTGGCGCGTTGCTGTCCCTGCCGGAGCTGATGGGCCGCAAGAAGGTCGGCCCGGCCGAGATCGACGCTGGCCTGCTCATCGGCTCCTGGCGGCGCCTGGTCCTGGCGGCACCGCACCTGGAGCCGGGCACGGTGGACTGGAAGGCGTACACGTTCTGCGTGCTGGAGCACCTGCACCGAATGCTTCGCAGCAAGCAGGTCTTCGCGAAGAACTCCTCGAAGTGGGGTGACCCGCGGGCGAAGCTGCTGGCCGGGCAGGCGTGGCAGCAGGCCCGGCCGACCGTGCTGGCCTCGCTGAACCTGCCCGGGGAGGCGGGCGGGCACTTGGCGGCGCGGGCCGCGCTGCTGGACGGCACCTACCGGGAGGTCGCCGCCCGGGTCCCGGACAACGCGCAGATCGTCTTCGACGACGACGGCCGTCTGCACTTCGCGGCCCTGGAGCCGGAGCCCGAGCCGGCTTCCCTGCTGGAGCTGCGGGCCGCGGTGAATGCAATGTTGCCGAGGGTGGACCTGCCCGAGGTGCTGCTGGAGGTGTTCTCCTGGACCGGCGCCGACCAGGCGTTCACCTCGGTCACCGGCGGCGAGGCCCGTCTGAAGGACCTGAACGTCACGATCGCCGCGCTGCTGGTCGCCCACGGCTGCAACGTCGGCTATACCCCGGTGATGGGCGGCGCGGACCCGCTGAAGTACGGGCGGCTGTCCCACGTCGACCAGACGTACCTGCGGCTGGCAACGTACCGGGCCGCGAACGCGACCCTCATTGAGCACCAGGCGCCCATCCCGCTTGCCCAGACGTGGGGCGGGGGCCTGGTCGCCTCGGTGGACGGGATGCGGTTCGTCGTCCCCGTGCCGTCGGTGTACGCACGACCGAACCCGAAGTACTTCGGGCGCCGGGGCGGCGCGACGTGGCTCAACATGATCAACGACCAGGCGGCGGGGCTGGGCGGGAAGGTGGTGGCCGGCACCCCGCGCGACTCCCTGTATGTGCTCGACGTCCTCTACGACCGCGATGGCGGCCGCCGTCCGGAGATGATCGTCACAGACACCGCGAGCTACAGCGACATTGTCTTCGGCCTGCTCACCCTGGCTGGGTTCGCCTACGCCCCGCAGCTCGCGGACCTGCCCGATCAGAAGATGTGGCGCGTCGATCGTACGGCCGACTACGGCGCCTTCCAGGACGCGGCCCGTGGCCGGATCGACCTCGCCCGCATCGAGCGGCACTGGGAGGACATCCTGCGGATCATCGGCTCCATCCACACCGGTGCCGTCCGCGCCTACGACGTCATCCGGATGCTCTCCCGCGACGGACGCCCCACGCCGCTGGGCGACGCGATCGCCCACTACGGGCGGATCGCGAAGACCCTGCACATCCTGCGCCTGGCCGACGAGCCCGGCTACCGGCGGCAGATCAAGGTGCAGGCCAACCTCCAGGAGGGCCGCCACGCACTGGCCCGGAAGATCTTCCACGGCCGGGCCGGGCAGCTCTACCAGCGCTACCAGGAAGGTATGGAGGACCAGATCGGCGCCCTGGGCCTGGTCCTGAACGCGCTCGTGCTGTTCAACACCCGCTACATGGACGCCGCCGTGAACCAGCTGCGCGCGGACGGTTTCGAGGTCCGCGACGAGGACGTGGCCCGGCTCTCCCCGTTCGTGCGCCACCACATCAACGTGCTGGGCCGGTACTCCTTCCAGCTCCCCGACCTGCCCGGCGGAATGCGGCCCCTCCGTGCCCCGGACGCTGTCGACGAGTAGCGAGACGCGGCGGGCGCGTCTGGCCGCGCCCGCCGCTCGCACCGTCCTGGGAACTCTATGCGTTGGCTGCCTGGACGCGGACGGCTCGGGCGCGGACCACGAAGGGCCGGGAGAAAACGGTGATGGCGATGGAGACGGCGGCCACAAAGGTGATGGCCGTGCCAGCAGTGAAGTGCTGGGCAATGCCGCCAGCGATCGCGGCTCCGATACCTTGCCACGTCATCCGGCCGGCGGACTCAACTCCCTGGACCTGGCCACGGACTGGATCAGGGGTCAGCTCCAGAAGCTGCTTCTGGAGCGGCAGGGTGGCAGCGAATCCGGCACTGGCGATGAACACCGCGGCGGTCGCCACCAGCAGGGGCGGGTGGACGGCGAACAGCAGGTAGGGGGCGGCGAGCAGCAGTCGCAGGGCGAATGCGTAGCGGCGCCGCTGCTCGGCGGTGAACAGCCGCCCGACCGCAAGGTCACCGAGGAGCATGCCTGCCGATCCGGCGGCCAGGAAGACGCCGGCGTGATGGGGGGCGTAGGAGATGAACAGGGCCTCGCAGCCAACGATCAGGCCATTGGGGACCCACAGGTTCAGCAACAGTGCGCGTTGGCCGGAGTGGGAGAAGAGCTCGATGTTCGTCGTCCAGGTCTGGCGCAGTCCAGGGCGCCGGGTCAGACGGATCGAGCGTTCCCGGACCGTCACCGCCACAATGATCAATCCACCGCCGGTCAGGGCGGTCGCGACGGCGAAGACCTCCTGCGGGCTCAGGTACCGCAGCAGTACGGCGCCGATGGCGTAGCCGAGGATGGCCATGCCTCCCGAGGTGATGTTCATCAGCGAACGTGCCAGTGCATAGGCGGAGGTCGGCACTACCTCGGCGAGCAGCCCCATCCGTGTGCCCGTTCCCAGGGACTGGAAGAACCCCAGTACAAGGAGCAGACCGAACCGGGCGGCGAGCGGCAGCCCTGGAATCGCCTGTGCAGCAACACCTACGAGCGAGACGCACTGGAGCGCGACAAGGGTCCGGCGAGGACGGCTTCCGTCCGCGACCGACATCAGCGTCAGCGCACCGAGTACCGTCGCGAAGGTGGCGCCGTACATGCTCACAGCGGTCAGGAACGGGGACTTGGTCTGCTGGTTGACCAGCGTGCCGAGCGCGAAGCCCGACAAGGTGCTCGCGGCGACCGTCAGTGTGAAGCTGGCGTACAGGCCGACGAATTCACGGTTGCGGAGCAGGTCACGGTAGGTGGTGGGAGGTGTGCCGGAGGCAGATGTGTCAGAAGGCATGAAAAAAGCCTTCGCGCGCACCCAACCTGGGGCGCCGAAGGCCGACTTGTGGATTATAGCAAGTGCCCCAGTCCCACCACGGCCCGCATCGGACCGGGGGAGACGCGGACGTGGATACGCACCCGTCTCGGCAGCACCGCACATTCACCGGCGGCTGTCGCCAGGTGCGAGCAGACTGGTCAACTCCGAGATCGCCTCGGGGGACGGCTTGAAGTAGCGGCGGACGTTTTCCGGCTTCTTGTGCCTCGACTTCGCCATCAGCATCAGCAGGGAGGCACCCTGCTCGCCCAGGTGGGTCAGGGCGGAATGACGGTACTCGTGCAGGTCCCAGCCCGTCCCCGGCCCACGCACGGCGGTGTGCTCGTCGAGCAGGGCGCGGGCCTGGCCATAGGAGAGGCGGGCCAGGCCGGTGTCCGGGCACACGTCGCGCGGGCTGACCACCTTCCCCGGGCCTGGGCGGCGATGGGTGACGAACACCGGCCCGCGGATACGGCCGCGCAGCAGCCGGGGCAGGAGACGGGCGGTGCCAGCGTCCCAGTAGACGGTCTCCAGCACGAAGTCCTCGCGCGCCTGACCGCGGCGGCGGGCCTTGCTGCGGGCGCCCTTGGCCTTCACCGGGCAGCGGCGGGCGGAGAGGTCCAGGTCCTCGATGTTCACACCGAGGATCTCCTCCGCGCGGGCGGCGGTCTCGTAGAGCATCCGCCACAGCGTCTTCTCCCGCAGGTGGACCTCGCGGCGGGCGATGAGTCGGTCCACGGCCATCTTCGATCGGGCCGGGGTCTCGGAGTCCGGCACCGCCAGCCGCTTCGTCCAGGCCGGGACCGCCGGGCCGTCGTAGCCATACGACTCGCACCAGCCCAGCCAGGAGAGCACTGCCGCTCGGCGGGCGTTCCAGGTGTTGACCGCCGCAGTGCCCCACAGCAGTTCCAGTGCCTCGCCGATCTCGTCGTCCGCGACCGACCCCAGCGGGCGGGCCTCCCCGATCCGCTCGGCGGTCTTGCCGACGCCGACTCCGTAGCTGCGGACCGTGTTCGGATTGCGCAGCGAGTCGAGGAAGGCGTCTGCGGCCGCGCGGACGGTCAACGCCTTCCCGGCCGGCAGTTGCACCACGGTGGGCACCGCTTCCCCCTTGCCACGGATAACAGGGCCGCTTCACGTACGGCCCGGAGAACGTCACCGCAGGTGACGAACCAAGCTCCCGCAGATAATAGGGCGTTATCCGTGGAACAACTTCAGACCGGTCCCACCGCCGGCGCCCTGTCAGCCGCCCACCAGGGCCGACGAACGCTTAGCGCACGATCTGACACGGATGTTCCTCAGCCCCCGTGATGGAGACGGCGCAAAGAGCCTGACTCCCGGGAGTTGGTGCGACGGGGTCCATGGCTCCGGCATGCCTCTGCGGGCCGCTCACCCGGTTCAGGCGGGACGGCAGTGCCGCCGTCGGCTTGCCGGGCGGAGTTTCGGCGCTCCGGCGGCGTGCCGTCCGAGTCCCCGGCGGCCCCCGACGCGAAACGACCACGCACCGATCGATCAGCGGAATCCTCGTACGCGGACGACCACCAATCACCAATCACCAACGACGAATCTCCGACTCAGGTCACCAACTGGTCACCGTCGTCGTCCTGGAGCATGCGGCGGCGTTCCTGTTCGCGCTTGGAGTAGGCGGCTGCCCGGATCGCCTCGTCGCTCTCCAGGCCTGATCCCAGCGCGCCGCCCACCGTGGCGACCGAGGCGACGAACCAGGCCAGAGTCCAGTATTCCGCGGCGTGCAGCGGGGTTCGTGTCGTGGAGGCGAACACTTGGTCGTTGAGGATGAACAGGGCCCACAGCAAGTTGATGACGATCAAACCCGCGTAGCAGACGAGCACCCCGATACCCACGGTCATGACCGTCGAGGCGTTGTAGAGCCTCGCCCTCTGCCTCGCGTCCCGCGAGACCTCTGCTGATAGATGCCACAGCTGCGCGTCCACGATCAGCCAGCCGATCATGAGCGCGACGGACCCGACCGTGGCGATCACGAGGCGTGGCGTGCTCAGGGACTCGGCCAGGTTCCAGATGGTGGAGTTCACGGTGGCGACTGCTCCCGTGGCGAGTGCGGCCGCCAGGGCTTTCGACAAGCCCGGCACCAAGCGCCACGGCCGGTTGGCGCGCACCATTCCGAGGAGCACCCTCAGGTAACCGCGCGGCCCGCTGATGACGTACCGGAGATCAGCGGTCTCCTCCTCACCGACCTGGCCCGGGTGAATAGGCGCGAGACGACTGACGAAGGGCGCCAGAAGCGGCTGACTCTGCGGAGGTCCTTCAGCCCCGGTGGCCCGCGGGCCGGCCAAGCTGAGCACGGCTTCTTCCACGGCCCGCCGGGCCCTCGTCTGCAGACGCAAGCACCCCAGCGGGGGAAGGGACAGCAGCGCCAAGCCGTGTTCGTGACTCAGATCCACCACGAGCTTGCGCCCGTGTGAGTGCAGCGGAAGGTCGGTGAGGGCCACGACGATGTCCCAACTCTCCGCACTTCCGCGGTCCATGATCCGGCGCATCAAGGTGGGCAGGTCCTCGGTTCCTGCGGTGAAGGGCTCACTGACCACCTCGACGTCGAACCGTCGCCCCTGGCCCCACTTGTCGGCGAGCCGAGCAGGAAGTATCCGGGCCATGCGCTGCGCGATCTCCGTGGGCGAGTCCGGATCCGCCAAGAGAACCACGACCGTAACGGCCTGAGACGACACCCGCATGGCTCCTTTTCGTCGGCTGCCCCCGCGATCGCACGTGGCCACAGGATGCCCCCGTGGTAACGCCGACGCCGCGTGACACGCTGGCCCCCACGAGCAGGTGCGGGCGGTACGGTCGGATCTCCTCGTCCTCCCCGTGCGGGGCCTGCTCCACCACGGGGCCACGGTTGCGTGCGCCACCGCGAACCCGGACGCTCGTGAGCGGGGCCCGGTGGCGGTGCTGTCGCGCGGTTCCCGGCGCGATCAGGTAATCAGGAACGGTGAACAAGGACGCGACCGACGCCTTCGTGCATGTCCGGGGCGCCAGTGAGAACAACCTGCGGAACATCGATGTCGACGTTCCGCGGGACGCGATGGTCGCCTTCACCGGCGTCTCCGGTTCGGGCAAGTCCTCGCTCGCGTTCGGCACGCTCTACGCGGAGGCCCAGCGGCGCTACTTCGAGTCCGTGGCACCGTACGTCCGAAGGCTGTTGCAACAGGTCGGCGCACCGCACGTGCAGGAAATCACCGGACTGCCACCGGCCGTGGCCCTGCAGCAGCGACGCGGGTCGCCCAGCTCGCGCTCGACGGTCGGCACCCTCACCACGCTGTCCAACCTGCTGCGCATGCTGTACTCCCGCGCCGGCACCTATCCGCCCGGGGCCGCGCGGCTGGAAGCCGAGTCGTTCTCACCCAACACCGCGGCCGGCGCCTGCCCGGAGTGCCACGGACTGGGCGTCGTGCACGACGTCGCCGAGGACCTGCTCGTCCCGGACCCCTCGCTGAGCATCCGCGAGGGGGCGATCGCCGCCTGGCCGGGCGCCTGGCAGGGCGCCAACCTGCGCAGTGTCGTGAACGGCCTGGGGATCGACATCGACCGACCGTGGCGCAGGCTCAGGAAGAAGGACCGGGACTGGCTGCTGTACACGGACGAGCAGCCCTCCGTGTACATCGAGCCGGAGGAGGACCGCGTCGACTACGGCTACCAGGGCAAGTTCTGGAGCGCCCGCAAGCACGTCATGCACGTCCTCGCCGACTCCAAGAGCGAGAAGATGCGCGAACGGGCGCTCCGGTTCGTCAGGAGTGTGCCCTGCCCCGCGTGTCACGGCAGCGGACTGCGGCCCGAGGCGCTCGCCGTGACCTTCGCCGGACGTTCCATCGCCGAGATCAACGCGATGCCGCTCACCGAGGTCGTGGCGCTGCTGCGGCCCGTCGCGGGGCGGTCCGAGGCCGACGCCACCACATCGACCGCCCGATCCGGGGAGACGACCGAGGTCGCGGTCCGGATCTGCGGCGACCTGGTCGCGCGGATGGACGTACTGCTCGACCTGGGCCTCGGATATCTCAGCCTCGGGCGCCGCTCGACGACCCTGTCGCCAGGCGAGGCGCAGCGCCTGCGGATCGCCACCCAGCTGCGCTCGGGGCTGTTCGGCGTCGTCTACGTCCTCGACGAACCCTCCGCGGGCCTGCACCCGGCTGACGCGGAACCGCTGCTGGACGTGCTGGACCGCCTCAAGGCGGCGGGCAACTCGCTGTTCGTCGTGGAGCACGACATGGACGTCGTACGGCGGGCGGACTGGGTGGTCGACATCGGCCCCGGCGCGGGCGAGGGCGGCGGACGCGTGCTGTACAGCGGCCCGGTCGCCGGTCTTGAGCGGGTCGCGGAGTCGGCTACGAGCCAGTACCTGTTCGGGCGCGCCCAGCCGCTCGACCACCGCCCGCGCACACCGCACGGCTGGCTGCACCTGCGCGGCGTCTCCCGCCACAATCTGCACGACGTGTCCGTCGACGTACCGCTCTGCGTACTGACGGCGGTGACCGGCGTGTCCGGTTCCGGAAAGTCGACGCTGGTGACGCAGGTGCTCGCCGAGGTCGTCCGCGGCCACCTCGGACTCGTACCCGAGGAACACGACGAGGCGCAGCTGGAGGTCGACGTCCAGGACGCGGCGGGGGTCGAGTCGTTCGACCGGCTGGTCCGGGTCGACCAACGGCCCATCGGCCGAACTCCCCGGTCCAACCTGGCCACCTACACCGGGATGTTCGACGCGGTGCGCAAGCTGTACGCGGCGACGGACGAAGCCAGGGTGCGCGGCTACTCGGCCGGGCGGTTCTCCTTCAACGTGCCCGAAGGGCGGTGCGAGACCTGCCAGGGCGAAGGATTCGTCGCGGTGGAACTGCTGTTCCTGCCCGGCACCTACGCGCCGTGCCCGACCTGCGAAGGCGCCCGGTACAACGCCGAAACGCTGGAAGTCACCTACCGCGGCAAGAACATCGCGGAAGTACTGGCGCTGTCCGTCGATGCCGCCGCCAAGTTCCTGTCCGCCGTCCCGGCCGCCTCCCGCAGTCTGGAGACATTGCGCGAGGTGGGGCTGGGGTACCTGCGGCTGGGCCAGCCCGCGACGGAACTCAGCGGCGGTGAGGCGCAACGCATCAAACTGGCGACCGAACTGCAGCGAGCCCGCCGCGGGCACGCGCTCTACCTGCTCGACGAGCCGACGGCGGGGCTGCACCCTTCGGACATCGCGCTGCTGCTGCGACAGTTGCACCGGCTCGTCGACGCCGGTAACACGGTCGTCCTCGTCGAGCACGACCTGGACACGATCGCCACCGCCGACTGGGTCATCGACCTCGGTCCGGGCGGCGGCGACGCGGGCGGGCGGGTGGTCGCGGCGGGCCCGCCGGCCAAGGTGGCGAGGGCCCGCCGCAGCGCCACCGCACCCTATCTCGCGGCCCGGCTCGCGCGCTCCTGACGACAGAGCGAGCGGCTGAGTACCGGTCAGCCGGCTTCGGGGGGCGCAGGGTCGCACGCGTCGCCGTGCTGCGTTCCAGCTTGTGGCGGATATTGCCCTCGAGGTGTCCCGTCTGGGCCCGTTCCACGATGAGTTCGGTGACGCGGCGCATCTTGATGTTCACTTGGGCGTGCCGGCATTCGACGGCTGCGCGATGCTACGGACCGGCGGCGGTACGGAGGTGACCGCCCCGGCTGACTGGGCTGTGGGGTGGAGAGCGGGCCCAGCGGGCCCCCACTGGGCACCGCCTGCGACCAGGCCCCCGGGTCAGCCGGGCATGGGGTGGTGCGCCCGGGCGAACTGCTCCACGACGGCGGCGCAGAAGGCGGGCAGGTCGGCCGGGCCGCGGCTGGTGACGAGCTGCCCGTCGACGACCACCTCCTGGTCGGCGACGACCTCCGCGCCGGCGTTGCGCAGGTCGGTGCG
Organism: Streptomyces sp. NPDC014864; assembly: GCF_043081525.1. Classification (NCBI taxonomy): domain Bacteria; kingdom Bacillati; phylum Actinomycetota; class Actinomycetes; order Kitasatosporales; family Streptomycetaceae; genus Streptomyces; species Streptomyces sp. NPDC014864. Next base: position 403,428 of record NZ_JBIBWT010000002.1, read on the forward strand.
GATGCTGGGCCAGGACGTCAGGCGGCGGCCGCGCACGGCGTCGGCTTCCGCCAGGGTCCACGGGCCGTGGCAGATCGCTGCGACCGGTTTTCCGCTGGCCATGAAGTCCTTGACGAACTGCACCGCGTCGCGGTCCATGCGCAGCTGGTCGGGGTTCATGGTGCCGCCGGGCAGGAGCAGGGCGTGGTAGTCGTTGACGGAGGCGTCGGCGACCAGGCGGTCCACGGGGAAGGTTCCTGCCGCGTTGAGGTCGAACTGGCGGGCCTGGATCTCGCCGTGGTGGAGCGAGACGATCTCGGTCTTCGCCCCTGCGCCCTGCAGCGCACCGCGCGGCTGGTCGAGTTCCACGCGCTCGACGCCGTCGGTGGCCAGAATCCCCACCCGCATCCCCCGCAGTTCCTGTGTCATGGTCCGGCTCCCTTCACGAGTCGCTGGTTGTGGGACGCGAGCGGCAGGGACACCCGGCAGGGCCCGTCCGGATCCCTTCTCCGGACCGGGGACTGCAAGGCCCGGCCCAAGGTGCCCCAACCGTGTATGTGCGCGGGGTCAGTGACAGCTGCCGTCCGGGCGAGGACGACCTCCGTCCAGCCGTCGTCGTGGGCGCCGACATGCTGGTATCCGTGTATCGGTTTGCTGCCTTGTTCCAGATGAGTTCGTGGGAGACGATCCGGGGCGGCTCGGCCTTCCCGGTCTGAGACGAGTCCGGCGACACGCACCGGGGCGCGAGTGCTACAGCAGCCGGTCGAACACCGCCGTCACGCCCTCCCAGTGACTGGTCTGCGGATTCTTGACATCCGGATACATGATTTTGAGCGTCTCGGCGAGGGCGACGCTGAGACCGCCGATGATCTCGGGGTAGCGCTCTTCGGTCTCCTCGGTGGGTGTCCTGTCGAGGGGAGGGTGCGCGGCTAGCTGTTCCAGGATCGGCTTCACCTCGACCTCCTCGTCGAGCCGCCGGAACCGGTGGATGCTCTCCTGGAGGCCCTTGGTGATCGGTAGGTCCCACGGTTCGACGGTATCCCGGCCGTTGGCCTTGGCCGACGCCTGGCCGACGACCAGGAGGTCGTAGAGCTTGGCGTCGACGAAGTCGCCGTACCGCTTCAGGTCGTTCTTGTCCACGTCGAGGCCTGCGGCGGCGCGGAAGAACCTCTCGAACTTCGACACACCCATCACGGTCATGCCTCTCGCCTCCTCACCGGGAACCGGACGGCGTCGTTCGCTCCCGCCAGCGCCCCCATCGGCTGTTACCGGTCGAGATTCGCAGAGCCCGCCTGCTGAACGCCTCCGCACCCCAGGCCGAAAAAGAACACCCCCTCCTGCCCTGGCAGAGCAGCATGAAGTGCGCAGGCATCCCCCGGCCGGCCGTACGGCCGTCCCTCCGCAGGAAGCTGCGCGGCGTTGCAGCGCCTCGAACGAGAGCCGCCGACCGGACGACCCGACCAAATCGGGGAAGCGGGACTGTGTCCGGGCGCCCCGACGAGACGGGAACAAGGCCGGGCCCGGCGCAGGGGCCGGGCTGAGAGTAGGCATCACTCCACCCCTCAACAAACCAGCAGCACACCAGAGCAGCCAATCACCCCGAGCGTCACATGAACGGCTTCGAGGGCCTTGGAGGAAGCTGGGTCGGCCGGCACGGTGTCTGACGAGGTCATGCCCATCTCGTGGGTGTGGGTGAGAGCCGCGCCGGCCGTGCCTCCACGGTCCATCGCCCCGGAAGTGTGGCTGATGGACATCGCCCGACAACTCGCCGCCGTCGAACGCTCTCGCCGCCGAACGGGCCGGCCGGAAACGCGACGGCGGGAAAGCCGCCCGCGCCCACAGGCACGGCGCCCTGACGCACATCCTGCAGACCGGCGCCGGAGTCCCCTTTGCCCGGCGGAGGCCGTCTGCACTTGTGCTCGGAGGTCTATCGAGCCCGCCGCCTTTCCTCCCGCCGGGAGCAGGCAGGGTGTGGCCCACATCCGGAGCATGGAAATGCCGGACTGCACTCGGCCTCTGCTGAGGCGCATGCACCATGACGCACGTCAACCCACACCCCCCATACGCACCCTTCGGTGGCTGTCTCAGGTCCCACGCCGGGCAGTTGCAAAGCTTCAGAAAAAGGAGGGCTCATGGACTACCGCACCTTCCTCGACACCATCACCCGGCGCGCCCCTGTCCCCCCGGAGAAGGCGGAGCCCCTCACCCGCGCCACCCTGGAAACCCTGGCCGAGCGGCTCACCAGGGGCGAGGCGGAGGACCTCGCGTCCGAACTGCCCAAGCCGTTGAAGGAACCGCTGGTCTCTCCCACTCCGGAGGCCGAGCCCTTCGGACTCGACGAGTTCATCAATCGGGTGAGCAGGCGAGCAGGGGTGGCCCCGGACGAGGCCCGCGAGGGCGTACGGGCGGAGCTGAGCACCCTGAGGGACGCGGTCAGTGATGGCGAGTTCCGACACGTAATGGCCCAGCTGCCCCGGGACTTCGAGGCTCTCGTCGGCGCCCCGGGCTAGAAGGAGCCATGACCGACGAGGTCGGCGCCATCATCGAGGAGACGGAACCGGCCGTACTCACGGCGGCCACCGTCACACCGGTCGAGGGGCGGACGTTCTGCGTCTCGGGCACCTCGGGCGACATGGAGGCCGAGGTGCCGCAGGGGCTGTTCTTCCGCGACGTGCGGGTCATCTCCGACTGGCAGATCCGGGTGGACGGCCACCGGCCGCACCCCCACACCGTGCTTCCCCAGGACCCCTGCAGCACCACGCTCGTCTCCCTCGTCCCGACACACGGCGCACAGAGCGAATTCCTGTGGGAACGTCGGCGCTACGTCGGCGAGGGGATGCGCGAGGGCCTCCGGTTGCGCAACCTCAGCACGTGTCCGATGCGGACCCGGACACTGCGTGAAATCATCGGAGGATCGCATGACACAACCGACAGTTCCCTCAGCCGGCGCACCCGTGGACGTCGAAGGCGGGGCGCAGCGGCCGTTCTCCGAGCACGCGGCCATGGCCAGGGCGTACCCCGGCGGCAGGATGACCGTGGGCGCCATCACGCCCCTGGAGGGCTTCGACGGGCCCGTACCGTCCCTGGCCGGGCACATCGAGCGGATCCAGCAGGCCGAGCGGGCCGGCTTCGCCTCGGTGTGGGTCCGTGACGTGCCGCTGCTGGACCCGAGCTTCGGGGACGCCGGGCAGGTCTTCGACCCGTGGGTGTACCTGGGGCAGCTCACCGCCCGCACCACCTCGATCACACTGGGGACCGCCAGCATCGTCATGCCGCTGCGGCATCCATTGCACACCGCCAAGGCGGCCGCCTCTGTGGACCAGCTGTCAGGGGGACGGCTCCTGCTCGGGGTGGCCACCGGTGACAGGCCCGTGGAGTTCCCTGCCTTCGGTCAGGACCTGGGAGGCCGGGCCGAGAGGTTCCGGCAGTCGCTGGAGTACTTCCGTGTCGTCCTCGAGCACCGTTTCCCGCACGTGGAGTCGCCGCTCGGCCGGATGCTCGGCACCGATCTGCTGCCCAAGCCGGTGTACCGGCGGATCCCCGTACTGATGACGGGACGCGGCAGGCAGGACGTCCGGTGGATCGCCGACAACACGGACGGCTGGCTGTACTACACCCCGCCGATCCAGCAGCAGGCCGAGAACATCGAGCGGTGGCGGGAGCTGACCCGCGGCGACGGCGGTGGGTTCAAGCCGTACGCGCAGGCCACCTATCTGGATCTGACCGAGGACCCGCTGGCCCTGCCCCGGCGCATCCACCAGGGCTTCTCGGTGGGCCGGGTGTCGTTCCTGGCGATGATGCGGGCCTGGCAGGACATCGGCATCGACCAGCTGATGATCAACTTCAAGCACAGCCGCCGCCCGGTCGCCGAAGTGATCGACGAACTGGCCGAGCACGTGCTGCCGCACTTCCCGCCCGGGCGCTCCGGGGCGCGCGGCGAGCACCGGCGGCCCGTGGAGCGGACCGGGCCCTCAGGAAGCACGACCCCGGCGCCCCCTGCGTGACAGGGCCGGGCTCAGTCCCGGACGGCCCCGGACGGCCGCTCCTGCGCGTAGTCGCACGTGCCCTCCGCGCGGAACTGCAGGGCCGCCCTGGTCACCTCCGCGCCGAGGCCGCGCAATTGGTCCGCGACCGCCTGGTCGGTGAGGCGTCCGTCGCCGTCGAAGACCCGGGAGGACCGCGGGACCGCGAACACCAGCGGCACGGCCCAGCCGCGCAGCGACCGGACGATGAACTCCATCGCGTTGATCGCCTGCAGGCCCTGCACTCCACCGGCGGTCGTCAGCATCCCCACGGGTTTGTTGCTCAGGTAGGGCGGGTCGCGGTCGCCCAGGAGGGCGAGCCAGTCCACCGCGTTCTTGAACGCGCCGCTGACCGACCCGTGGTACGTCGGGCTGCTCCACAGCAGGGCGTCGGCGGCCTGAACGGTGTGCGCAAGCCGGCGGGCGGACGGGGGGATCCCCTGCTCGGACGTGTAGAACGGAAGATCCAGCCGCTTGAGGTCGATCACCTGGGTGTCGGCGCCCGCCTCGGCGGCTCCCTCGACCGCCGCACACAGTGCGGTGAGGCTGGTCGACGGGGTGCGCAGCGAACCCCCCATTCCGACGACGAGCGGGGGGCGCGCCATCCTCTCAACTCCTTCAGAGCATCTCCAGGGGCCTGGGCCCGCTGGGCGGCGGGAACGCCTCGTCGAGGGCGTCGAGCGCCTCGGTGGGAAGGTGGAGGTCGACCGCGCCGCGGTTCTCCCGAACGTGGTCGGGCGATCCGGAACGCGGGATCGCGACCACCCCCTGTTCCAGCACCCAGGCGAGTGCCACCTGGGTCGGCGTGGCTCCGAGGGCCCGGGCCACGGCACCCAGTGCCTCGACCTTCAGGAGCCGCCCCTGCTCGATCGGGGAGTAGGCCATGACCGTCACCTCGGCCTCGCGGCACCAGGGGAGCAGATCCCACTCGATGCCGCGCCGGGAGAGGTTGTACAGCACCTGGTCGACGGCCACGGCGTCGCCGCCGGGGAGGGTCGTCAGCTCGACCATGTCGGCGACGTCCAGATTGCTCACGCCCCAGTACCGGATCTTCTCCGCCTCCATCAGGTCGGTGAATCCCGCAAGGGTCTCCTCGAGTGGCCACCGTCCCCGCCAGTGCAGCAGATAGAGGTCCAGCCGTTCCGCACGGAGCCGCCGCAGGCTGCCCTCGCAGGCGGCGACGGTGCCTTTCCGGTCGGCGTGGCCGGGCAGCACCTTGCTGACGAGGAAGACCTCCTCCCGGCGTCCCCGGAGGGCCTCCCCGACGAGCTCCTCGGCTGCGCCGTCGCCGTACATCTCCGCCGTGTCGACGACGGTCATGCCCAGGTCCACGCCCAGCCTCAGCGCGGCGATCTCCTGTTCACGCCGGGTCGGGTCCTCGCCCAGGTACCATGTGCCCTGCCCGAGCGCCGCGACCTCCTCACCGGAGGGGAGCGCGATCGTTCTGGCCGATTCCGCAGACATCTCGAGCCTCCTGTCTGCCGCGGATCCGTGTCACGCGCACCCGCACCGAGTGCCCAGGTCCGCGCCTCCCAGACACCCGTGTCGCATGCGCCGCAGGGAGGTCAGGAGGGGCCAGCGGACTGCGCCGAGAGCTCGCCGGGACGGGGTGCGCGATCGCGCAACGCGACGGCGACCGACACAACGGCGCCGCAGGAGAGGACCGCCGCGAAGCCGATCATCGCGGTCTGCACGGCGAAGTGCCGCAGGGCGATGCTGAACAGGACGGACGGCAGGCCCATTCCGAGGTAGGCGACGACGAAGAACACGGCGAGGACTCCCGCGCGTGAGGCGGGCTCGGCCACTGAAACGGCACGTTCGACGCCTCCCTTGAACAGCAGCCCGGAGCCGGCTCCCGACAGGGACACGGCGACCAGGTAGAGCCAGAGCGCCGGGTGGTAGAGGGCAGCGGCGCACAGGACCAGGCCGACCGGGAAGACCACTGCTCCCACGGTCAGGACCCGGGGCAGCGGGAGGCGTCCCAGCACCAGCTGGGCGGCCGCCGCGGAACCGAACATGAGGAAGGCCGCCAGGCCGACCACGAGGTGCGAGTCGGTGTGCAGGGTGCCGTGGAGCACGCTCGCCCCCAGGGAGGAGATCAGGCCGAGGATCGCGAAGGCGAAGGCGCCCAGCGCGCCGGCCGCGCCGAACGTCCGCCGGCCGCCGGGGCGCAGGACGAACCTGCGGGGCGGTTCGGCCACGGGCAGCTCCAGGTCCACGGTCTCCGGGGTGGACAGTACCAGCGCCAGGCACACTGCCATGGCGAGCGTGAAGATCGCCTGGGTGGTGATCAGGGGCGCGGGAAGCCACTCGGCGGCGGCTCCGGCGACCAGGGGCCCCGAGGCCAGGCCGCCGAGGTTGGCGGCGGTGGCCACGATGCCGGGCAGCGCCGAACCCGTCCGTTCCGGACGGGCCTCGTGGTGGAGGTCGTGCAGGTACGTCGTCGCGGTCGAGGCCATCAGCCCCAGTCCGACACCGTTCAGGATCCTGCCCGCGATCAGCCCCGGCAGGTCCCGCCACGCGATCAGTACGACCGACGCGACGATGCCGACCAGCAGCGCCGGGACGATGATGCGCCGCCGGCCGAGCCGGTCCGACAGGTGTCCCAGTCCGAGGAAGGCGGCTGCTGCACCGACGACCATCGAGGCGTACGCCACCGTGACCGTGGTCGCGCCGAAGTGGTCCCGGGCCTCGTACAGCGGCCACAGCGGGGTCGGCGCGGTGCCGAAGGCCATCAGCACGGTGAAGGCCACCGCCACGATCCAAAAGCCGGTCGCGTGCGGTGCACTGCGCCGGGCGGGGGAGAGGGTTGGCAGGTCGGCGGGAGCGGGTGCTGGGATCCGGTGGGTCGGGTCGCCGGGAGCGTCGGCTGTGGGACGGCTCAGCGGCGTCGGAACGGCAGGCAGGGGTACCCCTCCTCGGGTGGAATTGGGTGGCGCTTTCCATCCTCCTCACCAGCGAGGATCAATGCCAACGAATGTTTTTGCTGGGATCGAGCAATGCGAGTGATACTTCTCGTGTGGAGCTACGTCAGCTGGAGCACTTCATCGCGGTCGCCGAGGAGCTGAGTTTCACGCGTGCCGCCCGTCGGCTGCACGTGGTGCAGTCCGGGGTGTCCGCCGCGATCCGCTCCCTGGAGCGTGAGCTCGGCTGCGCGCTGTTCGAGCGCACGTCGCAGCAGGTCCGGCTCACCGGGGCGGGCGCGGCGCTGCTGCCGGAGGCTCGGGCCACCCTGCACGCCGCCCAGGCGGCCCAGGACGCCGTGCGTGCCGCACAGGACACGCTGCGCGGCACGGTGAACGTGGGCGCCATGGCCTCGGTCGAGGTGGTGGACCTGCCTGCGCTCCTCGGGCAGTTGCACGCGCGGCATCCGGCGATCGACGTCCGGCTGCGGCTGGCGACGACCGGCTCGGCGGGCCTGGCGCACGCGCTGCTCAGCGGGGACCTGGACGTGGCCTTCCTGTCGCTGCCCGAGCGCAAGCCCGCCGGGATCGATGCACGGGAGCTGGCCACCGTGCCGCTCGTCCTGGTGGCGAGCGCCGCCCATCCGCTCGCGCAGCGGGGGGAGGTGGCACTTGCGGACCTCGCGGGAGAGCCCTTCGTGGACTTCCCGCCGGGCTACGGCAACCGCGAGGTGGTCGACCGGGCGTTCGCGGCGGCGGGCGTCGTACGCCGCGTGGCACTGGAAGTGCCCGACATCGACATGGGCGCGGCACTGGTCCGGCACGGTCTGGGCATCGCCTTCCTGCCCGCGTTCGCCGTTGCCCGCACCCCCGGCCTGCACGTCCTGGACGTCCTGGACGTCCACGGCACCATGCTGCGCTGGACCATGCATCTCGGCACGTCGTCGACCCGGCGGCCCAACTCGGCCCTGCGGGCGCTGCTCGACCTGGTCGACCTCCACGTCATCGCCCTGTGACGCCCGGGCCACGGCCCGGACGTCATCCGTCGGTGGTGTCCGGCTCCCTGCGTCCGCCTCGCGCCGGCCGCGACATCTGCCGCAGCATCCGCTGACGCTCACGCTGCCGTCGTCCATAGGCGGCGTCGGACACCTTCTCGTCCCCTTCGAGGCTGGTGCCGAAGGCCCCGCCGATCATCGCGATGGCAGTGATGAACCAGGCCAGGAAGAGGTAGTCGCCGACGTCGACCTGTCGTCCGATGAACTTGCGCAGGACGGACGCGTCCAGCAGCAGGAAGGAGACGGCGACCAGAGTCGCGAACAGGGCCGTGGCCAGCACCACCACGGCGAGCGCGATGGTGACCAGGGTGACCAGGTTGTAGGGGTACAGGGGGTGGTGCTGTGCAGGCAGGTGGGTGCCGCGCTCCCAGAGCTGGTGGTCGACGATGATCCACAGGGTGAGAGCGACGGCGGACACAGCGGTGATGACGGCATGCTGCACGGCGCCGAGTGCGGTGGCGAGGTTCCAGGTGGCGCTGTTGATGAACAGGACCGTAGCCGTGGCGAACACGCCCGCCAGGGCCCGGGAGAGGGAGCCGAACAGCCGCCAGGGGCGGTTGGCGTACACCATGCCGGCGACGAGTCGGGCGTGGCCGCGCAGGCCGGGCACGATGTAGCGCCGGGGCTGCTCGGGGCCGGGACGGGTGTCCGGTACCGGTTCGCGCGGCGGGCGGCCGATCACCTCCGGGTGCCGGGGCGTCTCCTCGTGCGCGACCAGCTCCCGGACGACATCCACGACGGCCTGCCGCACCCGGCGCCGAAGGCGGCGGACCCCAAGGGCGGGAAGGGAGATGAGCGCGGCACGGAGCGCGGTGTCGACCTCGACGCTGATCGGGTAGAGCCGGGCCCGCCGCGGAAGGTCGGTGAGAAAGATCGCCACGTCCCATTCGGCACCGTCCAGGTGGTTTCTGACGGCCTCGGCGATGTCGGAGACGTCGGCCTGCTCGCCCACGCTGAGCGGGGCGGTCATCGTGTCGACCTGCCATCCGACCCGAGCACGGACTGCCCGGCGGAGATGGTCGGGCAACCGGGGGGCGAGAGCCCGGGCGATCTCCGACGGCAGACCGGGGTCGGCCACCAGTACGACGCGCACGGATCTGCCGGGGGAGGTCTCGGGCACGTCAGCCGTCATGACCCCACCTTCCTGTGCGCCTCGCGCCATGGCGGCCGCGAGGGACCGGCGATCCGCGGGGTGTCACCCACCGCGCCCCGACACACACGCAGCGTCCGGGCCGCTGGCGCCGTGACACGGGCGCCGTGTCGAAGGCCCCGGGGTCACCCGGAGGATTAGAGGGCCTGGGAGAAGTCCTTTCCGAGCTGCGACATCAGGTCGTTGAACTCCTTCTCGCTGATCGCCTCGCGGAGCACGGCCAGTACGGTCCGCACACCCCGGTCGGCTTCCTCCTCCTTGAGCATGGTGCGTTCGGCGACGCGCCGCACGCTGTCGTGGTGGCCGAAGCGCTCGATGCGGTCCGTGGTTCCCCGGCGCACCGCCTCCGCGAGGCCCTCGGGGAGCTCGGTGATCAGGTCCCTGGCCTCGCCCGGGCTCAGCCTGTGGGCCAGCGTCTCGAGCGTGGCCCAGGTCAGGTCCGCCGCCTCCTGCCGGCTCAGTCCGGTGCGCTCGGCCACGGTACGGACGAATTCCTGCTCATCCATGCGTCGTCCTCCTTCGCTGCTGTGTTGCGACGAACGGCGCGGATCCCCTGCAAGCCTGCCACGCCCACCCGGCCCGCGCCCGCCCACGGACGGCGGTGACCACGACCACCCACCGCTTGACGCCTCCGAGCACCGTGGTGTGCGGGGCCTCGCCGGCCAGGTCGAGCTCGTCGTATCGCACACAGGCGAAGAGCCACGTCATGAGAGCGCCGACGTAGCCGAACTCGGGCGGCGACTCTGCGCATTCGACGTGAACCACAGAGGACCCGGGTGCCACAGCTTGCCGTGGTATGGCACGAATCAGCACGTGTGAGCGCGTCGGGACGTGGAAACCCGAGGTACCCCGACTCCAGGGAGGCGTCATGGACGCCCATGTCACTGCCCAGGGAAGCCCCATCGCCACGGTCAACCCGTACACCGGTGAAAGGGTTCGTGAGTTCCCGGCGCTGAGCGCGGAGGAGGTAGGGCGCGCGATCGACGCGGCGCACTGTAGCTTTCCAGACTGGCGTGCCCGGTCGACGGCCGACCGGGGGGCCATCGTGCAACGCGCCGGCCGGCTCATGAGGGAGCGCAAGGAGGAACTGGCGCACCTCCTGACCCTTGAGGTCGGCAAGCTGATCAACTCGAGCCGTGCGGAGGTCGACCTCGCGTCCGACATCCTCTCCTACTACGGCGAGCACGGCCCCGAACTGCTGGAAGAGCGACCCCTGCCGGTGCCCGAGGGCACGGCCGTGCTGGTGAACGAGCCGCTCGGCGTCCTGCTCGGTGTGATGCCCTGGAACTTCCCGCTGTATCAGGTGGTCCGATTCGCGGGTCCGAACCTCGTCCTCGGCAACACGATCCTGCTCAAGCACGCGAGTAGCTGCCCCCAGTCCGCACTGGCAATCGAACAGCTGTTCGCGGATGCGGGTGTGCCGACAGGGGTCTACACCAATCTTCTCGTGCGGGGCAGGGACGTCGGGAAGATCATCGATGACTCCCGCGTGCAGGGAGCGTCACTGACCGGAAGCGAGCGGGCTGGCATGAGCCTGGGCGAGATCGCCGGCCGCAATGTCAAGAAGTCCGTCCTCGAGCTGGGTGGCAGTGATCCCTTCGTCGTGCTGGACGATCACAACCTCGAGCGCACCGTGTACGCCGCGTTCCTCGGCCGGATGGGCAACACCGGGCAGTGCTGCGTGGCGGCCAAGCGCTTCATCGCCCTCGCCGATGTCTACGACGCCTTCCTCGCCGGGCTGCGTGACCGGATGAGCGAGGCCCGACCGGGAGATCCGGCCGACCCCGCCACCACGCTCGGCCCGCTGTCCTCCGAGGCCGCCGCCGAACTCCTGATGGAGCAGGTCCGTGACGCGGTGGACAAGGGAGCCACGGTGGTGCTGGGCGGGGGGCGGCCCGACCTGCCGGGCGCCTTCGTCGAGCCGACCATCCTCACCGACGTCACACCGGACATGCGGGCCTACCGGGAAGAGCTCTTCGGCCCCGTCGCCACGGTCTACCGGGTCGCCGACGAGGACGAGGCCGTGGCACTGGCCAACACTTCCCCCTACGGCCTGGGTGGCGCGGTCTTCGCCGCCGACCCGGAACGTGCTCGCGGAGTCGCGGACCGGCTGGAGGCGGGCATGGTATGGATCAACCACCCGACCGCGTCCCGACCGGAGCTGCCCTTCGGCGGCATCAAGCGCTCCGGCTACGGGCGCGAACTCGGCGACGTGGGCATCGTGGAATTCGCGAACCGCAAGCTCGTGCGCTACGTGGACGCCGACGCCCCGATCGAAGAAGTGCTGGGCTGACCTACGAGCCGGTCGACCACGCTCTCCATGGCGAGCTGGGGGGTGGGAGCAGGACAGGCTGCGTTCGAGCGGCTACGGCAGCGGCTCGCCGGACGCGGGACGACTCCCCCCAGGCATCGCGGGAGTGGCCGGCGCACTTCGTGGCCTTCGACCTGGCCCACCGAGGCGACGACCTGACCGGCTGGCCGTACGCGCGGCGTGGGCGGCGCTGGAGGCGTCCGGTTCTTGCAGCCTGGGGCTTCGAGCGCCGCGGCCACGCCTGGACCTCCGCCTACCGCCCGAGCACGGACTTGGAGACCTCCACCAGCGTTCCTCCGCCGGCCAGAGCACAGATGCGGGTAAGAAGATCGTGGGCCGCAAGCGACGCGTCGTGACCGACCTATCGGCCTCCTCCTGGCGGTGCAGGTCACCGCGGCCGGTATCCAGGACTCCGCAGCCGGCACCCGGCTGCTCGAAACCCACGTCGCCGGCCGTCCCGGCATCCGCAGGGCGGCCCAGATGCTCCTCCGCCGCCCGGCCCACCCACTGCAGCACTGCTGACACCACTCCCACAGGAGTTCCAGCGAGGCGTCAGCCGGGCCCGCCCAGCACGATCTTCCACACTCGGGTCGCCACCTGGAGGTTGAGCCGGTCCTCGACGTTCGCGAGGTCGTTGCCGCTGATGTCGCGGATGCGCTGGAGCCGATAGCGCAGCGTGCTGCGGTGGATCGCGAGGGATTCTGCGGTCTCGTCGTAGTTGCCGCCGCAGTCGAAGTACCGGGACAGGGTCTCCACCATGGCCGCGTGGTGTTGGGAGTCGTAGGCGATGAGCTGCCCGAGCCACTCGTGGACGAACGTCTCCAGTTCCCGGTAGTCGTTGCCGGGTCCCAGGATGCGGTAGAGGCCGAGCTCGTCGAAGAACGCCGTGCCGTAGCGCTCGCGGGAGTGGCGGCGCACTTCCAGGGCGCGCTGCGCCTCCTGGTAGCCGTGGGGGATGTCGTCCAGGGAGTTGCAAGGGTCGCTCACCCCGATCGTTCCGGACCGTGTCCCGGCCTCCCGGGCGAGCGCCTCGTACAGCGCGCGGGCGTGCGGCCTGTCGTCGGTGATCAGGACGACGTGGTCGGAGCGTCGGGTCAGCAGCGAGCGCATGCCCACGGCAGAGGCCGCCCGCCCCACGGTCTGTGCGAAGGAATCGTCGGCGGTCCGGTTCGACCACTGCACCACGACGACGTAGTGGCTGCGGTGCAGGTCGTGTCCGACTGCCTCGGACCGGGCGTAGGCGCTCGCCTCGTCCGTCCCCGCCAAGAGGTCGTCTACCAGCTCGCGGTGCAGCCTCAGCTCCACTTCGGCCAGATTGCGCAGGTGCGTAAGCTCCGGGGCGAGTGAGGCGGCAGCGTGTTCCAGCGCGAGCACGGTGTGCTCGTCGGCCTCGTCCCGGGTATCGACCAGGGCCAGCACGCCCAGGATCTCGCCGTGCGGGCGGATCAGGGTGATCAGCCGGTCCCTTATCCGTACCGGCCCGGCCTGACGGGCGATGGCGTGCAGCATTTCGTCCTGGCGCACTGGGTCCGGTTCGGGATAGGGGATGGGGCGGCTGGGGCCGGTCCAGGACCTCAGTCGACCGAAGCGGTCCTCGACCAGCGCAGGAAGTCCAGTGAGCCCGTGCAGTGCGCGGGTGATGGCTTCCTCGCCGCCGCCCGAGGCAGCGACGTCGGCCATGAGCGCGTGAACCGCTCGCTGGTACCCCAGCTCCGCCCTTACGGAGATCAGCTGCCGCTGGAGGGCGGTGCGTTCCTCCCTCAGCCGGCGCAGCTCCAGCGCGTCCTCGCGTTGGCGGCGGTGCGCGAAAGCGACCGACAGTGCAGCGGCGGTGTGCCGGACGAGCGTGGCGAGCAGGGATCGCTCGACCGCGGTGGGCCGGGAGGGGGATGTCACCACGAGGTAGCCGTGGAGTCCCTCAAGCCCGCGCAACCCCAGGGCCCGGCCCCAGGGTCTTCCGGGTACGGTCACAGGGCCGTCCTGCCCGGCCAGCTCCAGCACCCTCCGGCCCACGGCCAGGGCGTGCGTCTGCCCGTTCCTCGGGCTGGGGACCAGGTCGCCGTCCACCTTGAGGTATCCGGCCTCGGCGCGATATGGACCCGCGGCGTCTATGTGGTCCATGGCCAGGCGCAGGATTTCGCCTTCGTCCGGGGAGTCGAACAGGGCGCGGGAGAGCACCATCAGGTCGCGGAGGGCATGATGGGCCGGGGTGCGAGCGGGTGGGCGGGACCCTCTGCGCGCGGCCGTGGGAGACCGCCCGGCGCTCCCCTGCGGAAGGCGGCCTTCCCGGTCGGAGCCGCGGTGGTACAGGCTGTGCGCCCGACTGCCCACCATGGGACCACTCCGTCCCTCGAAGCCTTCAGAGAACCGAGCGGCATATCGCGTACCCGCTCACGAGCCGGCTTACCCGAGATGTGTGCATCCTTTCTCTCGTACTCGTGGGGCGACCGGACCTGTGCATTCCTGACTCACCGGACGTGGACGGACCAAACCCGTCAAGGTCGATCAAATCCACGGGTCGGTCGGCGGCTTCGAGGTGCAGGCCGTGCCGACCCTCCTCGTCGTTTGGACCAGGGCGAGACGCTCGCCGGCAAGGCCGGCGCGGCACCCGCGCACGTCCTGCGTTCGTGGGTCGAGCAGGCGATGGCGGCCGGCAAACCACTGCCGGAGGGTGAACACGATGGACCACCGCGGAAGCCCCCCGGAAGCACAGAACAGAACTGCATGTTCCCAGGTGCGAACCGTGAGCTCCTCTACCGAAGCAGGCACCTTCACCCGGCCGGTCCGCCGCGCCGGGTGAAGAAGGCGGCCTGCCACGAACCCATGAGAAGACGGAGATGAAGGGTGACGGCCATGCCCCTGCGGAGCCAGCGTAGTGGCGGAACAACGGAGCGGCGCCCCGGTTGGGCCCGCAATCCGCTGGAGACTCCGGTAGGCGGGCAGGCCGACGAGAACAAGTTCGGTGCCCACCTCATGGTGCCGGCCCAGGTCAGCGGGCTCACCGCGCAGGACGACGAGTACGAGGTCACCTTCACAGACGGGTCCCGGATCCGGGCGGGCACCGTATTGCTCGGCTCGGGCGTGTGCTACCCGCAGGCTCACGGTGCATCGACCGCCTGGAGGGCATCAGCGTCTACTACGCGGCGACGGTCCACGAGGCCAGTCTCTGCCGGGCGGATCCGGTGGCCGTGGTCGGCGGCGGGAACTCCGCCGGGCAGGCGGCGCTGTTCCTGCGAACCACGCGTCCAGGGGCCACATCCTCGTCCGGGGCAATGACCTCGGTGCGGACACGGAAGTCCGGGCCCAATAAGCTGACTTATCTGGCTTGTTCGGTGGTCTGCGGGTGTGAGGATCGTTGAGCGGCTGGTGCCGGACGAGCTCCCCGGTCGGCGAGGCACTGGCTGGGATTCGATGGACTCCCCGTCATCACACCTGACAAGCATGGCCAAAAGCCGGCCACGGACCAAAAGCCGGCCAAGTCCGCCGGGCCCTCAAATGCGGCACCGGACAGCACACATGCCGCAAACCGCTTCTTCCAGCCTCCCACGGGCCAGGTCGGCGTCAGACAAGCGCTTGCGAGCGATTCTCATGGAATGCCCGCAGCCGTATTCGGGCGCCGGGATGTCCGACGCTAGATGTTCTGGAACTCGTTCGGCAGTTGCGACATCACATCCTGGAACTCCGTGTCGGGGACGGCCTCTCCCAGAGTCATGAAAACCGCCGCAACGCCCCTGCGCGCCACGGCCTCATCGGCGCCCGCACGCTCACTCACTCGCCGGACGAACTCGGCAACGCCGAATTTCTGGGCGACATCCTCCGGTGGGACCACGGGCGGGGCGATCTCGGCGGGCAGGACGCCGGCCAAGTGCCTGGCCTCGCCGCCGGTGATCCGCTCGGCCAGCGTCAGCATCGTCGCCCGGGTCAGCTCCCTGGCCTGCTCCTCGGGCACGTGGGCCCGCCGGCTGACGAGCCGGACGAACTCGTCGCTGTCCATGGCGCCTCCAATCCTGCAACCCATCCCAGGTACCGTGCATGCACCGCCCCAAACGGCGATCGAAATGCCGACGCGGACCTCGCGGCCGGTGCCGAAAGCGCCGGTCACTGCCCGCCCTGTTCACCTTCCTCGGTAAAGGGGCGCACCGCGTCCAGCAGGACCCTCAACGCACCGGTGAGCATCCCGACCTCGGCGACGCGCTGGGCGTACGCGTCCTGCGGGTATTGCCGCTCTGCCTGCTTGGCCCGCTCGGCGGCGTTCGCCAGGATCTGCTCGGCGGCCTGAGCCGCGGCGCGCAGGGCGGCACGTTCGATATCTCCGGGCATGTGATCTCCCCTGGATTCGGGCGTCGGGCACAGGATTCCCCGGAATGCTTCGACATCGCCAGCAGCCGGTCTTGCCGGGAATGCACAGGTAGGGCACGAGTACGAAGTGCCCCGGGACAAGAACTGAGAAGGAGATATCTCTTCCTCAAGCGTACGGGACGTGCTGGACGCGCTGCAGGACGTCGACTTCCCTGCGGGCAAAGAGGAACTGTCCGGGCCGCCGAGAATGCCGAAGCGCCCGAGGACGTGGTCAAGGCGCTGCGCGCCATTCCCCCGGACGAGTACGGCAACCGGGATGCGGTGGCCAGGTCGGTGCGCGTCGACCCGGCATCCGAGCTGGACCTGAGCACGGCGCAGCGGGCGGAGCGGGCCCGGCACGGCGGCCGCCCCGGCCACTCGCGGCACCTGCGTGAGGTCCCCAAGCCGCCGGTCCAGGACGAACTCGACCAGTCCTGATCCGCCTCCCACGGCATGCGGACACCGGAACGCCCCATGGACAGCGAATCGAACACACGCGCCGCCGCCCGACTTCCCGGCCGCAGGCGTGTAAGCAACCTGCCGCCGGGTACACCGAATATCCGAAATGCCGGATATGTAACTCGTGGAGGTGAGTTCTGATGACGCTACCCGCACGCCGACAGCGAGTCGGCGCCCTGGCGGAGCCCGGGGTCACCGCGTGGACACGCAACCCTCTCGCCGAGTTTGACGATCTGTTCAGCCGGATGGGACGGCTGCTGGAGTCGACCGTGGGGCCCGGCGCCACGCCGGCAGAGATGCCCTGGATCCCGCAGGCCGACATCTCCGAGACGGACGACGCGTATGTGATCGAACTCGACCTGCCCGGCGCCAGGAGTGAGGACATCGACGTAGAGATCAACGACCGGGAACTGGCGATCTCCGGGGAGATCAAGGAGCGCGAGCGCGAAGGCGTCATGCGGCACCGGACCCGGCGCACCGGACGCTTCGAGTTCCGGGTGGTGCTGCCCGGTGACGTGCGGGCCGAGGACGTGAACGCCGCGCTGTCCGACGGCGTGCTCTCGGTGACCGTGCCCAAGGCCCAGCCGGTGAAGGCCCGGCATGTGGAGATCAAGAAGGGGGACTGACCTCCGGCCCCCCAGGCCGGGCGGGGCGGCGAGCGTGAGCCCGCTGCTCCCGCGCCCCAGGCAAGCCCTCCGGCCGCCTTTGTCCATCGCCCTGTGAGGAGTTCTGATGGCAGTCACCGAAGCGGTCATCCCGCTGCTGCGCGACGTCCGCGATGCCGAGGAGGCGGTCTCCGGCCAGTTGCGGGCGGATCTGGCCGCCGAACCCGCGAGGGACCACCGGCAGACCCTGGAGGATCACATCCAGGAGGTCGATGACCACATCCACGAGCTCAATCGCCGCCTGGAGCAGCTGACCGCCCGAGGACCGGTGTCCGAGGCCTTCATCACCCTGGGCGGTCAGGCCGTGAGCACCAGCCGCGTGCTGTGGCGGCTGATGTCGGGGCTGCCGTCGGCCGTGCGGACCGGGCACGATGGCCACACTCCGAAACGCCTCCTGAAGGACATCGAGGAGGAGTTCGCCGTCGCGGCCAAGGCGGCGGCGGCCGCCCGCGCGGCAGAGCGTGTCGCCGATGAGATCGGCGACAGCCTCGACGCCGACATGCTCCGGGGCATCCGCACCGACGACGAGCGGTTCCTCAACAACCTGGACCACAGCCTGGAAGAGGCGGCAGACGTGGTGGTCCGTGTCCAGACCAGCGAGGCCGGCGGGGGAACCGTGCCGTCCTCCTGAGCGGTGCCGTCATCCTCATCCGTCCCCGGGCGCCGGACCGCTCGGGGACGGATGCGTCGCGCTCAGGCGCCGTGCGCGTCCCGGACGCCGAGTTCGCCGATGTGCCCCAGCAGGTCGAGGGGGTCGGCGTACACCCGGAACGCCTGGGCCCGCTCCAGTTCGTCCTGCCCGTATCCTCCGGACAGCAGCCCCACTCCGAGTGCCTCCGCCCGCCGCGCGGCCAGCAGATCCCACACACTGTCTCCGACGACGACACAGTCGCGGGCGGGGATTCCGAGCCGCTCCGCGCCCGCCAGGAACAGATCGGGGTCGGGTTTGGCGTGGCTGACTTCCTCGCGGGTGACCGTCGGCACGTCAGGCGGCACGGCGAGTCTGGCGAACATCGGTGCGGCGTCGTCCCGGCGGGCGCTGGTGGCGATCGTCCAGGGGACGCCGCAGTCCGTCAGCGTCCGGAGAAGCTCCGTGGCTCCGGGCAGTGGCCGGATGGCGTTCGTCCAGCCTTCGAAGTGGCGGTGATGGGCGTTCTGCAGTTCATCGGCCTCCCTCGACGTCAGCCGTACGCCGGTCTCGCGCATCATGGCCTGCACGAGCAGGCCACCGCTCATCCCGATCCTCCGGTGGATCCGCCAGATCGCCAGGCCGATGCCCATCTCGCTCAACGCCTGCTGCCAGGCGATGACGTGCTGGTAGACGCTGTCGACGAGTGTCCCGTCCAGGTCGAAGACGAAAGCCGCGGGCCGGGTGGCCGTACCGTCGGACATTTTCCACATCCCTCCCGTCAGCGGCCGGCCCGGGCCGGCGGGGTATGGGCACCGGAGCACAGCCGCTGTGCCCAGGACTCCTCGACCGTGTCCTTCAGGGCGGTGCGGAAGCGGCCAGGGCCCCGGGCGCGCCCCCTGACGGCCTGTTCAAGCGCCTGCCGGCCTAGTGGCCCGTACCGTTCGAGTGTCGCCGCCACCTCGTCGATCTCCTCGTTGTGCGACCGGTCGGTCATGATCTCTCCGGAACGTTGCGGCGGACCAGCATGGTCCCCAGTCCGAGGAAGCCGCCGTTGCCGAAGGCCACCCGCCAGCCGACGTCCGCGGGGAACCAGGCGGTGTTCAGCAGGACGAATCACCCAGGCTCCCAACGGCGACCCCGACCCAGTAGCTGCCGTTGATGGTCAGGTCGACCCGTTGCGGGCCGGGATGAACTCACCGGGGCCGGCATCGGTGTGAGTGCGCGGCCATCAACTCGGCGGTCGACGAACGCCATGCTGCGCGCCGGGTATGCGATCGGCATCGGTGCACGGTGACCAAATCGCGCGGTCGGAATCGACCCGGCGGGCTGAGACACCGCGGACGAGCGGGCGGTTCTCGGAAGGTCAGCAATGCACGGCGCATGGGTCAGGAATCCGGCCTCTCGCGAGACGGCACCGGAGTAGTTGGGTGAGGTGTTCGCGCTGTCGACGCTCGCCATGTTCGAGTCCGCCGGGGAGGACGATGTCGTCGCCCTCGGCGCATCCTGCCTGCTGTCCGCGGGCGCCTGGCCGCTGCCGCAAATCTGCTGCGCGACGGATCCCTGCAGGCGCGGTTCCCCCGCCCACCCGGCCCGTCCGGACGGCCGCGCCGTGGCCGCCGGGGTGCCGGCGCTGCAGGGCCGCGACGGCAGGCTGACCTGTCCTGCGGGGGCAGTACCCGGGCGTTCGCGCTGCGCCACCGTGACTGCGGGGCCGTGAGCGGATGTCCCCCCCGAAGGGACGATCGATCCGCACCCGCCGGACGTCAGGCAACGGCACACCCCATCCATCGATCCCGTGACCCAAACGAGACGGCCTGGGGGAGCCCGCGGCGGCGGAGGTCAGCCGCCCGGGTGATCGGGCGTCAGGAGACACGGTTGCACCGGCAACGGCTGGTGTGGGGCGTCGTCAGGAAGGCGGTGGCCCTCGCGGTACGCACGGCGGTGGGAACCGGGCGTGTGGCCAGCGCGCGCGATCGCCGGTTTCGTGCATATGGTCGTGATATGTCCGTCTTCATTAAGCTCGTAGAGGTTGGTGATCCCAACGGCTACACCAACCGCACCATCTGGGACGTCGCCTACGAAGATGTGGTGAACGAACTCAGTTACGCCTACGACCTGCACCCCAGCGGAGCTCTGAGGGTCATCCGGGTGCCGGTCGGACTGCCTGCGGCAGTGGAGTCCGTGTTCAGTCCCGGAGTGTGGTTCAGGGTGCAGGGCCTCTGGCACGGGGCGGACGGCTCCGGTGCCTCGTAAGGCGGCGGCAGCTGTCAAACGGCGAACGGGTAGGTCTCGGGGACCTCGCCTCCCTGCCACTCGGCCGTGCGCTCCAGGGGTTCGACGGCCCGGGTCCCATCGATGTGGATGACGCCGTCGAACTGGTCCGAAATGCGCGCGCGGAAGTAGTGGCTCTGCCGCTCGGTCTCCGGCCGGTAGATGATGCCGATCGCCCGCTCAAGGCGCGCCTTGCGCAGCGTGTCGGCGGCCAGGGGCGTCCGGTTGAACGGAAGCAGAAACTCATTCTCGCCGACCTGGTGGAACATATCCTCGACGCTGTCGACGAGTGCCGGGCGCACCGCCTTGCGCACGGCCGGTCCTCCCCAGTCGTCCGCGGCTGTCACCGTGCCGGTGTAGGTGGTGAAGCCCAGCAGGCAGCAGTCATCAGGGTGTGCCTGCCGCACCAACTGGCCGACGTTGAGCTCGCCGCGGAGCGCGGCTTCCGTGCCCCGGGCATCCCCGAGGTGGGAGTTGTGCTCCCACACCACGATCCTGGCGGGGCTGCTCCGCTGGTGGCTGAGATGCTCGGCGAGCGCCTCCAGGGTCTCGACCATGTGGCGTTCACGCAGATTCCAGGACGACACCTGCCCGCCGAACATCGTCCGGTAGTACTCGGCCGCGTTCTTGACCGTGCGCGCGTTCTGTTGGGCATAGAACTGGTCGTCCTCGGCGAGCAGTCCGTCCCGTCGTGCGTATTGCAGCGCATGGCGCTCCAGCTCGACGAGTTGGTCCACGACCTGCCGCTCGCAGGTCTCGCCCGCTCCGAAGGCGGCCTCGAACCCCCAGGCCCGGGCGTCGCCGTCGGTGTTGTAGTGATCGAAGCAGGCGTAGCGCTCACGGGCCTGCTTCGCCGCCTCGGGATCAACGCGGTCCAGGTAGCTGATGACTTCCTCGATCGAGCGGTACAGGCTGTACAGGTCGAGACCGTAGAAGCCCGCTTTCGCCCGCTCGCCGCCGGAGACCCGGTCGTTGTGTTCCCGCAGCCATCCCACAAAGTCCAGCACCGCAGTGTTCCGCCACATCCAGGTGGGGAACCGCCGAAAGCCGCGCAGTGACTCCTCGGCCGTGACGTCGTCGCTGCGGTCCCGGACGTAGCGGTTGACCCGGTAGGAGTCGGGCCAGTCGGCCTCGGCCGCGACCGCGCAGAAGCCCTGCTCCTCGATCAGCCGCTGCGTCATGCGGGCGCGCGCCTGGTAGAACTCGTGCGAGCCGTGTGAGGCCTCGCCGATCAGCACGAAGTGCGCGTTGCCCACCAGGTCGAACAGTGCCTCGTCGCTGGGCACGCCGTCCTCGACAGGGAATGCCTCGGCGCTGATGAGAGCGACCTCGCTCGCCCCCTCCCCGGCCGGCTCCGCGGGCCTGCTCGCCGCCCGGCGCAGCAGCCTCCGCACCTCCTCGTCCGTGATCTGGCGGAAGTCCCAGTAGGACGCGCCGACGGCGAAGAACGGCGACGGGGTGGTGGCGCAGACCACGTCGTCGGCCGTGTCGGCCAGCTCGCGGCAGGTCGACTCGGAGGCGGCAGGAACCGCGGCGACGAGCCTCGCCGGCCGGTGGCGGCGCAGGGCCTGGATCGCGGCACGCATGCTGACCCCGGTGGCAAGGCCGTCGTCGGCCAGGATCACCGTGCGGCCCTCCAGCTCGGGAGCGGGCCGTCCCTCCCGGTAGGTCTGCTCCTGGCGCAGCAGCCGCCGGGCCTCCCGCTCGGCGGCGCTGCGCAGCGTGCCCGGCAGGATACCCAGGCCACGGACGACGTCCTCGTTGAGCACCACCAGCCCGCCGGCCGCGATGGCTCCCATCGCCACCTCCTCCTGACCGGGCACGCCGAGCTTGCGGACCAGGAGAACGTCGAGTGGGGCACCCAGGACCGTGGCGACCTCGTACGCCACCGGAACGCCGCCGCGCGGCAGGCCCAGCACGATCACGTCGGGATCGCCGCGGTAGCGTTCCAGGAGCTTGCCGAGGACCCGGCCGGCATCTGCGCGATCACTGAAGAGGCGGTTCGACATGGGCAAGCTCCGTGCGGTGTGCGTTGCGTGATCGAGGCCGGGTTCCGATGGGCGGCTCCCGGGATCACGGCGAGGGATGCACGGCTTCCGTCGTCATCGTTGTCGAGGTCATGCCCGCGTGCCCGGCAGGTCGCACGAACCGGCCTCAGTCCATGCAGCGGTTCAACCTTTTCGCCGTTTCACCGACAGCGGCTCGTGTACGACGAGTCTGTGCCAATTGTACGTCCGGCGCCGCAGGCCGGGCCGGTCAGGCAGCACCCGCCGGGGCCGGATGCGGGGCGGGTCTGTCACCACCCGGTCACCGGCCCCGATCGATCTGGTGAGCGCAGGCCACCTGCCGGCATAGTCGCGCCGCCAGGACCATGACGCCTCGTCAGCCGAACCACCGCCGCGATCGCGCACCGCGGGCCCCGGCGTCCTACCGGCCCGCGGCAGTTGTCTGCGCCGGCGGGGTGTCCGGCTCGGCCTGCTGTTGCTTGAATCCCATGCCGAGCGGGCGGGCGAGTCTCAGGACGTCTTCGTCCACCCGCTGCGGATGCCGCAGTGCCACCTGAGTGAGCGGTTTCGCTGCTGCTCCGTCTCCGGCGCCGCCCGCCTTCCGGATCCGGGGGCGTGAGGGGCTTCGAAGTCCTTCTGCGCGGTGGCGGTTCCCGCCTCGGCGTCGAGAGGCAAAGCCAGTGCGGTCAGACCGGTCGGCAGTCCCAGGGCCGGCGTGACCGCTGATCGCGCCGGTGCGGATCGGAGACGGCGAACGAGAAGACCTCCTCCGCCGCCGCACCGGTGACCAGGAGCGGAAGAGGGATGTGCAGCGCGCTCATCACGACGACGGACAGCAGCACGCTCAAGACGATGCGCAGCGCGTTCAGCAGCCGGATGAACCCGGGATCGGAGGCGATGACCCGGTCCCACGGGGACGTCGATCTTGCCGGTCGAAGGGTTCCGCGTCAGCCGTCGCCGTCCAGCGGCCCCTCCAGGGCGTGCCGGACTTGCCGCGCCGCGCCCTGCGAGGTCCACTGGCGTAGAGGGCTTCGCCGGGAAGGGGGCGTCCCATGAAACCGCAGGTACGCGATCCGATCACCCGCATGGTGCGCCATGGCGGCCGGCTTCCGGCGGTGACGTCCCGATGACCGCCCACGTCGAACGCCTGCTGACGGTAAGCAACGTGACCGGGGCACACGGCGTCCCTGTGCGACTGGAGAACAACGTGTGGATCGTCGGCGACGACGAACAGGTCCTCGTGATCGACGCCGCCCACGAGCCCGATCTCATCGCCGAGGCGGTCGGCGACCGCCGCCTGGTCGGGATCGTGTGCACCCACGCGCACAGCGGCCACGTCGATGCGGCCGTGGAGCTGTCCGACCTGACCGGGGCACCCATCCTGCTGCACCGCGACGACCTCGGGCTGTGGCACGACATCTACCCGGACCGCACCCCTGACGACGACCTGACCGACGGCCGGGAGATCGATGTCGCGGGAACGGAACTGAGGGTACGTCACACTCCCGGGCACACGCCGGGCTCCGTCAGCCTGTACGACCGGGTGCTGCACACCGTCTTCACCGGTGACACGCTGCTGTCCGACGGTCCGGGTATGGCCGGGCGGGAGGGCTCCGATTTCCCGAGGATGATCAACTCGATCCGTGAGCGGCTGATCTCCCTGCCGGCGGACACCGTGGTCTGCCCCGGGCACGGCGATGTCACGACCGTCGGCCAAGCGGGGCAGCACGTCGACGAGTGGGTGGAACGGGGCCTTTGAACCGGGGCGCCACCGGAGTTCCCGCAACGCCGGGGGCTGGCTCGTATCCGAGCAACAGATCCTCCGTTCGTTTGCTGACCACCGGCAAAGATCTGCGGACCGACCGAGCGCAGCGCCACTGTCCGGAAAGGCGCCGGGCGCCGTGGCGCGGCTCGGTTCCCGTGCCGCGGGGGGCGCTTGCATTCCTTCGGTCGTCAGCGGTTGGTCCGTGCGTCAGGGCACGGACCGGTCGCCGTCACCGTGCCGACGACGTGCGGAAGCAGCGGACGCGCTGTGCCGTCGTGTTCACCGTGTCGAGCACTTCGTCAGGGCGCTTCCGCCTGCAGGATCAAATGGCGACTTCGCCTCTTGTACTGGACGGACGAAGGGACATATCGGCAGCGGAATGTCCACTGAGCCCCGCAAAATGCCATAAAATGGAAGATCCCCGTCACCCCGTGCATCGTTTGACCAGAGATCCAGGTGACGCCATGAATGCCTTTGCGCAGGACAACGTCTCAAGGCGCCGGGGGTCTGTTATCGGGGGCCGAACCTGCTCTCCTGGCTCGTGCCAGCCGCACGCCACGCCACAGGCGCACGGGGAAGAGCCCCACCAACGGTGCCCGTCGCCCGAGGTCCTCGGCGTCCTCGTGGTCGAACGCCCGCGCATAACGCTCCGCGTCCTCGGCGCTCGGATACCGCTTGCTGCCATGCGCCCCGCAATCGCGCTCGCAGCGCCAGCGCATGGTGGCGCCCTCGCTCTGGAAGCGGAACCGATGTCCGACAAGACGGCAGCGCAGCACAAGGAGGGACGTTACGCCGGACACGGGGCGCGAGCCCGGTCCCTCGCCCGTACGGCGGATCGGCCGTGTCCCGAGGCGGAAGGGGCGGCGGCATGACCACCACCTCCGAACTCCGTATCGTCACCACGAAGGTCCCCGCCCGCCTCGACCGGCTGCCGTGGTCCCGGTTCCACTGGCGGATCGTCATCGGCCTCGGCACCGTCTGGATTCTCGACGGTCTCGAAGTGACCATCGTCGGCGCGGTCGCCTCACGCATGACCGAACCGAACAGCGGCATCCACCTCACCAGCGCCGACATCGGCACGGCCGCCGCGATCTACGTGGCGGGCGCATGCGTCGGTGCCCTGCTCTTCGGCCGGCTCACCGACCGCTACGGGCGCAAGAAGCTGTTCATGCTGACGCTCGGCATCTACATCCTCGCCACGGTCGCGACCGCCTTCGCCCACGACGCCTGGTACCTCTATCTCGCCCGGTTCTTCACCGGCATGGGCATCGGCGGGGAGTACGCGGCGATCAACTCGGCCATCGACGAGCTGATCCCCGCCCGCAACCGGGGGCAGGTGGATCTGGCCATCAACGGCAGCTACTGGGTGGGGGCCGCCCTCGGCAGCCTGGCCGCCCTGGTGCTCCTCGACGAGAACCTGCTCCCGGCCGGCCTCGGCTGGCGACTGGCCTTCGGCCTCGGCGGCATCCTCGGTCTCGGCATCATGTTGGTCCGCCGCCATGTACCGGAGAGCCCGCGCTGGCTGTTCATCCACGGTCACGAGGACGAGGCCGAACGCATTGTCGACCAGATCGAGGACGAGGTACGCCGGGAGACCGGTCAGGACCTGCCCGAGCCGGCCGAGGCCGTCACCGTCCGGCAACGTGACGTGATCCCGTTCACCGAGATCGCCCGAGTGGCCCTGCAGCGGTACCCGCGACGCGCCCTCCTCGGCCTTGCCCTCTTCGTCGGCCAGGCCTTCCTGTACAACGCGATCGTCTTCGACCTGGGCACGCTCCTGAGCGGGTTCTTCGGCGTGGGCTCCAGCTCGGTGCCGTACTTCCTCACCGTCTTCGCGATCGCCAACTTCCTCGGCCCGCTGTTGCTCGGTCGACTGTTCGACACCGTGGGCCGCAAGCCGATGATCACGGGCACCTACTTCGGCTCGGCCGCCGTGACGGTGGTCCTCGCCGTCCTGCTGGTCAACGGCTCGCTGACGGCGTGGTCGTTCTTCCTTCTGGTCTCGTTGACCTTCTTCGTCGCGTCCGCCGGAGCGAGCTCCGCCTACCTGACCGTCAGCGAGGTCTTCCCCATGGAGACCCGAGCCCTGTCCATCTCCCTGTTCTTCGCCGTCGGCACCGCCGTGGGCGGCATCACCGGGCCGCTGCTGTTCGGACACTTCATTCACAGCGGCGACACCACCCTCGTGGCCACCGGCTTCTTCATCGGAGCGGCGGCCATGGCCCTCGGTGGGCTGGCCGAGGTCGCCTTCGGAGTGAAGGCCGAACAGCAGTCCCTGGAGAACATCGCCAGGCCGCTGACCGCCGAGGAAGCCGACGCGGCCTGGCGGGGCGAGCGGGCGCCCCAGGACGAACGGGACCGCCTCCGCCCCGCGGACATACGGCAGGCCGCGCGCGAGCGGGACCAGCGGATCGCCGCCCGCACGGCCGGCCGCCGGGCGCGAGAAGGCACCGGGGCGCGGCGGTACCGTCCGGGCGTCGCCGCGGGCAGTTCCTTCTACTCGCCGGGGATGGTCGGAACCACAGGCGCCGCGAGCCGCACCTCCGCCATGGCCGAGCAGCGCCTCGACGAGGAGATCGAAGAACTGGTCCGGGCCCTCGAAGAGAGCGGGCCCGCCACACGCGAAGGGCTCGAGCAGGCCGTCCATGGCCGGTCGTGGGGACCCGGGCGCTTCGCAGGGGCCTTGCGGGAGGCCGTCGGGGAGTCCCGCGTCCGCCACCTGCCGGACGACCGTTACGCGCCGCCGAACCGGCCCGGCAAGCCGGGCGGAGCATCCGGCCCCCACCGGAACCGCAGCGAATGAGCTCTGGCCGGTACCGTGCTCACTTCCCCGGCCCCGGTGGTGGACCTGGTCAGGCGGCGCAGGAACCCGTCGTCCTCCGGACGCCGGCCGACCGCCGCCGCGGTCCTCGCCTACCTCGCCGGTCTGTGGCTGTCCGGCAATGCGCGACCCCTGCTGGCTCCGCTGACGGCCTTGCTCGTCGTGCAGGTCACGCTGCACGCGACCTCGACCCTCGGCATCCGGCTCATCGCCGGCGTGGCCGTCGGCGTGCTGATCGCCGTCGGCTTCGCGGACGCCGTGGGACTGACCTGGTGGAGCCTCGGACTGCTCGTCCTGGTCTGCCTCCCGCTCGGCCACCTGCTGCATCTGGCCCCCTGGGGGGAAGAGGTCGCCGTCACGGACACGCTCGTCCTCGGTGTGGGCGGGCAGCGGACCGAGGCGCACGAGGGCGTCATCGAAACCCTGATGGGCGTGACCGTGGGCGTCCTGCTCAACCCGGTCGTGGCCCCGCCCCTCTACGGGGGGCCTGCCGGCGAGGCGAGCAGGGACGTCGCGGCACGGCTGCGGCTGCTGGTGGGCCTGTCGCGTGGATCGAGCAGGAGCCGGTCGTTCGGCCGCTCCGGACGATGAAAGAACACATCGCGAGCTGGGAGGAACAATGCGGAACCGGACCCTGAGCAAGATCGGCACACAGCTGTTGCGTCTGCGCCACGACTCGTCACAGAGCTCACAGGACCGGGCGGCGCCGGCCGACTACGGACTGGACCACAGGCAGGTCACCGAATTCGTCGCCGGCACGCTGGACGCGGAGGGCGAGGCGGCGCTCGCCCATCAGGTGGCGCGGCTGCTGCCCTTCCACTGGACCTGGCCCCACCGGGTCGCGAAGGAGATGTCGCAGATCATGGACCACATCGGTGATCAGCGCGAGCTGATGGCCTGGCTGGATCGGCACCCCGGCCTGCCACGGCTGGTGGCCCGCCTGTACGTCTTCATGGGCCTCCTCGACACGTACAGCGCGGTGCCCGCGGTCGTGACCGCGATGCGGGAGTACCGGGAGCGGACACCGTATCCGCCGGGCCTGGAGCCCTACTTGGTGCCCGCCACCGATGACGACACGCTCGCGAGCATTGCTTTCAAGGTCGAGAAACTGCTCGGCGAGGAGCGGACCCGGGAGGCCGTCGAACTGGCCCTGGCCACTGCGGCATGGCTGCAGCAGATCGCGCCGCGCGCGCGGGAACTCAATCCTGAGGTCGGCGACTTGAACGACCTGATGGGGCAGGCTCGGCAGGATGTCCGGGCGGCAGCAGCCGACATCTGAAATGAACACGACTGTCGATGGGACGGTGAACGGCATGACGGTGAAACTGAACGCGAGGGCGTTCAACCACGCAAAGAAACTGGCCGAAGAGGGCCGGATCGTCTTGGACGACCGGGACGAGTGGAGCGAGCACCGGCCTTCCGCAGCGGACGAGAATGCCTACCTCGAGGAGCACGGATTCAACGAGTACGCCAGGTGGTACCTGGGCATCGATGACGAGATGGGGGAGGAGACCAAGGGCCGGTACAAGTTCCCCTACGGCGATTTCGAGCGCGTCCACCGCTGCGGAGTGCTCTCTGCCGAGGTCCGCGCCGGACAGCAGAAATACGCGGACATCGAGAACGCCGCCGCGCACCTGCACGGACTGCTGGACGGCAGGCGGGCCGGGAACCGGTGACAGCGCCGGAAAACGTGCACCCTCACCCAGTCCCCGGCGACGGGTCGTCCAGTGGCGCTAGGTATCGTCGCCCCGCTCGCCCTCCGCCTGGGATGGCTCGCTCCGGGGGACGTCCGGGTGCTGTTCCGTTGCGGTACCCTCGCCCGTCTCGTCCCGCTCGCCCTCGGCCTGCGAGGGTGTGCGCGAGTACCAGGCGTCGTAATCAGGGGCTCGGGATTTCATGACGGGCCTCCTTTGTCGCTCACGTCCATCCTCCCCTCTCAGGCCGTGGTGGAACGTCTGCGACCTCACCGTGCGAACCTCGGTGAGGACGTACCGCCCCGACTCGTTGCTCCCGCCGCGGCGGACGTCGATGGCGTCGATCTCGCCGTCGTACGGGCCGCCCAGGTACGGGACACCGCGCCTCGTGTGCCCGGTGCGCGCCAGGGCGTTCTTCA
Source organism: Streptomyces sp. NPDC014864 (assembly GCF_043081525.1). Taxonomy (NCBI): domain Bacteria; kingdom Bacillati; phylum Actinomycetota; class Actinomycetes; order Kitasatosporales; family Streptomycetaceae; genus Streptomyces; species Streptomyces sp. NPDC014864. The sequence goes on from NZ_JBIBWT010000002.1 coordinate 431,917, forward strand.
GCCGGTCCAGCTTGTCCCGGGCCTCCTCGACGTGCCCCTTCTCCAACATCGCCTCGACGTACCCGAAGGCGTAGCCGATCGACTGGTGCTCGAAGGGTGTACCGCTCGGCGCGGCGATGTCCCTCAGCTTGCGGAACACCGTGTCGGCCTCGCTGCGCAGCGCCTTTTGAAGCGCCCGGGCGTGAGTCATTACCCGCACCCGGGCGAGGGCGGAGTGCGGCGTCAGCCGCCGGCCACGGCGCGCACCGCCTCCTCGACCGGGGTGGACCCGCTGATCAGCTCGAGAATGCGCCCGGCGGTCCTGGGCTCGTGGAGCAGGGCGGCGAGCACCGCAGCCACGTCATCGCGCGGCACCTGGCCGCGGTCGGTGTGCTCGGCGAGCGTGACACGGCCGCTACCGGGGTCGTCGGTCAGCATCCCCGGGCGCAGAATCGTCCAGTCCAGTCCCGGACGGGAGGTGATGTCGGCGTCCGCCTCACCCTTGGCCTTCAGGTACGCGGCGAACACCGGGTCGGTGCCGGGCGGCGGCGGGCTGTCCACGCCCATCGAGGAGATCACCAGGAAGCGGCGCGTCCCGGCGCGCTCGGCCGCGTCGGCGAGGAGGATGGCCGCGTTCCGGTCCACCGTCTGCTTGCGGGCCGCGCCGCTGCCCGGTCCGGCGCCCGCGGCGAACAGTGCCGCGTCTGCGCCGCGAAGTTGGCCGGCCACCTCGTCCACCGAGGCGTGCTCCAGATCGCACACCACCGGTTCCGCGCCGTCCGCGCGCAGGTCGTCGGCGTGGTCCGGGTTGCGGATCAGCCCTGTGACGTTGTCGCCGCGCGCCGAGAGCAGCCGGGTCAGCCGGCGCGCGATCTTTCCGTGTCCACCCGCGATCACAATGTGCATGGGGTCATTCTTGCCACACGCGACCGCTCACGCCGGGCTGCGGGACTGCCGCGGCAGGTCGCGTCCTGCGGTTGCCGTAAAGTCGGCGTACTCGCGCACCGCGCTGGTGCGCGAGACCACCCGGCCACCGGGTCGCGCCGCAGGTGCTCGGGGGTTCGCGGTCGCGGTTTCAGCGCGGCTGGTCGCCGAAGGGCCTGCCTGACCGCGGTGCGCTGCAGGGCGCAGGGGCGAAGACCGAGATCGTCTCGCTCCACCACGGCGAGATCCAGGCCCGCCAGTTCGACCTCAACGCGGCAGGAACCTTCCCCGTGGACCGCCTGGTCGCCGACGCCTCCGTCAACGACTACCACGCCCTGCTCCTGCCCGGCGGCACCATGAACCCCGACCAGCTGCGCATGGACCGCGACGCGGTGCAGTTCGTCAAGGACTTCATGGCCAGCGGAAAACCGGTCGCATCGATCTGCCACGGCCCGTGGACCCTGGCGGAAGCCGACGCCGTGCGCGGCCGCCGCCTGACGTCCTGGCCCAGCATCCGCACCGACCTGCGCAACGCCGGCGCGGAGGTCGTCGCCGACCAGGAGGTGGTCGTCGACGGGCAGCTCGTCACCAGCCGCGGCCCGGCCGACCTGCCCGCCTTCTGCGCCGCCGTCGTGGAGCAGTTCGCCCGGGCGCACCACCCCATGCCCGGCTGACCCGGGGCCGTGAGCCCCGCTACCGCATGCCGGGCCGAACCCTGAGGTACCCCGCCGCGAGCCGCGAGCCGCGAGCCGCGAGCCGCGAGCCGCGAGCCCGAATCGTCGTCCCGCCCTCCTGTCCTCGCAGACCGACCGCCGGTGCCACTTTTCGACCCGCTGGGCGCAGGCGGGGTGACCGGGCGAACAGCCACTCTGGGGCCTGTCGGGACCGCTCGGCGGTCCGTCGGCGGAAGGAGTGGCCATGACCGAGCAGGCCCGCAGGGCCGTTGCCTCGTACTCGACGTACCAGGAAGCCGAACGTGCCGTCGATCACCTCGCCGACCAGGGCTTTCCGGTTCAGAAGGTGGCGATCATCGGTCGGGACATGCGCATGGTCGAACAGGTGATCGGTCGAGTGGGGTACGGCGAGGCCGCCCTCCATGGCGCAGCCACCGGAGCGCTGCCCGGCGTACTCGTCGGCTGGATCTTCGGGTTGCTGAACTGGCTGAATCCGGTCGTCTCCGGTCTGCTCCTCGCCCTGTACGGGCTGATCTTCGGAGCGGTCGTCGGTGCGCTGCTCGGCGTGCTGTTGCACGCGGCCCAGGGCGGCCGACGGGACTTCGCCTCGGTCCGCACGATGGAGCCCAGCCAGTACGACGTCGTGGCGGACGAGGACGTCGCCGATGAGGCCGTCCGGCTGGTCGCCGGGCTGGACAGCAGGGCCGGCGCGAACACGGAGAGCGCCTCCTCCGGGGGCCGGCGCCCGCGCAGCGACCCCACCCCCAGCTGAACGAGTTTCGAAGCCGGGCGGACAGGGCCCGGAGGATGAACGGTCGCCGACGGACGTCGACCGCCGCGGAAGGAGTTCCTCATGGCCAAGGCAGTGGGCATCGACCTGGGCACCACCAACTCGGTGATCGCCGTGTGGGAGGGCGGCGAGCCGTCCGTCGTGCCCAACAGCGAGGGCAGCCGCACGACACCCTCCGTGGTGGCCTTCACCGACACCGGGGAACGTCTGGTGGGCCAGCTGGCCCGGCGCCAGGCGATCCTCAATCCCAAGGGCACCATCTACTCGGCCAAGCGGTTCATCGGCCGGCACTTCGACGAGGTCTCCGACGAGGCCAAGGCCGTCGCCTACGACGTCGTCGCGGGAGAGAACGGCGAGGCCCGCTTCAAGGTGCGTGACAAGCTCTACGCGCCTGAGGAGATCAGCGCCCTGGTGCTGCGCAAACTCGCCGACGACGCCTCCAAGCAGCTCGGGGAGCGGGTCACGGAGGCGGTCATCACGGTGCCCGCCTACTTCAACGACGCCCAGCGCACCGCCACCCGTGACGCCGGACGGATCGCGGGACTGGAAGTGCTGCGGATCATCAACGAGCCGACGGCGGCCGCCCTCGCGTACGGCATGGACAAGAAGCAGCACGAGACCGTCCTGGTCTTCGACCTCGGCGGCGGCACCTTCGACGTGAGCATCCTCGACGTCGGCGACGGCGTGGTCGAGGTCCGTTCCACAGCGGGTGACAGTCATCTGGGCGGCGACGACTTCGACAGGCGTCTGGTCGACTACCTCGCGGACGACTTCCAGAAGGAGAACGGCATCGACCTGCGCAAGGACCCGCAGGCGCTGCAACGCCTCTTCGAGGCGGCGGAGAAGGCCAAGACCGAACTCAGCTCCGTCACCCAGACCCAGGTCAGCCTGCCGTTCATCACCGCCGACGCCTCCGGGCCTAAGCACCTGACCGACTCGATCATGCGGTCCACGTTCGAGCAGATCACCGCCGACCTGGTGGAGCGCTGCCTGGGACCGGTCCAGCAGGCCATGGCCGACGCCAAGGTCGGTGAGAACGACATCGACGAGGTCATCCTCGTCGGCGGTTCCACCCGCATCCCCGCCGTCCAGGCCCTCGTGCGCCGGCTGACCGGCGGCAAGGAACCCAACATGAGCGTCAACCCCGATGAGGTCGTGGCCCTGGGCGCCGCGATCCAGGCCGGGGTGCTCAAGGGCGAGGTCAAGGACGTCCTGCTGCTCGACGTCACCCCGCTGTCCCTGGGAGTGGAGACGCGCGGCGGAGTGATGACGAAGATCGTCGAGCGGAACACCACCATCCCGGTGCGCCGCAGCGAGACCTTCTCCACCGCCGAGGACAACCAGCCGGCCGTCGATGTGGTGGTCCTCCAGGGCGAGCGCGAGCGGGCCGCCGACAACCGGGCGCTCGGCCGGTTCCAGCTCACCGACATCCGGCAGGCGCCGCGGGGCGAACCCCAGATCGATGTCACTTTCGACGTCGACGCCAACGGCATCCTCAACGTCAGCGCGCGCGACAAGGACACCGGCAAGGAACAGGGCATCACCATCAGTGAGAGCTCCAACCTCGACCGGAGCGAGGTCGAGCGCATGGTCCAGGAGGCCGAGCGCAACCAGGGCCAGGACCAGGCCCTGCGCGAGGCCGTCGACGCCCGCAACGAACTCGACGCGATCGCCTACCAGGTCGAAAAGCGCCTGAGCGAACTGGGCGACGCCGCGCCCGCGCACGAAAAGGCTCGAGCCGAGATGCTGGTGGCAGAGGCCCGCGACGCGGTCAAGAACGAGGCCGGAGTGGACAAGGTCAGGCCGCTGATCTCCGAACTCCAGCAGGTCCATGCCGGGCTCGCCGCCCACCAGGCCGGAGCCGCGGCGGCGAGTGGTCCGTCGGACACCACCGGGCCGGACGACTCCGGGCAGGGCGGTGCCGGCGCCGACGAAGACGTGGTCGACGCCGAGTTCGACAAGGGTTGAGGTACCCGCCATGCCGATCCCTCCCCAGGACCGATCGTCCGACCTACCACCCGAAGGCGCCGCACAACCGCCGCAGGGCCACCTGCCCGAGCCCGCGCCGCCGACCACGGAGGCCGAACCGGGGCCCGACGCGGCCACCGGTCCGGCCGGGGGCGAGGACGAGTACGCGGCCGCGCTGAAAGAGGTCGAGGACCGCTGGCGGCGTGCTCTCGCCGATCTGGACAACCTGCGCAAGCGACACGCCAGGGAACTGGACCGGGAGCGCGCGGCCGAACGCGCCCGCACGGCCGCGGCCTTTCTTCCCGTCATCGACAACCTCGAACTGGCCCTGAACCACGCGGGCTCCGACCCCGGGGCGATCGTCGAGGGGGTTCGCGCCGTGCGCGACCAGGCCGTGTCCACCCTTGAACGCCTTGGTTACGAGCGTCACGCCGAGACCGGCGTCCCCTTCGACCCCTCCCGGCACGAGGTCGTCGGCGTGGTCCAGGACCCCGACGCCGAACCGAACACCGTGGCGCAGGTGCTGCGCCCCGGCTACGGCGAGGCCGAGCGGCAGCTGAGGCCGGCCGCCGTGACGGTCGCGAAGCGGGAGTGAGCGGCCATGGCACGCGATTTCTACGAGGTTCTCGGGGTCCCGCGCAACGCCGACAAGGACGAGATCCAGCGGGCGTATCGCAAGCTGGCCCGCAAGTACCACCCCGACGTCAACAGGGACCCCTCGGCGGAGGAACGCTTCAAGGAGATCAATGAGGCCTTCAGCGTCCTGTCCGACCCCGACCAGCGAGCCCGTTACGACCGCTTCGGCGAGGACTTCCGGAAGGTCCCCGAGGACTGGGAGGAGCGGGTCGGTGCCGGCGCGGGACCCGGCGGCGGCTTCCGCTGGTCCACCGGGGGCGGCCCCCGGGTCCGGTATGCCACCAGCGGCTTCGGCGCGGAGGGCGTCGACATCGACGACCTGTTCGGCTCGTTCTTCGGAGGCGCCGGACGGGTCCGTGTCCCCGGAGCCGACCAGGAGGCCGAACTTCCGCTCACCGTCGAGGAGGCCTACCGCGGAGGCCGTCGCACCGTCACGCTCGCCGGTCCCACCGGGCAGCCGCGGCGGTACGAGGTCGACGTGCCACCGGGTGTCACCGACGGGCAGCGTATCCGGCTGGCGGGCGAGGGCGGCCGGGGCAGCGGTGACGCCCCCGCAGGGGACCTGTACCTGCGGGTGCGGATCCAGCCGCACCCCCAGTTCCGCCTCGACGGCCGGGACGTGTACGTCCAGCTTCCGGTCACCCCCTGGGAGGCCGCGCTGGGTGCCACGGTTCCGGTGGCCACGCCGAGCGGGGCGACGGCGAAGGTGAGCGTGCCCGCGGGCTCGTCCAGCGGCCGGCGGCTGCGGCTGCGCGGTGAGGGCATGCCGAACCCGCGCGGCACGAACGGCGACCTCTACGCCGAGCTCCGGATCATGGTGCCGTCCAGGCTCAGCGACCGGGAGCGCGCACTTTTCGAGGAGCTCGCCGCCGTCTCCTCGTTCGACCCCAGGAGACACGATGAGTGACCCACGCGTCGGGGCGCGCCAGGCGTCTCGGCTGACAGCTCCCGCGCCGGCACGCGTCCGGTACGCGATCGTGCCGGTGCCCAGGCTCTCCCTGCAGACCGTGGCCCGCCGCTCCGGCGTCCATCCCGACCTCATCCGCCGGTTCGTCGCTCTGGGCCTGGTCGAGGCCGAGCGCGACGCCTCCGGAGGCCTGGTGTTCGAACCCACGGCACCGGCCGCCCTTGCCCGCGTCCAGCGGCTGCGCACCGGGCTGTGCCTCAACTACGCATCCATCGGCCTGGTGCTCGACCTGCTGGACCGCATCAGCATGCTCGAAGCCGCCCTGCGCCGCGCCGGTACGAGGAGTGAAACACCCCCATGGACATGAACCGTCTCACCCAGAAGTCCCAGGAAGCCCTCCAGGAGGCCCAGACCGCGGCCGTCCGCATGGGGCAGACCGAGGTCGACGGGGAACACCTGCTGCTCGCGCTTCTCGATCAGGAGGACGGTCTGATCCCACGGTTGCTGCAACAGGCCGGCACCGAGCCGAAGGAGCTGCGCGCTGCCGTGCGCGAGGAACTCTCCCGCCGCCCGAAGGTCACCGGTCCCGGCGCGGCACCCGGCCAGGTCTTCGTCACTCAGCGCCTGTCCCGCCTGCTCGATGCCGCCGAGCGGGAGGCCAAACGCCTCAAGGACGAGTACGTGTCCGTGGAGCACCTCCTGCTCGCCCTGGCCGAGGAGGGCTCGTCCACCGCCGCCGGACGCCTGCTCAAGGAGCACGGCGTGACCCGCGAGTCGTTCCTGAGCGCGCTCACCCAGGTCCGCGGCCACCAGCGGGTCACCTCCGCCAACCCCGAAGTGGCCTACGAGGCTCTGGAGAAGTACGGCCGCGACCTGGTCCTCGAGGCCCGGACCGGGCGGCTGGACCCGGTCATCGGCCGGGACGCCGAGATCCGCCGCGTCACCCAGATCCTCAGCCGCAAGACCAAGAACAACCCCGTCCTCATCGGCGACCCCGGCGTCGGCAAGACCGCCATCGTCGAGGGCCTCGCCCAGCGCATCGTCCGCGGCGACGTACCCGAGGGCCTGCGCGACAAGACGGTGTTCGCCCTCGACATGGGCTCCCTGGTCGCCGGCGCCAAGTACCGCGGCGAGTTCGAGGAACGCCTCAAGGCCGTGCTCAGCGAGGTCAAGGCCGCCCAAGGACGCATCCTGCTCTTCGTCGACGAACTGCACACCGTCGTCGGGGCCGGGGCCGCCGAAGGGGCCATGGACGCGGGCAACATGCTCAAGCCGATGCTCGCCCGCGGCGAACTGCACATGATCGGCGCCACCACCCTCGACGAGTACCGCAAGCACATCGAGAAGGACGCCGCCCTCGAACGCCGCTTCCAGCAGGTCCTGGTCGACGAGCCGAGCGTGGAGGACACCATCTCCATCCTGCGCGGACTGCGCGAACGACTCGAGGTCTTCCACGGCGTGAAGATCCAGGACACCGCGCTGGTCTCCGCGGCCACCCTCAGCCACCGCTACATCACCGACCGGTTCCTGCCCGACAAGGCCATCGACCTCGTCGACGAGGCGTGCGCCCGGCTGCGTACCGAGATCGACTCGATGCCCGCCGAACTGGACGAGATCACCCGTCGTGTCACCCGTCTGGAGATCGAGGAGGCGGCCCTGTCCAAGGAGACCGACCCAGCCAGCAAAGCTCGCCTGGAGGAGCTGCGCAGGGAACTGGCCGACCTGCGCGGCGAGGCCGACGCCAAACGCGCCCAGTGGGAGGCCGAGCGGCAGGCGATCCGCCGCGTGCAGGAACTGCGCCAGGAACTGGAGCAGGTCCGCCACGAAGCGGAGGAGGCCGAACGCGCCTACGACCTCAACCGCGCCGCCGAACTCCGCTACGGCCGCCTCCAGGAACTGGAACGCCGACTGAAGGCCGAGGAGGAGCAACTGGCCGCCAAGCAAGGGCAGAACCGGCTGCTGCGCGAGGTCGTCACCGAGGAGGAGATCGCCGAGATCGTCGCCGCCTGGACCGGCATCCCCGTCGCCCGTCTCCAGGAGGGCGAACGCGAGAAACTGCTGCGCCTCGACGAGATCCTGCGCGAGCGCGTCATCGGCCAGGACGAGGCCGTCAAACTCGTCGCCGACGCCATCATCCGCGCCCGCTCCGGCATCCGCGACCCACGCCGCCCCATCGGCTCGTTCATCTTCCTCGGCCCCACCGGCGTCGGGAAGACCGAGCTGGCCAAGACCCTCGCCCGGGCCCTGTTCGACTCCGAGGAGAACATGGTCCGCCTCGACATGAGCGAGTACCAGGAGCGGCACACCGTCAGCCGGCTCATGGGCGCACCGCCCGGATACGTCGGCTACGAGGAAGGCGGTCAGCTCACCGAGGCCGTACGCCGCAAGCCGTACTCGGTGGTGCTGTTCGACGAGATCGAGAAGGCGCACACCGATGTCTTCAACACCCTGCTGCAGATCCTCGACGACGGCCGCATCACCGATGCCCAGGGCCGCACCGTCGACTTCCGCAACACCGTCATCATCATGACGTCCAACATCGGCTCCGTGCACCTCCTCGACGGCGTCACCGCCGAGGGTGAGATCAAGCCGGACGCCCGCGCCCTGGTGATGGGCGAGCTGCGCGGGCACTTCCGCCCGGAGTTCCTCAACCGCGTCGACGACATCGTGCTGTTCAAGCCACTCGGTGAGCGGCAGATCGAACGCATCGTGGAGCTGCAGTTCGACGAGCTGCGCCGCCGCCTCGCCGAACGCCGCATCACCCTCGAACTCACCGACGCCGCCCGGGAGCTGATCGCCCACGAGGGCTACGACCCGGTATACGGGGCCCGGCCGCTGCGCCGCTACATCTCCCACGAGGTCGAGACAATGATCGGGCGCGCCCTGCTGCGCGGCGACGTCCAGGAAGGCGCCACGGTCCGCGTCGACGCCGAGGCCGGGGAACTGGTGGTCACCTACGACCGGCCCGAGGGAGTGAAGGGAGCGCGGGCGGCATGAGCACGATGCAGGCGACCACCGTCAAGTGTCCGAACTGCGGGCGCACCAACCGGGTGCCCGCGGCCGCGGAGGGCCGCCCCAAGTGCGGCCACTGCAAGCAGCCCCTGCCGTGGATGGTGGACGCGGGCGACGACGACTTCGCCGAGGTGGCCGAGCGGGCCGACATCCCCGTCGTGGTCGACCTGTGGGCCACCTGGTGCGGCCCCTGCCGCATGGTCAGCCCAGCGCTGGAGAAAGTCGCCACCGACCTCGCCGGCCGAATCAAACTCGTCAAGGTCGACGTCGACAAGAACCCGCGGCTGTCGCAGCGTTTCGAAGTCCAGGCGGTACCGACACTGCTCGTCCTCGACAAGGGGAGGACCCTCGCCCGGCAGGCGGGGGCGGCGCCCGCCCCCGCTCTGCGCCAGTGGGTGGAACAGTCGATCACGGCCCGGGAAGGGTGATCCGGATGACCCTGCACGCAGACCCCCACCTCGCGCTCGTCCGGCCGGTCCGGCCTCTGACCCCAGAAGGGTGTCAGGAGTGTCTGCTGCTCGGCTCCCCGTGGGTCCACCTGAGGCTCTGCCTGACCTGCGGGCACGTCGGCTGCTGCGACTCCTCGCCGAACAAGCACGCGCGTAAGCACGCAGCTGCCGTCGCCCACCCGATCGTGCAGTCGTTCCAGCCCGGCGAGGACTGGCGCTGGTGCTACGTTCACAAGGCGTTCGTCTGATGTCCGGCGACCAGTCGCTGCCGGGCGAAGAACCGGTCCCGGAGGAAACGGACGAGGCCGCCTTCTGGGAGACCCCGGACGTCTACGGCGCGTATCCGCGCCTTACGGAGGACCAGATAGCACGTCTGGCGGAGCACGGGGAACGCCGGAGCGTGGCTCCGAACGACGTGCTGATCCGGGAGGGGGAGCGCTGCGAGGCGTTCTACGTCGTCCTCAGCGGTTCCGTCGCCGTCCTCGAGGACTACGGCACTCCCGAGGAGCACCTGCTGCGCGTGCACGGCCCCGGTCGCTTCATCGGCGAACTCGGGCTGCTGCACGGACAGGTGGCCTTCTACACCGCTGTCGCCAGGGAGCCGGGCGAGGTCCTCGTCGTCCCCTTGGACCGGTTGCGCCACCTGGTGTCCCAGGACTCCAGCATCGGGGACGTCGTGCTGCGCGCCTGTCTGGGCCGTCGCGCGCTGCTCGTCGGACAGGGCGCCGGCTTCCGCATCATCGGCTCGCGCTACTCGCCCGACACCAGGCGGCTGCGCGAGTTCGCCATCCGCAACCGGCTGCCGCACCGCTGGATCGACCTGGAGACCGACGAGGAGGCCGAGGAGCTGCTGCGCCGTTTCGACGTCAGCCCGGAGGAGACACCGCTCGTCATCTGGCGGGACACCACCCTGTTGCGCAACCCCAGCAACGCGGAACTGGCCCGGCTCATCGGTCTGCCGTCACTGCCTGCCGGAGACCGTCACGGCGACGTCCTCATCGTCGGCTCCGGACCCGCCGGCCTCGCTGCCGCGGTGTATGCCGCCTCCGAGGGGCTGAGCACCACGGTGGTGGAGGCGATGGCCACCGGCGGTCAGGCCGGCACGTCGTCCCGCATCGAGAATCTGCTCGGCTTCCCCTCCGGCATCTCCGGCGCCGAACTCGCCGAACGCGCCGTGCTCCAGGCCGACAAGTTCGGCGCCAGGATCAGCATTCCGGTGGAGGCGACCGGTCTCCATCCCAAGGACGAGGACCACTACGTGGTGGCGTTCGCCGACGGCAGCGAGATCGCCGCCCGCGCCGTGGTCCTGGCCACGGGTGCCCACTACCGTCGGCTCCAGGTGCCCGGTATCGAACGCCTGGAGGGAACGAGCGTGCACTACTCGGCGACGGTCTACGAGGCCCAGCAGTGCCGCACCGACCCGGTGGCCGTCGTCGGCGGAGGCAACTCGGCGGGCCAGGCGGTGCTGTTCCTCGCCGAGTACGCGCCGAAGGTGTACCTGCTGGTCCGAGGATCCAGCCTCGAGGCCAACATGTCCCGCTACCTGGTCGACCAGGTAGCGGGACATCCGCGGGTGGAGGTCATGCTGCACACCGAGGTCACCGAGGCCATCGGCCAGGAGATACTGGAGGAGCTCGACGTGGTCGACAACCGCACGGGCGGGCACCGCAGGCTCGTGGTACGGAGCCTGTTCGTCTTCACCGGCGCCGACCCCCACACCGAGTGGCTCGCCGGCACCATCGCCCTCGACTCCCGCGGCTTCATCCTCACCGGGCCGGAGGCCCAGGAAGCCTGCGTCCACCCCGAGGTGTGGCAAGGCCGCGGGCGCTCGTGCATGACCCTGGAGACCAGCCTGCCCGGGGTCTTCGCGGCCGGGGACGTCCGTAGCGGCTCGGTGAAGCGGGTGGCCTCGGCGGCCGGTGAGGGCGCGATGGCCATCCATTTCGTGCACCGGCACCTGGGGCACTCGGCCGCACCCGGCACCACGGGCACGTCCGCTGCCGCGGGCGGCTCGGACGTCTCCCCCCGCATACGTCACAAGGAGTCCGCGTGGCTCGCATGACGAACGGCGGACGACGAGATCACGACAAGGAAGAAGGAGGCGATTGCGATGGCCATGCCCGTCCGGCGCCACCGCGGTGGCGGCCTGCAGGAAAGGCCCGTCTGGGCACCCACTGCTGTCAATCCCCTGGTCGAGTTCGACGAACTGCTCAACCAGATGAGCGGCCTGCTGGAGTCGACGGTGGGCGCGGCACCCGCGGTTGCGTGGACGCCTCTCGCGGACGTGTCGGAGTCCGAGGACGCGTTCCACATAGAGATCGAACTCCCCGGAGTGAAGAGCAAGGACATTGACGTAGAGGCCAACGGTCCCGAACTCGTGGTCACCGGAGAGATCAAGGAGCGGGAGCGCAAGGGTGTCCTGCGCCGCAGCACCCGCCGCGTCGGAGCCTTCGAGTACCGTTTGCGGCTGCCCGGCGAACTGGACACCCACAAGATCAAGGCTGAGATGCAGGACGGAGTGCTCAGCATCACCGTCCCCAAGGCCGACGTCGCAAAGCCGCGACACGTCGAGATCACCGAGACGAGTAAAAGCACCGAGAGCAGCGGCTGAGACGCGAGCGCCGCGGTTCCGGGCACCCATCCGGCACTGCGGCCGGGCCGGCGAAGTCGCGTAGCGTGCTCTTCCGTGCTGCACTGCCACCTTCTGGGACACCGTTATCGCCTTCTCCATGAGGGCCACCCGATGCTCTGACACTGCGCGCGGGTGCGGAGCGTGTTCTGACCCTCTTCAGGTAACGGCCTATGGTCTCGAAAGTCTCGAACGGGGAGGCATGGCATGACCACCGCCGCCGAGCTTGGTGTCGTCACGACCAAGGTCCCCGCCCGGCTTGACCGGCTGCCGTGGTCGAGCTGATTCCTGTGTCCAGGCCCCTGGAGAACATTGCCCGGCCGCTCACCGCCGAGGAGACCGAGGCAGCCTGGCGCAACGAGCCCGCGCCACAGGATGCGCGAGATTGCCTCCGGCCCGCGCACATCCGGCAGGCCGCGCACGAGCGGGACTGCGGTCGCCGGCCGCACCGCCCGCCGCCGGGAGTGGGAGCGCGCCGGAGCCCGCCGCTACTGCCCGGGCACCGGACCGGGCAGCACCCTGTACTCGCCGGGGGTGGCCGGCACCGCGGGCACGGCAAGACGTACGTCCGCCACGGCTCCGTACGGGAGTCCTTGCGAACGGCAGCTACGCGCCGGCGGGCGGACCCGCCGGCCCGACGGCGCACCTGACGACCCCCTCGATCAACGGTGACCGGGGCGGGCAGAAGGAAGGCAGCTATGAAATACGACGGATTCCTCGCCCGTGTGCGCGAGCGAGGCGAATACCACGACCAGGACGAAGCCGCGGACGTCACCAACGCTGTGCTGGAAGTCCTGGCCCAACGGATCAGCCCGGGAGAGGTCAAGGACCTCGCATCCCAGCTGCCCGGCCCGCTGCGACAAGTTCTGGACCATGCCGCGCCGCAGCAGGCGCGAAGCTTCGGGATCGAAGAGTTCTACCGCCGGGTCGCCGAGCGTACCCATGCCCGGCCGCGTACGGCGCAGTGGGACGCCAGCGCGGTCCTGACCACCGTTGCCGACGCTGTCACCGGCGGAGAGCTGAATCAGATCATCAGCCAACTCCCCTCCAGTTACGCGGTCCTGTTCGGCAAGGCCGACCTCGCGGACTGAGACCGTGAGGCGCGGTGGTTGCCGAGCGTGATGACCGTGGTTCTGCTGCCGGAGTGGTCAAGGTTGGGGTCGCATCGACAGTAGGACTGCTTGATCAGCTCACCAACCTCGGACACCGCCATGCCCGGCTGAACGACGGAGTGACCGGTGCACCAACGGGTGAAGCAGCAGCAGTTCCCCGGCCACGAGCAGCAGCTCCTGCGGGGCGGCTATGTCCGCAACTTCGTCCATTGCCCTTCGGAGACCACCTCGACGGAGCCGTCGACGACCTTGATGGCCGTTTGTACCTTGGAGTCGTTGCGGTTGCCGGGCACGGGCCGGCCGACCGCGGCCACGAGCCGGGTGTCGGCATCGAGGATGACTTGATGCTCGGACAGGCGCACAGCTGCCGTTCCTCGTCCGAGGGGCCGGGGTTGGGTTCGCGGAGCCGGGCGGCAGCCAGGATCTGCCTCCACCGGTGGATGTCCGCCAGGCGTCGGCCACGCACGTGGCTGTAGGGCTCCGTGCGCACCGGCCAGGGTTCGTCCGTCGGCACAGCAGCGGACCGCCACGGATCTGTCCGCCACGTCCGGTCGGCCCGGGCGCGGATGGATGGTGGTGCGACAGTGGGCCGACAGTTCGGGGAACAGCGCCTCGACATCCAGCGGAGGTGGTGGTGTTGTCCTCGATATACACGTGACCTTAGACCGCAGCCGGACGCCATGATGCAGCACCTCCGGAGGCAACAACCTCCACCTCAATGAGGCTGCGCCATCTGGGAGTGGCTGTTCAGCAGGGGTGGTGTGACCCGTTTCGGGCTGCTCGTACTGGTCGCGGGCGGCAGTCTGGGGTGTAGATCGTCTGGCGGCGTGGTTTGGCCGATGAGTTCACCGTCCTCGAACGGTCTGCCCAGTGACACGACCGTTCTCGACAGGAGTGCCATGTCCACCATCCAGCCAGTGATCATCACTGCCGACCAGGACGTTCTGCTCGGCTTCTACACGAAATTGTTCGGCGCCGAGGAGATCTTCCGGGTACCGGCGCAAGGCCTGGCCTTCTACGTCGGCTTGCGCATAGGCGACACCGACCTCGGGCTGGTGGCCAAGACGGACCCGGGGACCGGGGTGGAACCGCGGATCCTGCTCAGCATCGGTGTCGACGACGTCGACGAGACGCTCGGCCGGGTGGAGGCGCTGGGCGGCTCGGTCCGCAGCGGCCCCAAGGACATGCCGTGGGGACAGCGCGTCGCCCACATCCAGGACCCCGACGGCAACCCGGTGAACCTCACCCAGCCGATCCCGGCTCAGTGACGCTGTTCCGCGGGTGCTTGTGCTGCTCGTGGGCTGCCTGCGGTAGAGATCAATTGCCTGTAGTGGCCTCGATGTTCGTCAGTACGAGCAGTGAGCGAAGTAGGTGGGTGGCGTGAGCGGGGTCAGTGCGGAGTTTGGGAGGGTCCGCCAGTTCTTCGGATGGGCGAAGCCTCGTTCGACCGGGGCGCGTCCGGCGGCGGGGCGCTGGGACGACGGCAACGTCGACCTGCTCCGCAGGGGAGGTTGGCCTCCCCTCCGGCGGGTGCGAGATGGCGGGCACGGGTGGCAAGCCGGGGACGACCACGAGGTCGTCCCCGGCGTCGTCCAGGCCGTTGGCCGCCCGGCACACCCTCCACCTCGGCCAGCAGCAGCTCACGACCGCCCTCGGCCTCACCCTCGCAAGCAACCAGGGCCGCCCCCGCACGCCGCACCTCGAACAGATTGTGCAGCTCCCGGTGCTCTTCCTCCCCCGCGAAGGTCGCACCCCGCCGCCCGCGAGACCAGCCGCGTCGACGGCGACACCATCAAGATCGGCGCTTGGCTCGCCAAAACCTGCACCAAGCACCGCTCCGGCCAGTACCCCCCCGGAACACGCACACCCGATCGCCAACCCTCTCGACGGGGACTGGACGGATGAGGGCGTCGCTCCTGCGGCTGCCGCCCCTCCAACATGGTAACGGCTGTTACCATGCTGGTATGGCCAAAACACAACTGGGCGCACGCGTGGATGAGGACGTCGCGGAACTCGCCAAGAAGCGCGCCGCCGACCTGGGACTGAGCGTCGGAGACTATCTCGCCAGGCTGGTGCAGGACGATGCCAGCGGCCTGCGCGCCCGAGCAGTGGACGCGGCCGCCCGCTTCCTGGCCGAACACCAGGTGGTCTTCGACGAGGCCGAACAAGCCCAGCCCACGCCTCGGGGAGCGCGCGCGGCCTGATGGATCTGAACATCGATGTGCCCTGGATCCTGCAGGTCGCCGAGGTGGCCGGAGCGAACGATCCGGCACCTGACGATTACGGCGTTCCCATCTCGGCGGTGGCCCGCCACCGGGCCGAGCTGTTCGAGCAGTCCGTCTACGACGGTCCCTACGCCAAGGCCGCCGCCCTGGTGCACACGCTGGGCCGGTGCCGCTGGCTGGAGCGTTCCAACCTCGCCGTCGCCGCCGCGTCCGGCGTCATGTACCTCGAGGCCGCCGGAATCACGGTCAAACCCGCCCGCGAGGACGCCGTCGCCCTTAAGGACCTGCTCCTGGACCCGGCCTGCACCGCCGGGAAGATCGCCACCCTGCTGCGGGCCTGGCCCACCACCACCTGAATCGACTCGGTGGCCCGCCCTGCACACTGGGGCGGGCCCCGCTGCGGCAGGGCACCAATCACTGGGGGGAAGCGCAGATGGATGTGAGCTCGGTGCTCGGCGGCGTAGGCCGGGTGGCGGCACGGCCGGGGTGGGCCGGCTCCTGTGGGAGGCGATGACCGCGCCGACCACAGGCGCGGAGGACGATGCCCGGGACGAGATCGGCAGGCTCGCGGAGAAGATCGAAGACGAGGTCCCGGAGGAGCTGCGGGACGGGCGTGGCGTCTGGTCCCGCAGGCGCTGTACGCGGTCGCCGCCCGGCGGGGCCCGCTGCAAGCTCGATGCGGGACAACTCCGTCTCCTGGAAGCCGTGTTGGACGCCGGTCCTGCTGCTTCCGGCTGGTCCGACCAGTGCTGGACGTGGTCGGGGATCGCCGAGATCGTGCGTCGCCGGTTGGGTGTGGAATACACCCTGGCCGGGCTGGACCTTCTGCTGCACCGCATCGGCTGGAGCGCGCAGGTGCCCTCCCGCAAGGTCACCGAGCGGGACGAGGCGAAGATCGCCGCTGGGAAGGACGAGCAGTGGCCTGTCGTAAGAAGACGGCGGCGGACTTGGGTGCCTGGCTCTGCTTCGAGGACGAAGCCGGCCAGGGTCTGAGGCCGCCCAAGGGCCGCACCTGGGGTTCACCAGGGCCGCACTCCGGTGGTGCGCGTCACCGCCCAGGGCACCAAACGTGTCTCGATGGCAGCGCTGATCTGTACCGAAGCCGGCCACCGGCCGCGGCTGATCTACCGCATCCACCTCGACCGCCCCTGCCAAAGAGCGGCACAAGGGCTTCACCGGGACCGACTACGCCCGCCTGCGGGATGCCGCGCACCAGCAGCTCGGCGGGCCGATAGTTCTGGGCTGGGACAATCTGAACACGCACGCCAGCCGCACCATGTCCGGGCTGATCGCCGCCCGATTATGGCTGACCGTCTACGAGTTGCCGCCGTACGCTCCCGAGCTCAACCCCGTCGAGGGTGTGTGGTCAGACACCCAGCGGCTGATCCGCGAGACCGCCGGGCACTTGCGTGAGCAGATCGCCCAGCTCACCGAGCAACTCGCCACGGCCGAGAAGACCTTGGAACGTCTGGAGATCACCCGCGAGACCGTCCTGGAACTGGCCGGCAAGGCTGGTCTCCCGTTGCCCGAGCCGCTCCCGCCCGGATACCGGGACATCCTGGCCGCCTTCGAAAAGGCTGACGGCGCGCTCCGGGCGAAGGACGTCTGTCAGGCACTGGGCACACGGACGGAGCCCCGTCACGTCGAAGGTATCCGGGCCAAGCTGAAACGCCTGGTCAGCCGTGACATCCTCACCGAACCCTAACCCGGCCTCTTCACCCTGGCGCAGCTTGCTCGCCCCGCCCCACAGCCCGCCTCAACCTAACAGTCAGCGACTCGCAGTCGATGAGGTAGGGGTCGGGCTCGGCGAGGGCTGGCGGAGCGCGGCGGCACCGAAGTTCTCGGACAGCATGGCGTGCTCCGCACGGCAGTTGACAGCTCGAAGCCAGCACGTCAGAGTCCCGGCGTGAGCGAGACCAACGATCTTTCGCCGGCCGAGGTGCGGGTATGGCAGGCCTTTCCGCGAGGCGAGTCCGTGGACTTCCGCGCGGCCGAGAACGAGGATCCGGCGCTGGGCAACGCCTGGGGTGCCGAGCGGACCGTACGGGCGAGTGTCCTGCGGGTGCTGCTGCTCAAGGCTCCGCAGGAGGAGGGGGAGATCGCCGCGCTGAAGATCACGGGGGCGCGGATCACCGGCGTACTGGACCTGAAGTACGCCACGATCGACGCCGCCGTCCGGCTGAGTCACTGCCACTTCGACGGCGCTCCCGACCTGTACGGTGCGCAGCTACGCCAGCTCAACCTGAGCAAGTCCGTTCTGCCGGGCCTGACCTCGGCGACCTTGCGGGTCGAGGGGGTGCTGCGGATGACGGACTGCCGTATGCGGGGGCCGGTGCGCCTCGGCGGGGCACGGATCTCCGGGGCGCTGTTCATGGAGCGGGCGGAGCTCACGGCGCCGGACGACTCCGAGCCGGTGCTGCAGCTCAACCAGGCCGCGATCGGCGACGACTTGTGGGCGCCAGAGGTGCGCGCACACGGACAGGTACGGCTCACTGGCGCCTCCATCGCCGGACGGATCAACGTTCAGGACGCCGAGTTCAACAAGCCCGATGGCACCGCGCTGGACGCCCAGAACCTCAACGTGGGAGCCCATATACGGGCACGATGCGTACGTGCGCAGGGCCGGATCGAGCTCCGAGGCTCGCGCATATCGGGCCGTCTCGACCTGCTCCACGCCCACCTGTCGCATCCGGGCGACACAGCACTGCGGGCGAGCAGTTGTGTCATCGGTGAACTCTGGCTGCGCGGGGGCGACCGCATCGACGGTGCCCTGAATCTGCGCCGCTCTCAAATAGAGATCCTGACCCTTGAACCGGAGATGTTGCCGGACCAGGTGTATCTCAGCAATCTCACGTACACCGCACTCACTCCGCACGAGCCCGCCGAGCGCCGCCTTCCCATGCTGGAGCGGGACGGCGACCGGTATGAGCCATACACCTACGAGCAGTTGACCGCGGCCTACCGCCACATCGGTGACGACGACGCGGCCCGGCTCGTCCAGCTCGCCAAGCAGCGCCGCCGGCGCACCACGCTCGCCTGGTACGGACGGCTGTGGGGGTACGTCCAGGACGTCACCGTCGGCTACGGCTTCCGCCCGTTGCGCGCGGCTGTCTGGCTGCTGTCCCTCATGACCATCGGATCGATCGCATACGGCTTGGACCACCCACGCCCCATCAAGGCGGACGAGGCCCCCCACTTCAACCCCGTCTTCTACACTCTCGACCTGCTCCTGCCGATCATCAACTTCGGCCAGGAGCCAGCGTTCGCCCCTGACGGATGGCACCAGTGGCTGTCGTACGCCCTGATCATCACCGGCTGGATCCTGGCGACGACGATCGTCGCGGGGGTGACCCGTACGGTCAGTCGCCAATGACCCCTTCTAGAAACCGCGAAAACCTCGCAGAACGCCCTCTTGGGGTTCATCCGGACACTGGCATGCTTTCCAAGTCTGTTGGTGAATGGGCGGGGACCCTTAAGCCCGTTCACCTATGTCTGCTCGGATATGGCAGTGCTGGGCGGTCGCTGCCGTTGGCGGGGCCGGCGGAGGGCCTGGTGGACCGGCCTCTGTGAGGCCTTTACGCTGAGGGCCAGACGACTTGTCGCGGTGGCGGTCGCCCTGAGGGGCGGCCGCCACCGCTTTGCACGGGACGGTTGCGTCAGTCGCTTCACCTACCCTGCCAGCGGGATGCCCGCAGGGGGGCGACCGCAGCCGACCGGCCGGGTCGAACATCCGCTGCACGGGCTCTGCCACGTCGTGGGTGACCTGCCGGGCGTGTCCTGTCCCGGACGACTGGTGAGGCCCTGATCTGCGGTGCCTGCGGTTGTCTGGGACGGGCTGGTGTTCGGTGTCCCAGTCAACCGTAGGCGGTGGGATGTTCACCCGCGGAACCGGGCCGGTAGGCGCCGTGGAGTCGGTCGCGCCGTGCCGGCTGCCGTGGGGCGGGGGAGCAGAGGTCGCTCTTTGTGGCTTGTGGGGCGAGTGGGTAGGTGTCGGTCTCACGGATGGGTTGCTGAGAGCGGATCTGGTGCAGCTCGAAGTGCAGGCCGCTCGCTCCGTTCAGCAGGCAGGGGCACTGCTGAATTCGCCGCCGTCGCGCGCCGGACCGTTCAGGGCTTGGCGGAGTACACGACTCCGGCCAGGTTCTGGGCTGCCGGGCCCCACACTTGGTCGTACAGGGAGGGGTCGACGCCGAGCGTGTTCAGCAGCCACGCGGTCGTGACGCCGTAGGTGAGTTTCAGCTGGGCGGCGCGGGTGATGGTTCCGCTGTCGCAGCCGATGCCGGAGCTGTCCTCGAATCCGCAGTGGAACCCACCGGTGATGACGCGCAGTTGAGTGGCGGGCGGCTTGGCGTCGTACATCTTCTGCTGGTTGTCGGCGACGCCGGCGATGCTGTCGGCGCTGCCGCCGACGTACTGGACGGGGATGCTCAGCGCGCTGGAGGCAGCGACGGCCGAGGGGTTGGTCTCCGCCGCCGCGAGGGTGGAGACGGACTTGACGGCCGCGTTCCGGCTCGCGGCGAGCAGGGCCGCGCCACCGCCCATGGAGTGTCCCGAGACGGCGAGCCGGTCGGTGCTGACCGCGCCTGCGAACCGTGAGCCGGTGGTGCTGTTCTGGGTGGTGAGCCAGGTGAGTGCGGCGTTCAGATCGTCGGCGAACGCCAAGTGGCTGGGGAAGAGACCGCTCTGGGACTTGGGTGCGACGGTGATGATGCCCCAGGAGGCGTAGTGCTTGAGCAGGCTCTCGTAGCGGGTGATGGCTTGGAAGAAGCCGTGTCCGAAGGCGAGGCCGGGGTGGGAGCCGGCGGCGACCGGCGCGTTCGCCCCGGTTGTCGTGCCGGGGTACCAGACCCGTGCGCTGAAGGAGCGGCCCGAGGCGGAGACGGTGAGGTCGGTGTAGGCGGCGGGGAACGGCCCCGTGGTGGAGGGGTCCGCCGCCCGGGCCGGGGCGGCTGCCTGCGAGGCGTGGGCGGCGGGTGCGAGGGCGAAGGCGGCTGCCGCGCACAGCAGCAGCGCGGTCAGGGACCGCAGGAGTGTACGGAACACGAGATCACCTTTTCTGCGCGGGGATGAAGCAGTGATGTCTGGTGGTACGTCTCCGTGCTGTCCGGGTGTGTTGGGACTTTGAGGCCGAAGGCCCCTTTGCCGCGGGCCCACCCGTGAGCCCGAGCGGTGTTAAGGGGAAAGCTCACCGGGCTGAGAAGCGCGCCGGAGCCGGACCGGAACCCGTACCGGTGATGACGATGTCGCGGTCGCGTTCCGTCATGGCTCGTCCCGCGCTTTGAAACCAGCGAGCAGCGGGATGACGAGACGTTCGAGATTCCCGCGCCGGACCTGGGGGCCGACTCCGGTGAGCTGCACGGGGCTGTTTGGTGTCGGGACGTGCGCGACGAGAGCCAGGTACGGCAGGAGCACCAGAAGGAGTGACAGCAGCGCGTCCAGGTCGGCGTCCTTGCGCAGGTCGCCGGCGTCGACGGCCCGTTGGAGGAGAGGGCGGAGACCGGCCAGGTACATGGCGGTCACGGGTCGCCTGACCGCGTCGCGGACCGCGGGGTCCATCTCCATGTTGGTGGCGGCGGCCACCCCCCGCTCGAGCGGCTGTCCGGCGAAGTACTCGAGCCAGGCCTCCAGCGCGTCGACGAGGTGGGTGGCGAAGTCGCCGGTGCCGTCGTAGCCGCCGAGCCAGGGCTGCATGTACGCGTAGACACGCAGCGAGGTCTGCTCCGCCACGTAGGAGAAGAGGTCCAGCTTGCCCGAGAAGTACTGGAACAGGGAGCCCTTGGCGACCCCCGCTTCACGGGCGATGACGTTCAGGCTGCCCGTGGAGTAGCCATGGGTGCCGAACTCGTCCATCGCCGCGACCAGGACCCGCTCGCGGCGGGCGGGCGACAGCCGGCTCCAGGTGGGAGTGGGCATGGACACTCCTTCATGTGACCGGACGGTCATGTGACCACCCGGTCATAGTGTAGGTGTGCTCGTCGCAAGTCAACGTGTCCGACAGGTATGGCTGTTACTGGCTCCGGGTCGAGAAGTCGTCGCTCGTCGCCGGCTTCCTCGGTGGGGGAGATGTGCGAGCTGCTCCTCGGGCGCGTGGGGGTGGCGGCCGGCCCAGAGGTTGTTCTGCGACGGGGATGAAGGCGGTGGTGATCTGTACCGAGTCCGTGTCCCGCACCGTATTTCCGCCCACGGACAACGGTCCCTGGCTCGGGGACGGCGACACGCCGATGCTGGTTTTGAAAGGCTCCTCGACCGGTTCGCCCTTTGCGACATCGACGTCCAGCCGCTGCGCCAGGTGATGAGTCTGCCTTCCGAGGGCGGGGTGGTGGCCTGTCTACTGGCGGGCTGTCAGTCGGGATCCTTCGGGGGTTCGGCGGTAGAGCACTGATCGGCCGGATCGGGTGCGGGTGACGAGGCCGGCGCGGTGTAGGACGCCGAGGTGGTAGGAGACGGTGGCGGGGCTGAGGAAGTGACGTGCCGCCAGTTGGGTGGTGGAGGCGGGTTGTGTCAGTGCGGCGAGGAGCCCGGCGCGGGAGGGGCCGAGTAGCTGGGCCATCTCGGTGGAGGGGATTGCTGGGGCGATGGTGTGGGTGGCGGTGCTGTTGCGCACCGGGTAGACGAGGATTGGGGGCCGGTCTCCGTCACGTGTGGGGTCGACTGCCACACTCGGCGCGGGTGCGATGAGTGATGGCACGAGGATCACCAGGGGCGCGGGCAGTGCGATCTGGAACCGGCTCTCGACGCGCACTGTGCCGTTGGCCCACCGGATGTCGGGGTGTAGGGAGTTGAAGAGCCTGGCTGCCCCGTGGCGGGCCAGCACGCCGGCACATCGGTCGACCTCCGCGTCGAGGGCGCTTCTGGCGGCTTCCCAGTGGGGGGCGAAGGCCAGTTCCCAGTAGCGTCGCATCTCATCGGTCATCTGCCGGGCCACGTACGCGCCGCCCCGTCTCATGGCCTGTTTCACCCCCGCCGGCAGTTGGGTACCGGCGAGGCCGTTGCGCGGCCGCCCCTCGCGCAGCGCTTCCAGCTCGCTGAGGACTCGCTCGGGTGGGGTGCAGCGTATCCGCTCCAGCTCCTCCTCGATCGTGGGGGAGGGCCCGCAGGGGTGCGGGCTGAGGAAGTCGGGCACGTATCCGCCCCTGTCCAGGGCCAGTTCGCACAGCAGTGGCAGCCGGGCCCGGTGCAGCACCCGCCGTGCGCGAGCGACCCACGGATCAGCATCCGGGGTCGGTCGCAGACCCCAGGGCAGCAGCGTTGCGACGACTTCGTGCAACGGCGAGATGGCGAAGCGGGAGCGGGCTAGCCCGGTGGCCTCCATGGTGAGCTCGATCATGCCTCTCCCGCTGTCTGATCGTGCCGGCCCCGCGGCCGTTCACGTCGAACCTGTTCGAATCGTGGCACGGAATGTCGCGGTGGCGGGCCTGGTCAGCACAGGCTGGTGGCGCGCGCTTCGACAGCCGTGACCGTTCCGGGCACGAGCCCCAATCAAGGAGGATTCATGAATTTCCGCCCCAAGCGGATCAAGCTGGCTGCTGGCACGATCGGCGCACTGACTGCTGCCGTCCTTGCTGTGAGCACCTCGCCGGCTGCCGCGAGCGGGACCTACAGCGGTCGTGCCTACGTCTACGGGGCAGGTGCCTTCAGCGACGACTGGGGCGATGAAGGCATCTTGTCGACCAGCACGAACACGTACTCCAACGCTACATGCCTGTGGCAGAAAATCCTGTGGGCGGACGGCTTCCTCGGCTCGCGCGCGGACGTCGACGGCATCTTTGGAACCGGCACCAGGGACGCGACCCGGGCATGGCAGCGGTCCCGCGGACTGTCCGATGACGGAGTGGTCGGCAAGGACACCTTCGCGGTAGCGGACGGGCGGCTGAGGGACTGGGACGGCAACGGTGCCCTTGACACCTATGACGGCGAGCCGTGGAACTTCAGCGTCTGGCGTGACAGTGAAGGCCGGTACGGCTTCAACGACGGCTACGACAACAAACGGCTCGCCGGCTACGACTACCGGACCTGTAGCTGACGTCGCCCACTGCGCATCCCCGCTCTGTTCGTCGAGCGCCGGGGGGACGCACCCCCCGGCGCCCGCGAAGGGATCGGTGTCGACGGCGGACACGTCATGATCGGGGCCCTGGCTGGCCACGGCCCACGCCACGCCCAGCTCCGGCCGGCTCCCGGCCGAGCGGTGGCGCTTGCCGGGCACACGCTCCGCGAGTACGGGATGGATCCCGCCCGCCAGGGCACTCTGCCTCTGGGCCCGCAGACTCGGCCGAGGGCGGGGTGTTTGCCC
The DNA here is from genome assembly GCF_043081525.1 of Streptomyces sp. NPDC014864. NCBI lineage: Bacteria > Bacillati > Actinomycetota > Actinomycetes > Kitasatosporales > Streptomycetaceae > Streptomyces > Streptomyces sp. NPDC014864. The sequence goes on from NZ_JBIBWT010000002.1 coordinate 455,512, forward strand.
TGATGCTGGGCTGCCTGGGCCTCAACGGACTGATGGGCGCGGCCAGGGACAGGGACCCCTTCGATCTGCTGCTTGCTGTCGGACTCGGGTGGGCGGCTGTCGGGGTGTGGAGGAGCGCACGGCGTTGAGTACCAGCGTGCCCACCCTGAGACGGTGGGGGCGGGCACTCTGCCACGATCGGTTACTGACTTTGTTGGCGTGGTGTCGTCATGGTGAGGCCTGTTTCGGCGAGGCATCCGTTGATGAGGTTGCTGCGGTACTGGATGTGGCGGAGACCGTGTCGGAGTGTGCTGATGAGGTGGTCTGGGTCGGTGAAGGCGGTGTTGACCTGGCTGCCGCGTCGCAGCAGGGACCAGATACCCTCGACAGGGTTGAAGTCGGGTACGTAGGCCGGCAGGAAGTAGCAGGTGATCCAGTCGTGGGTGTCGATGAACTCCCGCAGTCGACGGTCCTTGTGGACGTTGAGGTTGTCCCACACGAGCACGATGGGTGCGCCGAGCTGCTGGTGCGCGGCGATGAGCAGGTCGCGGTAATCGGTCCAGGTGAAACTGCGTCTGCCGCCGCGTTTGTGATCGACGTGCCGCTTGGGTCGGTAGATCAGCCGTGAGCGGTCACCCTGCTTGTAGCAGGCCAGAGCGGCAATGGAGAAGCGGCGCTGGGAGCGTCCCCGTACCCGGATGACGGGTGTGTGTCCGCGCTTGGCCCAGGTCCGTGCGGTGGGCGGCGTCATCGAGAAGCCGGCCTCGTCTTCGAAGCACAGCCAGGCGTCGAGCGCCGCCAGGGACCTTCCACCTGCGGCCAGGTCTCCTTCACCCAGCCCGCCACGGCCCCCTCGTTGCGCTCGATGGCGCGGCGGGCCGGGACCTGGTGGCTGAAGCCGTGCCGGTGCAGCATCTGCGCGATCGCCGACAGCGTCATGCTCTTGTGGAACCGGCGCCCGATCAGCGTCTTGATCCGCGCCAGCGTCCACGTCTGGTCCGGCCAGCCATGCGCGACCGGCCCCTTCGCGCCCTCCTGCTCGAGCACGGCGAACAGGGCCTCACTCAGCTTGGGCCGTGAGACGGGCCCGGCAGACCGCAGCCCCTCCGCGCCGGCGTCACGCCAGGCCCGGCGCCAGCGCTGCACCGAGCGCACACTCACCCGTAAGTCCTTGGCGACCTCGACGTTGGAGGCACCCACAGCGAATCGCTCCGCGGCCTCCAGCCGGATCCGCTCGCGAAACGCCTGCCGTTCAGGCGTCAGCCCACCGCCCTGCGGATATCTCACACAACCGGCATACCGCGACGATCACACCTCGTCAGCCCCCAACGACATCACGCCGCAAAGGTCAGTAGCTGCTGGAGACACCGGTGATGCCGACACGGCCGACGTCGCGGGCGAACGCAACGCACGCGGCTGGCTGGTGCCCCCGCCCACCGCCTCGGCGACGGCGCCTGCTCACCCCGGCGTGCAGCACGCCGTCACCGGCGCGAAGCCCGGCTCGGGTACCGCTGCTGGGCGGCTGACGGCCGCAGCGGTAGTCGGCTTACTCCCCTGCGCCGCTGAACAACGTCAACGACAAGGTCACCGCCCCTGCGCCACTGACGACCACGCCCGGCCCCCGCGCGCGCTGGGCGGGCTCGAGCTGTGCGGCGTGGCCCCAGGCGTGGTCGTCGAGGGCGTGTCACGAGGGGATGCACAGCTGCACGCACTGCCGACGGCCGCCCCGGGGCGGGGACGGTCGATCCGCGCCCAGGCCCGAACCCCCGCTTGGCGAGCTGCCAGTCGGCACGCTGGAGATGCTTGAGGACCTTGTGCCCCGTCAGCCGCCCGGCGCGCCGCTCCGCTTCGGACAGAGCAGCGGCAGGCCGTAGCGTTCGCACGCCGCCTCAGTGAGGACCAGCAGCGGGTCGGTGTCCTTCCCACAGCCGTGCAGCCTGTCCGCCCCGAGCTGCGCCTCGGTCAGCGTCCATTCCACCAGCGCGGGCAGGGACTTGGCCGGGACATCCAGGATCACGCACCGCCGATGCCGTAGCCGGTGACCTGCCGGTCGGCGTCGGCGTCCAGGACGAGCAGGGGACCGTGCGCGTACGCGCCGCAGGGCGCAGGCGTGTGGGCCGGGGCGGCCTTCGGCGCGGCGGGACGGCGCGAGGTCTGCGACGGCCGGGCGTCCCGCGCCGGACGCGGTGCGGCGGCCGGTGCGGGACCGGCCACGGGCGCGCCGGCCGGCTGTCGCCCGCTCGGCCACCGATTCCATGCCGAGGGCCTCACGGACTACCTGGCATTTCTCGGAGTCGCCGCCGTTCTGTGCAGCTACAGGCGAGTCCTCCGCCCCACCACATAGGGAACGGTCTTGAGCACACCAGGCATTCTGGGCAAGATGAACAGCTCAGCGTATCGGTTCCACTCCGGAGCGTGAACATGGTCACGCGGTGATTCCTTGCAAATACAAATCTCAGAAGGAGAGCATAAGGAAGCTCACAGAAGACATACAGAAGCATCCGGCAGCGAAAAGAGAAGACGTGCGCGCTACGTATTTCAGCAGGTCCACCGCGACGTTCATCGCGGCAGCGGGGGCCGCTATCCTGCTAACCGCATCTATACCCGCGAATGCATCCACCGAGGTGCCCGCAGCAGCCACGGCGAGCGCGTCAAACCCCTGCAAGTCGCAGCACTACTCGAAGGTCGCCTATACCTTCTACATCGGCCCGAGCAAGATGCCTCTGCGCTGCGGAACGAAAACTTGGGGCTACAACCACATAGTTGAGCGTGGACGCTGGAGCACCAGCTTCAAGAACAAGATCAGCGACACCCTCTTCAACGGTACGAGAGGACCCCCGGGGTGTACTACCGATACAAGGTGGGCACTGGTTGCTCCTCGAAGCCGCCGAGGAAGAACTTCAAGGTGGTCGTCAACAAGGGCCCCCTTGGAGGGATGCCGGGCGGTCTGACGCCCCAGGGGATCATTACGGCCACGGTAGAGTACACAACCCCGGCCGTAGCTGCAGCGTCAGCGAGTGCAGAGGCAAAGTGCTGAGAGGACCCATATGGCCACCCCGGAGCAAGTAAGGGAAGCACTCGCCCAAAGACTTTCAGGACTGCAGAGCGAGGGAGGAGGAACCTCTCTTGAAGTCCTTGCGGTGAAGGTGACGTCTGTCTTCCCTAAATTGCTTCTGGAAATCCAGGTCAGCGTCTCAGGGCAACTCTGGGAAGTCTCACTTGACTACCAGGGTCATGAAGCGAGTCTGGTGAGCGGAGACCTCTCCCAAGAGAGCCTGAATTACCTCGGGATGCTTGTGCGAACCCACCTGTTCGAGTGGTGGCACACAAAGGACACAGAGAAGTTCTCAGCGCGCATGGGGAAAAGACTGGACTGAGAGTGAGGCTTTTTCATCATCGGTCTGAGCTGGCCAAATGCAGGGTGAGGACGGCCTGGACGAGGCAGGTGATCCGGGTGGTCGAGCACCGGAGCTTGCGAAGGAGCCGCCACGACTTGGGGGCGGCCATGGCCTGCTCGACGAGGGCGCGGATTTTGGCGTGGGACCGGTTGACCGCCTGCTGACCGGTGGAAGGGGTCTCCCAGCGCCCCCAGCGCGGGGTTCGGACGGTGCCGCCGGCACCCCCGTAGCCCTTGTCAGCCCAGCACGTGATGTCGGCCTCGGCGGGGGCGTCGACGATGCCGTGTTCGCGGGCCGCGCGGACGTCGTGGACGGCTCCGGGCAGGGCCGGTGAGGCCCACAACCGCCGGCCGAAGGGATCGGCGAGGACCTGCACGTTCATCCCGTGCCTCTTGTGCTTGCCCGAGTAGTAGGGCCGGTCCGCGGCGATCCGTTCGATCGGCGGCAGGGTCCCGTCCAGCAGCACGAACGCCTTCGACGATGCTGTCCGGACCGTCTCCGTAAAGGTCGGCGCGAGAGCGGCCAAGGCTTCGACGGCGTCGGTGATGTACCGGTATGCGGTAGTGGTCCCGATGCCGAACCCGCCGCGAGCTGGGCATACGGGTGGCCGTTGCGGAGAAAGGGCAGGAGCGAGCGGGGCCTGCCGGCCGACACTCAGGCGCCGCCGGCGGGTGCCGAGCTCCTGGCGGCGCTGACGGAGCTTGGCGGACTGGAAGCGCAGGGCAGAACCGGACACGTCGACGCCCGACGGGTAGACAAGCACACGACGCCTCCGGTGGAGACGGATTTCCTGGTCGAAAACCCATCTACCAGGGGCTTCACCTGCCTGTCAGCCCAACTGCCTGTCCAGCCCGACAGGTTGGAAAGAGCTCAGTGGCCGTTTCCCGTTCGCTCCGGGGGCCGGCGCAAGATCGCGAAGTCACGCCGGAGTGCTGGCGTCGCCACCGCCGCTGGGCGGGCCCGTGTGGCCCGTCGGGTCAGCTCCAGCGGCCTGCGGCGGCGGCCTCGACGACGTAGTCCTCGAACGATCGGGGCTGTCGGCCGAGTGCCCGCTCCACACCGTCGGAGACGCCCGCGCCCCGGCCGTCGCGGATGTCCACGAGCAGGCCGGTGAGCAGACGAGCGACGTCGGCAGGCACGCCTTCGGCGACCATGCGGTCCGCGAAGGCGTCGGGGTCGATGTCGAGGTGACGGACCGTCCGGCCGGTGGCGGCGGCGATCAGGTCGGTCGCCTCGCCGAAGCCGATGGCCCGCGGGCCGGTCAGCTGGTAGGTGTGTCCGCTGTGGCGGTCCTCGGTCAGCGCCGCGGCGGCGACCTCGGCGATGTCCTCGGCGTCGACGAACGGCGTGCACCCGTCACCGGTGGGCAGGGCAAGGCTTCCGGCCAGGACGCCCGACAGCCAGAAGGACTCGCTGAAGTTTTGTGCAAACCAATCGGGTTGCAGGATGGTCCAGTCGACGCAGGAGTCGCGGACGGCCAGTTCGGCGGCCTTGAGCGGGTGGCCGTCGTCGGCCCGGCCGACGCCGTGGGCGGAGAGCAGCACCAGGCGCCGCACGCCAGCGGCGACCGCGTCGGCCACCAAGCGCGGGATGCGCGCCTGCCGGTCCACGCCGGACTGCAGGTTCGGCTCCACAAGGTAGACGGCGGCGGCGCCGTCGAGGGCGGGCGCCCACGTCGCCGGGTCGTCCAGGTCGAAGTGGACGTCGCCGCCGGTGCGGGACGCCGTGCGGACCGGCCGGCCCTCGGCCAGCAGGCGGCGGACGATGCGGCGGCCGGTCTTGCCAGTACCGCCGAGGACAAGGATGTTCTTCATGCCCTCCAGACAACCCCCGTGCAGGAAGACGATCCATGGGAGATCCTCGTCAATCCCTTTGTGATCGTCTAGCGTGGTCGGCATGGATGTCCTGAGCGAACTGCTGCACCGGGCCCGCGCCAGGAACGCACAGATCCGGCGGCTGATCCAGCGGCCACCATGGTCGATGACCTTCGCCGACGCGCCTTCGCTCACGGTCGTGGCCACCCTCGGCGGCCACGCGTCAGTCCGGCTCGACGACCACCCGCAGTCCAAGCCGGTGCGGTTGGCCGCCGGGGACATCGCCCTCATCAGCAGCACCAACCGGTACACGATCGCCGACGCCCCGGACACCCCGCCACAGGTGGTGATCCGCGGCGGAAAGAAACACGTCATCGACAGCGGGACGGCGGCCCGGCAGAACCTGGGGCCCCGCACGTACGGTGACGGACTGCCCGGTGCCACCACCCTCCTCCGGGGTGCCTACGAACTCCGAGGCGACGTGGGCGAGCGCCTGCTGGACATGCTCCCGTCGCTGGCTGTCGTGCCCGCCGGGCCGCGCACTCGGGCGGCGCTGGACCTGCTCGCCGCCGAGGTAGCCCACGACGAGCCCGGTCAGGACGCCGTCCTGAACCGGCTGCTGGACCTCGTACTGGTGCTGGCTCTGCGCGCCTGGTGCGCCCGGCCGCAGACCCAACTCCCCTCCTGGTACCAGGCACTGGCCACCCCGTACGTCGGCGACGCGCTACGCCTGCTGCACGAGGCCCCGGCGCATCGATGGACGGTCGCCGAACTGGCCGCGCATGTCGGCCAGTCACGGGCCGCCTTCGCCGCGCGCTTCACCCGCGTGGTCGGCGAGCCGCCGCTCACATACCTCACCGGCTGGCGGATGGCCCTGGCGGCGGATCTGCTGCGCGACACGGAGGAGACCGTCGCCGCGGTGGCGCGCGAGGTGGGGTACGAGGACGCGTTCGCGTTCAGTGTGGCGTTCAAGCGGGCGCGCGGGGTCAGCCCGTCGAACTGGCGGCGGCAGCTGCGATCGGGATGGCCGGTCAGGTCATGACGGATGATCGTATGGGCCGGCGAGCTATCGTCAAGTGCTGTCCACGGGGCGAACGGCATCGGCCCCTTCTGCAGCAGCCCAGGCCGCCACTGCCAGGTGCGGTCCCGGCCGCTCGCGCTGTGGGCCCGGCCGGTCCGTGGTGAGGCGGGTCCCGGGCTGGACTACCTGCCCCAGTGGTTCCTGCCCCGGGCCGCGGCGTCGCCGGCGAGCAGCGCCGAACGCGGCCACCTCGGCGAAGTCCATGGTGAAGCGCAGCCGCCCGGTTCTTGCGGGCGATTACCGTGGCGCCCGGCCCGGCTGCTGGACTGGGCGAGGTGATGCCAGCGTGCTCGCCGGCACCGGCAACGCGTGAGCGGCCGCCAAGCGGGTGCTGAGGAGGAGAACTACGGCAGCACGTCGGCTCGCGCGTACGGGGCGGCGCCCTCGCAGGGTCCCACGGTCACCATGGTGCGCTGGGTGCGTGCCCGGGGCGGCCGCGCGGCGTCGGTGGCGTACACGTCGCGGTCCGCGAAGGGTGTGATGCGGATCCGCTGCGGAAGGCGGACCTCCACGTCCGCTTACCTGGAGGCGTCCGCGTCGTCGACATGTCCAGGGGCATTGCGCAGCACTTCGCGCCCACGACGACGTAGAAGTCGCCGAGGTGTCGGGGAGGGCGTGTGTATGGGGCGTGGTGGTGTTTTCGGTTCGGCTTCTACAGGTCCCATTCGTCGGCGAGCAGGCCGAGGAGGTGTTGCTGCCACTTGTGGAGCAGTTGCGGGGTCCATTGCGGGTGGTGCAGTACTTGGCTGGTCAGGGCGAACGTGGACACGCGGTGTCTGCCGGTGAAGCACTTGACCTTCTTGTCGGCGAAGTCGTAGTTCTGGGCGTAGGAGTTCTTCGTCCGGTTGCGCAGGATCAAGTTGGCCAGGCTCCGGTATGGCCCTGACCTGGTTGACGTACGGGATCTTGCCAGGTCTTCGCGCTCAGCGGCCGGACGGTGAGCAGGGCGGAGGTATCGCTTGTCGCCCTTGTTGGGCACGGGCACCTTTTCCGCATGCCGGTTGGGCTTGGGGGCTTTGGGCGGCGGTGGTCCTGCGGTGGGGCCGGCCCGCCCGGGCGGGTGGGTGGGTGGGTGGCTCGAGCCTGCAGCGTCCCGCGTACACCAGCACTGCGCCCTCCACGCCTGGAGGTCTTCACTCTGGGCGATGACCTCACCCGCGGTCCTCGGCAGTCTGCCGCCGGGGCCGGGGCCGGGGCCGGGGCCGGGGCCGGGGCCGGGGGTGGGGGTGGGTCAGGGACGGCCGGAAGCCGGGCTGCCCGGTCGCGGCCCGGTCGTGCCTGGGCCGCGGGGGGTTGCACGGGGAGGCGGGTTCTGTGCTCTTCCTGATGTCCGCGCATCAGCGAGGGTGGGGAGAGGGGATGCCAGCAGAGACGGATGGCACTTCGTCTGAGGGACAGGCGCCGCATGGGGTCGTTGTCGTGGTCGCGGTGGTGAACGCCATCTTGGGAGGCGTCGGGGGGTTGTATGCGGCCACGCATTCGACCGTGCTGACGGCGGCGGGAGGGGCGTTCGCCGTGGTGTTGGCCGGCCTGTGCGCGTATCTGCACTCCGCTCGTGGGGAATCGGGCACCGCGATTGCACGCCGAAAGGACCAGGACGCTCTTACTTCCAGTGACGAAGGAGCGATGCCGGTGGAAGGTCAGGAATCCTATGAGGCGTTCTTCAGTGAGCAGTACGCGTCGCTGGTGGGCCTGCTGATCCGGTGCGGCGCGCCGCCATGTGAAGCTGACGACGCCGCAGCCGAGGCCATGTCGATCGTTTTCGAGAAGTGGGAGGTGATCGGCAATCCCCGCGCATACGCGAGCACCACGGCGCTCCGTCTGATCCGGCGCAACAGTCGTGAGGTGCCGGTTGAGGCGCATCAGTTGGATCGTGAGCTGCGGTCCCGGCTCGGCGACGGCATGGAGGCTCGTCTTGTCGCTGATCTGCTGCCCCGGTTGCCGCCACAACAGCGGGTGGTGGTGGCGCTGTTCTGCGACGGTTACACGCCGGCCGAGATCGCCGAACTGTTGGACAAGCCGGTCGCCACCGTCCGGTCGAACCTTCGGCACGGGCGCAGCAGTCTGCGGCAGTGGATCGACGAAGAAGACCTCGGCTGAACTGCCGAACGGGACCGGGAAGGGGAAGATCCGACATGAACGACAACGAACACCGTAGCAGTGAGCACGGGAACGCCATCCGCCGTGCGAGCGGCGACGACGAGGCCTTCGACCGGATGCTGCGGCGGGGTGCCGCGCACATGGACCAGGCGCTGGAGGGCATGCTCGACGTCCAGGGCCGACTGCAACAGGTCAAGGCCGGTGCGTTCGCAGCCCGCTCGCCGGTCCGGGATGCGGACCTGGAACGGGCGGTGGCCGTCTGGCGCACCGAACTGGCAGCGGCGGTGCGTGGCACGGACAGCACGATCCACCCCGTCACCGACAGCACGTTCTTCACGGTAGTGACCGGTCGGCACCGCCGCGGTGTCGAGCCCTGGCCCGAGATGCAGGTGAGCCGGTCCGACGGCTCCCCTCAGCAGCCGTCGCTGGTCACATTGATCCTTTGCATGCCCGCCTACGACGTGCAGCGAGTGGCGATCACCGCCCTGGTGAGCAGCTCCCGGTGGACTAAGACGGTGGAGCTCCTTCCCGCGCGCCAAGGAACCACCGGCGAACCCGATGACGTCGTGGAACTGCGCGGGACGCTGGAAGTCGACAGCGATCAGGCGGCATGCACCGACCTGCACGTCGAGTTGCGCGCCGAACACTGATGACCACCAGCACGGGTCCCCAGGCCAACGGCGCCGCCTGGGAGCAGACGGCGGCGGACCTGGCCGGCCGGGCAGAGACGGACGAGACGGCGCTGAACCTCCTGGCCGAAGTCTGTCTGGCCGGCTGCCGGCTGATGCCGGAGCATGCGCTGGGTGGGCGGCCCGGCGGATTGCCTCCGGGCCGACCGGCACCCGCCGTTCTCACCGGCGCCGCACAGGTACTGCTCCGTGCGGCGAGGGCCCGTCCGGGGCGCCAGGCGCGCTATCAGGAAGCAGTCGCTCTCCTGTCGATCGAAGGCCGATGGGACGTATCGGCGGCTGACCCCGGCCTCGGTCTACGGGCACACGCCGAGCGCTGCGAGCAGGCGACAGCGATCGCACGCGAGCTGGCGGACGACGTCCTGCTGGCGATGTGCCTGTACTACCTGGGCAAGGCAGAGCGCCGGCTGACCCGCTGGCAGCGGGCGCTGACCCGGCTGGAGGAGGCGACCGCTACGGCCGTACGGCTTCTTGCGCACCCCGGCACCCACCGGGGCGCCTTCGGCGCGGCCGGCGACACTCCGCCCCCGTGGGCCGAACCGATGGACGTGCAACAGCGGATGATCGCCTGCCGTTCCCTGAAAGAGACCGGCTCCGTCGCCGCCGTGCTGGGGGACCTGGACCGCTGGAAAGCCAGTACACGGCGGATGGTCGAACTGGCTGAGCCGCTCGTCGAGGCCAGACCGACCATGCCCGCCGAGGCGTTGAGCAAGGCCGCCGGGCTGGCCCGCCACCTCGGCGATCGCGACGAGTTCCGGCGGATCGAACGCAGGCTTCGGCTGTGGGCCGAGGAGAGTGGCTCCAACCGAGCCACCCGTGGCTGGCTGGCGGTGGCTGCTGACAATGCTGCCCACCTGCACGACTACGGCCGCGCCTACGAACTCCACCTACCGCGGATGCGAGCGTGCGGCGAGGGCCTGAACGTCACGCCGCCGCCAGGCGCGGCGCCCCACGCGTACCTGCCGCTGGCGGACGCGCTGGAGGACCGCGGGATGCGGGCGCGACAGATCGCGCTGGGCAACGCCGCATACGACGCGGCTCTGGCCCTGTGGCGTTCGCGGCGGACTGCGCAGAGCGAGGAAGCACGCGAGGAGGCCGGCCAGTGGCTGGACGTCGCCGCCAAAGCTTGGGAGAAGGAGGGCCACAACGGGCTCCTCGTCATCCGCCTCACCCGCGCGCGTCTGCTGGTCGACGCGGCGGCCTTCGACCCGGAGCAGGTCACCGGCATCGCGCTGGACGTCAGCAAGGAAGGGCTGATCGCCGGGTCCCGGGCGAACGCCGCCGGCATGGCCGCTCTATGGTGCCGGCCCGGGGACGAGCGGGTGCGGGAACGTTTGAACGAACTCATCGATGCCGCCACTCCGCACCAGCGGGGAAGCGGACTCCTCTACCGCGCCCGGTGGTACCGCCGACTGGCCGAACACCTGGAACACGTCGATGCGCCGGCCGACGAGACCGCCCGCGCCTGGCGTCGTGCGGAGCAGGACGCGCTTGCCGCCGCCCAGGCGCTGGAGGTCAACGGCGTACTGGTCAATGCCAAGTTGATCGTCGAGGCCTGGACCATCGCGGCCGCGTCCTGCGGACGCACGGGCCAGGCCGCAGCCGACCTTACCGAAGCAGAGCGACTGCACCGCATGCTCCAGGTGATCCGCGGTGTCACCGAGCTGCTGATCACGTCCTCCCACGCCGAGGACCGGATCCGGCTAGTCAAAGAGCACGGCCGGATCTTCTCCGCCGCGGCCGAACTCGCCGTCGGGCGAGGAGACACCCTCGCCGCTGACCTGATCATGGAGGCCGTACGGCGCGACCGTGTGGGTCTGCTGCTCAGCGAACTGACCATCCGCGACGACGTGGCAGAAGCGATCCGGTCCGCCGCCGAGAGGATCATCGCAGCCAACAACGCCGCCCCCACCCTTCCTCGCCCCTCGGAAGACGGACAGGTCAGCAACGAGCAGCGCGATCGCACCCTCGGCAACATCGCCGACCGCATCCACGACAACCGCATCGAAAGCATCCGGCAAGCCGACCACATCCTCGGCGTCCTAAGTTCCATGGCCGACGGACACGGCCTGTCCCACGTCACCGCCGCCGAAGTCCTCGCACTGCACCGTCCCGGCACCGAGGCCGCGATCCTCCAACTCTGCCCGGAGGGCACCGGGCTACTCGCAGACGGCCCACGATCCCGGCGCCTGTACCGCAGACTGACCTGGCGACACCCCGACGGCCGGATCAGCGAGCACCTGGACGCGGTGACCACGGTGGACAACCTCACCCGGATGCAGACCGGCGACGTGCGCTACTGGCCGCAGCTGAGCCGCCTCACCACCCACCTGCTGCCGGAAGCCCTGCTCCATCGACTACGTGAGGGCACACAGCCGCTGCGGCTGCTCCTGGTACCTTCCGGCCTGTTCGACCTCGCCTTCGACGCACTGCCGGTGGACGACAACCGCTACCTGATCGACGTGGCAGTCCTCAGTGTTCACACCTCCCTGACCACCATGGCCCACCTGCTCAGGAAATCGCCCCCCTCCGGCCGACAGGGCACCGTCGCCATCTACGACACCACCGCACTGTCCCACGCGCAGGCCGAACTCGCCTCCCTACGCACCCACCTGCAGCCCGTGTACACCCTGCAGGAGCGGCGAGAGGTCTTCGACCGACTGCGAGAAGGACAGCCCGCCTACCGCATACTGGCGATGGCCGTACACGGCTACGACGACAAGGACGGCTGGGGGCAGATCAAACAACTGCCCGACCGATCGGTCTTCACCGCGGCTCAGGCGATGGCACTGTCGTATCCCGCACTCTGTGTACTGGCCTCCTGCCACAGCAACATCCGGCTCAGGGACAACCTGGAACTGGCGGGATTCCCCCTCGCCCTCTTCGCCCGCGGCGCCACCACTGTCCTTGGCAGCCTCTTCGCCATCGACGACCGCGCCACCAGCGAAATCATGCAGCTGTACTGGCGTCGCCTTGCCGAGGGCGTCGACCCCGTCCGCGCCCTGCGAGACGCCCGACTCCAGTGGCTCGCCGAAGATCCGGACCGCCGCCCCGCCCTGAGACTCTGGGCCGGAATGACGGTGCTGGGCGGCGCGCATGTGTAGGGCGCTGAGAACCTCCCGCCGGCCCCTGCCGGCTTCGACGCGGTGCGGTCCAGTGGGCCGAAGGTGTATGTGGTGGACTTCATCGCGCCCGTCGAGCTCCTGATCAGCCCGGACGGCGAGTACGACGTCCTGTTGAGACGTGGGTGGGCCGGCCAGGAGCGTCTGCTCCGGGCCGGCCCACCCACGCGATATCAGCTTGTGGCGGAGACCGGGTCGCGAGTCGGTTCGGGCATCGCCTCGGGTGCGGGCATCTGCTGCGGACCGGGCTTGGTTGTCACCGCAGAAGGAGCGGGGACAGGGGCGTAGGGAATCTCGCCGCGCAGGACGGCCCTGGCACGGTCCTCGTCCAGTTCGCCCTCCCACCGGGCGACAGCCAAAGTGGCGACGCCGTTGCCGACCAGGCTGGTCAGGGCGCGGGCTTCGGACATGAACCGGTCGACACCGAAGATCAGCGCGAGGGCGGCGACCGGGACGTGCGGGACGGCGCTGAGGGTGGCGGCCAGGGCGATGAAGCCGGAGCCGGTGACGCCTGCGGCGCCCTTGGAGGTGAGCAGCATGACGGCGAGCATGGCCAGCTGCTGAGTGAGGCTGAGGTCGATGCCGAGGGCCTGGGCGAGGAAGACCGAGCCCATGGTCAGGTAGATGGCGGTGCCGTCGAGGTTGAAGGAGTACCCGGCGGGCAGCGTGATGCCGACGACCGGTTTCGAGGCGCCTGCGTGCTGGAGCTTGGCCATCATGCGCGGCAGGACGGGCTCGGTGGAAGAGGTGCCCAGGACGATCAGCAGTTCTTCCTTGATGTAGCGCAGGAAGGGCAGCAGCCGCAGTCCGTTCAGGCGCATCACGGTACCGAGGACGACCAGGACGAAGAAGAGGGCGGTCAGCCAGAACGAGCCGACCAGCAGCGCCAGGTGGCGCAGGGTGCCCAGGCCGTAGTTGCCGATGGTGAAGGCCATCGAGCCGAACGCGCCGATGGGGGCCAGCCGCATGATCCAGCGGATGAGCGTGAACAGGACCGTGGAGAACTTCTCGACGCCCCGGGCGATGCCCAGACCGGCCTCCCCGCTGGCGTGCAGGCCGAAGCCGAACAGCACCGACACCAGCAGCACCGGCAGGATCTCGTTGCCGGTCAGAGCGCTGACCAGGGTGGCCGGGATGATGGCGAGGACGAACTCGGCGAAGCCCTCATGGGCCGCGGTCGCCTCCGGCGGCAGGCCCTTGGGGGACAGGGTCGAGAGGTCGACGTGCAGACCGCTGCCCGGCTTGACGACGTTGACGACGACCAGGCCGATCACCATGGCCACCGTGGTCAGCACCTCGAAGTAGACCAGAGCCCTCAGGCTCACGCGGCCGACCGCGCGGGCGTTGCCCATGGAGGCGATGCCGTGGACGACCGTACAGAAGATGATCGGCGCGATGAACATCTTCACCAGTGCGATGAAGCCGTCGCCGAGCGGCTTGAGGTCAGCGCCGACGGACGGCCATAGCCCGCCCACGGCGGCGCCGAGGAGAACGGCGATCAGGCACTGGATGTAGAGGTGGGACAGCATCCGGCGGATACGGCCCGGTGGTGCGGTGACGGTACCCGGGGCGGCGTCGTTGCGGCTCATGCGGGGCGTCCTTCCAGGACGGGAACGAGGAGTTCGGCTCGGGCGATACGCCGGGCGGCGCGGTGCAGCAGCACCGTGGGGGACGCGCCGTCCGGTGCGGGAACGGCTTGGGTGGTGACCACGCCGGCGGGGGTGCCCAGGCGCAGCGTGCCGTCGGCGGTCTGCCGGGCGACGCGGTGGGCGAGGGTGCCAGGGGTGGCGGCGGCCGTGGCCAGGGCCACGGCGGAGGTCAGGCCGATCGCCGGGTGCGGGGCGTGCATGGAGACCATGCGCACGGCCAAGTCGTACTCGTCCTGGTTGACGAGTGTGCCCTGTGTGGTGCGGTAGGGGGCAGGCCGGGCGACGATGCCCACCTTCGGCAACGCGTGGCTGACCGGACCGTCCTCGCGGGCCAGGCCCATGGCCAGCGCTGCATGGCGGCGCAGCAGTGTCAGCGCGGGCACTGCGGTGGCGAACGCGCTGAGGGATTCCGTGCCATCGAGGCCGAACGCCTTGGCCTCGAACAGCGCGGCCGGCGCGCCGGCGTCCACCAGGGATGCCTCGACGGGACCGTCCGGGCCGGTCAGCTCGTCCAGTGCCCGGCCGGTCGGCAGAGCGCGGCCGGTCGTCGCTCCCGCCGGGTCCTGGAACCCGAGCAGGACCGGCACGCCCGGCGCCGAGGTTCCCGGCACCACGGCCGTGCCCTCCTCAGGGGCCACGCCCGTGGGGGTGGGGATCGTGCCGGTGAGACGTGCGCCGGTGTTGACGTTGAGCATGCGGACGGTGGTGGTGTCCGAGGCGATCGGCACGAGCTTGTGGTGGACGGCGTACAGGGCCACGGCGGTGGCGCAGTTGCCGCAGTTGCTGGCCCACTCCACGCGCTCGTCGCCGATTCCGACCTGTGCGAAGGCGTACTCGACATCCGCGCCGGCCTGGGCGGACGCCTGTACGACGGCGGCCTTGGAGGTGGTGGAGGAAGCACCGCCCACGCCGTCGATCTGGCGGGGGTCGGCGGCGTTGAAGGCGGCGAGCAGGAGGGCATCGACGTCCACGCCCGTGGCGGCCACGTCGCGATGGTCGAAGATCCAGCATTTGCTGGTTCCTCCGCGGATCATCTCGCCCTGCAGACGCAGCACAACTGACTCCTCACAGCCGTGGAAGGGGAAGCCCACCGACGGTCTCGCCGTGCGTGGTGTCCCCCACAGTGGGTTACACCAGCGTGAAGTACAATCTCGGAAATCTGCATGGCTATTAAGCTCAAGTGAACACTGGAGGTGGCGGCATGCTCGACGTCCGGCGCATCCTGCTGTTCACGGAGGTCGCCCGGCGCGGCTCGGTGACCGCGACAGCCCGCGCCCTCAACTACACCCCGTCAGCGGTATCGCAGCAGATCAGCCGCTTGGAAACGGAGGCAGGGCAGCCCCTGCTGGAACGCCACGCCCGGGGCGTCACCCTCACCGATGCCGGACGGGTGCTGGCCGAACGAGGGCGCCGGATCGAACGCGAACTGCAGGCCGCGGAAAACGAACTCGCCGACTACGCCGGCCTGCGCGCGGGCACCCTGCGCATCGGCACCTTCCCCACTGTCGGCGCCTCGCTCCTCCCGCAGGCCGTGATTGCCTTCCGGGACGCCCACCCCGACGTACGGCTGACCGTCCGCAGCGCCCGCATCGCCGGACTCTGGACGATGCTGGAGAACCGGGAGATCGAAATGTCGCTGATGTGGGACTACAACTGGAGCCGAATCGACCGGGAGGACATCGTCGTCACCCCACTCCTCGATGACCCGCCGGCCCTTCTCGTCAGCGACCACCATCCACTCGCCGGCCGTAACGCCGCCTCACTCGCCGACTTCGCACACGACCCCTGGATCACCCGCGCCGACCATCACCCGGTGGCCGAAGCCCTCGTCCGTGGCTGTCGCGCCGTCGGCTTCGAGCCCCACATCGCCTATGAGGCCCACGACTACCAGGAAGCCCAGGCCATGGTCGCTGCCGGCATCGGCGTCGCCCTCGCCCCGACCCTGGCTCTTGAGGGCATCCGACCCGGCGTCAACGTCTTGCCCCTCCAGCCGCCGGCCCCCATCCGCCGCATCCTCCTGGTTCGCATGGCCGACCACTCGCTCACCCCCGGCGCCCTGACCTTCGCCGGACTCCTCCGCGACGCCGCAGCGGCCCGAACCCTCTGACGCCGAACCACGCCCACCGGTCATGGAACCGTCGCGCTGACTGCCGCCAATCCAGGCCCCGAGCTTCGGTGTTTCTCGGACTGGCAGCTGCCCTCTGCTGCTACAAACGGCTCCTCAAGCTGCCCATTTAGGACACGGTCTTGGTGCTGTCCGTTGTCCGCTCTCGCCTCCCAAGTGCTGATCACGTGTTGCCCATCGTGTACAGCGCGAGGCGTCGCGAAAGATTGGCGGTCTGCTGGTCTGCCTCTCTCCGTTTGCTGGGCTGTCTCTCAACAGCGGGTTCCTAGGGTCGTTGTCATCCCCCGAAGGCCGGCTCCACCGCCTTCGCACCCGCAAGATTCCCCAGTGTTTGGAGATGCCCTGATGCGTGCTCTGCCCCGTCGTGCCGTGCTTGTTGCTCCGGCTGCTGTGCTGATGTTCGCGCTGGTCGCCTGTGGCGGATCTGACTCCGGCTCCGACTCGAAGGCTGCGGACACCCAGCAGCAGGCCCAGAGCGCGGGCGGCGCCGAGGCAGCTGGCGGTGACACCGACGACAAGACGGAGCCGCCGCTGACCGGTGACATCAAGCAGAAGGCCGAGGCCGCCGCGCTCGCCGCGTACCCGGGCACGGTGGTCAAGTCTGAGGAGGACGCGGAGAAGCCCGGCATGTACGCGGTGGAGGTCAAGCAGGCCGACGGCACCTCGATCGAGGTCTACCTCGACAAGTCCTACAAGGTGACCGACACCAAGAAGGAAGGCACCGAGGAGACCGAGGACGCCAGCTGACGGCCGGGGCCTGACCCGAGGAAGGGAGAAACCCGATGCCGCCCGAGCCCGAGCAGCCCTCCTGCGCGCCCACGGACGCCGAGGAGACGACTATCCTGGATCCGGTGCGCGGCGCCCTGGCAACGGGCGGCTACGGCGACCGCTTCGCGGAGGACGCCTTCGACTACCCTTCATCAATCGCGCACTCCTGCTCTGCCGACCCAGCCCCGACGGGCGCCGGTGAACCGGGCGCCGAGCCGCCAGTGCCCGTCGGCCAACGCAGCCCCAAGGGAAGGGCCGTGCGAAGCGCGAACGGCTGGCGAAACGCGGCTGTCCGGCCCCGGTCGATCCTCACGGGCGCCGCCGCGCTCGTGGTCCTCGGCGGTTTCGGACTCGCTCTGTCCACAGTCAGCGACACAGTCACCTCCCCAGCCGCCCCGGCCGGCACCGCTCAGGTCTCCGTTCCGAAGTCGCCGACCACGCAACCGTCGTCGGCAGCACCGGCCACCGTCGAGCCTCCTGGCGACACCGCGAGCCCGGCCGCTACATCCACGTCGGCCAGCCTGCCGCCGGGCACCGGCGAGGACCGGGACCGAGAGGAGGACCATCGGCGGGAGGACCAGGGACGCGAGGACGGCGACAACGCCGACGGCTGACTCCCCGGTCGGCGTTGCCCGACGTCCCGCCACTGCCGTCCGGCCGACGCCGTCCTCCCGCTCACGTCGCCCGGACGGCACATCCCTGTCCGGCATCGTCCCGAACCTCTTCTCTGATCCCTGGCGGCTTCCCGTGAACCCTCCAACTCCCCTGGCACAGCTGTGCGAGCCTGGCGCCATGCGGCTGCTGCTCATCGAAGACGACGACCGAATCGCCGGCCCCCTCTCCGAAGGACTCGGGCGCTACGGCTTTACCGTGGACCACGTCCGCACCGGCGCCGCCGGCCTTGCCGACAGCACGGCCGCACCGGACCTGGTCCTGCTGGATCTCGGCCTGCCCGACATGGATGGCCTGGACGTCTGCCGCAGCCTGCGCGCCCGCTCCGCCGTCCCCATCATCATGATCACCGCCCGGGGTGAGGAAGCCGACCGCATCGTCGGCCTGGAGCTCGGCGCCGACGACTACCTCGCCAAGCCCTTCGGCGTGCGGGAACTGATCGCCCGTATCCGCGCCGTCACCCGGCGCGCCGGCGCCCCCGCCTACGCACCGACTGGACCCGCGGAAACGCCCGAACCGCACCAGCCTGCCTCCGGCGCCCAGTTGTTGGGGCCGCTGGCCCTCAACCGCCGCACCCGCGAAGTCCACCTGAACGGTCGCCACGTCGCCCTGACGCCCAAGGAGTTCGACCTGCTCGCCTTCCTTGCCGACGATCCCGGCACGGTGTACTCCCGGCAGCAGATCATGGACACGGTCTGGGACCCGCACTTCTTCGGCCCCACCAAGACGCTCGACGCGCACGTGGCTGCCCTGCGCCGTAAACTGGGCGATCCGGGCTGGGTCACCACCGCCCGCGGCGTCGGTTTCCGCCTCACCGTCCCCGGTGTCCCGGGCGTCTCCGAGGCGGCCGGATGACCAGGCGTCTGCTGCTCAGCTACCTCGCCCTGGCCGTGTTCGTGTTGGCCGGGCTGGAGATCCCGCTCGGCTACATCTACGCCCGCGGCGAGACCTCCCGCGCCTCCCAGAGCGTGGAACGCGACGCGTCCATGCTCGCCGAGGTCACCGAGGAGAACATTGAAAAGGGCCAGCTCGATGCACTGCCGGACGTGGTCGGCGACTACGCCACCCGCACCGGCGGCCACGTCGTCGTCACCGACAAACAGGGCATCGTCCTGGCCGACTCCGATCCGGCCGGCCGGACCGGCGTCAGCCTCGCTGCCCAGCCGGACATCGCCCGCGCTCTGCACAACCAGCCCACCGTCGCCACCACGACCGACGGCGTCGGCCGGGATGTGCTGTCCGCGACCATGCCCGGCTCCTCCGGGACCACGATCCGCGGCGCCCTGCGCCTGACCTATCCCCTGGACCAGGTCAGCACCCGGGTGCACCGCATCTGGGCCGCGCTTGCCCTGGCCGGGGCCTGCATCCTCGCCGCGGTTGCCCTGGTTGCCTTCAGCCTGGCCCGCTGGATCACCCGCCCCTTGCGCACCCTGGAGGCGGCGACCACCCAGCTCGCCGACGGGCACCTGGCCCATCCGCCCGACGCCACCACCGGACCGCCCGAACTGCGGCGTCTGGCGGCGTCGTTCACGCACACCGCGACCCGGCTGCAGCACCTGCTGGAAGCCCAGCAGGCGTTCGCCTCGGAAGCCTCCCACCAGCTGAAAACCCCGCTGACGGCGTTGCGGCTGCGGCTGGAGAACTTCGAGCCCTACCTGGATCCGCGGGCGCACGGCAGCCTGGAGGAGGCCGTCGGTGAGGTCGAACGCCTCGGCCGCATGGTGCAGGGGTTGCTCGCGCTGGGCCGCCTGGAGAACGCCGCGACCACCCCCGAACCCGTCGACCTGGACGCGGTCGTCGCGGAGCGGGTGGCGATGTGGGAGTCACTGGCGGCCGAGCAGTACGTCGCCCTCGACATCGCCGGACCGCCTGTCGGTCATGTGTGGGCGATCCCCGGCGCCCTGGAGCAGATCATCGACAACCTCCTCGCCAACGCCCTGCGCGTCTCCCCACCCAGCACCACCATCACCCTGCAGCGCGCTCCGGGTGGCGAACTCCATGTCGTCGACCAGGGCCCGGGCATGAGCGACGCCGACCGGGAGCGCGCCTTCGACCGGTTCTGGCGCTCCTCCGACTCCCACCACGATGGCACCGGCCTGGGCCTGCCCATCGTCCGCCACCTCGTCGACGTCTCCGGTGGCACCATCACCCTCCACCCCGCCCCCGGGACCGGCCTCGACGCCCGCATCCGGCTGCGCCCCGTCCCTGCCCGCCCAAGCGAAGTGCCGCCGCGGGGAGAGGACTTCGGTACGCGCCGAACCCGCGGCCGTCGAACGCAGGCAGTCGGCCGCGGATGAGGATCACGCAGAGCGTGGTCAGGTCCCGAAGGGCGGGGCCTGCTGCGCGGTGAGGTCGTCGCGTAGCCCGCAGGAGGCGCACCGGGTGACGGAGAGACCTTCGTGACGGCGGTGTCGGCGAGGAACTCCGGCACCAGGTCGGGCCGTACGGGGTGGTAGTCCAGGTCACCGCGTGTGCCCCACTCGGCGGAGAAGCGGCGCGTGCCAGGGGTGATCCGGATCGGCCTGATGCAGCCGCTCGGCGAGCTCGCGCCGTACGGCGGTGGCAAGCGGTGTGCTGTGCTCCGGGCGGTCAGCCGCAGGAGCCCAACCGCGTCGTACCGGGCCAGTAGCAACGTGGTCGGCGAGGCCAGTGCCCCGGTGACTCCTGCGATCAGCCCCTCGGCGGTGGTGTGGGAACACTGGTGAAGCGGTGTTATTTGAGAGCTGCGGGCGCTCCTGGGGCTGCTGACCACCGGTGTGCTCGACGCCTGACCATTCACCTGATACATCAAGGGATGTAACAAGTGCTACATTCGCCGTTGTGTCAAATCCGGAACCGGGGAGCCGCTGGCTCGTCCTCGTGATCAAATTGCCCGCCGAGCCCTCCCGGCACCGGGTCGCGGTCTGGCGGGAGCTGCGCAAGGCCGGTGCCCTCTCGCTCGGGCAGGGGGTCTGGGCCGTTCCGGACGTGCCGGTCTTCGCCGCAGGGGTCGGCCGGGCAGTGACGCTCGCCGAGCAGGCCGGCGGACAGGCCGTGTCCCTGAACGCCTCGGGACGCAGCACCGACGACGCCGCCCGCTTCCAGGCCATGTTCACCGCCGCCCGCTCGGCGGACTGGACGGAATTCCTGGCCGACTGCGGCAAGTTCGAAGCGGAGCTGGGCAAGGAGATCCGGATCGCCAAGTTCACCCTGGCCGAGTTGGAGGAAGAGGAGCAGTCGCTGGAACGGCTGCGGCGCTGGCACCGTGACCTGACCGCGCGGGACGTCTTCGGCGCCCCGGAGGCGGCCGAGGCCGGTCGGCGGCTCAAGGAGTGCGCCGCCGCCTGCGAGGACTACGCCGAGCGGGTCTTCGCCGCCCTCCACCAGACGCCGGGGGCGGACCTGTGACCGCGCCCTCCGCCTCGGCCCGGCAGATGTGGCCGCTGTACGCGGCCGGGTTCACCACCGCCTTCGGCGCCCACGGCATCGCCGCCAACCTCGGCGGCCACACCGACGACGCGGTCACCTCCCTGCTCGTACTTGGCGGGCTGCTCGCCCTCTACGACGGCGCCGAGGTCCTCCTCAAGCCGCTCTTCGGCACCCTCGCCGACCGGATCGGCGCCCGCCCGGTGCTGCTCGGCGGGCTCGTCGCCTTCGCCGCCGCTTCCGCGCTGTACGCCGTCGTCGACAGCCCCGGGTGGCTGTGGGCCGCACGTCTTGGGCAGGGGGCCGCGGCCTCCGCCTTCTCGCCGTCCGCCTCCGCGCTGGTGGCCCGCCTCAACCCGGCGGCCAAGCACGGGCGGGCCTTCGGCAGCTACGGCTTCTACAAGTCGGTCGGCTACACCCTCGGCCCGCTGCTCGGCGGCGTCCTGGTGTGGGCCGGAGGTCTGCGCCTGCTGTTCGCGGTCCTCGTGGTGCTCGGCGCGGCGGTCGCCGTCTGGGCCCTGCTCGCTGTACCCGTCGTGCCGCCGTTGCCCAAGGCCCGGCAGACGGTCCTCGACCTGGCCCGACGGCTGGCCGACCCGGTCTTTCTCGCCCCGACGGCCGCGCTCGCGGCGGCCACCGCCGCCCTGTCGGTCGGCGTCGGTTTCCTGCCTGTCTCCGGCCGTGCCGTCGGGCTGGGCACGGTCGCGACCGGGGCAGCGGTGTCGGTGCTCGCCGGCTGCGCGGCCCTTGTCCAGCCACGCGCCGGACGCGCCCTGGACGACGGCCGCCTCACCACCCGCACCGGCCTGGCCGCGGGGTTGTCGGTGACCGCCGCGGGGCTGGCCTGCGCGACGTTGCCGGCGCTGACCGGCATCCTCCTCGGCGCGGCCCTGATCGGTGCCGGTACGGGGCTGATCACCCCACTCGGCTTCGCCGCACTCGCCGCGAGCACGCCCGCGGAGCGGCTCGGACAGACCATGGGTGCCGCCGAACTGGGCCGCGAACTGGGCGACGCGGGCGGCCCGCTGCTCGTCGCAGCCGTCGCCTCGATTGCTGCCCTCACCTACGGTTTCGGGGCGCTCGCCGCGCTGACCGGTGCCCTTGCGGTGGCGGCGTTCATTCACCGCCGCTCGCCGGAGTCCGTACCCCATCCGAGCGCCGAAGGGTGAATGGCCTCAGTTGTCACCTCAGCTCTGGTGTCTGCGCCGCAGCACACGCCAGCCGATAAGCGCGGCGGCCACAACCGCGGGAGCGATCAGTGCGTAGAGCTGGTAGCGGGTGATCTCGTCGTAGAGAGCGGTGATGCGGGTGCCGGCCACGAAGGCCAGCGTCGCCCACAGGCCGACCCAGAGTGCGGCACCGAGCGCGTTGTAGGCGAGGAAGCGGCGCCAGGGGCATGCCGCTGGTCCCGGCGATGATGCCGTTGGCCTGGCGCAGCCCCTCGATGAAGCGGGCCACGGTGACGATCTGGCCGCCGTGGCGGGTGAAGAACTCCTCCGCTTTATGGAAGCGCTCGGGGGAGAGGAGGACATAGCGGCCCCAGCGGTGCACGACGGCCCGTCCGCCGCAGCGGCCGATCAGATAGCCGACGTTGTCGCCCGCGACGGCTGCGGCGAAGGCGATCACCGCGACCGTCACGATGTTCAGCCGGCCGGCCCCGGCATAGATCCCCCCGGCGATCAGGATGGTCTCGCCCGGGGCGGGGACGCCGAAATCCTCGACGAAGACCACGGCGCCGACGGCCCAGTAGCCGTAGTGTCCGAGCAGCGGGGCGAGGTGGCCAGCAGACCCGGCAGGGGCGGCGCCGTACCTGCACCGTACGCCGCGCCCCCGAGCCGGCGCGTCGCTCAGCACGGCAGGTCGAGGATGACCGCGCTCCCGTGTTCGGTGTTCTCGACGTGCGCGGTACCACCGTGGGCGATGGCGACCGCCTGGACGAAGGCGAGTCCCAGTCCGGAGCCCTCGCTCGTGCGGCTGGCCTCGGCACGGGCGAACCGGTCGAACGCCCGGGGCAGGAACTTGGCCGGGAAGCCGGGCCCCTCGTCCGTGACCGACAGCCGCAGCCTGCCCTCGTGGACGGTGGCCGTGAGGCGGACGGTTCCGTGGCCGTGACGCAGGGCGTTGTCGAGCAGGTTGCCGATCGCGGGCTGCAGCCAGCGGGCGTCGCTCTCGATGACCGTGTCGGGCACGTCGACGCTCACGACCCGCCCCGCTCGTTGGGCGGTGCGCAGATGCGGCGCGACGGCGGCCTCGACGAGCTCGGCCAGGCGTACCCGGGCCCGGGTGAGGTGATGGCTGCTGCCGAGCTCCTCCAGGTCGAGGAGCGCGTTGGCGAGGTCGATCAGTCGCTGGACCTCGGTGTCCACCGAGCGCAGGGTGTCCGTGAGTTCCCCGGCGGAGCGCGGGCGATGCAGGGCGACGTCGAGCTCAGCACGCATCAAAGTCAGCGGGGTCCGCAGCTCGTGACTGGCGTCCGCGACGAACCGGCGCTCGCGTTCCGCGGACGCCTCCAGGCGGTCGAGCATGTGATTGAGGGTGTGCCCGAGACGGGTGATCTCGTCATGGCGGTCGGCGGGCACGTCGAGTCGCGTGTTCTGGGCTCCGTCGGCGAGGGTGGCCGCGCCGCTGCGGTAGCGCTCGACGGGGCGCAGGGCGGCGCGGGCCGTGCGGTAGCCGACGTACGAGGCCGCGACCAAGGTCAGGGCGGAGGCGAAGGCGAGCTGAGCGAGGAGTTCGCGCAATGCCTCGTCGCGGTGACCGCGCCGGACGGCGGCGACCACGATCCGGGGCTCTCCGCCGGCCGTCACTCGCCTGGCCTGCAGGCGCAAGGTGTCGGAGGTGATGGGCAGCAGGGAACCGACGTCCCGCCGGACGGTGGCACCGTGCGCGACCGCGTGCAGCTCGGCGGGCGTGAGCAGCAGCTGGTGGCGGAGGGCGTCGCTGGAGTGCAGGACGCGGCCGTGCGCGTCGAGGACCTGCTGGAGGCTTCCGCTGGGGCCCGGTGGGAGCGGCGTCTCGGCGCGTACCGCTTGGTCGAGGCTGCGTTGGTAGGCGGTGAGGTCGTCGTTGAGCTGCTGGTCCAGGGCTGTCTTGACCCGCGAGTAGACCAGTCCGGCAGCCCCGGTCAGGACCAGGGACATAGTGAGGGCGACGGACAGCACGAGGCGGGTGACGACGGGCAGCCGCCGCAACCAGTCCCGCAGGTTCACGCGGTGGTCTCCAGGCGGTAGCCGCGTCCGCGCAGGGTCGTGATGGTCGTACGGCCGAAGGCACGGTCGACCTTGGCGCGGACCTTGGAGACGTGCACGTCGATGGCGTTGCTGCGCAGGTCGGTCTCGCCGTCCCAGACCTCATCCAGCAGCTGGAGGCGGGTCACAACCCGGCCGGCGTTCTCCATCAGCACCCGCAGGACGTCGAACTCGCGGCGGGCGAGGTCGAGTTCCGCATCCGCACGCCAGGCCCGCTGCTGTTCGGGGTCGAGGACAAGATCGCCGACCTGCAGGCGCCCGGAGCCGTCCGGGCGACGCCGCGAGATGGCCCGCAGCCGGGCCAGCAGCTCCTCCATGGCGAACGGCTTGACCATGTAGTCGTCGGCGCCGGCGTCCAGCCCGGCCACCCGCTCGTCGATCGCGCCGCGCGCGGTCAGCAGAATGACCGGCACGTCGCTGCCCTCGGCGCGCAGCGTGCGGCACACCTCAATGCCGTCCGTGCCGGGCAGCATGACGTCCAGGACCACCGCGTCGACGCGGGGATCGCGGGCGGTGATCAGCCCGCTCGGGCCGTCGTAGCGGCCCTCCGCGGTGTGGCCGGACTCGGTGAGGTAGCGGACGACCAGGTCCGTGAGGCGCGTCTCGTCGTCGATCACCAGGTAGTGCATGCCGGCCAGGCTAACCGCCCGAGCGGCCCGCCCCTGCCGCCGGGAAGGCTTCATGGTCTGTTCATGTGAACTCCCTACCGTCGTTCACGTCGCGGTGCACCGCGGACCGCGACCGGTCCGCCGTCCGACGTGCCGGGACGGAAGGGACACCCATGCACGCAGCGGTCACGGTGCTCGCCGCCAAGGGCATCACCGCCCACATCGCCCCCATGGACCTGATGACCCGCGGCGCCCTCGACGTCGTCGCCCTGCTCGTCCTGGTCGGCTGGCTCTACCGCCGGCGCCCCAGCGTACCGGCGATGCCGCTGGTCCTGGTCGCGCTGAACGTCGGCCTGTTCGCCGCGATGAGCACGATCAGCGCCGGGAAGTTCCCTGCCGGCGTCGGCTTCGGGCTGTTCGGCATCCTCTCCCTGGTGCGGCTGCGCAGCGCGGCGTTCACCCTGCGCGACGTCGCCTACACCTTCGTCGCGCTGGTCATCGCCCTGTGCACCGGATTGCCGCAGCGCGACAGCTGGCTGGTCATCGTCCTGGCCACGGTGGTGCTGGTCGCGGTCCTGGTCGTCGACGACCCCCGGTCGTACGAGCCGCCCACCCGTACGGTGAAGCTCACGCTGGACCGGATCTACGACGATCCCTCCCTGATCGCTCAGGACGTCGCGCTCCGCTTCGGCCAGGTCCCGCTGTCGGTCGTGGTCGACGAGGTGGACTACGTACGCGAGACCACCCGGGTCTCGGCACGCTATCCGGCAGCACCGGACGAGCGCGCCGCCGTCCCGGAGACCGAGCCACGTGAGCAGGTACTGACGTCGTGACGCCGGCGTCCTCGCTCACGACAGCGCTCGGTCTGTCCGCCCTGCGGGGCGCCACGCTCGCCGAGGTCGACGCGGCCGCGGCCCTGCAGCACCGCACTGACCGCAAGTACCTTCTCCCGCTCGACCAGGCGCGCGCCTTCGTCCGCCTGCTCGCGGACCGCCACCACGTCCTCGACCTTGGCGGGCGCCGTACGACGAGCTACATCAGCACCTACTTCGACACCGTGCAGCTGGCCGCGTGGCGTGCGCACGTGCAGGGCCGGCGCCGCCGCTGGAAGGTCCGCACCCGTCTGTATGCCGAGGACGGACTGTGCCGGGTGGAGGTGAAGACGAAGGACGGCCGCGGTGCCACGGTCAAGCATGCCCTCAAGGTCCCGGCCACCGCCTACGGCGAACTCGGCGCCCAGGCGGCCGAGTTCGTGGACGACGTGCTGGACGCATCGGGCATCCCCGTCACGGCCAGGGAGCTGACCCCTGGCGCCGAGATCCGCTACATCCGCGCCGCCCTGGCCGACCTGGACCACGGCACCCGCGTCACCCTCGACAGCCACCTCACCTGCCACCACGGCGAACGCACCGCCGCCCTCGACGCCGCCCATGTGCTTGTCGAGACCAAGGGCAGCACCCGGCCCGCCCCCGCCGACCGGCTGCTGCTGCGCCTGGGCGGCAGGCCCGTCTCCCTCAGCAAGTACGTCATCGGCCAGTCCCTTCTCACCCCCGGCCTGCCCGACAACGACGTACGCCGCCTCGCCCGCACCCACTTCACCACCGAGGCGACCTCGGTACCGCTCCTCGAAAGGACCCCCGCCGCATGAACGCCCTGCGCGGCATCAAATGGCCGTACGCCGTGATCGCGCTGGTGGCCGTCGCCGCTGCCGCCATCGGCCTTCTGCGACCGCAGCTGATTCCGGCCGCCTCCTCCACCTCCGCGAAGAAGAAGCCTGGAGCGACGGCCCTGATCAAGCAGAACCCGCCGCCCGCGCTCTTCACCGACGCCCAGATCGCCACGATCGGCAAGCAGGCATCGGCCGAGCGCACGAAGGCCGACGCCCTCTTCGCCCACTGGAAGGCCGCGCACGGCTCCACCCGCGACGACAAGGCGTTCGCCGCCTGGGCCGCGCAGCAGGTCCCGGCCCCGCCGACGGCGAAGCAGCGCACCGCCGAACTCCACCAGGTCCAGACGCTCGCCAAGACCCGCACCGCCGCCGGGCAGAAGGCCGCCACCTGGCTGGAGCTGTACGGCAAGAAGGACATCTGGAAGCTCTACCTCCACGACCAGCGCGAACTGATCCCCGCCGCGCAGGGCACGGCAGAGAAGGCCGAGCTGAAGGCGGCCCTGAAGCTGGCCAAGACGATCAGCGACCAGCTGGCGGCCAAGGACAAGCAGCCCGCCCCCTTCGTCCTCGACCCGACGCTGCGCCCGGACAAGCACATCAAGCCCGGCGCCAAGGGCCCGTACTCCTACCCCTCCCGGCACGCGGCCCGCTCCGCCGCGGCCGTCACCTTCCTCTCCGCCCTCTCCCCGCACCGCGCCGAGGACTACGAGTGGATGCGGGCCGAAGTCCTCTACTCCCGCCTCTACATGGCCGGCCACGTCCCCAGCGACCTCACCGCCGGCACCCTGCTGGGCGACCTGATCGGCGACTACGAACTCACCATCAACGGCCACTGACCCGTCGATGAGCGGTGGCCGACCGTGCAGACCCGCAGATGTGACGACCCCGGCAGTTCCCTGGGCAGCGATCCGGCCAGAGGCGCACAGGCCAACGCTCACACCACGTCAGCCGTTGAAACCAAGGCAACTGACCGGGGCCGGCGTCGTTACGCAGGGCCGGTACCAGGTGCATGTTCGAGGGACGCCAGCGAATTGAACCGCTCCGGGTCTGATGGAGGCTCGATTCCGGAGCGGTTCAGTGTCGGGCCTGCGGACCAACCCGGTCTCGTCCATCACCCGGCGGCCGGTTCACTGCCCTGGGCAGGGCTGCCAGTTGAGTACTTGCACGCGACCACGACTTATATGTCGGCGGAGCGGTGGTGCTGGCGATCCGTTTGTTCAGGGGGTGACCAGCAGGCCCCGGCCGCGCAGCACCCGCCGCTCCAGCGGGCTGAAGATCAGCAGGTCGATGGCGATGCCGACGAACAGGATCAGGAAGATGGCCAGGAACACCTGCGAGATGCTGGCGTTGTTGCGCCCGTTCTCCAGCAACTGGCCGAGGCCGACGCCCAGATCGGGCGAGGAGGCGATGATCTCGGCGGCCATCAGCGATCGCCAGGAGAATGCCCATCCCTGCTTCAGTCCGGCGAGGTAGCCGGGGAGCGCGCCCGGCATCACGATGTGCCAGGCGCCGCGCAGGCCGGTCGCGCCCAGGGTGCGTCCGGCGCGCAGGAACAGCGGGGGGATCTGGTCGATGCCCGCGACGAGGCCGTTGGCGATGGAGGGGACCGCGCCGAGCAGGATCACGGCGTACATCATCGAGTTGTTCAGGCCCAGCCAGAGTACGGCGGGCGGCACCCAGGCCACGGATGGCAGCGACTGCAGACCGGACAGGATGGGGCCGACGGCCGCCCTGACGAATTTCACCCGGGCGACCAGCAGGCCAAGCGGCGTACCGATGACGAGCGCCATCAGGAAGCCGAGCAGGCCGCGCGAGACGGATGTCCAGATGTAGTCGAGGAGCGTGCCCTGCCGCCAGGCGTCGGTCACCTCGTCCCACACCGCGGATGGCGACGGCAGCTTGTAGTCGGGGGCGACCTCGGCCCACACCAGCAGCTGCCAGACCGCCAGCACCAGTGCGACGGCGGTGATGGGCGGCAGTGCTTTGCGTATCAGCGTCTCGCGCAGCGGTGTACGGTCGGTCTGTACCGAGTCCAGCGCGTCGAGCCCGGTCTCCAGCCCCGCCAGATCCTGCGTGTCCTGGGACTCCCCGGCTGCCGATGAGCCGTCCTTCTTGGCGTCGGTGCCGGTGTCAGTGCTGGCCATGGCGGCGGATCTCCCTGCGCAGTTCTTCGGTGATTTCGACGGACAGCTCGGCGACCGTGCTGTCCTCGATGCGGCGCGGCTGCGGGATGCCGACGGTCCATTCCCGGGCGATCCGTCCCGGCCGGGAGGACAGCAGCACCACCCGCTGGGCCAACTTCACCGCCTCGCGCACGTTGTGCGTGACGAACAGCACCGACAGTCCCGTCTGGTGCCAGATGCGGGTCAGCTCGTCGTGCAGCACGTCACGGGTGATGGCGTCCAGCGCGGCGAACGGTTCGTCCATGAGCAGCAGCCGGCTGTCCTGGGCGAGCGCCCTGGCCAGTGCGACGCGCTGGCGCATGCCGCCGGACAGTTCGTGCACCCGCTTGCCGTGCGCGCCCTGCAGCCGTACGAGTTCCAGCAGTCGTTCCGCCTCGGCGCGGCGCTCCGGTTTGGCGACGCCGCGCAGCTTCAGCGCGAGTTCGATGTTCTTGCCCGCGGTCAGCCAGGGGAACAGGGCGTGCTCCTGGAACATCAGGGCGGGCCTGCCGTCCGTGCCGATGGAGCCGGTGGACGGCAGGTCCAGTCCCGCGACCAGGTTGAGCAGGGTGGACTTGCCGCAGCCGGAGGCACCCAGGAGGGTGACGAACTCGCCCGGTGCGACATCGAGCGTGATGTCGTCCAGCACGAGCTGCTGCCCGCCGGGTGTGCCCGGAGCGGGGAAGGACTTCGAGACGTGCTCGATACGGGCGGCGTGCGTCACCGTCGTGGGGTCCTGGACAGCCTTGGCGGTCGTGGTGGCCATGGTCGTCACCTCCTGGGTACTCATCGGGGCGGTTGTCGCTTGCCGGCTGTTCGGCTACTTGGCGCCGAGACCGGCGTCGTCGACGTCGTCCTTGCCCTCGGCCTTGAGGACCTTGTTGAGCGGTGCGAGGTCGTAGATGCCCTTCAGGTCGGGCTTCTCCAGCAGGCCGGCCTTCACCGCGTGCTCCGCCTCGGTGTTGAGGGTCGAGGCCAGCGGGTCGTCGAGGAAGGTGATGGACTTCCAGGCCGGGTCGATGACCTCGGCGGGCAGGGCCTTGCCTGACTCTTCCTTCAGTGCTGTGTTGGCGGCGGCCTTGGCCTTGTCCGGGTTGGCGTTGATCCACTCGTTGGTCTTCACCGAGCCGCGCAGCACGGCCTCGACGACGTCCGGGTGATCCTTGAGGAAGCTCTGCGACACGATGATGTTCGTGATCACGAACTTCTTGTCGGGCCACAGGTCGGCCTCGTCGAGGATCACTTTCGCGCCCTCGGCGACCAGCTTGGAAGCGGTCGGCTCCGGCACCCAGGCGCCGTCGATGGAGCCGGACTTGTAGGCGTCCGGGGTGATCTTGTTGTCGGTGCGGACGACGGAGACATCGCCCTTGCCGCTCTCGGCGTCGACCTTCCAGCCCTTCTCCGCGATCCAGTTGAGGAACGCCACGTCCTGGGTGTTGCCGAGCTGCGGTGTGGCGATCTTCTTGCCCTTGACGTCGTCCAGGGACTTGATCTTCTTCGGGTTGACGACGAGCTTCACGCCACCGGAGGCGGAACCGCTGATGATGCGCAGGTTCTTGCCGCCCGACTTGGTGTAGCCGTTGATGGCGGGGGAGGGGCCGATCCAGCCGATGTCGATGGACCCGGCGTTCAGCGCCTCGATCTCGGAGGGGCCGGCGTTGAAGGTCGAGGCCTTGATCTTTGTGCCGCCGAGCTCCTTCTGGAGCAGGCCTTCCTGGACGCCCACCAGGGCCGTGGCGTGCGTGAGGTTGGGGAAGTAGCCGATCTTCACCTCGTCGGCGGAGAGCTTCTTGGCGCCCGCCGCGACCTCGGTCTGCTTGCCGTCGTCGGTGGCGTCGGATCCGTAGCCGCAGGCGGTGAGCAGGAGGGGGAGCGCTGCTACGACGGCGATGGTGCGCAGGGTGGTGAGCGGTCTTGCGGCAGACACGGAGGTGTCCTCTCGGGAAATGGGTTGATCAGGGAGATGCCGAAAGCGCGAGGCGCAAAGCTCATGGGCATGCGCCTGCGCTTCGTTCGTCGGCCCTCGGCGGCGGGAATGCCGTCGCGGGTCCGGAAGCGGAGCTGTGCGGGGATGGGCGGGCGCGGGTGACGCTGCCGACCGAAGGATCTTCTGTCGATGGCCTCAGGCGGGCCGACAGATGGCGCTGGACGTGAGGCCGAGGTCGATGTGGCGGCGCGAGGTCAGCAGGGGGAGCGAGAGGTCTGCGCGACTGCGCGTTCGCATGGCCACCCCCCCACGGATCCCTAGGTTTCCTACCTGACTGATAGGGATCGTGGCAGAAGGCGGCGTTCACCCCAAGGGGGTGTTCATATGATGGACGCGACTATCTCGCTTTTTGGGACCGTCGGTCGACGGCCCGGCCTGTCAGGGGTTTACCCAGGCTTTCGGGGCGTCGGTCAGTGCGGCTACGTCGGCGGGCAGTTGGTCCGATGCGACGTCGGCGAGCGACACGCCCTCGAGGATCTCGCGCACGTTGGACCGCAACGCGATCCACAGGGGGAGCAGTGACTCGGCGGGGCCGGTGTAGGACAGCTCGGGCGGGCGGACCCCGCGTACCGAGACCAGAGGTCCCTCCACGACGCGGATGACGTCGGCGATGCTGATCGACTCGGCGGGCTTGGCCAGTCGGTAGCCGCCGTTGCCGCCGCGCTGGCTGAGCACGAGACCGCCCCGGCGCATGTCGTTCAGGATGCTTTCGAGGAACTTGTGCGGGATGTCCTGGGCGTCGGCGATGGCCTCGGCCTTCAGTGGCCCGTCATCGCGTGACGCGGCGAGCTGCAGTGCGGCACGTACCGCGTAGTCCGCTCTGGCTGAGATCCGCATGCGTCCATTATCCACTAAGGCTTCGGTCGGTATCCGCTGCTGGCAGGCCGCCGGGCGGGAGCGGATACCCCTGCCCGGCGGCCGTGCGTGGCGGGTGCGGTGCTCAGGCTGCGGCCGGGGTGTAGTGGGTGGCGTCGTCGCCCTCGATGACGTGGCTGAGAGTGCCGTCGACACCGGCCGGGACGTCGCCCGCGACGGTCACCCGGTGCAGCAGGCGCGGCAGGTCGCCGTAGTCGTCGGGGGCGTAGTGCTGGGTGATGCGGTTGTCGAACAGGAGGAGGTCCCCGGGCGTCCAGGCCACGCGCACGATGTTCTCGGGACGCGTGACGTACGACTGGAAGATGCGCAGCAGGTCGCGGGAGTCGGACGGGCCGAGGCCCAGGATGCTCTGGGCGAAGCCGCCGACGAACAGCCCGCGCTCCCCGGTCTCGGGGTGGACGCGGACGACTGGGTGGGCGGTGCGGTACTTTCGGGAGACGAACCGCCTGCGGTGCTCGGCCGCCTTCTCGCTCTTCGGGGCGGCGTAGTCGTAGTCGTTGGTGTGCACCGCCCACAGCTTGTCCGCCAGCTCGCGCAGCGGCTCGGGCAGGTCCCGGTACGCGGCGGCCGAGTCGGCGATGAGGGTGTTGCCGCCGTAGGGCGGGACCACGATGCTGCGTAGCGTGGACGCCTTCGGGGGCGTGCGGACGAAGGTGACGTCTGTGTGCCATTGGTTGGCGCGGATCCCCTCGTCGCCGTCGACCGGCAGGATGTTCGGCTGGCCGTCGACGGAGGGGACCGTCGGGTGCGCGGTGGTCAGCTCACCGAAGAGGGAGGCGAAGCGGAGCTGGCCCGCGTCGTCCAGGTCCTGGTCGCGGAAGACGAGCGCCTTGTGTTCCAGGAGCGCGGAGTTGATCTCGGTGACGACGGCGGGGTCGAGGTCGGTGGAAAGATCCACGCCGAGGATTTCGGCGCCGATACGGCCGCCGATCCTGCGGATCTCGAAGTCGGTGCTGGTGGTCATGCGCGGGTGTCCTTTCGAGGGGTGATCAGCCGGGAGGTGATCGGTCGGGTGGTCACGAAGTGATGGGCGGTGAGGTTCCCTGGGCCCCTGGCGGGCTGAGGGAAGGGCCGACGGCCCGCAGCGCGCCGGGTGTGCGGCCCCGCCCCCAGCCGATGTGCCGGCGGTAGCTGCCGAGCAGGCCGGCACGGGCCAGGTGGTCCTCGTCCCGGGCGGTGGAGTCGTCGGGCAGCGGCTGGGTCAGGGGTGCGACGAACAGGGCGTCGGCCGGGCAGTTCGCCTCGCACTGGAAGCAGGTTTGGCAGTCGTCGCGGCGGGCGAGCACCGGGATGCCGTCCTCGCCCCGGTCGAAGACATCGGTCGGGCAGACCTTGACGCACTTGTCGCAGGCGATGCAGCGTTCCGCCGAGACCAGCTCGATCACGAAGCCACCTCCAGGGGTGCGGCTGACGTGGCCGACGCGTTCGACAGGGGCTCGACGCGGGTCCACACCCGGTCCAGACCGCCCGTCGTGATGCGGTGGTGCTGGCCGGGGTCCTGCGCGGGGAAATCGAGCCGCTTGGCCATACCGCGGGTCTCGGTACGGGTCAGTGCGGCCGCGTACATCCAGCGGGCGTGTGCCGCCATCGCCGCCGCCTGCCTCGCCCGTACGGTGTCCCCGCCCACGGCGTGCAGGGAGGCCCGCGACTGCTCCCAGACGCTGTCGAGGACCTCCAGCGAGGCGGTGAGCCGATCGCCGTGGCGCAGGTAGTTCTTCTCGTACGGCAGCACCTCCGCCTGGACCGCGGCGACGACCTCGCGGAAGCCATCGGCCGGACCCGCTGCCCCGGTGGGCCGCAGCCCGGCCCCACCCACGGCCACCAGGCGCCTCGTGGCGGCGCGTGCGCCGAGCGAGCGGGCGTGGCGGGCCGCGCCCCGGCCCGCCCAGATGCCGGAGGAGATGGCCCAGGCGGCGTTGTGGCTGCCGCCGCCGGTGAAACCACCGCAGATCAGCTCACGGGTCGCCGCGTCGCCGGCCGCGTACAGCCCGGGGACGGTGGTGGAGCAGTCGTCGCCGGTGATGCGGATGCCGCCGGTGCCGCGCACGGTGCCCTCGGCGAGGAGCGTGACGGCGAAGCGCTGGGTGAAGGGGTCGATGCCGAGCCGGTCGAAGGTGAGGAAGAAGTTCGGCTGGGCCAGCCGCATCGCCTGCCGGGCCGCCGCGTCCGCCCGGTCCAGGCGGCAGTACACCTTCTCGCTGAGCAGCGCCCGAGCGATCACGGATCGGCCGCCCTGGCTGGCCGCACCCTCCAGGACTGTACCGTCCTCGTGGTAGAAGGTCGCGAACGAGTAGAAAGCGGTCTTGGTGACGGAGGTGCCCTCGGGCGCGATGCCGTACGCGTTGGAGAACTCCATCCCCGACAGCTCCGCGCCCACCTCGGCGGCGAACAGCGCGCCGTCGCCGGTGTTGACGTTGCAGCCGAGCGCGCCGCTGAGGAACGCGCAGCCGCCCGTGGCCAGGACGACCGCCCCGGCGCGCACCCGGTACGGCTGCCCGGCCTGCCGCCGGTGCCCCCGGGCCCCGGCGACCGCTCCGGAGGGATCGGTGAGCAGTTCGGCGACCGGGCTGTGGTCGAGGACGCGTGCCCCGGCCCGCTGGACGCGGATCCGCATCCTGCGCATGTACTCCGGCCCCTGGAGGCCGTTCCTGAGCTGTTTGCCGTCGGGCCCGGTCGGGAAGGGGTAGCGCCCCGCCGCCGCGAGCTCATTCATCCCGGCGTATGTCTGGTCCAGTACCCGGGCCATCCAGCGCCGGTCCGCCAGGTATCCGCCGAGTCCCTCCCTGCTCGCCATGGCCGCCTCCCGCGCGGCGGGCTCCGGGGGGACGTACCAGACGCCCGTTCCGGCGGAGGCGGTGGCGCCGCTGGTGCCGCAGTAGCCCTTGTCGGCGAGGACCACGTCCGCCCCGGCCTGGGCCGCCTTGAGCGCGGCCCAGGTGGCGGCGGGGCCGCCACCGACCACCAGGACGTCCGTGGTGAGGTCGAGACCGGTCATACGGCCACTCCTTCTCCTGCGGCTGTCGCGGTCAACCGGTTGGCGGGACGGGCCAGGCCGTAGTTCTCGCGCAGGGTGCGGCCGGTGTACTCCGTACGGAACAGCCCGCGCTGCTGCAGGATCGGTACGACGTGGTCGACGAAGTCCTCCAGGCCGCCCGGCAGGTGGGGCGGCATGATGTTGAAGCCGTCGGCGGCGCCCTCGGTGAACCACTCCTCGATCTCGTCGGCTATCTGCTCGGGAGTGCCGGCGAAGACGCGGTGGCCGCGTCCGGCGCCGAGGCGGGCGATGAGCTCCCGCAGGGTGAGGCCGTCGCGGCGGGCGAGTTCGGCGACGAGCGTGAAGCGGCTCTTGTTGCCGTTGATGTCCCGCTCCTCCGGCAGCTCGGGCAGCGGCCCGTCCAGCGGCAGCCCGGTCAGATCGGTGCCGAGCATCCCGGACAGCTGGGCGAGCCCATACTCCGGGACCTGTAGTTCCGTCAACTCCCGCTCCAGGGAGCGAGCTTCCGCCTCCGTCGAGCCGATGACGGGCGCGATGCCGGGAAGCACCAGCAGCTGGTCCCCCGTGCGGCCGTAGCGGGCGAACCGGGACTTGAGGTCCTTGTAGAAGGCCTGGCCGTCGGCGAGGGTCTGCTGGGCGGTGAAGACGGCCTCGGCGTACTGGGCGGCGAACTCCTTGCCGTCCTCCGACGAGCCGGCCTGCACCAGCAGCGGGTAGCCCTGCGGGCTGCGCGGTACGTTCAGCGGGCCCTGCACCCCGAAGTACTCTCCGAGGTGGTTGATCTCCCGCACCTTGTCGGTGTCGGCGTAGACGCCGCGCTCTCGGTCGAGGAGGATCGCGTCGTCCTGCCAGCTGTCCCAGAGCTTGGTGGCGACCTCGACGAACTCCCGCGCTCGCTCGTAGCGCAGCGCGTGCTCCAGGTGTTCGTCCTGCCCGAAGTTGCGGGCCTCGTTCACGGTGCCGGAGGTGACGATGTTCCAGCCCGCCCGGCCGCCGCTGATGTGGTCCAGGGAGGCGAACTTGCGTGCGGTGTGGAAGGGCTCGTTGAAGGTGGTGGAGACGGTGGCGATCAGACCGACGTGCTCGGTGACCGCCGCCAGGGCGGACAGCAAGGTGAGTGGTTCGAAGCCGCCGAGGGCGTTGTAGCGGACCTTTCCCCACAGGGCGAGGCCGTCGGCGAGGAACACCGAGTCGAGCAGACCGCGCTCGGCGGTGCGCGCGAGGTGCTGGAAGTAGCGCAGGTCGGTGACGCGTTCGGGCTGGGTGCGTGGGTGCCGCCAGGCGGCGTCGTGGTGGCCCGCGTTCATCAGAAAGGCGTTGAGATGCAGCTGACGGGGTCTGGGCGCGGTCATGGGTTCCTCGAATCAGGGGCAGCGAGAGGAGCGGGCGACAGGGGGAGGAGGGGAGGGTGTGACGGGAGGGGCGGTGACGGGCGGCTCAGCCACCCGCGGGTACGCGCCAGGAGCTGAGCCGCCGCTCGACGGTCACCAGGAACTGGTTGAAGACCACGCCGATGGCGGAGATCGTGATGATGCCCGCGTACATCTGCGCGATCGCGAAGTTGTACTGCGAGGCGTTGATCAGATAGCCGAGGCCCGCCTTGGCGCCGATCATCTCGGCGGCGACCAGCACCAGGATCGACGCCGCTCCGGCCAGCCGGATGCCGGTGAACATCACCGGCACCGAGGCCGGCAGGATGACCTTCTGGAACAGCCGAGGCGCGGACAGGTCCATCGACTTCGCCAGCTTCAGCAGGGTCGGGTCGACGTTGCGGACCGCGCTGATGGTGTTGAGCAGGATCGGCCAGGTGCACGCGTACACCACGATGGAGATCTTCGATGTCTCGCCGATGCCCAACAGCAGGACGAACACCGGCAGCAGGGCCAGCGCCGCGGTGTTGCGGAACACCTCCAGCAGCGGTCCGAGGAGGTCGGCGACCGGCCGGTACCAGCCGATCAGCAGCCCGAGCGGTACGGCGACGGCCACGGCGATACCGAATCCGCTGAACGAACGCGCCAGACTGGCACGCGCGTTGTCGGCGAGCTGACCGTCTGTGGCGAGCCCCCACCAGGCGTCGGCGACCTCGCTGAACGGCGGCAGGAAGGTCCGGTCCACCAGGCCGGCTCGTGGCGCGATCTCCCACAGCAGGAGCAGGGCCACGATGGCCACGGACTTGATCGCCCCCTTCAGCACCAGGTACGGCAGTCGGCGGACCGTCCGCAGCGCCGTCCGGCGGACACGGGCCGTGAGGGAGGGAGCCCGGCGCGCGTCCGGGGGTGACGAGGCGCCGGGCGTGAGCGCGGTGGATGTGCCGGCCTCAGGGGACGTGGCCGACTCGGCGGGCTTGGTGAGGGAAGGCGCCTGGACTTCTTCTGTCGTGTTCGCCGCGTCGGTCGCGTGGGTCGCGTCGGCCTTCTCTGCGGTCGTGCCGGTCGTGGAGCTCATACGGAGACCTCCTCCTTCTCCAACTGCTGGGCCTTGGCCACCTCGTCGTGCAGCAGCGACCAGATCTCGTGGCGGTGCCGTGCGAACTCGGCACTGGAGCGGAGGTCGTCCGTCGCCGTACGGGAGCCGAGCGCGACCGGCACGATCTGCTTGATCCGGCCGGGCCTCGACGTCATGACGGCGACGCGCTGCCCCAGGTAGACGGCCTCGTCGATGCCGTGGGTGATGAAGACGACGGTCTTGCCGGTGCGCTGCCAGATGCGCAGCAGTTCGTCCTGGAGCGACTCCCGGGTCTGGGCGTCCAGCGCGGCGAACGGCTCGTCCATCAGCAGGACGTCGGGGTCGTAGGCGAGGCTGCGGGCGATCGCCACCCGCTGCCGCATCCCGCCCGACAGCTCGTGCGGATGCCGCTCCTCGAACCCGGTCAGGCCGACCAGGTCCAGGAACTCCCGGGCGTGTGCGGCTCGTTGGTGCCGCGGGACGCCGGTGGCCTCCAGGCCGAACTCGACGTTGCCCTGCGCCGTGCGCCACGGCAGCAGCGCGTACTGCTGGAAGACGATGCCCCGGTCCAGGCCCGGCCCGGTGACGGGTTCGCCGTTCACCAGGATCCGTCCGCCAGTGGGCTGGGTGAGGCCGCCGAGCAGCTCCAGCAGTGTCGACTTTCCGCAGCCGCTGGGACCGACCAGGACGACGAACTCGCCGTCCGCTATCTCCAGGTCGATACCGTCGAGGGCGGTGAAACGGGTGGCCTGCCCGGCCCTCGTACGGTCTTTGACGGTGAAGTCCTTCCGTACGTCCTCGAACACGATCTTGGGCGTCGTGGACTGCGTGGTGTCTTCCGGCATGGGATCAGCTCCCGCTCTTCGCGGCGGAGGACTTCTTGTAGGCGTTGAACTCGTTGGTGTAGAGGTCCGACAGCGTGACCTGGCCCTTCTTGATGTCGCCCCGCTCGGCCAGCCAGTCGATCCACAACTGGAGTTCCTTGCCGGTGATCCGGCCCGCTGTTTCCGCGACGCCGTAGGACCGCCAGAACTTCAGCGGTGCGGTGTCCTCGTTGCGGCCGCGCTTCTTCACGACCTCCGTCATCCGGTCGACGACCTCGTCGTGCGGAGTGGAGCGGGACCACTCGATGGCCCGCCCCACGGCGGTCACGAAGGTCCGGGCGGTGTCGGGGTTCTGCTTCAGGAAGCGGTCCGTCATCACGTAGCTGCCGGCGCTGAACGCGCCGAGCAACTGGTAGTCCGTGAACAGTGGGCGGACGCCGCCGGTCTCCAGGGCCTTGTCGCGCAGGATGCCGCCGAGTACGGCCACGTCGATCTGCCTCTGTCGCAGGGACTGCTCGGTGTTGACCGGGGGCACCACGAGCGGCTCGACCTTGCCGACGTCCGCCCGGGACAGACCGCCTCGCTGAAGGTAGATGTCGAGCATGGCCTCGGAGTGGGCTCCCAGGGTGTTCATCCCGACCTTCTTGCCGATCAGGTCCCGGGCCGAGCGGATCGGGCCGTCCTTGAGGACGTAGAAGCCGTTGTAGGCGTACTTGTCGGCGCCGTAGTAACTGATGACGGCCTTGATGGGTGCGTTGTTGGCGGCCAGTTTGACGACCGCGCCGTTGAAAGCGCCGCCGAAGTCGACCTGCCCGGTGGCCGCGGACTGGATGTCCTGCGGTCCGCTGATCGTGTTGCCGACCCACTTCAGCTTCACGTCCTCCAGATAGCCGAGATCCTCGGCCAGTTCGGGCGGCGTGACCTGACCGGCCCAGCCCTGGTATTTCAGCGTCTTGTTCTGGTCCTTGGCGGCCGGTGTCCCGGACGCGGTCGTGCCGCAGCTCACCGACACCGCCGAAAGACCGAGCAGGGTGAGGAAGTGACGTCGGGTCGATGCCGTCGTGGCCATGGCAGGTTCCTGTTCGGGAAACGGGGAAAGGAAGGGCAGACGTCGAACGGCGGAGAAGAGATCTCAGCAGAAATGGCTATGACGAGGGCCGACGTCTGTTGAAAAAAGCAGCGGCTTGCGTAGAAGCCGACTGTGAAATGGAGCGAAGGGGAGCTGTGCCTGTCAGTGAGTGCGGCGACCGACGGCACAGATGGCGCTGGCCTGACGTCGCAGATCGACGTGCAGGCGCGCGGCGAGGGTCTCGGACTTGCTCACAGCCACGAGAGTTGCAGCGAAATCCAGCCAGGTCAATGTCGCTTGCGTATGTGTCATATGTTTGCAACGGTCCGACATGCGAATGAAGCGCGGCGTTCACAATTCTTCGGACAGGCGGGGTCGTGGTGACTGCCGTTTGTGCCGCCACCGCCGTCTGCGCAGTGACTGCACGGCGTAGAGGGCACCGAGGACGGTGGCCAGGGCGCCGAGCAGGAGACGCAGTGCCGTTGAGGGCAGCCGAGGTTGCAGGTGCGCGCCGAGGTAGCCGCCGATCAGTCCGCCGAGGCCGCAGGCCAGACCGAGGTACCGGTCGGGGGCGATGTCACCGGGGCCCGTCAGGGACAGCAGTGCAAAGGCCGCGGCCCCGGTCACGGAGGTGGCGAACGTGGAGGCGAGGGCGGCCGGTGCCACGCGGGCGACGGGCATGCCCCGGCCGACCAGTACGGGGCCGAGGATGGATCCGCCGCCGATCCCGTAGACCCCGACGACGAGGGCGAGCCCGGTGATGGTCCGGGGCGAGGGTTCCGCAGCGGGGGCCGGCCGGGCGGGACCGAGGGTGCGCCCGATGAGCCACAGGCCCAGTGGCATCAGCAGAGCGGCGACCAGAAGGCGGAAGACGGTGGCTCCCGGGACGGCGAAGACCCGTATCACGGCGCCGATGAACACCCCGGGCAGAGTGCCGGTCAAGAGGCGGCGCGTCAGCTGACCGTACAGCAGGCCCTCGCGGTGGTGGCGCAGCAGGGCGCCGGGCCCGGCCACCACGTTGAACAGCAGATTGGTGGGCGTG
This sequence comes from Streptomyces sp. NPDC014864, assembly GCF_043081525.1. Classification (NCBI taxonomy): domain Bacteria; kingdom Bacillati; phylum Actinomycetota; class Actinomycetes; order Kitasatosporales; family Streptomycetaceae; genus Streptomyces; species Streptomyces sp. NPDC014864. The sequence goes on from NZ_JBIBWT010000002.1 coordinate 495,239, forward strand.
ACCGCCGGACTGGGCACCCCGAGGACACTCAACTGCACGGGCAGCAGGAAGACGGCACCCGAATCCCCACCGGCGCGGTCACCACAGCTACGAGCAGGCCGACCGCCGGCCCGGCCAGCCCCGTTGGCCAAGTCACGGCAGGCCTCCGATTCGAATGTCGGCCAGTATCGCCACCGTGGTCCCGCTGCCGACCCACAGGGCTGCTGAGCACCCCGGTAGCGAGGGATCCTGGCAGCAGGTCGATCGGCTCAGGTATGGGCGGACTGCGGAATCGATCCCCGGAATGGGTCTTCCCGAACGTCCCCGCATCCCGATCAGGCGGGCAGTACGAACGGAGGGTGAGCGCCGTTGAGGAAGTACTCCCCGACATCGCGGAGCCGGTGGGCGACGGGCTCGTACAGGGTGTGGGTTCGGGCATTGCGCCAGAACCGGTCGAAGCCCAGCCGTGCGGAGGTGGGGCGGGCGCCGATGATGTCGAGGGCGCGGGTGGTGGACTCCTGCGCTGCCCTGGCCGCGGCGGTTTCGGCCATGGCCACGAGGGCGGAGATGTCCGCGTACTCGTCGTAGGTGAGGTCTTCGCCGCGCTCAAGGCCGCCTCGCACGGCTTCCAGTGCTTGATCGGTGAGCGCCGACGCTGAGCGGGTGAGGACGGTGAGTTCTCCGTAGGCGGCCTGCACCTGCGGGTCGTGCGGGGTGCCGGCCGGCCAGGCGGGGTGCCAGGGTACGTGGCCCGTCCTGCTGTACTCACGGGCTTCGGCGAGCACTCCCTCGGCCATGCCGAGAAGGAGCTGGGCGGAGAAGAGTCGCCCGACCGGGGCTGCCAGGGCGGCCCGGGGCGACAGCAGGTCCTCGTCCGCGGACAGGGAGCCGAGCACGTCGTCGGCACCCACCGGTACGTCGTCGAACTCCACGCTGCCGCCGGCCGCGAGCCGCTGGCCGAAGGTGTCGGCATCACCGTCGATCACCACACCGCGACGGGCGGGATCCACCACGACGGCGAGCGGTTCACCCGTGTCCTCCCGCACGGCGCGCACGGCGAGACGATCGGCGACCAGGACCCCGGTGGTGTAGCTCTGCCGACCGTCGAGCACCAGTCCCTTGGAGGTCCTGGCCAGCATCAGAGGCGGCTCCTGACGCGCGAAACCGCCGCCCCAGCACCACTGTTCAGCCGCGGACCGCTCCTCTGTCTGCGCGGCGAGAGCGGGCCCGGCGAAGAACCGGGCGCTCCACGACAGGAAGTAGTGACAGCCGAGCAGTTGACCGATCGCGCCGTCGGCCGCGGCGATCTCCCGGACGACGGCGTAGGCCGTGGGCCAGTCCGGGCCGCCTCCGTGGGGCTCGGTCGGCGTCAGGAGCGTCAGCAGTCCCGCCTCGCGCAGCCGGGACACCTCGTCGATCGGGGCCTTGCCCGCCTGCTCCCTGGCCGCCGCGTCCGTGGCCAGGTCGTCCGCCGTCTCGCGGGCCACGCGCAGCCAGTGCGCATGGCCGGGCCCGGTTCGGTCGGACGGCGAGGCGGGGTGGGACGGTGCGGAGGCAAGGCCCATGGAAGTGGTCTCCTCAAGGTCGGCCGTAGGGCGCGGCGTTGGCGCTCGCCTGCTGGTCGGGCACGTACTTGTAGCCCACGCGCCGAACGGTGACGATGCGGTGCCGGTGAGCTTCGCCCAGCTTGCGGCGCAGGCGGGCGATGTGGACATCCACGGTGCGGCCGTCGCCGATGTGGTCGTAGCCCCAGACGGCGGCCACCAGCCGATCACGGGGCTGCACGTGGTGGGGATGCTGAACGAGGTGCGCCAGCAGCTCGAACTCCAGGTAGGTGAGGCCGAGTTCACGTCCGTCGACCTCGGCGACATGTCGCGCCGGATCGATGTGGATGACGTCGTCCGCCGTCGGCCGGACAGGGGCCGAGCCTGCGGCGGCGACCGGTCGGATGTCGGGCCGTGGCCTGTCCTTGGCGAAGAGCTCGGTGGGATCGGTGCCCTCGGGGACGAGCACTAGGTAGCCGACGAGCAGCGCGGAAGTGTGTCCCTGGATGGCTCGCTGAGGGGTATCGCCCACCAGGCGAAGATGGGGTGTGTCGGCGGGGAGCGGATCGTGTGGGGTGGCCTGGGCCGGAAGTGCCGTGGTCATGGCGGTTGTCCCTCGGAAGTTGTCGGGCCGTCAGGCGCAGTGGTGAATTCGCCTGATCGCCTGTGAAGGGGGGAGCGGAGTGGCACGGTGAAGGTGCGAGTGGCGTGCCTTACGCGCGGCAGCAGGCAGCACTGACGACGTGACCAAAGTCGACATGCCGACGACGAACGAGTCGTTGCTGCTTACGGGACATGTTCATCATCCTGCGCACCCCCGACGGACGCAGTCAAGGCTTCCCCAGTAATTCAATAGGAAAAGTAGGGAAGTTCTCACACTCTGAGAGGCCGGCCGTCCACCAGTGACGTAGCCGTGTCAGCCTCGGTGGCGCTCAGGGCACGCAGGAGCGCGCGGGCGACCGCGTCGTTCTGGCGGAACGCCGGCGAACTCGCGGGAGCTGCGTTCGACTGAGGCCAGCCGTTCCGAGCAGCACCTGCTGAGCCGACGGGGACGGCGCGACGTCTGATTCAGGAAGGGGCGTGGTGTGCACGGGCGTTGCGCACGAACAGTTCGTGCAGATCGCGGACGGCTCGCGGGACGGAACCGGAGTGCCGGCGCTGCAGGATCAGCAGCACCTCGGCCGCGTCCCCGGAGAGCGGCCGTACGGTGATCGTGCCCCGCCGTTCCAGGGGATCGCCGATGACACTGAAGTCGGGCAGCACCGTGGCTCCCAGTCCCTCGGCGACCATCAGCTTGCCCATCTCGGCGCCGTCGGTGGAGTACGAGAAGGACGGCGTACGGCCGCCCAGCAGACGGTGGACAAAGCGGTGCATGACATAGCCGGACCGCATCACGACCAGCGGCTCGGTCAGGAGGCTGTCCACGTCCACCGCATCCAGGGCCGCGAGCGGACTGTCCGGGCGCACGCACACCACCGGCCGGCCCCGGAGTAGTTCGGTGGTCTCGAAGCCGGGTGGCATGTCGTCGCCTCCGAGGTAGTTCACCAGCCCCAGGTCGAACGCGCCCTCCAGCAGCCCGCGATGGATCTCGGACTGCTGTGCGCCGACCAACTCGACCTGGGTGGCCGGGTGCGAGGTCCGGAACTCCCGCACCGTGGGTATGACCAGCGGGACGGTGGCCGTGTTGACCGTGCCGAGGCGGACCATTCGGCTGATGCGGTGCTGGTCGCCGGCCGCGCCACGCAGCCGGTCGACCGCATCCAGCACGGTCATGATGTGCGGCAGCAGTTCCCGGCCCTCGTCGCTGATCTTCGCCCCGGAACGCTTCCGCTCCAGCAGGTCCACGCCGAGTTCGCGCTCCAGGTTGCGTACGGTCTCGCTGAGCGCGGGCTGGGACAGGTGCAGTTCTTCTGCGGCGCGCCGCAGCGACCCCAACCGCGTGACGGCAGCGATGTATTCGAGCTGTTCGATACGCATGGCAAGGAGACTGCCGTTCACCGCGCGCCGCGTTCAAGGGAATCCCTGTCACAACCTCGTGAATACCGACTCTCAGCATGTGAAATGACATCCGGGCATTCTTGACCGGCCGGACCCCCACTGCTTTGATCGAAGGCATGAAGCGACAGGACCTCACGCGGCGACGCCACGTCGACCTCGCGCGTGTCTCCAGCTCCTGCTGTCGCTGTCGGGTCTGAGCGCACCCGAGGGAAACCCTCGAACCTGCGCCGATACTCCCTTCCTGGATTCCACTGCCGGCCTTTTCCGTGGTGATTTCTGCCGTCCCGGGAACGTCGTTGCCGCACGCCTGAATCCCGATCACTGAACACGTTTCCCTGTCACCGCACGCGCCTTTTCGCATGCGCATTCCCGCCAGGAGTTCCCCATGCCCGTACCGCCCGGAGCCGACCCCGTCCGCTTCGCCTACTGGGTGCCCAACGTCAGCGGCGGCCTGGTCACCAGCACCATCGAGCAGCGCACCGGCTGGAGCTACGACTACAACCGCGAACTGGCCGTCCTGGCCGAGAACAACGGCTTCGACTACGCCCTCAGCCAGGTCCGCTACATGGCCAGCTACGGCGCCGAGTACCAGCACGAGTCGACCAGCTTCAGCCTCGCCCTGCTGCTCGCCACCGAGCGGCTGAAGGTCATCGCCGCCGTCCACCCCGGCCTGTGGCACCCGGGCGTCCTCGCCAAGCTCGGCGCCACCGCCGACCACCTGTCGAACGGCCGCTTCGCCGTCAACGTCGTCAGCGGCTGGTTCAAGGGCGAGTTCACGGCCCTCGGCGAGCCCTGGCTGGAGCACGACGAGCGCTACCGCCGCGCGGAGGAGTTCATCACCGCCCTGCGCCAGATCTGGACCGAGGATCACACCGAACTCGCCGGTGACTTCTACCGGTTGCGCGACTTCTCCCTCAAGCCCAAGCCGCTGAACACCCCCGAGCGTCCGCACCCGGAGATCTTCCAGGGCGGCAACTCCACCGCCGCCCGAACCATGGCGGGCCGCGTCTCCGACTGGTACTTCAGCAACGGCAAGGACTTCGACGGCGTCACCGAGCAGATCGAAGACGTCCGCGCCGCCGCAGCCCAAGCCGGACGCACAGCACCGAAGTTCGGGCTCAACGGCTTCCTCATCGCCCGCGACACCGAGGCAGAGGCCCGCGACACGCTCCGCGAGATCGTCGCCAAGGCCGACACACCGGCCGTCCACGGCTTCCGCGACGCCGTCCAGCAGGCCGGGCAGTCCACCGCCGACGGCAAGGGCATGTGGCAGGACTCCAGCTTCGAAGACCTCGTCCAGTACAACGACGGCTTCCGTACGGGCCTGATCGGCACGCCCGAGCAGATCGCCGAGCGGATCGTCGCCTACAAGCGGCTCGGCGTCGACCTCTTCCTCCTCGGCTTCCTGCACTACCACGAGGAGGTCGAGTACTTCGGCAAGCGGGTGCTGCCCCTCGTACGCGAACTGGAGGCCCGGCAGTTCGAGTCGGAGCCCGTCACCGCCCGCGCCTGACCGCACGCCCCGAACCCTCCCCCCAACCCGCGACAGAACCCTCCCCCCAACCCGCGACAGAAAGGGTCCCACCATGAGCACCGCCGCACCGGCCGACTGGAAGACCGCCCCCGACCCCACCGACGCCGCCGGCTGGATCGCCCGCGCCGCCGAGGTGGCAGCCGTCCTCGCCTCCGACGCCGCCGCCCGGGACAAGGCCGCCGCCACCCCGTACGCGGAGGTCCGGCTGCTGAAGGAGTCCGGCCTGGTCACCCTCCTCGGCCCCGTCGAGCACGGCGGCGCGGGCCAGGACTGGCCCACCGCCTACCGCGTCGTCCGCGAGGTCGCCAAGGCGGACGGCTCCATCGGCCAGCTGCTCGGCTACCACTACCTGTGGAACTGGGCCGCCCGGCTGGTCGGCACCCGCGAACAGTGGGAGCACGTCGAGGCCGAGGCCGCCCGCAACCAGTGGTTCTTCGGCGGCGCGGTCAACCCGCGCGACGAGGATGTGGTGGTGAAGGACGAGGGCGACACGCTCACCTTCACCGGCCGCAAGTCCTTCTCCACCGGCAGCAAGGTCTCCGACGTCACCGTGTTGGAAGGCGTCCTGGACGGCACCGACGACCACGTCTTCGCCATCGTCCCGTCCGACAGTGAGGGCCTGACCTTCCACGACGACTGGGACAACATCGGCCAGCGCCTCACCGAGAGCGGCGGCGTCACCCTCGACGCTGTACGCGTCCCCTGGTCGGCCGCGGCGGGCTACGTGGACAAGCGGTTCCGGCCGCGCGTCTACAACACCCTCAACGTGCCGACCATCCAGCTCGTCTTCGTCAACTTCTACCTCGGCATCGCCGCCGGAGCGCTGGAGACCGCCGCCACCTACACCCGGACCAAGTCACGGCCCTGGCTGCACGGCGGCCATGAGCACGCCGTCGACGAGCCGTACGTCGTCGACATCTACGGCGACCTCACCGCCCAGCTGTGGGCCGTCGAGGCCCTGGCCGACGCCGTGGCCGCCGATGGGCAGAAGCTGCACGACGACCCGGACGCGGTCACCGAACAGGCCCGGGGCGAGTTCGAGGTGCGGGTGGCCGCGGTGAAGGCCCGCGCCACCGAAGTGGCCCTGGACATCACCAACCGCATCTTCGAGGTGACCGGTGCGCGTGCCACCGCCTCCGCGGAGGGCCTCGACCGCTTCTGGCGCAACATCCGCACCCACACGCTCCACGACCCGGTCGCCTACAAGCGCCGCGAGGTCGGCCGCCATGTCCTCACCGGCGAACTGCCGCAGCCCACCTGGTACTCCTGAAAGGTCCTCGCATGGCCACCATCCTCTCCGTCTCCGGCAGTCCCTCCGCCACCTCCCGCACCGCCCGGCTGCTGCGCCATCTGGACGACCGGCTCGCGGCCCAGGGCCACGAGGTGATCCCGTTCGACGTCCGCACGCTGCCGGCCGAGGCCCTGCTGCACGCCGACTTCGGGCACCCCGCGATCCTCGAGGCCACCGCCCTGGTCGAGCGCGCGGACGGCATCGTCATCGGCACCCCCGTCTACAAGGCCGCCTACTCCGGGCTACTGAAGTCGCTGCTCGACCTCCTCCCGCAGTACGCCCTGGCGGGCAAGACCGTGCTGCCCCTGGCCACGGGCGGTTCCACCGCCCACGTCCTGGCCATCGACTACGCCCTGCGTCCGGTCCTGGCCTCCATGGGACCCGCGCACATCACGCCGGGCTGGTTCACGCTCGACAAGGACATCACGGTCGGCGACGACGGCTCGCTGATCGTCGCGCCCGCCTCGGCCGAGGCGCTGGCCCAGGTCACGGACCAGTTCTCGCTCGCACTGGACGGCCGGACGACGCTGCTGGCGGCCACCGGATGAGCGCCCCGGCCGTGATCGGCGGCGACGGCGAGGCTCTCGCCGCCGCCGCCGAGCTGGCCGCGGACTTCCGCAAGGGAGCCGCGGAGCGGGACGCGGTCCGCCGACTGCCGTACGCGGAGCTGGAGCGGTTGTCCGCCTCCGGGCTGCTCGCCGTGACGGTGCCCGCGGAGTTCGGCGGCGCGGACGTCCGTACGGAGACACTCGCCGAGGTGTTCCGGCTGCTGGCCTCGGCCGACGCGAGCCTCGCCCAGATCCCGCAGAGCCACTTCGTGTACGTGGGCGTGCTGCGCCGGCAGGGGACTCAGGAGCAACAGGAGTTCTTCTTCGGCGAGGTGCTGCGCGGGAAGCGGTTCGGCAACGCTCAGTCCGAGGCGGGTACCAGCCATGTACAGGACATCCGGACGCGGCTCGCGCGGCGCCCCGAGGGGTCGTACGTCCTCGACGGCGTCAAGCACTACTCCACCGGCGCCCTGTTCGCCGACTGGATCCCCGTCCTCGCCCGCGCCGACGACGACAACCTGCACGTGGCGTACGTACCGAGCGACGCGCCCGGCCTCACGGTGCTGGACGACTGGGACGGCATGGGGCAGCGCACCACCGCCAGCGGAACCGTCCGCCTGGAGTCGGTGCCCGTGCCCGCCGACCGGGTCGTGCCGCACCACCTCACCTTCCAGGGGCCCCAGCTCCACGGCGCCGTCGCCCAGTTGCTGCACGCCGCCATCGACGTCGGGATCGCCCACGGCGCGCTGGCCGAGGCAGTGGACTTTGTCCGCACCAAGAGCCGCCCCTGGTTCGAGAGCGTCGCCGAAGGACACGAGAGCGCCACCGAGGACCCGCTGCTGATCCAGCGCTTCGGCGAACTGGCGATCCGGGTACGGGCCGCCGACGCGCTGCTCTCCACCGCGGCGCGGTCCGTGGACGCCGCCCGCGCCGACCTGACCGACGACTCGGCCGCCGCGGCCTCGATCGCGGTGGCCGCGGCCAAGGTGACCGCCGCCGAGGCCGCCGTGGAAGTCGGCAGCGCCCTCTTCGAGGTCTCCGGCACCCGCTCCGCGCTCGACTCCCTGGGCCTGCACCGCCACTGGCGCGACGCCCGCACCCACACCCTGCACGACCCGGCCCGCTGGAAGGTCCAGCACATCGGCCGCTACGTCCTGAACGGCACCCAGCCGCCCCGCCACGGCCTGCTGTAACGGACGATCCCGATCGGAGAGCCCGCATGTCCCTCACCTTTCACTGGTTCCTGCCCACCAACGGCGACAGCCGCCACGTCGTCGGCGGCGGCCACGGCACGCCCGCCACGGAGTCCGGGCGCGACCGGCCCCCGACGGTCGCCTACCTGAGCCAGATCGCCCGCGCCGCCGAGGACCTGGGCTTCACCGGCGCGCTCACCCCCACCGGAGCCTGGTGCGAGGACGCATGGCTGACCACCGCCATGGTCAGCCAGAACACCGAGCACCTGAAGTTCCTGGTGGCCTTCCGGCCCGGCTTCGTCTCGCCGACACTCGCCGCGCAGATGGCGTCCACCTTCCAGCGGCAGACCGGGGGACGGCTGCTGCTCAATGTCGTCACGGGCGGGGAGAGCCAGGAGCAGCGTGGCTACGGCGACTTCCTCGACAAGGACGCCCGGTACCGCCGTACCGGTGAGTTTCTCGAGGTCGTACGGGAGTTGTGGCAGGGCAGGACCGTCGACCTGGTCGGCGAGCACCTCCAGGTCGACGGCGCCGGGCTGGCCCGGGTGCCCGACCCGGTTCCGCAGGTGTACTTCGGTGGCTCCTCGCCGATCGCCGGTGAGATCGCCGCCCGGCACGCCGACGTCTACCTCACCTGGGGCGAGCCGCCCGCCCAGGTCGCCGAGAAGATCGCGTGGATCCGGGCGCTGGCCGAGAAGGAGGGCCGGAGCATCCGCTTCGGTATCCGGCTGCACGTGATCACCCGCGACACCGCCGAGCAGGCCTGGGCCGAGGCGAACCGGCTGCTGGACGGCTTCGACCCGGAGACCGTGAAATCGGTGCAGGCCGGGCTCGCCCGCAGCGAGTCCGAGGGCCAGCGGCGCATGCTCGCCCTGCACGGCGGCGGCAGTCGCGAGCGCCTCGAGATCCACCCCAACCTGTGGGCCGGCATCGGCCTGGTGCGCGGCGGCGCAGGCACCGCCCTGGTCGGCAGCCACGACGAGGTCGCCGAGCGGATCAAGGAGTACCACGCCCTGGGGATCGAGGAGTTCATCTTCTCCGGCTACCCGCACCTGGAGGAGGCGTACTGGTTCGGCGAGGGCGTCCTGCCGAGGCTCCAGGGCCAAGGCCTGTGGCAGCACCCCTTCGGCAAGCAGGCCGCCCCCTCGGCGCAGATCCCCTTCGCGGGCGCCGCAAGCCCACGATGAACCACGTGAATGTCGACGACGCCGAGGCGGTCCCCGCAGGTCACCCGCCGCGTCGTCGTCAGCCGGCGCACGGACACATCCCCCGTGTGTTTTCCCGTGCCGTCACAGTGCCCGGGCCGCATAGGCCCTGACGTCCGCGTCCGGGTCCGTCGTCGCCGTGGCCAGGGCCACTCGTGCGTCCTCGGTGGCACGGTGCCGGGTCAGTGCCGTCACGGCGGCCTTGCGGACGTCGGCGTTCGGGTCGGCGAGGGACTTGGCGAGGGCAGGTACGGCGAGGCCGGGAGCCGCCAGGGACAGGGCGGTGGTGGCGCCGGCCCGCACCTGCCAGGCCGGGTCCGACAGGGCTGCCTCCGCGCGGGTGGCCAGTGGTGCCGGGCACCCGGTCGTGCCCAGTGCTTCGTAGGCGGCCGCACGCACCAGGGCGTCGGGATCGTCGATGAGCTCGGCGAGGGCCGAAAGGACCACGTCGGGTCCGGGGCCGGCCGACGTGGTGCCGTCGGGCTGTCCCGCGGTGACGGTGGCCAGGGCCTTGGCGATGGTGACGCGGACCTCGCGGGAGGGGTCGGCGGTCGCCGCGCGGGCCAGCTCTCCGGCGGCGTCGACCGACACGAGTGCTCGCACGGCCGCGATGCGAACGGCGATGTCGGAGTCCGACAGTGAGGCCGTGAACAGCCCGGTGTCGCCGAGGCGCAGGACGTGCAGAGCATCCAGTGCGGCGGCACGGACGACGGGGTCGGCCTCGGACAGGGCGGCCGCGAGGCCGTCGCGCAGGGCCGGTTCGGGGGCGAGCGTCTCGACCAGTTCGCGCAGTGAGGCGGCTGCGGTGGCGCGGACGCCGGCGTCGGTGTCGGCGAGCGCCGCCGCCAGTGCGGGGCCGGTGCCCGGCGGCACCGTCTCCGTCAGGACCGTGACGGCCGTTCGGCGGACGGTGGGCTCCGGGTCGGTCAGATAGGGGGTCAGTGCGGAGAGCGTGGGCTCGTCCTCCGCGAGGGAGAGCAGTGCGAGCAGGCGCGGTGTGGCCGGCGCGTCCGCGTCGGTACCGGGGCGGCCGACCGTACCGGCCGCGGTGGGCTGCTGCCGCATCGCCACCGGCGCCGCTTCCCGGGCCCCCGCGATCGCCACCTGTTCCGGGTGGACCTCGCCGAGATGACGGGAGGGTCCGCCGACCGGCCTGAACTCGTCGACCGGGACGAGATAGGGAGCCACGGGACGTGCCGTGAACTCCATCGCCCCCGCAGGGGACTTACGCAGATCGAGGTGGTGGAACCAGGACGCGTCATCACGACGCGGATGGTCGAGGCGGTCGTGGTAGAGGCCCCAGCGGGACTCGGTGCGGGCCAGGGAGGCCCGGGCGGCCATCTCCGCGCAGTCACGGATGAAGCTCACCTCCGCGCAGCGCATCAGCTCGTGCGGAGTGCGGGCGCCCATCGCGGCGATGTCGGCGCGCATCCGCTCGAACGCCTCCAGGGCCAGCGACAGCCGGGCGCCGGACTTCGGCGGAGCCACGTAGTCGTTCACGAAGCGGCGCAGCTTGTACTCGACCTGGGGCTGCGGCGGACCGTCGGGGTTGCGCAGCGGGCGGTAGATCAGCTCGTGCGCCTCCTGAAGCTGGTCAAGGGGCAGCTCCCCTTCGTAGGACGTGTACTGGGACGCGTCCGCGCCCGCCAGGTCCCCGAAGACGAACGCGCCGATCATGTAGTTGTGCGGGACACAGGCCAGGTCCCCGGCGGCGTACAGACGGGGAACGGTCGTACGGGCGTGGTCGTCGACCCGTACGCCCGAGGCCGAGTGGCCGCCGCACAGGCCGATCTCGGAGATGTGCATCTCGACGTCGTGGGTGCGGTAGTCGTGGCCGCGGCCGGAGTGGAAGGTGCCGCGCGTCGGGCGTTCCGTCGAGTGCAGGATCGACTCCAGGGCCGAGATCGACTCCTCCGGCAGATGGCTCAGCTTCAGGTAGACCGGACCCCGGTCGCTCGCCACCTCGGCCGCGAACTCGGCCATCATCTGGCCCGACCAGTAGTCGGAGTCGACGAAGCGCTCGCCGTGCCGGTTGACCTGGTAGCCGCCGAAGGGGTTGGCGACGTACGCGCAGGCCGGGCCGTTGTAGTCCTTGATCAGCGGGTTGATCTGGAAGCACTCGATGCCGGTCAGTTCGGCGCCCGCGTGGTAGGCCATCGCATAACCGTCACCCGCGTTGGTCGGGTTCTCGTACGTGCCGTACAGGTAGCCGGAGGCGGGCAGGCCGAGCCGTCCGCAGGCGCCGGTCGCGAGGACCACCGCGCCGGCGCGTACGGTGACGAAGGCGCCCGTGCGGGTGTGGAAGCCCACCGCGCCCACAGCCCGGCCCTCCGCGGTGAGCACGCGTACTGGCATCACCCGGTTCTCGATCCGGATCCGCTCGCGCATCTCGCGTCGGCGCAGCTGCCGGTACAGGACCTTCTTGACGTCCTTGCCCTCGGGCATCGGCAGCACGTAGGAGCCGGAGCGGTGGACCCGGCGGACCGCGTACTCGCCGTGCTCGTCCTTCTCGAACTTCACGCCATAGGACTCCAGCCGCTGCACCATGTCGAAGCCACGGGTGGCGGTCTGGCGGACGGTGGACTGGTCGACGATGCCGTCGTTGGCGCGGGTGATCTCGGCGACGTAGTCGTCGGGTTCGGCGCGGCCCGGGATGACCGCGTTGTTGACGCCGTCCATACCCATGGCGAGCGCGCCGGAGTGGCGGACGTGCGCCTTCTCCAGCAGCAGGACGTCCGCACCGTGCTCTGCTGCGGTCAGGGCGGCCATGGTGCCGGCGGTGCCGCCGCCGATGACGAGGACGTCGCAGGTCACTTCCTCGGCGTCGGTGAGGGCCGGGATCTGCAAGAGGGTGTCCACCAGGGTGCCTTTCAAGAACCGAGTGACGTGAGGATGTCGCGCCGCAGGGCGATACGCGCCGGATCGTCGTGGGCGGCGCGCTCGCGCGGGCGCGGTACGTCCCGTACGGCGATGAGGCGGCCGGCGCCGAGCAGGGCCACGCGGTCACCGAGGAACAGGGCCTCGTCCACGTCGTGGGTGACGAAGACGACGGTGGCGCCTGTGTCGTGCAGCACCTCCACGAGCAGGTCCTGCATGCCGGCGCGGGTCTGGGCGTCGAGGGCGCCGAACGGTTCGTCCATCAGGACGGCACGGGGCGCTCCCGCGAGGGCCCGGGCCAGTTGGGCGCGCTGGCGTTGCCCGCCGGAGACGCGGTGCGGCAGTTGCCGGGACTGTTCGGTCAGCCCGACGCGGGTGAGCCAGGTATCGGCCTGGGTACGGCGTGCGGAGCGGGGCAACCCCTTGATGGCGAGGGGGAGTTCGACGTTCGCGCGCAGGGTGCGCCAGGGCAGGAGGGCGTCCTCCTGGAAGATCAGCGCACGGTCGGCGGAAGGCCCAGTCAGCGGGCCCCCGTCCTGGGTGACTTCTCCGGCCAGGGGCAACAGCAGCCCGGCCAGCGTGCGCAGCAGCGTCGACTTGCCGCAGCCGGAGGGGCCGACGACGGTGAGGATCTCACCGGGGGCCACATGGAGGTCCACCTCGCCGAGCACGGGCGCGCCGGGCCGTCCGAGGGTGGCATCGCGCAGGGCCAGTCCCGCACCGGTGTGAGCGGGGGAACGCACGTCAGACGAGCTGGTCATGGGACACGTTCTCCTTGGTACCGGGTCCGGCCGGTATGAGGGCGGTGGCGTCGCGCACCCGTCGCGGGGGCCGTCCGCCGGGGACGTACGACGTGCGGGGCAGCCAGTGGGTCAGGCGGCGGCCCAGCAGTTCGACGGCCGTGGAGGTGAGCCAGCCGAGCACGCCGATCGTGACCATGCCGACGAACACGCCGGGGTAGTCGACGACGGTGTAGTCCTGCCAAGTGCGGTAGCCGACCCCGTACTGGCCGGAGATCATCTCGGCGGAGATCACACAGATCCACGAGACGCCGATGCCGACCGACAGGCCGCCGAAGATGCCGGGCAGCGCTCCCGGCAGGACGACCGAGCCGAGGATCCGCCACCGGCCGCCGCCCATGGTGCGCACCGCCTCCTCCCACACGGGGGTCAGTGCGCGCACCGCGTGCCGGGTGGAGACCAGGACCGGGAAGTAGGCGGCGGTGAAGGTGATGAAGACGATGCCCTGTTCATTGGAGGGGAACAGGAGGATCGCCACGGGGACCAGGGCGATGGCCGGGATGGGGCGGACGACTTCCAGCAGCGGGCCGAGCAGGTCCTCGGCGAGCCGTGAACGGGCCACGAGCACGCCCGTGGCCACACCCAGCGCTGTGGCCAGCAGGAAACCGGTGAGAATACGGGTGAGGCTGTCGGTCAGATCCGTCCAGTAGTCGGGACCGGACAGCCGGTCGGCGAAGGCGCGGGCCACGTCGGTGACCGTGGGGAACTGCGAGAAGCGCAGCCAGACGTCGACGTTCAGGCTGGTCAGCAACTGCCAGAGGCCGAGGCCGACGGCCAGGGACAGCCCGCGCAGCGCGTACCGGGTCACGACGCCCGCTCCAGCGCCTCGGCATAGGTGACGACGCTCGCGCCGCCGTGACCGTCGACGTAGGCCTGCGCGGTCGCCGGTGCGACGAAGGGCAGCAGCTTCTCGCCGTCGGCCACCCACACCGCCTTGTCCGCGAACCACAGGGTGCCGGTGGTGGCGTCGGGGACGTAGGCGGCGCGGATGGCATCGCGATGGGCCGACACGTAACTCAGCAGTTCGGCGGGCGACTTGAAGGTCCGCGTCTGCCCGGAGCCCTTCGGCCACACCTCGCTCGCGGCGGCCGGGGGCGTGAGGGCGAGCCGCTCGGCGTACGTCCTCCCCAGAGCCTTCTTCACGTACTGGTCGTCGACGAAGGAGTCCACGTCCACGTCGCCGGTCAGCTTCGCGGACTTCAGGATCGACACGTCCTGCTTCAGGGCGGAGACGAGCTGCGGCTTGAGGGCCGGGTCGAAGGTGGCGATGCCGTGGGCGCCGTTGTACAGGTAGACGACCTCGGCGGGCAGACCGGTGGCCTCTGCGACCTTCTCGGCGGCGGTGACGGGACGGTCGTTGAGGTAGTCGGTGGCCTGTGCCTGGGCCTTGAGGAACGCCTCCAGTACGGTCGGCCGCTCCTTCGCGAAGTCCTCGCGAGCGGTGACGCCGTGGAAGGTGGGCAGGTTCAGCTGCGCCCCGTCGTACAAGGCCTTCGCCTTGCCTTGGTGGGCGAGCAGGCCCGGCCAGGCGACGAACTGCGACAGGGCGTCCGCGCTGCCCACGGCGAGGGCCGAAGCACCCACCGCGGGCTGCTGGTTGAGCTTCTCGATCCCCTTGTCGGGATCGATGCCGGCGCGTTGCAGGGCCCGTACGAGGGTGCCGTCGGCGGCGGAGCCGACGCTCGTGGAGACCTTCTTCCCCTTCAGGTCCTTGAGGGAGGTGAGCCCCGAGTCGGGCGCCGTGATGATGGTGTTCAGGCCGCCGCGCAGGTTGTAGCCGGTGACCGAGACCAGATGTGTGGGGCGACCGAGTTGCTTGCCGCGGGCGGCGTTGATGAGCAGCGGGAAGTCGCCCATCGACCCGATGTCGATCTTTCCGGCGGTCATCTGGGCGGTGATAGGGGCACCGGTGGCGTAGTCCTGCCAGACGACCTTCTAGGTGACGCCGTCGCCGAGCGAGTTCAGCTGCTTCTCGAAGTAGCCGAGGGAACGGAGCAGGGTGCCGGCCGTGACCGTGTTGATGGTCTTGGACTGGTAGCCGACGGTGACGGTGACCGTGGAGCCGCCGCCGGCCTCGGCGCCACCGCCGCAGGCGCTGAGCGGGAGCAGAAGGACGACCGCGGATACTGCGACTGCAGTGCGTTTCATGGTGGTGGGGCCTTTCACCGGAGCAGGTAGGGCATGTTGACCGTGACGGCTCCGGTGGGACAGCGGGCCGCGCACGGGCCGCAGTACCAGCACTCGTCGACGTGCATGTACGCCTTCCCGCTGCTGACGTCGATGGCGAGGGAGTCCAGCGGGCACATGTCCACGCAGAGCGTGCAGCCGTCGATGCACTTCGACTCGTCGATGGTCACGGGCACGTCGGCCCGCTGGGGCGCCAAGGGCATGGCTGTCTCCAGGAAGGTGCTTGAGTGAGGTGGTGTCAGAGGGCGCGGTGCAGCAGGCCGCTCATCGTGATGCGGTCGCCGCGGAAGCGGATGAACTCCAGGTCGACGGGGCGCCCGTCGGCGAGGTGCGTGAGGCGTTCCAGCATCAGGACGGCCGCACCGCGTGGGGCCTGGAGCACGGCGGCGGAGTGGGCGTCCGCGCTGACCGCCTCCAGGGTGATCTCGGCGTGGCTCAGAGGCTGGCCGGTGACGGCTTCCAGGAGGCGGAAGACGTCCGTGTTCTCCAGGTCGCAGCCGAGCAGAGCGGTGCCGATGTCCAGGGGGATGTAGGTGAGATCCAGGGACAAGGGCAGGCCGTTCAGACGGCGAAGGCGTTCGATGTAGAGGATGTCGGTGCCGGGTGGGACGCGGAGGCGATCGGCGACGGGGAGGGGCGCCGGGGCGGGGCCCATGGTCCGGACCTCGTTGGTGACCCTGCCGTGCTCGTGGAGGGTTTCCGCGAGGCCCATCAGGCGGTCGAGACCGTGGGGGTACTTGCGGGCCACGACCACGGTGCCCACACCGGGCTGGCGGTCCACGAGGCCTTCGGCGCGCAGGAGGTCCAGGGCCTCGCGGACGGTGTTGCGGGAGGCGCGGTAGTCGGTGGCGAGGGTGGACTCGTGGGGGAGGGCGCCGGAGGGGAAGCCGGCGGCGAGGATCTGGTGGCGGAGGAGGTCGGCGAGCTGGCGTGCCCGGTCCGCGCGCAGCCGGCGTCGCGCGCGGTGGGCGGCGACGGTGGTCGCGCCCTGGCCGACGTGGTCTCGGATGCGGTCGGTCGGAGGCATGGCCGGAACCATACCCATCCGGTAGGGATAGTGGTGTTGCGGAACTGTTGCGCCACCTGACACATCGCCGGGTACGCCGCTGACCTGGGCTTTCGGCAGGCAGGAGGGGAGATCTGCCAGGGCCCCCTCGGCTGGGAGTGGCATGCCGGCAGCAGGAAGGGCCTACACCCGTCCTGTCCGCCGCGCCAGGCGGCCGCGCTCTTCGTAGAACCGTAGGGCCCGTGGGGTGGTTCCGGCCGCGTCAAAGGCAAGGCGGCTGCCGCTTGTCGCGACCATCGCTCACGCCGCCGCCCTCAGCGTCCGACGCTCGCTGAGGGCTACGGAGAACTGGTCGACGACCTGGTCCAGTGCCTTCTGCGCGCCCGGCTCGACGACGCCGCCGCCGTCCTGCAGACCTCGAGGTGCCGGTCCAGCACGAACCAACCGGGTGTGATGTGCGCGGGGCCCATGGATGCGAGGACCGGGCGCAGCGCGTAGGCGATGGCCAGGACGTGGGCGGTGGTGCCGCCGGTGGCCAGTGGGAGGACGGTCTTGACGGTGCGTCGGCCGGTCCGTATCGGCGTGCCGTCCGCCAGGACCACGTCGAGGCCGAGCACCGCGTCCCGGGTCACCCCGTACTCGGCGCAGCGCAGCCCGCCCGCGTTGGTGGCGAAGTTGCCGCCCACGGTGGAGATCGCCGCGCTGGCCGTACCGGGTGCGTAGCGCAGCCCGAACTCACCGGCCGAGCGATCGAGTTCGGCGGTGATGACGCCCGGTTCGACGACGGCGACCTGGTCGTGCGGGTCCAGGTCGAGGATCCGCTTCATCCGCGGCAGGTCCAGCACGACCGCGCCTGTGCCGGCGTTCGCACCGCCGGACAGTCCCGTTCCGGCCCCGCGTGGCACCGCCGGCACGCGCAGCGCGTGCGCATGCCGCAGTCTCGTCCGCACGTGCCCGGGGTTCGCCGCGTGCACGACGGCCAGCGGCCGGCCGTCCAGGCGGCTGCCGGAGCGGTCGGCGGCGTACGGGGCGGTGGCCTTGGGACCGGTGATGAGCGCGTCCCCCGGCAGGTCGCGGCTCAGGGCTGTCAACAGTGAGCCCTTTCCAACCTGTCGGGCTGGACAGGCACTTGGGCTGACCGGCAGGTGAAGCCCCTGGTGGATGGGTTTTCGACCAGGAAATCCGTATCCATCAGAGGCTTCGTGTGCTTGTCTACCCGTCGGGCGTCGACGTGTCCGGTTCTGCCCTGCGCTCCCTGTCCGCCAAGCTCCGTCAGCGCCGCCAGGAGCTCGGTACCCGCCGGTGGCGCCTGAGTGTCGGCCGGCAGGCCCCGCTCGCTCTTGCCCATCTCCGCAACGGCCACCCGTATGCCCAGCTCGCGGCCGGGTTCGGCATCGGGACCACTACCGCGTACCGGTACATCACCGAGCCGTCGAGGTCTTGGCCGCTCTGCGTACCATCTGCCGTCGAGTTCGTCGGCCGCATGCCCAGGTGGGTGCGACGGTCGGGATCGGGGCGCGGTTCCGTCATGTGCCGGCCCTTATCGGGTCAGGGTCACGACGTCGGAGGACTTGAGGACGTGTCCCTCTTCATCCAGCGCTTTTACCTGGAAGTACGGTCCGGGGGCGTTCGTTGTGATGGCTGTCTCGAATCCGGACCGTGGGGCGTGTCTGACAACGACCGACAGCAAGTGGGGGTCGGCCCCGGCGAGTACCCGCCATGCTCTGGTCTGTGTCGAGCCGTTCCAGGAGGCGTAGACAACACTGTGCCCGCCGCCGGACCGTGCCGCGGCACTCGGTGGGTAGTACGGTGTGCCGATCCATTCTTTCCGGAACGCTCGGTACGAGATGTCGGAACCCGGCAGCTTCGCGTCGTAGAGCAGGTTCTGCGAGCCGTTGCCCTGGGTGTTTCCCGTACCCGCGTACTCCGAGTAGTACGGGCTCTGGCCCCATCCGATGAATTCGTTGCCGTTGGGGAGGGCTTGGGTGTTTCCCTGGGTCGGCGACTCCAGCGGCGGCTGGTGGTAGTAGGTCCTGTCCACGCTCGCCTTCCGGCTGCGCAAGTCGAGGTTGAGAATCAGGCCATGCGACACCTGTTCGGGTTCACCGTTGGGCAGGTCGCAGCAGCCGTCGTCGAACATGCTGATCCGGTTTCCCGGCCGGAACCGGGCATCGTGCTGCCAGTAGAAGTCCGCGTTCGGACCGAAGGTGAAGTCGCTTTTCTTTCCTCCGATCTGATAGCGGATTTCCCCGGACCTCTTGGTGACGTCGTAGATCGCCCACATGTTCCGGGCCGAGATCAGCAGTCGGCCGTCAGGCCCCTCATCGACCGAGTTGATGTGAAAGGCATCCCACACCCCGTCGGACGACGATGCACTCGAGACAGGCTCCTCGGAATCCGCGGGGTCCAGGTGGTCCAGTGCGTTCCACGAGAAGACAAGTCTGCCCGTCGCGAGGTCGACCTCCTGGATTTCACTGTTCTCGATATAGCCGTTCTGCGGGCCTCCGTAGGGCGTGAGATCCATGGGCACGGGCTTGGATGCGATGAACAGCGCGGTACCCCGGCGGGTCAGGGTGAACTCGTGCTCGTCCGGGTAGTAGCCGTGATGCGCGAAGACCGTCTTGAGCAGGCGGTAGTGGGTGTCGTAGATGTAGTAGCACCCGCCCGGTTCGGGCGCACCGGCCGGCAGGTTCGTGTACGCCGGAGGAAGCGCGAGGGTCCCCTGCCACCACGTGAGCACCGGTCGTCCCCGGTCCCTGCGGCCATCGTAATAGGTCTGGACCTTGAAGTCGGCGTTCTGGAGGTTCGTGGAGGGCAGCGGGCGGAACCAGACCGGATCACCGGAGTTTTCGTTGATCAGCGCCCCGGTCTGGCCGACCATCTGGTCCGCGCTGAACGGGGCGACGAAGATGTCTCCGAGAGCCGTCCCCCGTTTGTTCGCCGTCACGCTCACCCGCATGGGGTGAAGGCCCGGCTCGGAAACGAAACTCCACACATCGCTGCCCGACAGGATCGGGGGCGGAGTACTTTCCGACGGAGGGAAGGGCTTCGTCGCGCACAGGCGGGACGCGCCCCCCTGCGGACTCGTCGCGGCCGAGGGCACGCAGTTTGCGACAACGCACCCCGCAGCGAGCATGCAGGCACCGACGGTGCGGCGGGTCTTTCTCCGTGTCCGGCGAGACCGCGGCTCTCGCATCGTCATTGCCGACCTCCTTGGTGCCCGGAATTCTTCTCCGATGGCGGTGCCGCTAGTCTTCAACCGCTCTATCCGATTCACCCCTTCAGTCCGTAATAGTCCATATCGGGATGAGTTGTTCCTCGAGTGAAGATAAGCAGCAAAGGCGGGCTGCGCCTGCTCAAGGCAACTCAGGTAGGCCATTCGGCAGGCGTGGTCTCACCCGGACATGCGACAGAGCCATCGCAGGACCGGCATCTACGACCCCACCGGTCTGGGGAAGCTGCTGTTCGCGTTCTTCGCGGCGATGGCGGAGACCGAGCGGGAGAACATCCGCGAGTCCACGCTGGAGGGACTCGGCACCGCGGCCCGCAAGGGCAATGACGGTGGCGGGCCGCCGGTCATCACCGACGACATGCTTCACACCGTGCTGCGGCGCCGCGCGGGCGGCGAGTCCGTCGAGCAGATCCACCCCCACCTGATCATCCCCACCGGCAAGCGCAAGGGCCAGAACCCCTCCGTGGCCAGCACCTACCGGGCCCTCGCCGAGCACGCCAAGCGCGAGGCGTACCCGAAGCCGTCGAGCAGGCCCACGCCGACTTCGCAGCCCTCCAAGCGGCCGACGGCATCCCTCAGCCCCGCCCGGAGCGCGTCCTCATCGCCGTAGAGACGGTGTAGACCCCGTAAACGTGCGGTCAAAGCCCTGACGGCGGGGACATGATGGGACCGTTCCACTTCGTACGACGAGAGGATGAACCCCCTCGTGGCTCTGCCCCCGCTCACGCCCGAACAGCGCCGGGCTGCCCTCGACAAGGCCACCGCCGCACGCAAGGGAGCGGGCCGAGATCAAGGATGCCCTCAAGCACGGTAGGCTGTCGCTGCGCGAGGTGCTGGCCAGCGACTCCGAGGCCATCCGCAAGATGACGGTCCGCGCCCTGCCCGAATCCCTCCCCGCCATCGGCAAGGTCCGGGCCCAGAAACTCCTCGTCGAGATGGAGATCTCCGACAGCCGTCGCGTACGCGGCCTGGGCATCCAGCAGCGGGAACGTCTCCTGCGATCCCCGGCTACCTGGCCGGCACCTGGAAGGCCGATCCGGTGCAGGGTGCGGCTGTGCCCCGTGTGCGCGGCGGGTGACGCCAAGCCGGCCTGCGGTCTGGCGCCCGCTTCGGTCACCCACCACGCGACATGACGGTGGAGACAGGGCATCAAGCAACGAGGCGGGGATCCTTGACCGCCGACCGGCTGACGTCGGCCGATTCGTCGTCGGGCATGGCCAGGGCGTTCGATTCGGCTTCGAGACGCGCCAGGTAGCGCTTCACTTCAGTGGTCACGGTGCTGTCCTTCCAGCCCAGGACGTTGCCCATCACTCTCGCCGCCACGGGGGCCGCCGCGGCTCCACGGTCCCGTGTCTCGATCGAGACCCGGGTGCGCCGGGTGAGGACGTCCTCCAGATGCAGGGCCCCCTCCGCTGCCGTCGCATGGTGGGCTTCGACGAGCAGGTAGTCCTCGGAACCCGGAAAGGGCTGGGCCAGGCTCGGCGTTCGCGTGACGGCGTCGAGCAGCTCGAAGACGACGGAACCGTAGCGCCTCAGCAGGCGCTGCGTCGCCCCGGGACCGATGATCGAGGCCGCCGGGTGCTCGTGGACGCGTGCACGGGCCGTGGGCAGGCCGCGGGCCCCGAGGAGCGGCAGGTCCCGGGTCCGGCTGGCGTCCACGGGCACGCCGAGCTGCTCGGCCGCCAGATCAACGGCGTCCTCGGCCATGACGCGGTAGGTCGTGTACTTGCCGCCGGCGACGCTGACGAAACCGGGCTTGCCGAGCCGGACCACATGCTCCCGTGAGATGCGGGTGGTGTCGGTCGAGTCCGACTCGGGCCTGGACACCAGTGGCCGCAGCCCCGCGTAGACACCGACGACATCGGCCTCGGTCAGCGCCTCGCTCGGGCGTAGTTGGCGGTTGACGTGGTCGAGCAGGTAGCGCACGTCAGCCGCAGAGGCGGCCGGATGGTCACGGTCGTGCGACCAGGAGGTGTCGGTCGTGCCGATGACCCAGTGCGAGGACCAGGGGATCACGAACAGCACACTCTTGTCGGTGCGCAGGATCCAGGCGACCTCCGATTCGATGCGCTCCCGCGGCACAAGCAGGTGGACGCCCTTCGACGCCTTGACCAGGATCGGCTCGGCCACGCCGGCCAGCCGCTCCATCCCGGTGGTCCACACACCCGTCGCGTTGATCACCACGCGTGCCCGTACGGTGTGCTCGCTGCCGGTCTCGGCGTCGTGCGCGTGGACTCCGCAGACGCGTCCGTCCTCCTCCAGGAACGACGTCACGGTGACGCCGGAGAGGCAGACGGCGCCTAGCGACGCTGCGGTGCGCAGCAGCGTGACGACGAAGCGCGCGTCGTCGACCTGGGCGTCGAAGTACCGCACGGCCCCGGTCAGCGAGTCCTCGGCCAGGGAGGGGGCCAGCCGCAGGGCCGCCGTCTTCGACAGGTGCCGGTGGCGCGGTACCGCCGGGCGGCGCCCTCCCAGCGCGTCGTACAGGGCGACACCGGCGCCGACGTAGGCACGCTCCCAGGTGCGGTGCTTGAGCGGGTAGAGGAAGGGAACGGGCCGGGCCAGGTGCGGCGCCAGTCGCGTGAGGATCAGACTGCGTTCCTGCAGGGCCTCGCGTACGAGGGCGAAGTCGGCTTGTTCGAGGTAGCGCAGGCCACCGTGGAGCAGCTTGCTCGAGCGGCTCGACGTGCCCGCGGCGAAGTCGCGCTTCTCGAGCAGTGCGACGCTCAGACCTCGGCTGGCGGCGTCGAGTGCCGCGCCCGCGCCGGTCACTCCACCGCCGATCACCAGCACGTCGTAGGTCGTCACGTCGATCCCGGCGAGTGCGCGGCGCCGAGCGTCCGGGCTCAGGTCAGACGTGGGCATGGCCGACCCCTTGGTCCTGGGTGAGGGTGGGGAACTCCTGGGCGGCCGCCCGGGCGCAGCGGACGTCCTGGTCGACGGTGCCGCCGCTGACGCCGATGGCTCCGACCACCTCGTCGCTCAAGGTCAGCGGTATGCCGCCGCCGAAGACGACGAAGCGGCCTTGGGCTGTGGCGTGGATGCCGTAGAGGGGTTGGCCCGGCGCGGCCAGCAGTGCGAGTTCGTCGGTGGCGATGCGGTTGGCGACTGCGGTGTACGCCTTGTCGACGGCCAGGACAGGGCCGGCGATCTCGGCGCCGTCGTCGCGGGCGAAGGCCATCAGGTTGCCGCCGCTGTCCACGACGGCGCAGGAGATTTTCGCTCCGAGGGCGCGTGCTTCGGCCAGGGCCGTGGCACACAGGTTCTGCGCACACCTCAAGGTGAGGCCGCTCATCGGGTTCAGGCCCTTCTGTTGATCCTCAGTTCGAAGACATCGGGGACGTGCCACTCGGCGGAGAGCATGACTGCTCGCCCGGTGGTGTCGAAGTCCGTCTGGTCGATGTGCTGGAGGGGGGTGCCGGGCCGGACGTCGAGGACGCGGGCGAGGCGTGTGTCGGCGACGACGGGCAGCAGGCGCGCGGTGGCCTGGCGCACCGCGTGGCCGTGGTCGGCCAGCAGGGTGTGCAGCGACGGCTTGAGGCGGTCGGCCTCCGCGTCCGGAATGAGGTCGCGGGGGATCTGGTCCACGGAGTAGACGACGGGCCGCTCGTCGGCGGTACGGACCCGTTCCACCCTCAGTACCTCGGTGCCCTCGGCGTCGAGACCGAGCCGGGCCACGGCCTCGGCCGTGGCCTCGCAGAAGCGGGCGTCGAGCATGCGTATGCCCGGCTCGGCGCCCGCTGCGGCGATCAGTTCGGTGTAGCTGAGACTTGCGTCCAGCGCGTGTTCCCGGCGCGGGAGCCGGGTCACGTACGTGCCCGATCCGTGTACCCGGCTGACGTACCCGGCCTCGATGAGTCCCCGGACGGCCTCGCGGACCGTGGCCCGCGACACGTCGAAGCGCTGGGCGAGCACGTCTTCGTTGGGGAGCTTCTCTCCGAGTACGCGCTTGCCGCCGGCGATCTCGCGGAGCAAGTCGTTGCGCACCTGTTCCACCAGGGTCATCCGTGGCATGTGTCCTCCTGGGTTGGGCCTCGCCGGTTCCTGGCGGTTGGCGCTGCGCCTGTTCGAGGCTGCTCTGGAACAGCCCTGATCAGGCGTCAGCCGCCATGGCGAGCACGGCCTTGACCTGCCCGGCCACGGTGTCGCCGCCCGGCAGCTTGCGCTCGAAGATCGCTCCGCCGATGGTAAAGCCCCAGGCGCCGGCGTGAGCCAGTAGCCGGATCTGCTCCTGGGTGACGACCGAGCCGGCTGCGATGACCGGTCCGTCGGCCGCCTCGGCAACGGCCCGGGTGAGCTCCTCGGGGTCCGCCCCGGCATGACGGTAGGTGAGCAGGTCCACGCCGTGCACGCCGTCGAGGGCGGTCAACTTCTTGGCGTGGTCGGCGATTTCCGAGATCTCTCCGGAGAGCGCGCTGGGGTGGCCGGAGACCACGCCCGGGAAGGGGCAGTAGCGGACGCCGGAGCCGGCGAGGACCTCCAGGCCCGCGTCGGCGTTGGTGCCGCCGAGCACCCAGTCGACGCCGGCCTCGCGGGCCGCCCGCAGCGAGTTGAGCTCGTCCTCTCGGGAGGTCGAGACGACCTCGAGCATGACCTCCATGCCGAGCCGGTGGGCGGCCTCGGTGAGCTCGCGCTGGCGCTCCGGCGTGGCGCCGACGTCCTTGAAGCCGACGTAGCGCAGACCGCTGTCGCGCAGGGACTCCAGGACCTCGGGGGCGTCGTCGACCGTGCGGTCGTTGTGGGTGAGCATGAAGATGAACTCGATCATCGGTCTTCCTTTTCTCAGGAGTGGGAGCGGGGTGGGATGACAGGAACGGGGATCAGAGCAGGTCCCTCAGCGAGGACACGACGGCGTGGGGCCGAACGTCGGATCGTGCGAGGTCGGACGGCGTGGTGGCACCGCTGAGCACGAGAATTCCCGCCATGCCCGCCGTGTTGCCCATGGCGACATCGGTCGCCAGCCGGTCTCCGACCATCGCCGTCTCGGACGCGGGTACACCGAGCCGGTCGAGGAAGGCCCTGGCCATGTGGGAGCTCGGTTTGCCGACGATCGCCTCTGCGCGGGCCCCCGTGCACGCCTCGATGGCGGCGAGCATGGCGGCGCAGTCCGGGAGACCGCCGTCGGCGGTGGGGCAGTAGGGGTCGGGGTTGGTCGCGACGATCGCGGCGCCCGCCCGGACGGCGCGGTACGCGGCGTGCAGTTTCGCGTAGTCGAAGGTGCGGTCGAAGGAGACGACGACGATGTCGACGTCCTCGGGCTCGCAGCCCAAGGTGAATCCGGCGTCTACGAGAAGGGAGTCGACCAGGGGTTCGGCCACCGTGAGCACCCGGGCCTGCGGGTGGCGCTCCCGCAGGTAGAGCACAAGGGCGTCGAGGGCGGTGACGACGTCCTCGGCGCTTGTCGGGATGCCGAGCCGGGTCAGCTTGTCCGCATAGCCGTGGGCGAGGTCGAGGGGTTTGTTGGTGACGAAGACCACCCTGGCACCCTCGGCGCGCAGTCTGGCGATGGCCTCGTCCGCACCGGGCAGCAGGTGATCGTCCAGGTAGACCGTGCCGTCGAGGTCCAGGGCGTAGCCGGCGTAGCGGCGCGTCGACGGACGCAGGGCGGCCGCAGGGGCGGCAGCGGTGGCGACGGGCGCTGTGGCCGTCTCGTTCATCGTCCCGCCCCCAGCCCGTCGAGCTCGTCGAGGACGCTGTCGACGTCACCGTTGTTCCACAGCCCGAGCAGTTCCGCGAGGTCGGTCACGGTGAAGCGGTCCCGCATGCGGTGGCCGTTGGCGACGGCCCACGTCACCGTGGACGGGTCGTAGCCCTCACCCAACTGGGAGAAACGGACTGCGGCGCCGGCGCTGCGCATCGCCTCCACGAGGTCGGCTGGGGCGGCGAGCAGCGCGTCCAGGGAGGGTTGCAGGGCCGGCCACCGGCGGCGCAGATCCGCAAGCCGCGCGGGTTCCCTCGCGAGGGTGGCCAGCTTGCTCGCGTAGGCGCGCCAGCATTCCTGGGCGGTCGCCTCCCCGAGCGGTGCGAACACGCGCAGCACCCGCTCCCGGGCGTGGTCCTCGTCGGGCAGGCTCAGCGCGGGCAGCGGCCCTTCCCCGACCGTGGCGCGCAGGCGACGCCAGACGGTGGCTGCCACGAGCGTGGCAACGCCGACCTGCTGACCGTGCCAGGCGGCTTCCCGGCCGGAGGCCGTCAGCCGCATCTCGAGAAGGTGGGAGATCACATGCTCGGTGCCGGAGGACGGTGCTGTCGCACCGGCCAGCCCCATGGTGAGCCCGCTGATGGACAGCAGACGGGCCAGGTCCGCGAGGTCTTCGGGGCGGCGCTCGTCGAGGCGGGCCGCGATCTCGAGCAGCCGCGGTCCGTGCGGGCGGACGAGATCGACGAGTGCGGGGTTGTATGGGCGGCCGAGGCCGACAGCGTCGGCGAGCAGCCAGTCGGCCGGTGCGGTGAACATCGACAGCAGGTCGCCGACGCCGGCCCGGTTGAGCTCCCGGGGCGCTGCGGCAATGACGTCGGTGTCAGCGATCAGTGCGTCCGGCCATCGGCTGGGGGTGGTCCGCTTCGCTCCCGAGACCAGCAGCACGCTCTGGTCGTCGGTGAACCCGTTGACGCTGGCCGCGGTCTGCACCACGAGGTGGGGCAGGTCGTGGCGCTCGGCGACCACCTTGCCGATGTCGGCGAGAGTGCCTGAGCCGACGGTGACGAGCACGGCGGCCGGACCGACGTCCCGGCTGGCGGCATCGAGCGTCGCGGCGTCCGCGTGGACCCGGTCGGCGCCGCTGCGGAGGGTGACCAGGCGCATGGCCCCGCGCTCTGCGAGCGAGTCGAGCAGGCTCCGCTTGACCTCGCCGTTCGGGCCCGCGTAGGGGACGTTGTCGGCGAGGACGACGACGTCCCCGCGCCGGTCTGCCGCCAACTCGCCGACCAGGCGCGGGGCCTGGCCGAGCGCCCCCGGGCCGACGTACAGATGGCGCAACGCCAGCGAGGAGACGGGGGTGCCGGCGGCGGCAGCCACGTCCTCGAGTGATGGAAGGCGACGAGTGTCGCCGACGGTGGTCATGCGAGGGCTCCTTCCACGCCGTCGAACAGGGCGCGGTAGCGGGTATAGGACTCGGCGTACGCAACGGTGGCGGCGGGGTCGGGTGTGATGGGTTCGGGTGCCAGTTGCACGGCCTGCTCCACGGCGTCCTCGACGTCCCGGAAGACCCCGGAGGCGATGCCCGCCAGCATCGCCGCGCCGAGGGCGGTGCCCTCCTGGGAGAGGACCTGGCGCACCGGTCGGCCGAGGACGTCGGCCTTGATCCGGCACCAGAGGGGGCTGCGGCCGCCGCCGCCGACGATGCGGACCTCGTCTCCGGCCAGGCCCAGCGAGTCGAGCCGGTCGACGATGTCCCGCAGGGCGTAGGCGCAGCCCTCGAGCACGGCGCGGGCGAGGTGCGGGCGGCTGTGGTTCATGGACAGGCCGTTGAAGCTGCCGCGCATGCCGGCGTTCCAGCGCGGCGCCGTCGAGCCGGTCAGGGCCGGGACGAAGAGGACGCCGTCGCTGGCGGCGGGTGCCTCGGCGGCGAGTTCGAATACGGCCGACTGCGGCACGCTGAGCACGTTCGCGGCCAGCCACAGGGTGCTCCCGCCGGAGACGAAGCCCGGGTTCTCCACGAGGTAGATGTCGGCGACCGCGTGCCCGTGCGTCTCGACGAGGCGGCCGTCGTCGAAGACCAGCTCGCGGGCCGCTGCGGTGACCGGCTCGGCCGTGCCCGTGACGTCTGCGATGATGCCCGGCGCGACCACGCCTGCGGCCAGCGAGGCCGCGTGTTCGTCGCCCGTCCCCACGATGACCTCGCAGTCTCGTGGCAGCCCCAGGGCCTCGGCTGCGGAGGCGGTGAGCCGTCCCGCGATCCGGGTCGCGGGTGCGACCGCGGGCAGCATCGCCGGGTCGATGCCCGCTGCCTGGCACAGCTGCGGGTCGTAGTCGCCGGTCCGCAGGTCGTACAGCATGGTGGACGAGGCGTTCGCCGGGTCCTGCAGGCATGTGCCTGTGAGCCAGGCGAGCAGGTAGCCCCCGACGGGGAGGAGCCGGCGGGTCTCCCGCCACACCTGCGGCTCGTGGTCGCGTATCCACATCATCTTGGGGGCGCTGTGGGAGGCGTCGGCGTTCAGGCCCGTGGTCCTGAACAGCTGATCCTCGCCTGCCGCGGCCACGAGTGCCTCGGTCTGCGCCGTAGCACGGCGGTCGAGCCAGATGAGCGCGTCGCGCAGCGGTGCGCCGTCGGCGCCGACGGGCACGACGCCGTCGACCTGGCTGGCCAGGCCCAGCATGTCGACCCGGACCGAGCGTCCCTCGAGCAACTGCCGGACGACGAGGCTGAGGCCGGCCGTCCAGTCGGCGGGGCTCTGCTCGGCCCAGCAGCTCTGCGCGTGGCGCATCGTCAGTGGAGCACTGGCGACAGCCCTCGTACTGCCGGACTCGTCGAGAAGGACACCCTTGATGCTCTGCGAGCCGATGTCCACCCCGATCACGTAAGCCATATCGGCCTCCAAGTCTCCAGACGTCAGATGACTTTACATGGGGGGGTGCGGCACCAAGGCCGCGCCCCCTCCCGACAACCTCAGGGGGCGGTGGTGACCGAACCACTCGCCGCCTCGTGGGTGACGACGTGCCCTTCCTCCGCCTCTCCGGTCGCCATGACGGCGCCCGCGACTGCCAGCTTCTCCGGCTGGTGGCGGCCCAGCCAGATCGCGCCGGCGGCCACGACCGCCACCCAGGCCGCGATCAGCCAGGGGAACCAGGTGTACGGCGCGGTCGTCTGCTGCTGGACCTGGCCGACGAGCAGTCCCACCATCAGCAGGATCGCCAGGCCCGGAAGCACTCCATGGCGGACGAGGCGGAAGCCGCCTTCCTTGCGGAAGAAGCGCATGGTCGCGATGTTCGTCAGCACGTACACCGGCAGGATGCCCAGCGTGAGCAGGAAGCCGAGATATCCGTAGACGTTGGAGCCGCCCTCCGGGCTGCCGAGGCCTCCGGCGACCGCCCCCACGACCAGCGCGATGACGACGGAGAAGATGCCCTGGACCAGGACGGCGTACGTCGGGGTCTTCCGCTTGGGATCGACGTGGGCGAACAGCTTGGGCAGCATGCCCTCACGCCCCATGACGTGCAGAATCCGTACGACGCCGGTGTTGGAGTTGACCATGACGGCGAACATCGAAGAGACCGCGGCGAGAATGACGAGCAGCTTCGCCCACGGCGCGTACGTCGCGGCGAGATCGTTCCAGGGGGTCGAGGTGCCGTCGATCTTGTTGGCCGCACCCACGCCGACGCCGACGACCTCGGCCCACACGCAGAAGACGTAGATGGCGCCGACGAACAGCACGGACAGTCCTATCGCCTTCGGCACATTGCGGGCGGGCTTGCGCACCTCCTCGCCGAGCGTCGCCGCCGCCTCGAACCCGACGAAGCTCAGCGCGGCGAACACGAAACCGGTAACCAGACCGCCCACCCCGTGCGGCGACGCGCTCGGGGACAGCGGCTGAAGCGTGAGACCGTGCTTGCCGCCGTGCGCCACGACGATGACCGCCAGCGTCACGACGATGACGACCTCGGCAGTGAACAGCACCAGCGCGGTGCGCAGCGACGACTGGACACCTTCGAGTGCCAGGAAGATCATGAGCGCGGCCGGCACGAGGCCGATCGCCCACCACGGCACCGCGATGCCGAACTCGTCGCGCAGAGTGCTCTGCAGATACGATCCGACAAGGCCGACCTCGGCGGGCGGCAGCAGAGCGTAGGCGACGAACATCAGACCGCCGGTGACGAACCCGGACTTCGGGCCGATGCCACGCGTGACGTAGGTGTAGAACGCACCGGCGCTCGGGAGCCGCGAGGACATCTCCATGATGCCGCTGGCGGTGATCAGGATCGCCACCAGGCACAGGGCGTAGACCAGCGGGGTCGCCGCCCCGGAGAACGGCATCGAGAACTGCGGATTGAAGAACGTGGACACCGCCGGACCCATGATGGCCGCGGACATGACCACGGCACCACCAAGCCCGACAGCATTGCGACGCAGGCCTGAAGATTCTTGCGTCGCGCTCTCCTTGGACATCTCTGTCACGGACATTCCTCCTACGGTGGTACGGGCCAATCCCGCACACGGGCCATCCCGGCCGCGTCGGCGGTGCTCTGCGGATCGCCGCCGGTGCCGCGTAGCTAAGTCGTCAGACGTCTGCAGTGTCAAGGGTTGTGTCGGAACGGACTGCTGACGCTCGGAGGGGGGCTTGTTGGTGTACGGGGTGGCGGCTGGCCTGGTGTGTTGATGGTTCGTTGAGAGGCTGGGGGAGTGGTTTGGGCGGTGAGGTCAGGGTGTGTGAGCTGGGTTTGTGTCTTTTGCACTGAGTGGGGCCGGGCTCGTTGAAGCTAGCGCCAGCGTCGAAAGGTCGGGCGTGTATTTGTGCTGGTGAGGGCTGTTCTGCGTGCTCGGCGGGTGGGGTTAGTCGGCGGATTTGTGTGGGGCGGTTGTGTTGTTCGGCGAGGTGGTCGAGGCGGATGGTGTCGAGTGATTGCTTGGTGATGCGTTCGGTGCCGTCGCAGATGGCGGTGATGGCTGCTTGGCGGATGAGTCGGGTGAGGCTCCCGATGCGGCCGGCGGGGCGCTGGTGGAGGTTGGGGGCGCGGCGGGGGAGGGTGCCGGGTTTGTGGTGGGTGAGGGTGCCGAGTTTGTGGTGGGAGAGGTCGAGGGCGTTTTCGATGTCGGTGATGACATCGCGGAAGGGTTCACGTGATCCGTGGCGGGCGGGGAGGGGACGGCAGTCGATGAGGGTGGCGCGTCCGGCGAGTTGGGCGCCACGGGTGCCGGTGACCAGGGGGGTGTCGGGGAGGTTGATGCCGGCGCAGACGAAGGTCGCGGGGAGGCGTTCGGTGAGGTCTTTCAAGAGGTCGGCTGCTTGTGCGCCGGTGGTGGTGCGGGGGTTGAGGCGGTGGATTTCGTCGATGAGGACGAGTTGGATGCCGGCGTGGGTGTAGGTGTGGCAGACGGCGTCGGTGATCTGGGTCTGGGGCACGCGGGCGGTGGTGGGGATGCCGGGGTAGCGGGCGAATTCGGTGATGGGGGTTTTCGCGGTGGCGCCGGGCGGGACGAGGACGTACGCCACAGATACCGCGGTGTGGGCTGCTGTCCCGGGCAGCGTGGGGATTTTGCGGGTGTGGGCGAGGTGGCAGGCGCGGCCGACGTGGAGGAGGGCGGTGGTTTTGTCGGCTGCGGCGGGGCCGGTGACGATCAGCGAGGGCCGTGCGGTGGCCTGGTGGTGGCGGCCGAGGATCATCAGGGTGCGGACCTGGGTGGCGAGGGTGCTGATGGCGGGGGTACGGATGGTGACGAACGCGGAGTGGTAGGCGAGACGCTCTTCAGTGTTGCGGGGCGGGGCGGGCGGGTCGGTGGTGGCGAAGCGGTCCCAGCCCTGCCAGGTGGTCAGAGGCCAGGACGGCTCGGCCGCGCCGCCGCCCCCGTCGGCGGTGGTGCTGGCCGGTGCGGTGCTGTGGGGGCGGGGGTTCACCACCTGCCGGCTTCCTCGTATGCGTCGTAGAGCCCGAATCCCGTGTACGGGGTGGGGAGGCCGGTTCCGTCGTCTTCGGTGTCGGGGCGGTCGTTGAGGTCGTCGATGCTGTCGTCCTCGTCCGTGCAGGGCGAGGGTTCTGATGTGCTGCCAGGTGCGGTCGCTGAACGGCTGGTGGACGTGGTCGCGGTGGATCCACGGGATCTCGGTCAGCCGGCTGTCGGG
Source organism: Streptomyces sp. NPDC014864 (assembly GCF_043081525.1). NCBI lineage: Bacteria > Bacillati > Actinomycetota > Actinomycetes > Kitasatosporales > Streptomycetaceae > Streptomyces > Streptomyces sp. NPDC014864. The sequence goes on from NZ_JBIBWT010000002.1 coordinate 526,411, forward strand.
CAGGCGGACCCAGATCTGGCGGATGTCGTGGGGGTCGTAGTGGATCTCCCATTTCCCTCCGCGGCCTGGGCCAGGCGCTCGTCCAGCGTGGCCAGCCGCCGGTGGGGGGTGCCGGGGCATGGTCCACGCGCAGGATGTCCGGCCAGGTGAGGCGGGCGGGGTGCGGGACGGCCATCTCCGCCAGCAGCAGGGCCGCGTCGACGGCCTTGGTCGCACTCGGGCACAGCACGGCGGCGAGGACTGTCGTCCTTCGGATTCGGGCTGATCGCGAACGCCACAGAGAACGCGGCGATCTCCCCGACGACGTAGGTGATGGCCAAGGCTTCACGACACCTTTAACCGCGGCGACCACGAACCGGACCGCGGCCGCCAGCTCGGCCCTTCTCGTGCCGGCTGCTCTGTAGCAACGAAGGTTGAGCGTGGTCACTGAAGATTGGTGACCAGGGGCAGTTCGTGCCACCGAAGTTTGAGGCGGCTCAGTGGTCCGGGAACGGTCCGGATCTTGGCCGCAGCCTCAACAGCGATGCCGTCGTTTGGAACACGACCCCACCGCGCGCTGCACCACCTCGCCGAGGACGCCCACCGGGAGTTCGTCTGCGTCGAGATGGCACGACGTCTGCGCGGACGGCCTCTCCGGGCATGCCTGGACTACGGAGGTTGGGACTTGAATGTGCGTCAGTCAGTCATGGTGGGCATGCCGTCCCGGTTCCCTGCGAGCGGAGCCGCAACGTGCTCCGCGCAGCGGTGGCCATGGCGCCTGTGGCCATGCTGGCTTGGAGCGCGTGATGGCTACGGGTTGTGTCTCAGCAGCCGCACACTCGCCGCACCGGCGCGCTTGAGCGCGGACAGCGGTTGTCCGAAGCAGTCATTGAGGGCACGCGCCACGGTGTGGTCCAATTCGATGATCACCTTGACGTAGCGGGTTTCCAGCGTCGTGACCGTGGTGGTGGTAGTGGTGTCGGTGGCGGGAGTGGTGCCGTCCGGCCGACGCCGCAGCGCGGCTCGATAGGCGTCCTTGCGCTGGTTCACACGGAGTCCTGACGGTTGATGAGTTCGTCGGCAAGGTCCATGTAGGCCGTTCCCTTCACCTCGACGGGGCTGCCGAAGGATTGGGAGTACAGGTCGAGCCGCGGGATGTGCGTGGACAACACGTCGAAACCCCGCTCGCTGAGGGCCTCGCGGGCGTCGGCATCGGGGCCGGTCCGCGTGGCGTCGGGACGATTGGTGCGGTTCAGCAAGACGGCTGCCCGGGCCGGATTGGTGCGCAGGGACTGCATGTCGTCCATTTCCCGGTCGATGGGGGCCATGCGGTCCAGCTCGATGGGAGCCGGGGTCACGGGCACGATCCACTCGCTCGCGTACCTCATGATGGACCGGGCGATGTGGGCGTGGTCCTCCATCTGCGGGGCGTCGAACACCACGGCCCGCCGGTTGTCGAGGAAGTCGTTCACCCGCTGGTGCACGTCGCCCACCGGCAGAGCGAGCACGGGAAACGGGAACCCGCCCGCTAGTTCGCTCCAGCGCAGCGCGGAGGACGCGGGGTCGCTGTCCACAAGCAACGGTGACAGGCCCGAGGCGTGCAGTGCGTGGGCCAACCAGACGGCGCTGGTCGTTTTCCCCACTCCGGGCTTGAGGTTCACGAATGCGTAGCTGTGCGGCACAGGAGCCGACGCTAACGGCCGCGGGCCTACGACTGCCACCGACGCGGAAACACCGTCCACAGTTCACCCAGCGGCACCGGTGAATCATTCCCGCGGGCTAACGCGAACCAGGTCCGAAAGCTGCTGACGCGCGCCAGCCCCGTGCCGGAAGCTCTGGCGGGCCGTCGATTCCACGCCCACGCGCGTCCCCTCGATGCGGGCATCGGCGTCAGTGCCGTCCTGACGGACCGCAGGATGCTGTCCGTGTGTCCTCAACCGGCCATCGACGACGCCAGTCGCGCACCATATGTGTCGATCATGCCCAGCTCCTGGATGACCAGGTAGTTGGGGATGATGCCGGGGGTGAAGAGGAAAGTCCCGAGGACGATCATCAGCAGCGGCTTGCCCGCCACCGTGCCCGGCCGCGACAGCCCGTATGCCAGGGCCACCGTGCAGAGCAGGCTGAGCGCCGTGCCGACCAGGGTGATGACGACGCTGACCACCGCGGCCCGCGTGACCACGCCGCCGGAGAGGACCACGTTGTAGGACTCGAAGGTCGGATTGCTCGGGAAGAGCACGTAGCCGACGTTGGCCGCGAGCTCCTCCTTGGTCGCCAGGCGGGTGCCCAGGCAGAGCAGGAACACAAGCGGAACAGGGCTTACCAATCTCCCAAACATCTCAATTTCGTCGCCACCGGACCTTGGGAACCATCCCCCACGTCTGCTAGCTTTCCCGTTCGATTCCGAACTGCCTTGGCACAGCGGCAGCTTCGAGACAACAGGCATGTCTTCAGACATGGCTTCAGACATGGGAGGACCCATGAACAGAAGCGCCGCCGTGCCACTCGGCGCGGCCTTACTCCTTCTCCTCGGCACGGCCGTGCCCGCCGCCGCGGGAACTCCCGGCGACGGCGCGGCCACCGACGGGGCGACGCTCTACCGCGACAACACGGTCGACGTCTCCTACCGCCAGGTCGCCCCCGGCGACGCGGCGTGGAGCCAGGTCCCGGCCGCCCTCCGCGGCAGAGCGACGGAGGGCTCGTACGTCGCCCGGCTCCAGCTCGAGAACGTCTCCGATCACCCCGTCTCCAAATGGTCGCTGACCTTCGAGCTCTCTGACCGCATCACGGACACCTCCGCCGCGAAGCTCGCCGCTCCCCAGGACGCGCGCACGACGCTCCAGGGCGTCGGCCCCACGAACACCCTCCAGCCGGGCAGGATCGAGACCGTCTGGTACCGCGCCGAGCCCGGTTCCGAGGTCGATACCCCGACCTGGGCGTCCTTCGCCACGCACGGCATCTCGCCGACGGAGGACACCGACGGCGACCGCCTCCCCGACGACCTGGAGGTGCGCGCCGGGCTCGACCCCAAGTCCGAGGACACCGACGGCGACGGCCTCTCCGACTTCGCCGAGCTCGGCTACGGCTTCAGCTCCCCATTCAAGGCCGACACCGACGGCGACGGCACCAAGGACGGCGCCGAGGACCCCGACAAGGACGGCCTCACGGCCGCCCGCGAGCTCAAGCTCCGTACCACGCCCACCCGCGCCGACACCGACCAGGACGGCCTCGCGGACGCCCGCGAGCTGAAGCTCCGCACGGATCCCACCAAGGCCGACACCGACGGCGACGGTGTCCAGGACGGCGAGGAGACGAGGCTCAACGCCTCCCCCCGCGCCAAGAACTCCGCCTTCGACGTGACCCGCCGCGCGGACGGCGGCGCCACCGCCGCCGAGGCCACGCTCAAAGGCCTGCGCGCCAAGCAGGTCGGCGGCTTCCAGGTCACCAGGCTCCCTGCCAACCAGCGGGAGTTCCCGAAGTCCACTCCGGGCTACCTCGGCAACGGCTTCCAGGTCTCCGCCCCCGCGCACGGCGCCGCAAGGCTCACCTTCCGCCTCGACCCCGACCGTATCGAGGGCACCGCACCGGCCCTCTACCGCTACGACGAGAAGGCCCGCCACCTCGTCAAGCAGTCGGGCCAGCAGCGCAGCGGCAGCACGATCACGGCCACCGCCACGGCCGACGGCTCCGCCAAGTACGTCGTCCTCGACAGCCACGCCTTCGACAAGGCAGGCCCCAAGGCCCCTGGCAAGCGAATCCTCGACGACGGCCCCGGCGACGGCGGAGACCCGGGTGACCCGCCCCCGACCGACATGCTGATCCACCAGTCGTCCTACCTCGAGGGCCACCGCAAGGCCCCCGACCCCCTGCACCCGCCCGTCCCGGCCGACCCGCGCGTCGCCGACGACCTCACCTTCAACGACTACAACTACGACAAACTCACCGACCTCGGCTGGGAGTTCTGGGACGCCGGCATCACGCCCGAGTCCTGGATGTGGGCCGAGTTCAACGACATCATGAACTTCGGCAAGCTCGGCGCCGACGCCGACAACGCCCAGTCCGTCGACGACCTCCGCAACACCTTCCGCTACGGCCGCGGCGGCCAGAGCGCGGGCACGGTCACCGTCGACGACAACTTCGACCCCGGCCGCTACCTCTACAGCGGCTCCGGCACGGCCCTCTCCCGCGCCGTCGGCGCCTCTCCGCAGGAGAAGGCGTACACCGACAAGGCCGGCCAGATCATCAAGCAGTCCCTCATCGACAACAAGGGCCGCACCGATCAGCTCAAGGTCCAGGAGGACCTCACCCAGAACTTCCTCTTCCAGGAGTTCCTCCGCCAGGACGTGAAGTACCCGGTGTACGACTTCTCGCTCTGGGACGGCAACCAGCGTGCCCTCTCCATCGCGATCCACCAGTTCCAAGGCCACACGATCGCGCTGAAGGACTACAAGGTCGAGGGGAACTCCTTCTCCGGCAAGCTCGTCTTCCACTCCTACGACCACTTCGGTCTCGACCCGGACGACGAGATCACGAACTACGGCTTCATCGACTGGTTTACGCTCCAGCACTATGACCGGTTCGACGGGAAGTACCCCCCGGCGATCGCGCAGGCGGACATCGAGATCCCCATCAGCGGCACGTTCTGACCTCGCCGACCTGATGCCCCACAGGCGATCGCCGGGCCGGGTCCTGGTCGTCACGCTGCTCGTGGTGACGGCCGGGTACCTGGCCTGGCGGGTCGCCGTCCTCGTGGGCCTGGAGGCCCACTTCGGCAGCGGCCTGGACGAGCAGCGCTTCAACCGGCTGCAGCAGGAGTACGACCGCCGCGAGGACGCCTTCGCCCGGGCCGACGCCCGGATGCGGAAGCTGATCGCGGAACACCCCCGCGCCGTACGCATCGACTGGAGCGGCTACCGGACTTGCGTCCGCGAGCCCGGCCGCCCCTCCGACACGTGCACGACGACGCCCCCGCGCGACCAGAAGGTGTACGACGCCCTCTGGGGCGTCAGCGTGATCCTCTACCAGTCCAAGGACGAGGGCCGCACGTTCTACCGCTTCTACCACGAGGACCCCCCGCGCTACACGATCATGCGCGCCCCCGAGGACACCGCGGAGGAGGCCGAGGAGTACGCGGACGCCCACGGCTTCCGCTCCACCCGCCCCCTCGGGCCCGGCTGGACGATTCTCGGCCCGATCGACGACATCGGCCGCGAGGAGAAGCAGTTCCCGTAGGAGGGCTCGCGGAACGCTTCGCAGGGAAGCAGCAGGCACGGGAGGAGACCCCCACCCCCGTGAACACGTTACTGATCTCCGCCGACCGTGTCATCGCAGGCCCCGCGGACCCGGTGAACCGCCGACGGCGCCGTGCTCGTCGACGAGAGCACCGGCGCCGTACCCGGAGAAGCCCGACCGGTGATTCGGATGGGGGGCGCGACGGGAATGCGGGCTGGGCCGCCGTGTTTGTAGACGGCGTGGTGGTGAAGGGACAGTGTCCCCGGCCTCACCTATTGCCTGCAGGGACGATCGTTCGGCTGAAGCCATGCATAGCCTTTCGCCGCGAAGGCGACCGCCCTTCACGATCACACTTCTCTGACGGGTCAGCCCCGGTGGTGAACATGCCACCGGGGCTGACCCGTGTCCGCGCTGGTGTCGGCGTGACCGTGGGTGCAGCAAAGGCGTTGCCACAGTCGTGGACAGCAATGAGGACCTGGAACTGGACGAGATCGACTTCGCTTCGCTGGAGGGGGTCGGTGAGAGGCTGCCGCTGCTGACTCTGGACGAGGCACACAACCTGCTGGACTGGCTGCGGGACGTCGTCACCGACGGCGGGCCGCATGCGCCTGCGGCCGGGCGCTGGGTCAAGGAGCTCGCGGCGCGCATCCCGTCACGGCAGTGAGCACCGCCGCCGGGCGGTACTGGCGCGGCTAAGAGGTCGCGCGGATAGGCGGCTGCTCGGGCGGCGTTGAGGGCGTGTACTCCCGTTACTGACCTTCAAAGGGTGGTGTCGTAGGGGCTGACGTCTCTTGATCCCTGCGGTATGCCGAGCGCATGAGGTATGCGCAAGGGGGCGGACTGACCGACGAACGGCGGGCCTTCCGTGAGCAGTTGAGGTTGGAGGCGGCCGAGCGGTTCCGGCAGGGCGACGAGAACACGGCTATCGCTCACGACCTGCGGGTCAGCATCCGGTCGGTACAGCGTTGGCGCAGAGCCTGGTCGCAGAACGGGCCCCGGGCCCTGGCCTCGAAGGGCCCGGCATCGCTGCCGCTGCTCAGTGACGAACTGTTCGCCGTGCTGGAGCGGGAGCTGGCCAAGGGGCCGGTGGCACACGGCTGGCCGGACCAGACCTGGACCCTGTCGCGGATCAAGACGCTGATCGGGCGCCGCTTCCACAAGAGCTACACCGTGCAAGGGGTGGCCGCCCTGCTCAAGCGGCACGGCTGGAGCTGCCAGGTCCCCGCCCGACGTGCGATCGAGCGGGACGAGGCCGCGGTGGCCGGCTGGGTGAAGGAGACCTGGCCGAGCGTGGAAGGACCGTGGCGGCGCTCGGGGCCTGGCTCGTCATCGAGGACGAGGCCGGATTCTCGA